>NZ_JADJPI010000038.1:0-35107 GCF_016713355.1 Candidatus Flexifilum breve
CAGCGACATACTGTCGAGCACCAGTTGATCGACCGTTTCATTGTTCCAGCGGTACATATTGCGGTGATGGTGTCGCTGGGATCCGGTTCGAAACAGGAACTGGGTCCGGACGCCGTTCCAGGCATTCAGGTAGTTGGGCGTGAAGATGCAGTTCGTCCACTTGAGCATGGTTGTGAGCAAGCTGTTGGTGTTCTGAACCGAACCAGGCTCGGCATTGTCCACCTGACGCACGTTGACGAGCATCCCGAACTGCTGCCAGCTGTCGGCAATCGAGAAACCGACGCGCGTTGCATAACCCATTCCAGTCACCAGGGATGACGAATTCCGAGATTCCACGGCGTGCCATCGGGTTGCAGCCATTGGCCGCCGCTGTCGCGGCTTCAAACCTGCGGAGGATCAGCGGCAATTAAAGCCGCGGCGACATCGCCAGTTCCACCAAGCAGCACCGATATCCGACGAAGTGGCTATCCTGCGGCAGTTGATCAGCGGGGACGCCCATCTGGGTGAGCTGTTCGGCGAGCTGGAGCGACCAGTCTTCGTTGAACGGCTGATACCCATCGGCCAGCGCGAAGTCGCAGCCGCGGCAGGAGCGGCTCAAAGTGAATCGGGCGGAGAATCTGGCTGTATACCATGGGCGGCGGCGAAGCGCGCGGAGTTGACCGCTCACCGAGTTGATGCCCACGTTTTGCAGGTTCAACGAGAGCGCCAGCGCCCAGCGGACGTTAACATTATCCAGCGGCGCTTGTTGCCGGTTCATCAACACACCGTAGCTGCCCGCATCGTCCGTATTGTGATAAGACCGCGTGGAGGGAGAAGGTGGTGATGGCAACGCGACGCGCCTGCGCCGCGATGATGCTGTCAGGGCTCATGAAGGTGTCGACATCGCCCACTGGTTCTGCACGAAAGGCGAGCACGCGGGTTTCTTCCGGGCCAAAGTCCTTGTAGAGGATGTAACGCGGACGCCGTTCACCCCATCCAAGCCCCCGCCGAGCGTTCCAAGTCTTCGCGGCGTTCCCAAGAGCGCCCCAGAACCCGTTCGGATCGAATTCTTTGAGGATATAGAATGAGCACTACCGGATGAGGTTGCAGATTCCCGCGACGTTTCGCCTGCTGTTCGAAGATGTGTTTCGGCACAATATTGAAACCGAGCCCCGTAACATACGCCCGCTGACCGTGCTCAGGTCGTATGACGGATTGAGGTCGTGAGTTCAAACGTGTAGTTATCGATCTTGGTGTAGCTGGCGATGTATTGGTGGTGATGCGCGCCACGCCCCAGTAGGTGAGAGCTGTCGGTGTGCTGGAAGTACTGATCGAGCGTATGGATCACGTCATCTGCCGTGAATTCCGCCACCGTCGCTCCGTAGATGCCTTCCGGAGCGCGAGACGGAACTGGGTGTGTTCGTCGTTCAGACTTCCGGCATGGCAGCGCCAGTTCGGGTAGGATCCGCCCGTGCCAGTGTCCGTTTCCCACAGGACAGCCTTGTCCGAATGCGAAACCGCGCCAAAAAATATCGTAGTTCATCAGCGGGTTGTGCTGATCCGCGTTCGCGACTGGCGGTCAAAAGGTCTGGAAAATCAGCGTTTCTCGTTTGCGCGGAGTGCCGACATCGGTCATCTCCTGCGCCATGACGACACCGCCCAATACCAGGTAATAAACACGACCGAAAGAACCAAGAAGAGAGACGCTTCATGTTGCATTGCTCCCTACTTCAATAGATTTATTGCCGCTTGAATTTCTGTGAGAGCTAACCGATATGTGTCTGCCATTGTCAACACTGCCTTTCACTAATGAAAGTACAGTTCTAAGCATCGTCACCCGTCAGTAAACGATTACTTATCGTAGGGGCGTAGATCCTCTACGCCAGCACACCTGCCCTCTGTGGGACAGAGATGGGAAACACCGTGAGGCTGGGGATGCATAGGCAATTCGATGTGCAAACCAATCGGAAATCCACTGTTGCCCTGAGCGGTGCAATTGTGACGCGGTGAAACCGACTTTGAGCTGGTGATGGGAATTGAAAGAGTCCAATTTTGGGGTCGTCACAAGCATCTTTTAGACCTTAACCTGCACAGCTCACAACATCATGTCGACGCTGCTTGAATATTTATTCATGGTAAAAATTTTATTCACTCGTTTTTCAAACATATACCGTCTCTAAAAGTTTGTCAAGTAGGTTCAGCTATTTAAAACAATAGCGCTTACTCTCGATCCACCTAGGCTGAGAATGTAATGTGATGAGGCTAATGAGGAATGTAGGGATTACTGGGTCGCCAGTTTCTGCTAGTTGGCCTTGATCGTAGCGTTGGATACCACGTAATTCCATTCACAAATGCCTAACTGGAGGATTCCAGCCTAGATTGTACGATTCCGGTTTTCGATATGAGACGTTCAGCTATGCTGAGGTGCATATAGAGATGTAGCTGGAGTATGCCGTTGAATTTGCAGTACCTACTGACGCAATGTTCGAAGAAGATCCGATGTGGGGACGGCTGCATCCTTCGCTACGAGCTACATTCGTAAGCCTGCCGGGTGGAGACTCGATGCTCACACCAGAGCAGCTTGATGCAGTTTTCGGCGGGGATCGGCGGGCACTTCGCGACATGGTCTAGTTAGTTTTCCAAACGCCTCCAACAGAACCGAATTAGCCTGAGCAGTTGCCGACTGAGGGCGGCTATGATGTACTTGTAGTTGACCGCGCGCGAGGAAGTGCAGCACATCTTTGATGAGGAAATCGGGAAACTCAGCGATCAATTGAAGGTGATGCGCGAAGCGCGGAGCAGCTTGCACGGAGAGGCGCTTGCCACACAGCACAAGACGGCTGTGCAGCAAGCAACCCTCGAAGAGTTAGCTAAATTGACGCTGGAGCGGTTCTGGAATCAGGAGAGCCGCGTTATCAATCAAACCCTGCACCGGTTGATGGGTAAACGCCGCCTTGTCCTCCTCGGTGGCGAAATCCAAGGTGCAGTCGAAGTAAAACGGCGGCAAGTCCGCCACGCTTAAGCGACCCTTACCAGCCGCGCTGCGCGATCTTCTGACCGTCCGCGAGACCGCTGACATTGATGCCCATCATCAAGATGCCATACCAGGTAAGTTAAAAAAGAAACGAGCTGGTCAAGCATTTAGGAGATCGACGCTTGAACAGCCAAATATCCCCTCTAGCACAGATCAAACCGCTCACGCAAGAAGAGCGTCAGCTTGCCCGGAGTGCGGCCGCTGAAGCAGTGATGCGCGACATCGGCGAACGCCCGGATCGCGACCACTTCAACCAACATGCCGTTCATCGCTACCCACCGATGGTGACGAAGCTGATCAGTGGCTTGTGTATCGCGCTGCTGCTGGCGGCCTTCACCCCATCCGCGATTCGGCTGTACGTCATTGGTTCAACCACGTTTGGCACGGCTGTGCCCTATGAACTCGCCATGATTGCTGTTGGGATCGCGACCGTCTTGACCGCGGAAGTCGGACAAGTCGTGTTCTCACTGGCACTGGCGACACTCGGCACATCGAAAGGCGCGCGACGACTGCTCTACGGAAGTATGGGCATCGCCACCGGGATCGCGCTCATCGGGAATGTACAGGTCGCCCTACCGGGACATTTGGAAAGCCCGTTCGCGTGGCTGGAAGCGATCGCTCCGCCGTTGCTTGTCTTGAGCACCGCCTATGTCCTCAAAGAGCAGATGCTCGAAGCCATTGAACTGCGCCACGCCAACGAGCGCGCCTATCAGGCGGCGATCAACGACTGGCAGCGAGCGACGGTCAACCCGGAAGCGCACAGTCGCTGGATGCAGTTTTATGCCAATGCGCTGCGGAATGCCCTGCGCAAAGTGAACAGCCGCAAGCGTGATGTACTGGAAACGTTGAGCCATGCCGATTGGCGGGCTTTGGTCTACCGGGAATTGCAGGCCGATGACTGGTACGCGACACCGGAAACGACGACTGCGCCAGTGCTACTTGAAGGCAGAGACGAAGGGGGCGTTGTGGAGATCGCTCGCCCTTTAGCCGTCAGCGTGAACGGGAATGGACACCATCCAGAGGCGAACGAATGAGGTACTGCGCGGTCTGTGGAGACTTGCTGCGCCGATCGGATTACTACGCCGGACGACCGCGTTTGTATTGCAGCAATCGCTGCGGCAGGCCGCCAAACTGCAACGCAGGAACGCGGATGTCTCTCATTTTGTGTCATCGGAAGGGACTTAGCATGCATGGCAACGCCAACGATCATCCCGAACTGGAAGTATCAGAAGCCGTCGAAAAGCGGCTATCGCGGGCTGAAGAAACTGCTCAAGTACGTATCGAACCGCGAGAGTCCCGATCACCGACCGGTCGAGATCGACGAACGCTGGACGGACTGCGGCTTAGGCAAGGGCTGGCGAGCAGTCTACGAAAACGCGGGCAAGCTGGCGGGTCCGTATGTGCTGGCACATCACCTCGTCATCGCGCCCGCGCCGGATCTGATGGCACTGGTGCCGGATGAACTCAAGCATGACTTGGTGCGCGAAGTGACCGAGCGAACGATTGAGGCATGGCGTGAGGCACGCGGATTGAATACCCCTGAGTTTTCATACGTGCTCCACGACAGAGATACGGATGACGACTCACGGGATGCAAATGCTGCACACGCATGTCTTTGTCGCTGGAACGATTGAGAACAGCCTCGCCGAGCGCGAGTCGCACCGGGTGGATCGCCAGCAGGTGTGTACGGATCGCGGCGGCTTGAACCGTGAAGACAACCTGCATCACATCGCCCGGCACGAATTCGAGACACTGCTGGATCGGACGATTGGACGCGAGTGGCGGTTGCTGCGTGACCCGGAACCTGAGCAGGATATTTCATTGGACATCGAAACCGGCAGCGGTCGCAGTCTGGAGATTGATCGATGAAACCGTTCTTCGCATTGCAAGCGCGCCGCACTGCCCAAAAGCATACGAGCGGCTTCGCGCCGCTCGTGGGTGTCCCGCCCATGCTGCTGTGCATATGGTCGATCCCGCCGGGCGGGACACCCTACCCTCTACGCAGTAGGGGTAGCGAGTTTAATCAACTCGCCCCTCACATGCCGGGGAGGCTTGATGCGCCGCGCTCGGGAGCGCAGCGCCAGCGTCGGGGAGGCCGCAGCCCCCCGGCGCTGACAGGCATGGCGCAGCACGCTTCTCAGCGTCCAGCGCCACCAGAAACGAACCGCAAGTGCATTTTCTCGTTCGATGTGTAATGCCAATGAGGGAAGAATGTCTGACAGAGGCAAAGAGTATCCGCAGCGCCTGTCGGTGCAGGTCACCAAAGCGATGGATGACCGTCTGGAACAGGTCGCGCGCGGGCGTGACGAAGCTAAAGCCGAGGTGGTACGCACGGCTCTGCGCGCCTTCCTCGACGAACAGGAAGATGTGATCGGCAGTCGCAAGCACTTCACCAAAGCGTTTGGGCGGCGGGTCGATCACATTGAACGGCTGCTGTCGGTAACGCTGTGGCTCAATCTGCAAACGCTGCACCTGCTTTCCGAGCGCCTCCGCAAGGAGTCGATTGATGCAGGCGCACTGCTGGCCGAGGCGATTAGTGAGGGTGTTGACCTGCACGGCATGGTGAGCGAGTGGATTGAGAGTGAGGTCGCGAGCCAGAAAACCAAACCGCCAGCGTGATCGGCTGGCAGCGTGGGTGAATCTGATATTTCTCTTGTCTCGTCAACTTGAGGATACATCAGGTTCACACCGTTGTCCAACAGCGTGTTTTACATCCGGTGAGTATCTATTAAAGGAAGCATGATGTCATCCCTGAACCTGCCGCCCATCATTCACGCGGCGCAGCAACACACAATTCGATCCGCAGCGCTGGCATACGCCGCGCTTGGCTTGAGCGTGATTCCACTGGACGGTAAGCGTCCGGCGTTGAAAAGCTGGACACAGTACCAGCGCCAACGGGCGGACAAACAGACGATCCGCGCCTGGACGTTCGGCAATGTCGGCATCGTTTGCGGTGCTGTGTCAGGCAATCTCGTTGTCCTCGATCTCGATGGAGCAGCCGGTTATGCTGCCTTTGCCGCGACGTTCCCAACGCTGGCGCAGACCTATACCGTTGCCCCGGCGGAGGCGTGGGACGGCATGTCTATTTCTACGCCGATACACTGCCGCCGAGCGTGAAGGCGATGAACACGCCCATCGGACATCTTGAAGTGTGCGCTGAGGGGCGGCAGGTGGTCGCACCACCGAGTATTCACCCACGCACGGGGCAGTCGTATTGGGTCGAGCAGCCGCTCGACATTCTGCGTGTGCCGAAACTTGATGAGCTGGTTGCGTGGGTGGAAGCCTTCAAGCCCCGGCAGGAGATACGAACATGGCTGCCGCCGAAGGTCAGCGCGCCAACCGGGGATATGCCGCTCAATCGCCGGTTGATCGAGGAAATCAGCCGTGTGCTGGTCGGGCAGGGCTTCAAGCCGAATGGCGAGTGGCTGCATGGGCGCTGCTTGTATTCGGAACGGCACAAGCATGGCGACCGCAGCCCATCCTTCGGTTTCAATACCTCCAGCGGCTACGGGTACTGCTATTTGTGCGGGACGATGCTGGCCAAGGAGATTTGCGCTCGATTGAACATCGATCCGATGCAGTTATGCGGGTTGGTGGAGAAACCTGAACCGCCTAAGCTCACCCGTCGCCGTGAGCCGCCCGCCGATCCGCCGTCGGATGAGCCGTCTGCACTACCGGTGAAGATGCCCGATTGGCTCGAACGTTACATGGTGTGGGCGGGCGCGACGGGCAACCAGACCCCGCTGATCTTCCATCAAGCTGCCGGACTGTGGCTGCTGGCGACCGCCGTCGGACGCCGGTTGTACGGCGAGTCACCGTGGGGCGTGCGCATTTACCCGAACCTGTATCTCATGCTGGTCGCTGGGACAACCTTTTACCGCAAATCGACGGCCTACAAGCTGGCGGAGAGCGTCGCCCGCGCTGCCATCCCACACATGCTCATGCCCACGCCCGGATCGCCAGAGCGCTTTCAGGAGGCGTTGGCCGGGCGGATGCCGACCAACTTCGACAAACTGACGAAGGAGCAGAAAGACCGCTTCACCCAAGCGCAACCGTTCGCCGCGCAGCGTGGACTGCTCAAAGATGAGGTGTCGGGCTTGTTCGGCGCGATCAACAAACGGGATTACATGGTCGGCATGAAAGACCTGCTGATGGAGTTGTATGACTGTCCCGACTATTTCAAAGACACGCAGACCGGGCTAAACGTGGTAGAGAACGCGGCACTCTCGATCCTAGGGGTGACGACGCCCGCCAGCTTGGGCAGCGCCATCAGCTCAGGGGATTGGGATAACGGCTTGCTCGTTCGCTTCGCGCTGCTCATGCCAGAGCCGGATTACGCCGAACGTCCCGCCTCGCCGGTGTATCAGCCTGCGCCCACCGATCTGATCGATGATTTGCGTCTGCTGCACGAGCGGTTGCCCGCGCCGGAGATGACTGAGCTGGGCTGGCATGCGCCGAGCGCACTGCGCTTGAATGTCGCGTGTTGGGCAGAGTGTCAGCGCTACGGTGATGAACTGCGCCGCTTGTGTGATCCGCACCGGGAAGTTGAGCTTGATGACCGGCTGAAGGGGATATACGGGCGCATGCACGTGCAAGCGTTCAAGCTGGCGTCATTGTTCGCCGCGCTGGATTGGCTCAAGACAAGCGCCGATGCGCCGATGGTCACGGTCGAGCATTGGAATGCCGCACAGGCGATCTGCGACGGCTGGCGTACGAGTGCGCACCGTCTGCTGGAGCAGCTTGACAAGAGTGGCGAGGCGGTGCAGGAAAAACGTCAGCAAGATCGTATGCTCAATGCGATCCGCCAAACTGGTGAAGCTGGCATTGGCTTGCGCGATCTATACCGCAACTTGAACCTCTCGGCTAAGCAGGCACGAGGATTGGCTGGCGATCTGGTACGCGCCGGGCTAATTGAAGAGCGGCGCATGGATCGCGCCGAATGGTTTGTCGCCGTCGAATACGTTACCGGTCAGGGGTAATTGACCGACAAAACCGACAGGCCGACAACCGACGACAATTTGTCGGTATTGTCGGTAGTCGGTAGTGTCAGTTTGCAACCGACAACCTATCAGATTAGGAGCAAGTAAAATTAACCATACACAGCGAGTCGCACATGTCGCCCGGCAACGGCGCATTTTGACCAAAGCGGTTGTCCGCGAGTCGGTCGAGCGCTATCTGGAGACGCTGGCGGAAGAGATTGCCAGTGGGGAATGGGTAGATATTCCATACATTGGCAAGATTCAAGTTATCCGTGAGGAAGGGCAGGGCTATGTGACAACGGTGAGCGCCGATGGCACGCGTCAGCGCCGCAAGGTGGAGATGCGGCTACGGACGAAGGTTCGACTGTATGAACGATTTAAACGCAATTGTCGCCTTGGTGGGTAATTGGTTCGGGCGCAGCATGTGCTGCGCCCATAACAATATTACTTTCCACTAAATGCGGGTCAGCCCAACAGAATTTTGACACGCCAATGGGGGCAGTAGCATTGCACTGAGGGCATGATACGAATGCCAAAGCAATAAATGAAAATCGATTGATCGACCTACCGAGTCTGGTATTTGCAAACTACTCAAGACTGTTGCTCTGATAACTCGGTGATGAGCATTTCCAGCAACCCGATCAAGTTGTGTTTTCTGATACGACGCTTAACCACAAACAGCGTGCGGGTTTTGATGGCCAATTCGAGCGCTTCAGCACGTTTACCTTCAAGCTCGTACAGACGGATCTTTGCGATGCACGTGAGCAAATCTTCGCTCCACAGCTTGTCAGCACTATCAGCTTGCAGAAGCTCATTCGCCCGCTTGATCGCTGAAGCTCGTCGGTGCGTGTCCGAAGCGGTGGCTTTGGCAACATAGGCGTAGATCAGACTCGATTGGGTCCCAACACCAAATTCAACCGGATCCCCATGATCGACCATGATGTCGTACATGGCGATAGCATCGTCGAACTGGCCTTCAGCCAAAGCGACCTCGGCACTCACTGCATAGTAGCGATTCGAGAGGATGTAATCTGTCCAATCTGGCTCGTTCAATGTCTCTAGAATAGCGCGCGCCTGCAGCGCATTACGTTTAAAGATCGCCTCGCGTTCACCGAGTGTTTTTGCGTTGACAATGCCTGCGTGCAACATGGCGCGCGCATGGAATATTTTGGCGAGCACCACCATATGCGGCATTTTGGCTCGGTCGGCAACGTCCGCTGCTCGTTTCAACCGATCCACAATTTCATCCACCTCGCCGAGTTCAATACTTGCCCAGCAGACCGCGTCCACTTCCAAGAGGAGGCTAGCCGCCAGCCAGTTCCTCCTTTGTTCTGAATCCGAGGTGTGCTCAGCGATTTCCGCAGCGCAGCGTACTGCATGCTCGGCGAGTCGAATTCGATGCTCGAATTTCATTCGATTGGACAAGTAATGACAGATCTGAATCACTAGGCGCACGTATTCTTCGCGGAACTCTGGTTGTTCCTGCAAATTGTAGAGCAGCCCTTTAATGAATTTATCCCACTCCTGATCAACCGCATTGAGTAGTTGGCGTGACTCATTAATCAGAGACCTCCAATACATCTGCGGCAACTCTTCTCTGAAGACACTCGCGATATAGGGGCGGCGCAGGAGCAATCCCCGGAACAGCCCTTCGGTCCGTGCAATCTCTACGCGAAGTGAACAGAGATTTGCGATGGCCACATCTTCGCCCCGCATGTATTTAGGATCGACACCGAAGAACTTGGCAAGGTGCTCTAATTGTTTGAGAGGAATTGGTCTATTACCAAGCCATCCTGCCACTGCAGGCTCCCCGACACCACACTCGTGGGCAATCTGTCTTTGCAGCAAGTTTCTACTATGGATTAAGTCACGCAACCGCTTTCGAGCTGTATCCATGTCGTGTATTGCCATGTTTTGTGACTCCCGCAGAGATTGAACTTCACGAGTAAAGCAAAGGTCTTCACAAAGCCGCGCAACTTTTGGCGACTGCAAAAGTGAAGTTGAGACGCTGATGATTATTGAAAGCAAGACAAAGTTGGTCTTTTTCGTACCGGAATTTGAAAGGAACAGCACCATGTTCGGCGATAAGAAGGACGAGCACATCACTGGTTTGAGCGGGGAAGCACTGCGTTACAACCGGGATACCCGTGAAATCACGGGCGGATGGGAAACCCTCCGCAAGGATGAATGGAGCAATACGGTGCGGGATTCGTGGGGACAGAAGGTGGGCGAATTGGAAAACGGCCGCATCAAGAAGACGCCGTAAGCGCCCAATCGCTGATTCTCGTCGGCCGTTACAGCCGCTGGATGAGGCCATTAGTTGAGCCTCATCCGCTCGTTGTTGGAACAGGTAAACCAGAGAGGAGAGAAGACGATGCAAGGCAGTTCAGTCCTAGGACGCTACTACGAAGATCGCTATGTTGTGACCCTCATCGGGCCGATCCACGATGAATCCATTCTGAACCTGTGCATCGAGATCAATGAGGCAGTCAACTATTACTATTATACACTCATTGAAATTGAGATTGCATCACAAGGCGGAGAAGTTTCTGCGCTCGAATACTTTCTCGACCATCTGCACGAGTGGCGGCAGTCGCGGAGAGTTCAGTTTGCGACCAAAGCGCTGACGACTGCGGTCAGCGCTGCCGCTATCATTCTGAGCATGGGCGATCCCGGCTTACGCCGCGCGCATGGCTCATCCTCGCTCCTGTATCACGAAATCCGGATCGTCAATCAAGGGCTGACGGTGATGGATCGCGGGGCATTGGCACGCGCCGAAAAGCAGCTCCAGCGGGTGAATGAGAGTCTGGTTGCTCGACTGACGGAGCACATATATACCACCAAAATCATGGCAGAAACGGTTGCCGGCGGCGACTACCGCTGGAAGACGATGCCGGCGCTCAAGAGTGATTTTCGCCAGCCAAATACCGGGATGTTGAGTGATGCTGATTTTACGGAGATCACCTGCGGGAGCGAACCGCATCTCACCTATCAGCAGCTGCTCAGCATTTATCAGGATCTGTTCGCGCTGGATATTCCGATTTCACCCGCGCTTGCGACCAAAATGGCGCTGATCGATACCGTACTTGGGGAAGGCAGAACACTATGATGAACCATCCGTTGGCGTGGACGAGCGATCATCCGGTGCTGGAAATTCCACAGTGGCGCAACCTTGGGCTTACAGTGGTTTTCGCCCGTCCATGCCAGTCAGCACATTCAGTGCACTGGCGAGCCGGGTGCTGGAAAATCAGCCTCTGGTATAAAGCCGGTCCTATATGCTGCGCTGGCCTATCCATCCCCAGCCGCCTATGCCGATTATGTCCAAAGGGCGGCCGCGAAACAGGTTGTCCCCGATCCGTTGGAGAGTTTGCACCCGGCGCTGCTCGTCATTGATCCGAAGGCGGAGTTGGAAGACTTCGTCATCCAGTCACAGGCGAAGATCGGCGGGTCGCGGCGCATCATCGTCTTGAGTTTATCAAATCGCCAATATGTGATTCACTTGTTTGAAGGCTTGGATTCAGCCGAGATGGCCGCTTCCGATGTGGCTGACCGCATCCTCTCCAATTCCAGCTATCTCGAACGTGAGATGAAGGCCCGCGATCCATTTTGGGGACAGAGCGCAAAACGGGTGATCAAAGCCTTTTTGGCCGTAGATCACTACCTCTTCAAGCGGGGCGGGGTTGATCTGCTGCGTTCGTTCTGGGATGCGGTGGAGTCGCAGGTGAGCAGCGCCATTGGGCAGGCCGATGCAACGCCGTATAACTTCAAGTCCAAAGCCTTCGAAGATGTGTATACCCGGTTCAATGCTGCCATTGAAGATATTCGTGATGCCTCAATTCGCCTGTTCTATCGCGCTGGCGATTGCCCGGACGCGGTGGAGGCCATTCCCGATGCGATCAAGTACTTCCACGGCGCGGCCACCGATTACGAACGTGGTTCGCGGTTTGATCGCTTGATGGACAAGTGCCGGGTAGTCGCGGATTGGAGTTCGACCCTGCTGAAGAAGTCTCCGAAACTGTCTGAGAAAAAAGCCGAGGTTCATCTCCAGTTCCTAGAAGCCTTCAAGCGTGCCGAAGGCATCGGCGAAACTCTGATGACGTGGGCGGCTCCCAAAGCTGACCCGGACACGGTTGTCTATACCATGCGTGGGCTACCGCTCGCCTACAACCCGGAGATTTATCTGGCGCATCTGTTCACGCTGCTGAACCTGTCCACGACTTACCACAATGACAACTCGGCGCAGAGCGATATTGTATTGGCTGCATATCTGTCCGTGATGCGCCGTTTCAAAATCGATCTGGCACAGGAGATCTCGACGCTGCAAGGCTTGAACACACTGGCGCCGCAGACCTACAGCAGCGTGATTGCGGTCATCAATGGCGTCCTGACGGAGCTTTCCTCGCCGGAACTCGCGCAGCATATCTCGCTGAATCCGTATGAAGCGCCATTCGCCGAGAAGTGGCTGTCGGTGCGCGAGATGATGGATGAAGGCGCTGCCGTAATCTATACGCCGGGTGAAAACACCACCTTGAGCAATCTGGTCGGGCGCTGCATGAAGCGGATCTTCTTCGGATTTGTCTTCCGCCGCACCAACCTGATTCGCCCGTTCTTTTACGTAGCCGACGAAGCCCAGCGCTTTCTTACATCGGATGTAGAGAGCGGCGAAGCGTCGTTTCTCGAAAAGTGCCGGGCATTCCGCGGGATCTGCGTGTTAGCGACGCAGTCGATTGCCAGCCTGCGCTACGGGTTGGAAGCACAGGACAACATCACGAGCGTAGATGGACGCAACGCGCTCCCGATGCTGCTGAATCTGATTGGTTCGTTCTTGTACTTCCGGTCAAGCGATCAGGAAACGCAGCAGCGTCTGTATCAAATGCTGCCCGCGCCGAGTCGTCCGGACCGCCCCCATGTTGTGACGGTACGTCCAATTTCGACATTGAAGGTCGGGGAAGCTTACTATCTGTTCAGTACAGGTCAGATGGGGCGAGGGCAGATCGTGCTTTAGGTAACTGGGCTGGTTAAGTCAAGAGAAAGGCTTGCCCTCGGGCAAGCCTTTAAGTTTGTGCAAGCGACTTGAAGACTATGGAAAGTTAATCGTATCAGTAAAAAAAGAGACTGCGCATCGACCTCGCGCACATGCGGAAATCCGTGCTGATGACCTGTGCAACCTCATGTGTTTGTGCGTGCAAGAGCACCGCTACTTGCAATATTTCCCATTGTGCCTCAGAAAAGCCAAATCCCTTGAAGAATTTGTCTTTCCCGCCAGATTATTCACCCGATAGCAGATAAAGCACCTTCGGTTCTGGCACGCTGGCTTGATCGGCGTTGGACAGTTTCATGGAGGTTGCTGCACCAGTGCGGGATGTTCTCCATAATCGCCTCGATCTTCCGCTCTTTGTCGTGGATGCTCTCGATCAGCTCTTCCGGCGAGCTGTGCGCCAGATCAACGGCGCGGTTCGGGTTGCTCATACTAAGACTCATCGTTGTGGTTCGCCTGATGCGTACCGTTATACTATCGGTGAAAAACGTACATTGTCACTCCTTTACAGGTAGTTCTATAACAGATGCGCCATAAAGCTGAATATACTGTTCTCCCGCGTTCACCCATCCTTGATACAGGGGTAGATACACGAACTGACTTGTGGAATCACGTCCGCTGATCACAACCGTGCCTTGAGTAGTAGTGGTCACGATGGGGGCATCGAATGACGGCGCGCTGCGCACATTGATTGAGCCAGGCACAATATGCCCCAGCACCGACTGCAATGCCGGACGCGCTTCGGTTGGTATGCCAAAAAATGCGCCATGTCCATCGACTCTCAGCATCATGGTCGTCCCATCCGGCGATAACGACACCCCGTCGATAGTCGCGTAACCATAATTAGGTTGCGCTTGCCACATCAATTCAGCCCCCCGCCACTCTGTGATTTCGCCCAACGCACTAACGAACAACCATTTCCTGTCGAATGCCATACCATCGGGAATATAAGCAGAGGCTTCGGCAGGCGTAAGCGACTGTGCCTGCACGACATCCCAGAACAGGATTTCGCCGCAGCGATCCCCGCTCGCCAGCAACCGACTATCTGGGCTAAATGCCAGCGTCGTAATCCGGCACAGATGACCTTGTAAAACTGTGCCTTCGACACGAGTTTCGCTCATCGGCGTGATCATGAGATTCACGTCATTCAGAACTTGGACGTCGTATTCCAATGATGGGCTAAGCGCGAAGAAATAGGAACGTCGAGAGGGAGGACGTACAGCATCTTCACGACGTACCGGATAAATGAAGATTGGAATTCCCGTCTCGTCGTAAAAAACGGTGTGCGAATTTTCATTGTAAAAAGAAGAAGTCTGGACGAGTAAACTTTCTGATGTAAATCCCAGTGTATCGCTGTGACCCGACCCCGTCCGGTAGATGACTTCACCTGTCATGCCATTGCGTACGACCGCAACATTATAATAATGCCCATTGGACTCGTCCCTGATCAGTTGCTCCAGCACCAGCCGCGTACCATCTGGGCTGAACAGGAATTGTGCTGTGCTATAGCTATAGTAGATTTCTCCGATGTTCTCGCGGTAAATCTCGGTAAACGTGCCATCTAATGCAAGGCTGATCAGGACGAAATCGCCCGCGTCGTTCACGAAGGCGACGCGCGCAAAATCGCGCGTGATCGCTACAGCGGTCAACTGTGAGTCAGGCGAAATGACGTATTCCTGCACAGACGTTCCGCCATCGACCGACCAGAAAATTACGGTATTGTCTTTGGCGGTCGCATAAAGGGTGCTATCAAGACTGAAACCCAAGCGAAACATGCCGTAGTTGTACCTAGCATTCGTTGATGGTGGATGCGCTAATGCACTCAGCAGGCGAATCTCGTTCACGTTGTCCGCTGTCAATGCGATCATGCCGGGGCGTGCGGTCGGCGCAGGGGTGGTTGCGACAGCAGTTCCCGAAGCAGCAGGCGTGATCGTCATGGTGGAGGCGATGATCGTCGGACTTGGAGTCATAGTAGGTTCGGAAGTGAATGGGAACGGATAGCCGTCTACCGGCGTCGGTGTCGCGGTCAGCGGAATACCGAGCGTGGCGGCAAGCGTGTAATCGAACGTGGGTTGACGGGTAAATGTAGGAGTCATGGTCTGCGTTGGCAGCAACGTGACCGCGTTCTGTGCACCAACCGCCGCCCACAATGTGATTCCGGGGGTATCCTGCACACTGACTAACCAGCGACCATCCGCCACGAAAAATGCTTTATCCGGTGGTGTGCGTACCGCTAATCTTCCGCGCTGATTGCCCTGAAGATCGACGATTTCGGTACTCAATGCATCCATCGGAACGCGCAGGAACCCACTGCGATCAGGCAGTATAAGCGGAAGCGACGGAGTGAATACGCTCGTATCCGGCAGGCGGTCACCGATCACTGCCGCGTTCGCGATGTCCCATAACGCGGGTATGCTGTCGAGCATCACCTGTTGGCTGTCATAGGCGAATTGCAATATTGCACTATCGTAAACAACCGCGGGCAAGGCGGTTACAGCCGGATCGCTGAACGTGAGGGCTGTGGTTGGAGCGCTGGTATCCCACAGGAAGGGCAGCACAGTGCCCGGTACGGTGGTATTCCGAACCGTGATCAGCAAATAACGCCCATCCGGACTCCACGCGCTCTGGATAAAAGAGTCGAGCAGTGCAATTTCTTTCAGGAGTGCGCCGGTTGCCACCTCGTACAGCCTGCCAATTGCATCATAGGTGATAAACACGCGCGAGTAATCGGCATTGAATGTCACGCGGCGCGGAGATGCTGCATAAGTATTTTGCGACCTCAAAGTAGCGATCACTTCACTCGCCGTGACGTCATAGATATCGCGCCCGATAACTACAAAGCGCGTTTCGGGATCGGAAAACTGCTCAATCCCGTTCATGATTTCTCCGTTGATCTGCTCAACAATCGTCCCCGTCGCTACGTCAATCATTGTGAGTCCGTTTGAAGTCGTCTCACTGGTTCCGTAACTGCCCCAGCGCTCGGTCATCATCAGTGAACGTTCATCGGCAGAAAACGCTGACGCATTCAGTCCATAGGGTAACGGCACGGAAGTTAATTCTGTCCCACGTTCCAGCAAAAATGGCACACTTGCACAGCCATCTGTCAGATCGACCGCATCCCAACCCAGCCAAGCGCGTTGCCCATCAGTGGTGACTTGTACCCAGCGCCGATCTGTGGTGATGGCACGCACCGTAAATCGTTCATTGAGCAGCGGATAACGGATCGCAGTTGCATCAACACGCGGTTCGGTACGCAGTGTGGTACTGCTGACCACAATCCGCGCTTCACAATCGTTCGCGGGCACATTGATCGCGCTGCCACCCAGAGCGAACAGCTCATCCAGCCGCCAGAAACGTGCAAAATTATCGCCATTCTGTATCCACTGCCCATGGATCGCCAGCCATGTAAGCTCGGGGCTGACTGTGACCGCAAGCGGGTAGCCTGCACTATATCGTTGCGGCGGCACCGGTAGTAGAAAGGGTCTCCATGTGCCTGCGCGTAAATTGACCAGCCACAGCGCGTCAGGCTGAGTGGAAATGATCACTGCGCGCACCCCATCATCACTGATGTGAATAACTGGCGGAACGACCGTGCGATTGTTGGCGTAGGGTGTGGGCGTTGGTGTGGTGACGGCTGTCAGCGGTTCGCCTTCTATCCAGTCAATGGAAGAAGGCTTAAGATCGAATTGAAAGACGGGCACCAGCGCGGCGGCATTTTCGATGGTGATGATGGGTGGTACTGGCGTATCCGTCTGGGCTGATATCCGCCCAATAACAAGCGTTATTGTCAAAGTAAAAGCGATAAAGATAAGTATCAGCTGGCGAAGGCGCGTCCGTAACATGCTGGGGTTCCTTGTTGTATGAAATAGCCGCATGCAACTTCTATATATCAGTATAGAGGGGCATCAATTCGGTTGCCCTACGCTGCACCTATGCGTACGCACTGTGACAGCTACGCCTGTGCAAACTTATCACGATGCGTCCATCGGTGAAAGTGCGCTTGCTCATCCTAGATGGTGGTGCTTCCCCTCCTGCACCGCATATTTTGAGCGTTACATACTGTTGGTAGATATCCGCTTCGTCGTAATCGAAAGCCATTACGCTTCAAGCAAGCGATCACGGTGAGTAATCTATTTCTCTTCTTAATAGGATATACGAATCGATCCAAATTTGCTTGTCGACTGCGCACAAGCCTTTAGCGAACGGCATAGCGGAGGATTCCAGCTCAAACTGTACGATTCCGGTAATTGATGTGAGACGTTCAGCTATGCTGAGGTGCACATAGAGATATATAGCTCGGGTATGCCGTTGGAATTTGCAGCACCTACTGAAACAATGTCCGAAGAAGATTCCCTATTGAGATTCCTTCATCCTTCGCTACGAACAACGTTTGTTAGCCTGCCGGGTGGAGACTCGATGCTCACACCAGAGCAGCTTGATGCAGTTTTTGGCGGGGATCGAGGGTACTTTGCGACATGGCCAAGTTAGTTTTCCAAACACCTCCAACAGAACCGAATTAGCCTGAGCAGTTGCCAACTGAGGGCGGCTATGATGTACTTGTAGTTAACCGCGCGCGAGGAAGTGCAGCACATCTTGGGTGAGGAAATCGGGAAACTCAGCGATCAGTTGAAGGTGATGCGCGAAGCGCGGAGCAGTTTGCACGGAGAGGCGCTTGCCACACAGCATAAGACGGCTGTGCAGCAACCCTCGAAGAGTTAGCAAGCTTGACGCTGGAGCGGTTCTGGAAATAGGAGAGCCGCGTCATCAATCAAACCCGGCACCGATTGATGGGTAAACGCCGCCTTGTCCTCCTCGGTGGCGAAATCCAGGGTGCAGTAGAAGTAAAACGGCGGCAAGTCCGCCACGCTTAATCGACCTTACCAGCCCCGTTTCCCCAAAACTACCTGGTCTGGCGTCACATTGATGCCGACCATGGCTTCGCCGAGACCACGGCTGACGTTCGCCAGCACATCGGGGTTGTCGAAGTGGGTGACCGCTTCGACAATCGCCTTGGCGCGCTTGGCCGGGTCGCCGCTCTTGAAGATGCCCGAGCCGACGAACACGCCGTCGACGCCGAGCTGCATCATGAGCGCGGCATCCGCCGGGGTGGCGACGCCGCCCGCCGCGAATTCGACCACGGGCATGCGACCGAGCTTGGCTGTCTCGACGACCAGATCAAACGGCGCCTGAATGTTCTTCGCGTAGGTGTACAGCTCGTTTTCGTCCATCGAGGTCAGGCGGCGGATGTCGCCGTGTACCTGACGCGCATGGCGTACGGCTTCGACCACATCACCCGTGCCCGCTTCGCCCTTCGTGCGGATCATCGCCGCGCCTTCGGCAATGCGGCGCAGCGCTTCGCCGAGGTTGCGGCAGCCGCATACGAACGGCACTTTGAAGCCGTGCTTGTTGATGTGGTTTTCTTCGTCAGCCGGGGTGAGGACTTCGCTCTCGTCGATGTAGTCAATGCCAATCGATTGGAGGATTTGCGCTTCGACGAAATGGCCGATGCGCACCTTCGCCATGACCGGGATGGTGACGGCTTTCATGATGCCTTCGATCATGTCAGGGTCGCTCATGCGCGACACACCGCCGTGCGCGCGAATATCCGCCGGAATGCGTTCCAGCGCCATAACCGCCGCCGCGCCCGCATCTTCCGCGATCTTCGCCTGCTCAGGGGTGACCACGTCCATGATCACGCCGCCCTTGAGCATTTGCGCCAGACCGCGCTTGAGGGCTTCCGTGCCCGTTTCGCCACTGCCATTCTGATGACCGTTGGTTTGCATAACTCTACCTCTGTCCATTTATTCTAGCGTATGGGATATAGTGCTAGGGTAGCCGCTGCCAATCCCTGTAAATAGTGCCACTTAAGACCATTAGAGCCATGCTGTCTGCGGATGCCCCGACTTTTCGCTGATTGATGTTAAATCAAACGTCAGGTTAAAATACATGTGTTTTGGAATCATCAAAGGATGACGTCATGGCTCAACTGCCGATATTGATTGTACTGGCGGGTGGTGCGTCGTCGCGCATGTGGCCCCTGCGCGAAAAATCACTTTTACGCTTTGGCACCGAACCGCTGCTCGTGAGTCAGCTCCGGCGCTACGAGTCGCTGGGTTTGCAGGAAGCGGTCATCGTCGCGAATCCCGGTAACCTCGAAGACATCAAAACCCTGACCGCGGCGATTCGGTCGATGAATATTCGGGTGGTGGTTCAAGCGGATGCCAAGGGCATGGGCGATGCGCTGCTGCAGGCGGCGCCGGCCCTGCCTAACCAACCGGAAACGCCGATCTATGTCGTGCAGGTGCATGATGTCGTGGATGATCAACTGCACGCCGATATGCTCAAGGCGTACGCCGCCGATCCTACGGGCACGTATATTGCTGGCTATGAGCGCGAAGACTATTTCCCCGGCGGTTACCTGATCGTCAGCCCGACCGGACGCATCACTGGGATCGTCGAGAAGCCGGGCGCGGAGAATCGACCGAGCAATCTGGTCAACATCGTGGCGCACATCCACCCGGACAGCGCCCGCCTGTTCAACGCGATTCAGGAGGAATACGCCAAACCCATTGCCAGCGATGATCACTATGAACGGGCGATGGATCGGCTGATGACGCAGCACGTCTTTAAGGTCGTGCCGTACCGCGGCCCGTGGAACGCGCTCAAGTTCCCGTGGCACACCCTTGATGTGATGAATTACTACCTGTCGAAGATTTCTGGCAAGATCGTCGCGGAAAGCGCGTTCGTGGCTCCGTCGGCCACGCTGATCGGCGACGTGTTTATTGGCGAACGCGCGAAGGTGTTCCCCGGCGCGGCGATTGTGGGCCCGGCCTACATCGGCGCGGATACGATTGTCGGCAACAATGCGTTGGTGCGTCAGTCGATGGTGCTCAACCACTGCAATGTCGGCTACACAACGGAGGTCGCGCGCAGCTATGTGGCGGATCACTGCGATATGCACGCCTGCCGCGTGCTCGACAGCGTGTTCGCGCCGGGGGTGAACTTCTCGGCGGGCTGCACGACTGCCAATCTGCGCATTGACCGCAAGAATGTCAAGAGCACGGTCAAGGGGACGCGCTTGGACAGCGGGCGCGACAAGTTCGGCGCGATTGTGGGACAAGGCGCTTTCCTCGGCGTCGACGTGATGACGATGCCCGGCGTCAAGATCGGCGAGGCGGTTGAAGTGGGGCCGGGGACGCACGTCCATGAAGATGTTCTGGATCGCCGCCGCGTGTACGTAAAACAAGAGATCATCATAGTAGAAAGGTGAAAGGTAAAAGTTAAAAGTAGGGAGGGCGAGTGTGGGACTTCTAACTTTCAACTTTTAACTTTCAACTCCGTCTATGGCCACTGTTAATCCGAAGCTGTTCAAAAAGTACGATATTCGCGGCACTGCAATGGGCAAGGATGCGCCGCTCACGCCGGAAGTCGCCCGCTTGATCGGGCAGGCGTTTGGGACGTATCTGCGCAATGTTGAGGAGCGGCGCACTGAAGCTGCGCATCAAAACGCATCCACTCAAGATTGTGGTAGATGCGGGCAACGGAACTGGCGGCATCTTCGCGCCGAAGCTGTTCCGGACGCTTGGGCACACCGTGATCGAGCTGTTCTGCGAGCCGGACGGGAGCTACCCGAATCATCAGCCGGATCCGCAGGTGCCGGAGAATTTGCGCGCGCTGGGCGACAAAGTGCGCGAAGTTGGCGCGGACCTCGGCATCGCGTTTGACGGGGACGCCGACCGCATGGGCGCAGTCGATGAGCAGGGGAATGGCATCGCGGCGGATCGTTTGCTGGCGCTGCTAGCGCGGGACATGCTGACCCGGCATCCCGGCTCAACGGTGGTCGGCGATGTCTTGAGCAGTCAGGTGCTGTTTGACGCGGTCGCGCAGGCGGGTGGCACGCCGATCATGTGGGCGAGCGGACACTCGCTGGTCAAGGCCAAGATGGTCGAGACGGGCGCGCTGCTCGGCGGTGAGATGAGCGGGCACATCTTCCTCGGCGAAGACTACTACGGCTTTGACGATGCGTATGTCGCGGCGGGACGCCTGCTGCAAGTACTGGCCACCGCGAAGCAATCGCTGGCCGCGCTCAACGCCAGCCTGCCGACGCTCTACAGCACGCCGGAATATCGCCCGCACTGCCCGGATGAAGCGAAAGCCCGTGTGATCGATGGCGTGCGCGCCGCGCTGGAAGGCAAGGGCGAAATCGTCGCCGTGGATGGTATCCGCGTGCAGTTCGAACACGGATGGGGACTGCTGCGCGCCAGCAATACCGAACCGGTGCTGAGCCTGCGCTTTGAGGCGACCAGCGAAGCGGATGCGCTCGCTTATCGCGATCTGTTCATGGCCGCGCTTAAGAACTATCCGGAAGTCGAAGCTATCATCTAAACGTGGCGCTCGCCACTCACGGGCAGCAGGGCGCAGCAATCCAGCGTGCGCCCCGCTGCCCACCCCTGATCAACTCCCCATGCCAAGGTGACTCACCAGCAGCTTGAAGTACAGGATCGGTAGAAACCATTCCAGACCTGTTGGCGCGTTGAACAGCAGTGCTACCCCCAGCGCGCCGATATAGCTTAGATAACTCACCGGGCGCTGGAGCTCGGTGGGCGCGGCCAAGATCGCCAGCGCGGACAGCAGCAAGTAGGCATACGCCCCGATCACCGCGAGCCAGTTGGCGCTGGGAAAGGTGAGCGCGAATACGACAAGCTGTGCGAGATGCACGGCGACGAATAGGAAATGGTCGCGTCGCGTCTGACCGGGGCGGTGATACCAGCGGCGCGCCGCGCCCGTGCCATTCGCGACCACGCCGCCGAACAGATCGAGTGCGAGGACGACGAGGATCATCCACTGCCAGATCGTCCAATCCACCTTGCGTAGATAGGCGTGCGCTGCGACGCCAATCGTCCCCGCGACGGCTGCGCCGAGGATGAGCGCCTGTTCCGCCCTCGATGCGCCCGGCCCGATCAACGTATCCCAATGGCGCAGCAGACCGGATCGAGGTGGTGGTAAGTCCATCACTGTTTCCCCCTGACACCGCATAAGATAAAGTAGTGGTGTTCTACACAATGACCTGAGGATAACGTATGGAACTCGAAAAACCGATCGTCGCGCCGTTCAAAATTCTGGTGATCGTGGCGCATCCGGACGACATTGAATTTGGTTCAGCGGGCAGTGTGGCCGTGTGGACGGGGGCGGGCGCGGAGGTGACCTACTGCATCGTCACCGATGGCGCGGCGGGCAGCAACGACAAAGATGTGGTTTACAATCAACTGGTGGAGCGCCGTCAAGCTGAGCAGCTTGAAGCGGCGGAACTCGTCGGCGTCAAGGATGTGGTTTTCCTCGGCTATGCCGATGGCGCGCTCACGCCCTCGCTGGAACTGCGCCGCGATCTGACCCGTCTGATCCGCCGTTTGCGCCCGGATCGCGTGCTGATCATGGATCCGACACAGGTGTTGATCTCCGGCGAGGGCTTCGACTATATCAACCACCCGGATCACCGGGCGACGGGTGAAGCGTCGCTGTACGCGATCTTCCCTTCGGCAGAAACGCGCCCGATCTTCCCCGAACTGCTCGACGAGGGCTTAGAACCACATCACGTCAACGAGGTATACCTGATGATGAGCGATAAGCCGAATATCGCCATCGACGTGACCGCCGTGTGGGACAAGAAGATTCAGTCGCTGCTGGCGCACCGGTCGCAGGTGGGCGAGGATGTGGCTGATATGATCCGCAGGTGGGACGAGGCGACCGGAAAAGAGGTCGGCGTGCCGCTGGCCGAGAATTATCGCGTGATGCGTTTCATCAACGCGACGCCGGAGAAGGACACCCCGGCGGAGTAAATTCATATCGGGAGATTAGGTAAGACGTCTGTATATACCCCCTGACCCCAATCCTGGTCCCACGCAAGCGGGGAGTGGGGAGATTCGGCGATCAATGTTGGCTCCCCTCCCTGAATTCGGGGAGGGGCCGGGGGTGGGGTCGGAAAACGTCTTTACATCAGCCGATACACCTGCGTTTCGCCGTCGATACCGCGGAGCAGCACCGAGTCCGTCTTCGAAGTGAGTTTAGCTTCAACGATGAGCTCTTGTGCGCCGGGGTAGCTGTACACCGGGTCCGTGATGACGAGTTCGCCCGCTTCGGCGACCGCTTGCACGCGCGCCGCTAAATTCACTGTTTGCCCGAAATAATCGAGGCGTTCGCTATTCTCGACGGCGATGCACGGCCCCATGTGAATCCCAATCTTGATGATTAGGCACTCGTGATCGTCGCCGATCTTCCCGATCTGCTGGTTGATCACGAAGGCGGCTTGCAGCGCGGTGAGCGGTTCAGAGAAGGTCGCCATGACGGCGTCACCCATCGTCTTGACGACTGCACCGCCGCACTCGGCGATGATGTCGCGCAGCAGGGTGAAATGCTTGCGCACGATCTCATAAGCGCGGATATCGCCCACCCGCTGATACAGGGCGGTCGAGCCTTTGAGGTCGGTGAACAGAAAGGTCACGCTCTTGAAGGCGAGGCCGAGATCGGACGGGATACTCTCCGCGCGGAACAGTTCGCGGAACACCTGCGAGGTCGCGACCTGCTTGCCCGTCAGAAACTCCATCGGTTGGCTGAAATGCGCGGTCAACTGCGCGGATTCTTCGTCGTTGAGGTTGGGGATGCCGTGGCGTGGGTCGTAGATCACGCCGTACACGCTCTCTTTGCCGATGCGGTTGCGGAAGGTGATTTTGACCTTGCCCGGTTTGACATACGCGCCTTCTGGCACGATGCGCCCATCAAACAGATCAAACGTGATGTCGCTCGCCGCGTTGGGATCCGTGCCGCGGTTGGCGAAGGCGTGAATATCCGGCGTCGTCACGAAATAGTTCGCGCCGTCCACCAGATCGACTTCGACGGTGCGCCGCGCATCCACGCCGATTTTGTCCGAGGTGACCATCAGCTTCACGGCGATCTGGCGGATTTCTGGCGCGTGGTACATGCTGTGCGTATAGAACCACAGCAGCCAATCGCGCTGAAAGTCGAGCAGTTCCATGTCGTGAAAGCGGATGCTGCGCGTCGACGGCGCGACCGTGAACGCGACTTCGATATTATCGTCTACGGACACATCAAAGCCGATCATGCAGTGGTTGCAATATTCCTGATTCTGGATGGCGCGCAGCCCGCCCGGCGATGTGACGAAGGCATGGCACGAGGGGCAGAGCACCCCCCAGTTGAATTCCAGAATGCCGAAGTGCGTCGCGTACAGGAAGAGATCGGTCGCTTCGCGCACGGACGTACCCGTGCGCCGCGCGTAGTAGTAGGGACTGACGCGGAAGAGATCCTCATCCGGCGCGGTGGTGAGGTAGCTGGCGAAGTCATTCATCACCTGCGCGCTGAATTTGCCGAGGTCTTTGACCGCGTTGAGGCGCGCGGCGAGGGTGGTGGTTTGAAGCTGCGTAGTCATGACTTTACCTGCCTAAAATATAGTTTGTCGACAGTTTTCTAGACGATTCCAGCCACTTAATTGTTACTCCCGATGCGTTATCGGGCAACTTAATCGCCATCGCGCTGGAGCGCGTCGATGGTCTGTTGTTCGAGTTCCCACATGTCCATCGCGCGGCGGCTCTTGAGCAGGTTGCGCAGGCGCGGGTAATCGGCGTTGAACTCCTTCGACCATTCCTGCGCGAATTTGCTGCTGCGAATCTCTTCCAGCGTGATCTCCATCAGGCGTTCCAGCTTCAAATCATTGAAGCGTTCGTAGCGGCTGAGGATACCGTACTGCGCCGTCAGCGACTGCGAATCGAGCGCTTTGAGCAGCCCTTGACTCGCTGCCGCCCGCAGATAGTCGGACGTTTCGCCCGAGAGATACAGCTCGGTGAACACGGCTTCGGGCGGGTAGCCGAGTTTCATGAGCAGTTCCGCCGCGGTGATCACGACCTGGTGCAGTACGGGCAGCACGGCCTGCTGCAAGAACAGGTCGAGTTCGGTCTCCTGTTCAAAGCGCGTTTCAATCGCGCCGACTTTGAGCGCGCCCGCCGCTTTCGCCACCGCGAGGATCGTCGGCCACGCGCTGCGGCTGGCATCCTGCGCGACGGCGACGAACGAGGCGTAGCCTTCGCCGGACAGGTAGCGGTCGCGGACGGCGGCACCGTGTGTGCGCGCAGCGACCAGCCCCACGTCGACGAACGGTGGCGCTTCGATAAAACCGAAGGTGAGGTTGTAGGCGCTGCTGAAGATCAGCGTTTGGCCGCGGCGCAAATGCGGCGATACGCCTTCAAGGTAGATTTTGGGCATGGCCTCGTCGCGCAGCAGGGGCATAATGATGTCTGCGGCGGCCACCAGTTCGGCGATGGCGACGGGCGTGAAACCGTCCGCGAGTGCCTGTTCGCGCCGCTCCGCGCGGGGCTCATGAAGAATCACGTCGACGCCGCTGTCCCGTAGATTGAGCGCCATCGGACTGCCCATGTTGCCGTAGCCAATAACGCCGACGCGCTTGCCTCTTAAATAATCTACGTTACCATCTTCGTCATGATAAACCATCGTCATGGTTGATTCTTTTCGCTAGGAGCGGATGCATGTCCAAACGATACCTTTTGTCCCTGCTGATCGCAACACTGCTTTTGCTGCCCCTGCTGCTGACGGGCTGCGGCGGCGTGAGTCTGTTTGGGCCGCCAACGGCGACGCCGCTGCCGTTCAACCTGTTCACCCCGCAAGATGTGTTCAATGCCTTCACGGCGGCGGGACTGGAAACGGCGATTGCGCCGGACGACGAACAGATCGTCGCTGGGCGGGATGACCCCGCAGACTATGACGAGCGCGTTGTTTTCCATATCGCCAGCATTGCCCCGCTTGGCGGGCAGGTGATCACATTTGAGACAGCGGAGCAGCTCGCCGCATGGCAGGCGTACATTGAGAGCCTGCGCAACAATTCGTCGACGCGGCGCGGGGTGATTTATGTGTACTTTCGCAATAACGTAATGGTGCAGCTCAACAGTTCGCTGACGAACGCGCAGGCCGAAGCGTTCCGCGAAGCGTTAGAGGATATGACGTTCTGAAACCTCACCCTGCTGGCGCAGCCAGCCATCCCTCTCCAGAGGGAGAGGGACAAAACAGGTGGCGAGGTTGCGGGTGCGGTTACAGATTAAGCATCCACACGGGCAGATCGTAGCCGTTGCGCTGAAAGCCGTAGCGTTCGTAGAGGTGCTGCGAGCGTGTATTGCTCAACTGCGTGTTGACCGTCACGGTGGTGATGCCCCGCCGCGCGAAGCGCCGCAGCAGATCATTGACCAGCGCCGATCCGACGCCCGTTCCCTGCACATCGGGCAGCACGGCCAGCCGTGCCAGATGTCCCCCGTCGAAGTACATCGTGCTCGCCTGATAGCCGACGATCCGTTCGTTGCTCACGGCCACCGTGCAGTAGGCGGCGGCGCGCACAGCCTCGCGCACATCCACATCCGAAAGCTGCCACGGCGGCGCAAAGGCCGCTTGATCGACGCGGGCGATGATTGGGATATCGCCGTCGCGCGTCGGGTGAATGGTGAGGTTCGCCGGCATCTCCTCGGGCGGGGCGGGCAAATCCGCCCGGCGCAGGGTGACGACTTCCTCGGCGGGCGCGAACCCGCGCGGTTGCACGAACGGGATTAGCCAGTCGCGGATGAGGAGCACCGCGACCTGCTGGACGTTACTCCCGAGCAATTCGACGACCACCGAGTCCCACAGCGCGTTAAACGTGCGGGCAGCATCGGCGTTATCGGCCAGCGCGGCGATGCGAATCCATGTGGTGTTGTCGAGCGGCGCGGCAGTCGCCAGGATGCCCATCAGCCGCCCGTGCTGCCACGCCAGTCGCGTGACACCCTGCTGGGTTTCCAGCCACTTATCGGTCTCCTGCCAGTCGAGGTGCGTGTGGACGTTGTAGTTGCGGAACAACAGGTCAGAGACGATGTGGCGGTCGCGGCGGCTGTAGGGCGAAACGGTGATCGGCTTCAGGATCGAAGTGGCCATAGGTCAGTAGGTTCTGGGCATCCGGTCGACATACGGGCGTCCAGTGAGGACGTAGACAGCCGAACGGCGGCGGTCGAGAATGCGCGTGCGCACGCGGGCGTCCATTTCCTCAATGGATCGTATGCTGGTGATGATCGTCTTCATGCGGCGCAGATAGCGGTAATCAATACCTGAAACACCTTTTCACGCGCCCACGCCGACATTGACTCAAGTTTGGATCGTCAAGCACGAGCACGGATACGTTGCGTAGAATCGAGCGGCGCTCCAGCTTCAACTGCACGCGGCTGTCCACACCGGAGCGGAGATAGTCGAGCAGTTCGGTGTTTGTGACCATGATCACGCCGACGCCCGCCTTATCCAGCTCGTTGGCGATGCCCGCCGCGAGATGCGTTTTGCCCGTCCCAGATGGGCCAATCAGCACCAGCCACATCGATTTGATCTCGACGATTTCGCGCGCGATTTGCACTGCGCGTTCCAGATTCGAGCGTTCTTCGACGGTGGTGCGCGTGCGCGTATCGAAGTTTTCCAGCGTCATTTCGCGGTACAGGCCGAGATCCGGCACTTCATCGACCGACGTGTTTTTGTTGGTGCGGAAATCCGGCGCTTTGATCTGCACGTGCTGCACCAGCTTGTTATCGGCGAGACGGCTGGCGAGGCGCGGATCAATCGTTTCAATATCGGCGTTGGTGGTGACGACGGTCGGCAGGCGGTACACATAGCGATGGTTGAGCAGTTGGAACAGCTTTTCGCCCGCCCATTCGCTCGGGTTTTCCACGCCGAGATCGTCGAGAATCAGCACGCCCGCTTCACGCAGGCGATCAAACGTCTCGTCATAGCCGGATTCAGCGTTCGGGGCGTACGCGCCGCGCAGATAGTCGAGCAGGTCGGGCACAGTGACGAAGATCACGCGCTCCTCGTGGTCGAGCAGCGAATTGCCGATCGCGGCGGCGAGATGCGTTTTGCCCGTGCCGTATGTACCTTCAAACAGAATCCATCCGGTCGGCTGACTGGCGTACGCCTGCGCATAGTGCAGCGCTTCGCGCAGGGAGTCGCGCTGCTTGGGACTCAGGTTCGGAACGTTTTCCGTGTCAAAGCTCTCAAACGTTTTGTCTTTGTAGGCTTCGAGATTGCCAAGCTTGCGCAGCTTCTCTTTGCGCTCGGCGTTGGTGCGGTAGTTGGGGCAGCGGAACAACTGCCCGAACTGCGGATGCCCTACCGGGAGATCGGCGCGCACATAGCCGGGTCCGTCGCACAGCGACTCGCGTCCACACAGGGGCACAGCCCATCATCGTTACCACTCGAGGAAGTCGGCATATTCCCCGGAGATGTATCGTTTTCCATCCCGTTCATCAGGTCTTTGATCGACCGCATTGCCTTTACCTTCTCGCTGCCAGCGATCTAAGATTCCCTGCACGAACCGCCAGTTACGCGCATTCTTGGCGACGGCGATCCGCATGGCTTCGATAATCCAATTGAGCGGAAAATCTTTCTCCGCATCCTTGAGCATGTCCGCGATCATCGGCGTTAACTGCCCGAAGTGATCTTCGTATAGGCGATAGATGTTGGGTCGTTCCGGCAAAATCTCGACTAAACCTTCGTGACCGGGCTGCCATAAGCCGAGGCGAACTTGCTCCAGCGCGGTCCGACCCAGCGCCGTATTGATAAAATACAGGCGCTCTGGCGATTCGCCTAGTTCCACTTCGGTACTGAGCAGCGTTTCGCGCGCACACGCCCGCGCCAATCCGTCATCTAAGGCTGCTTCGCCGCCGATGCCGGCCATAAAGGCCGCGTTCACAGTGAAGTCGCGCCGCAGCAGGTAGCGAAATGTGCCTTCACGCTGCTGAATCGCCCACATGGCGTACAACGTGACCTTGAGCTCGACGACATGGTCGATGAGCGGCAGCAGTTCGCTGATGAACTGCGTGTAGACCGCGAAGGTCGGCTGTTTGCCGGGGAGGAAGCCGTTGAACTTCGTCATAGGCTCCCCAGATCGATTTTCATAGTCTTGGCGTCAGAGAACTTGGTCAGCGACCGCTCGAAGTGCAGGTCGATACTCCCGGTCGGGCCGTTGCGGTGCTTGCCCACGATGATCTCCGCTTTGTTTGGGAACTCGGTCGCCTCGTTGTAGACGACATCGCGATACAGGAACATGACGATATCAGCGTCCTGCTCCAAGCTATTATGAGCGATGATGTCGTTGGCGACGAAGTTGTGATTCGTCGGCACGGTGAGGTCGAACACTTCGCTTTCGCCATCCGGCTCAATCGCAACTATCGCATCCCAGTAAACATCGCTTTGCGCCAATGCGGCAATCGGTTCGGATTGTACGACTTGGGCGAGACGTGCCGCCCGTTCCCGGCTGATGTTCTGTTTGTACAAGCCGGTCCCACAGTAGGCGTTGCCGAGTTCAGACTGCATGTGCCGAGCCGTGAGCTGAGATGCGGCCATCGCCGGGACAGCATAGGTGCGCCAGACCTGTCGCGGGATGATATCGCGGTTCGTGTTAGCAATATGCGTGTCCAGATACGCGCTGACTGCACACAGCGACTCAGCGCGGCGTGCACCAACAGCGCCAATCGATTGAACGAAGCGGCGGAAGTCGTCTTGTCCTGATGGGGCAACATGGAACTGATCGCGTCCTTTGCCTGTTTGCGGAACGCGCGTCAATCGGCATTGATACCGAGGCGCAGCAGCAGCGATTGCACATCGCTGGCGAGTTCTAGGCTGCTCGACGCGTAGTAGATGTTCGGATAATGGCCTTTAGTCGTTTTCTTAAGACCGATATGCCCATCCGTTGCCCACAGGTGACGCAGGAACAAGGCAATCGCGTTCGCAGGTTGCTGTAAGACTTTGGCTGGTACGCGCTTTTCATAGGAACGCAGGCCGAACACAGCAAGCTCGTCCAACCAGACCCGCACGGGACTTTGCACGCCGTGCGTCAAATGCTGGGTTGATGTGAGGAACACCTGATACCAGTTGCGTCCCGGTTCGCGATAGATGCGCGGGCGCACCTGATCGCCGAACACTTCGGTCGCTAGGTTTGCGACAATCTGCGCAATATCGTCCTCGCGCGTTGTGTACTGGATCGCGTGTCTGGGCAGTGTGCAGCCATCCACGATCAAATGCCCGAGCAAGGCCAGTTCAGCATTGCTCATCGTCTGCTCTTGCGGACTCGACAAAATGCGGGGCAGGGCGAGGCAATCCTCCGTTGTGAGCTCGTCCAACCGCTTCCACCCGTTGATCGTCAGGAACTTGTGATTGCCCGTCGCGCGGATGGTGCGCCCAAGCTGCGTTGTCAGCTTGTAGACGGGTTTGACGCCGGTACACCATGCCCGGCTAACTTCGGCGGGTTCAAGTTTCCAAGTGTCTGTGTTGAGGCTCAGCACGCGGAACCCGGACTGACCTTGAAGCTCCCGGATCGGCACGTAAGCACCAGTATCCGGCAGGTAAACCAGTGAGTCCCCGGTCAAACAACCGGATTCACGCAGATCGCTCAACTGCGGATGCTTGTCTTGACGCTGTTCGACCGCACGCGAAAGCTGCGCTGCCGATAGCACTGGTACGTTCAACTCACGCGCCAGTTCTTTCAACGCGCGGCTGATATAGCTGACTTCCTGCACGCGGTTATTTTCGTACCCCGCGCCCGCGCTCATCAACTGCAAGTAATCGTTTTTGTGCGCATCTCGATGGGCGTGATGGCCGCCGAGTCGTCAATGAAGATGTTGAGATTGCCTAAGCGTCCCGTTGCCTCAACAAAGCGCGAATACTCGCGGGCATCGAGCTGACCCGTGCGCAGTTTCTGGGTGTTGATGCCCGTTTCCATCGAGACAAAACGTTGAACTATCTGCTCATGCCCCATTTCCATGGTGAAAATGAGGATGCGCGCGCCGAGTTTCGCCGCATTCATCACGACGGACAGCATGAATGACGTTTTCCCCATGCCAGGCCGCCCTGCAAAGATCAGGAGGTCGCTGCGCTGCAAGCCGCTCAACAGGCCGTCGAGGTCGCGGAAGCCCGTCGGTAAGCCCATCGGCTCGTCGGGGTGCTGCATTTTGTGTTCGATGCTGGCGAAGAACGTGTCAATCGCCTGATACATCGGCACGAGGTCGCCGCGCTGATTGCGTTCCGTCACGCGGAACAGGCGCGACTCGGCCTCGCTGGTGATGCGCTCCACCGGGAGCTGTTCGTCATACGCCAGCGTCTTGATCTCGTCCGCGGCGGTGAGTAGGCGGCGGCGAATCGCGAGGCGTTCGACTACGCGGGCGTATGCTTCGGTGTGCACCGAGGTCGGCGTGCGGTTGATCAGGTTGACAAGAAAGCCACGCGCCTTGTCTTCGAACTGTTCCGCCTTGCCGAGCGCGCGAATTTCCTCGCTGACCGTCAGCACGTCGATGCCGTCGTTCCGGTCGGCGACGCGCATCATCGCCTCCCCACACAATCGCGAGGCGGTTGATGTGGAAGTCTTCGGGACGCAGGTATGCAGCAATTCCGAGGAACAGATCGGGATCGGTCAGTACGCCGCCGATCACCGCCTCTTCGGCTTCAGGGCTGTGAGGCGCAAGCCTAAGGATACCGGGTTAGAGGTCATGAACCCTATCCAAAGAGAAACAAAACGGCGCTCCGGTAGCGGTACGCCGTTGTCGTGTTACAAGTTGTGCCGACCGAACCGACAGATGGTGGATCGTTATTCTTCTTCGTCGTCTAAATCGTCGAGATCCAGGCTGTTGACGAAATCTTTGAACGCGCTCAGGCGATCTTCATCGAGTTCTTTGCCGCGCGATCGTGCGTTCGACATCTTCTTCCGGCTCAATCGAATGCCGTTCCATCACGTGATCGGAGACGAAGACCGGCACTTTCGCGCGGACAGCCAGCGCGATGGCGTCGCTGGGGCGGGCGTCGACTTCATTGTCGCCCTGCCACATCGATGACGATGCGGGCATAATACACGTCATTGCGGAGGTCTCTGATCAGAATGTGGACGACTTTGCCGCCAAGTTCACGGATCATCGACTTGAGCAGGTCATGCGTGAGTGGACGCTGCGGCGGCATCTCCTGCAGCTCAATCGTGATCGCGTCCGCCTCGCACGGACCAATCCAAATCGGCAAATATCGGTCGGTCGTTGAATCCTGAGGATCACGATCGATAATGCGACATGAGGCTCACGCGGATGCTGTCGATAACAACTTCAATCATGGTGTATAACCTTGGGCTTGTTCTTCTTTCAGTGAACTTCGTCCACCACACCGATTATACACCGAAGGATGTGGGCGGCAAACCTTAAAAGTCGAACAAAAACGGCTGCTATGTTCAAGGTTCTCATACTACGAAAGGGTCACAACTATGCGCAGTGTGCTGCTCCTGCTGAGCGCGCTGGGACTGCTGGTCGGGTGCACGGCGCGGCCCTCTGAGCAGTTCATCCTCAACGAGGTGCTGCTGCGCGAAAGTTTTGACGAGGGCTACGCGTGGCGCGGGCGGATTGCCGAAGGCTATGGCATCGACTTTCGCATCGAGGATGGCACGTACCGCGCCTATTCCGAACAGGCGGGCTTCGTCTCCGGCCTGAACGTCGAGCGCCATTCCGATGTGGTGATCGAAGTGGAGACCACGCAGCTTTCCGATTACCGGAACAACGCTTACGGCGTGCTGTGCCGCGCCAGTTCCAACAACGACGGCGACGGTTACTATTTTCTCATCAGCGGCGACGGCTACTACTCGATTCGGCGCGGCGCAACCGAGCAAGTCGACGGTCTGATCGATTGGACACGCACTGACGTGGTGAATCAGGATCGCGGCATCAACCGGATCCGGGCGGTATGCATCGGCGATTATCTGGCGCTGTATGTCAATGGACAGTTCATCGCTGAGCGCGCGACTCACGCTACACGGATGGCTTCGCGGGGCTCACGGCTGTCGCCGAAGGGGTGTGGCCGACATTGCGTTTGACGACCCGACGATCTGGTCGGCGCAGTTGGCGGAGTAGGGCGACGGGTAGGGGCATGGCGCGCCATGCCCCTACGGTGAATCTCAGACGTTTATTCCTCGTCCGGCGGGATGACGATGCGCTGACCAATTGACAATCGATCCGGGTCGAGGCCGGGGTTAGCGTCGACGATGTCGGCGATGGTCACGCCGTAGCGCGTCGCAATGTTAAACAGCGTATCGCCGGGTTCGACGGTATAGACTTCACCCGCGGTCGCGGTGCCGGGCGCGTTAGTCGGCTCAGCCGTGGCGGTCGGGCGCGGCGTGCGGGTCGTCGTACCGTCGCAGTCCGGCAGATTTAGCTCATCTTCCGGGAAAATGACGGGCGGATCGCCATCGAGGTCAGGATTCGCCGCCAGCAAATCGTCAATGGTAGTATCATGGTCAATGGCAATCGAGTACAGGCTGTCGCCCGATTCCACGATGTAGATGCACGGATCGTTATTGATGCGCGTGGTCTCGCCTTCTCCGTCACCCGTGGCGCCAGCACTTTCTGCTTCAGCCGTGATTTCCTGAGGCGGGACGCGGCGTGCTCGTCTCAACCAGGACGGGGCCGAGCGGCGAAACCGGGCGTGATGAACTGCGGCGTGGCGGTCGGCGGCGGCACGATGGTTTGCGGTGAGCGCGTGGTCGCGGCTTCGACCGGAACTTCATCAGTTACCGCTGGGCGCGTGTTCGGTGCTAGAATGGTAATGGGAGGAAGCGTCGGCGTGCCGGGTAAGCCGCTCGACGGGGTAGTGGTGGTAGCTTCCAGCACGACCGAGTTCGAGGCGGCATCCTGAGTCGGCTCAATTTATCCCCAGCCGAACGAAAACACCCCTGCCGAAAGTAACGGGATCGCCAATAACACGACAAGCTGGATCAAACGTTTCAAGCGAAGACCTCCTGGTGCACGATATAATCTTGAGAATACACCGATCTATAGGGATGAGCAAAACAGCCAGTTACATTAGCCGATCGTTTCCTCGAAACGCAGAAAGGCGTGTAAGCGGTGACTTTGAGCGGAAAATGCATCCTCGTGGTTATGATGACCCCGATCTCTTGCAGCTCGTTCGCATCTTGCTCACGGATCAACTTAAACGTGGTGACAGTTGAACATGCGCGCTTGGCCGGACAGCAGCAGGTCAGGGCTCCGCCCCGATCTTTTGATTCTCAATCTCGCCCGATGCCCGACATCAGCGGGATGGAATTTTTGGCCGTGATCCGCGGTCAGCCCGCCTATGGCGAGATACCCGTGCTGGTGCTGTCCGCCTTGGTGGACCCGGATCAAATCCGTGATGCGCTGAACGGCGGCGCGGATCGCCCTATCCTGACCAAGCCCTATATCGCCACGATCTCGGCGGTGGTGCAAGAGATGCTAAGGCGGGGCGGCGGTAGCGCTCATAGACGACGAAGCGCTGGGCGTTGTAGACGCGCGTCACCGTGAAACCTGCCTCCCGCAGCGCATCAGGCCAACTGGCGATCGGTTTGACCGACAGGGGCGGCCAGATAGCGGGAGCAGGATCAGGATTGATCAGGCGCTCCGGCGATCAGCGTTTCGATGGTTGGATAATACACCTTACGTTTATCGGTCCATTCCCCAGATAATAGCCTAATTCCCAACCGATCCAGCGGTCACAAATGATCGCGCCCAGAGATTTGCTGATTGAGAAAGTCGGCCGGTTCATTGATGTCGGTGTAGACGCCGCGCCGACCGTTGCCACCATCCCGCCGACATTCCACATTGCCTTCGGCTGCATTCCACCCGCCAACGACGAGCCATGGCACGATAGCTGCCCGATCACCGCGACTTCCCCCGCGGGATAATGCGGCTGATCATACACAACCACATGCCGCCGCGCTCACCCAAAATCGCCAAGCAGCGGCACGACAGCAGATGGCGGTCGTATACGTTGAAGTTGATCAGCGTGCGCACCGATGTAAGCGATCACGGCGGGCGACACCTATCAATCACGTTGGCCTGCTCGCGGGGACGGCGGATGACGCCGCTGATCACGGCCAGCGCCGCACCCCGAGCAACAAAAACGTCGGCGTGCCGGCCCGGCAGGCGTCCCAAGGTCTGTCCACGCCCCGAGGCGCGCACCCGGATCGGCGGCAGGTCCGTCGATGGCGTTGTTCGC
>NZ_JADJPI010000039.1:0-311369 GCF_016713355.1 Candidatus Flexifilum breve
GAAGCGCTGGCGCTGCAAGCCGATCTCGTGATTGCATCCTACGACACCTTCGATTTTCCGCCTGAGACACTGTCACTTGAAGACTGGACGGCATCCGGCGTTCCGGTTTACAGCATGAGTACGGAATGCGGCGGCGGAGATGCGACCCAAGCCCGTTTTGAAATGTTCTTCGATGATGTGCGGAATATCGGCATCATTTTCAACGTTCAGGCGGAAGCGGAAACGCTGATCGCTGAAATGCAAGCCCGTTTAGCTGCCGTCCAGACCGCAATTGGCGATGCTCAACCTACGACTGCCATGATCTACTATGGCGGCGAAGGACCACTCAACGTTTTTACCAACGGGGTGTATGGCAGCATCATCGAGCTTGCAGGTGGGCAGACGGTTTTCCCGGATGCGGAGCGCACCGTTGAAGAAGTCAGCCCGGAAGTGGTCGCTTCGCTTGCGCCGGAAGCGTACCTGATCATCCCGTGGACAGACACATTTGACAACCTGCGGACTTTCCCTCTGTCACAAGCGTTCCCGGATGCACCGGCAACCGTCAACGACCGTGCGCTGCTGATGCCGGATGGCACGACGCCCGCCGGGTATCGCACGGTCGAAGCCATCGAGCAGTTAGCGCAAATGCTGCATCCCGAAGCGTTTGAATAATCACTGCATACGAAAGCCTCAAGCGGCGTGGAGTAATGATCCACGCCGCGCTTTTTTCAGGAAGTGAAACTTCATTTTGTCGAGTTTTGCACCGTTATCACTCACTCAGCACATGAACCGTAACGCGAAGTTTTGGCTGCTGTTCTTCGGATTAACCTTTGGTGTACTGGCAGCGGTTGTGCTAGCAGTCGAAATCGGTCCTGTCCCTATTCCTTACGATATGGTGGTGCGCATCGTCCTATCCAAGCTGCTGCCCAATGCGGTCGCGGTTGATTGGACGTCGGTACAGGAACAGATTGTGTGGGTATTCCGATTGCCGCGCGCACTGCTGGCGGTGCTGGTTGGCGCAGCGCTTTCGGTCAGCGGAACGGCGTTACAAGCGCTGGTGCGTAATCCACTCGCTGACCCGTACACCTTTGGCATCTCGAACGGCGCATCGGTCGGGGCGGTGCTGGTGATCACACTGGGCGCAGGAGTTGCAACCGGATTCAGTCTATCCGGGGCGGCGTTCATAGGCGCACTCATCACGATGGTGATCGTCTATGGGATCGCGCAGCAGGGAGGGCAAGTCAGCCCCGGACGGCTGATTCTGGCGGGGGTTGCCATCAGCTACGCGCTCTCTGCTATCACCACCTATTTGGTGCTGCGTGCCAGCAGTCCCGGCACCAACAGCGCGGCGATCGCCTTGAGTTGGTTGGCGGGCACGTTAGGAGCGGCGAAATGGGAACAGCTTGGCATCCCCGGTATCACTGTATTCGCCACCACTATTTTGCTCATGTTGCAATCCCGTCGAAACCAACGCACTGCTCGCCAGGCGATAGAGCAACGGTCAGCCTCGGCGTGAGCGTTCAACGCTTCCGGTTGCAGCTCTTCGTTTTAACCTCGCTGCTCATTGGCACTGTGGTTGCGATCAGTGGCGCCATCGGGTTCGTTGGGCTGATGATCCCGCATCTGGTGCGCTTTCTCGTCGGCGCGGATCACCGGCGGGTACTGCCGATTGCGGCACTCCTCGGTGCGGTCTATCTGGTCGTTGTGGACATGATCGGACGCACCATCATCGCACCGTCCGAGCTTCCAGTGGGGATCGTCACGGCGGCGGTGGGCGGACCTTTCTTCCTGTGGATGCTGTGGCAGCGGCGGCTGACGGGCGGTGTGCGGTGAACATCGAGATCGCCAGCGTTTCCGTTGTCATTCAGACCCGCCTGATCGTCGAAGGGATTTCGCTGCATATTCAGCCGGGTCAGATCGTCGGGCTAATTGGCCCGAACGGAAGCGGCAAATCGACGCTGCTGCGGACGGTCTACCGGATGCTCAAGCCAGCAGCGGGTTATGTGCGTTTGGGCGGTGATGATGTGTGGAAGCTAACCGCCCGGGAATCAGCGCGGCGTACCGGGGTCGTGGTGCAGGAAATGCCAAGCGATTTTCAATTCACAGTGCGCGAAGTCGTGCAGATGGGGCGTACCCCGCACAAAGACGCGCTTTCGTTGGATACCACAGCCGATGCCGCGCTCATCCAATCCGCGCTGGAACGGGTGGAAATGTCAGGCTTCGATGACCGCCTCTTCGCAACCCTCTCCACGGCGGTGAGAAACAGCGCGTTTTGATCGCCCGCGTGCTGGCCCAGCAGCCGAAACTGCCACTCATTCTCGATGAGCCAAGCCAGCCATCTCGACATCCATCACCGGTTTGGAGATTCGCGCGAACTGGTGCGCGGGCTTCGGCATTACGACCTGATCCGCTGCACGACCTGAACCTGGCTGCGACCTGTGCTGATTATCTGGCCGTGATGCAGCAGGGTCAAATCGCTGCCGAAGGCGCGCCTGAAGCGCAACCCTGACGCGCCCCTGATTCAGCAGGTATTCCCTGACGTCATCGTGCCATCCACGCCATCAAGCCGCGACTGCCTGCATCTGATATTTATTCCGCTGGAGCAGCCCCCGCCGCCACCTGCTTGACGTTCTCGACAAAGCCATCGAACATGGCGCGCATCATCCGCACCGTGTCCGGTGACGACTTTTCCGGTGTGCCCGCATTCAGTGTCGGCTGCGGGTCATATTCGGACAAAAGCTGCACGCCTTCGGCGTAGGTGTTGCCGCGCAAACGAGCCACGATTTCCAGTCCGCAGTCCAACCCGGCAGTCACCCCTGCGCCCGTGATGCGGTTGCGATCCACGACCACGCGCTGATTGACGGGATGTGCGCCAAATTCGCTCAACAAATCACGCACGACCCAGTGTGAGGTTGCCTGATAGCCTTCGAGTAGTCCAGCGGCAGCGAGTACCAGTGATCCGGTGCAAACACTGGTTACCCAGCGCGCTTTCTGCCCGCGCACGCGGAGAAAGTCGAGTGTTTCTTTGTCCTGCATCGCCCGCAGCGTCCCCATCGTGCCGCCCGGAACACAGATGACCAGCAGATCTTCGGGGCATTCGTCGAAGGTAAGCTGTGGTGTGACACTTACTCCTGTGTCGCTGATCACCGGTTCCAGAGTTTTTTTTTTTTTTTTTTTTTTTTTTTTGGCGACCAGCCGCGTTCGCTCACCCATCAAATTGATGAACATGTGATGTGGCCCAAAACACATCCAGCGCGGTGAATTCAGGGTAGAGGAGAATCGCCAGAAGCCCCTCCTGATACCCGCCAAAATGCTCGATAAATTCCGCATCCATCTCGTGGGTCATGCTTGTAACCTAACTGATGAATCTGTATCTTGTGAGGCCGGGCTGAGATCACAGCATTATAGCGACGAAATTGAGTAACCACTCTACGCCGTTTTGCGTAGTTGCGGTCTTAACGAAATGAACGAAGTTGATGCTGGTCAACGCACCGCTCTGCTACTGGTTCACGGTCAGAGTTTCCAAAAAGCGCCCGTAGATTTCTCCGACCAAAGCACCATGATTGAGGAAAACATGAGCCACTGAGGGAACGGTTTCCAGTTTCCCATGCGGCAGGAGTTCGCACATGCGATAGGCGAGATTGATGGGATGGAGCGAGTCATTGGGCCATGCGATGATACAAATTGGCATTGTTAGCTGAGTGATCTCCGCGAGCTCGTCAAAGATGACCCAATCTTTCACAGTATCGAGCGCGGTTATCAGGCTGTTCTGCTGGTGTGAACTCTGCATTTCGCGTACAGCTTCGATCACCTCGTCAGAAGCCCCCCAATTTTCACGCAGGCGTTGAGCCGACAGCCGCATATACTCCTCCAATCCATAGTGCCCGATTTCGCTTGCCATGTTGTGCAGCGAGGGGATTTCCGGGTTGGGCTCATCACCGAAAGCGGGTCCAGTCAGCAGCAGCGCGCTGACCCTGTGTGGATGAGGGTGAAAGAGCAGGGTAGTCGCCGCACCCATCGATTCGCCTTGAACGACGGCTTTCTCGATGCCATATGCATCCATGCGACGGCGCGCATATCTTCTGCCATGCGATCCGGATTATAGAGGCTGGGGTTGGTGACGGGGGTAGAATCGCTGTGACCGCGTTGGTCATAGACGATGATGCGGTAGCGGTTGGCGAGCTGTTTGAGCTGCCGTCCAGTAATATGACGATTGCCAGTTAGCCCGTGGGCGGCGATCAGCGGCGGTCCAGAGCCAAAGCTCTCGGCAACAAGTTCCAGTCCATCAGAATTGATTTTTACAATCTCTGAATCCATGGTTTTGCCCAATCCCCCAAACGACTCGTTAAAACAAACATAATAGTAGGCGGTTGCCCAGTGGTTGAGAATGATCAGCGCTCAACAGGTGCCACGAGCACCTCCGTGCCCGCCTCACGCAGGGTCTCAATCATTTCTGGCGGCGCGCTGTCGTCCGTGACAACACAGTTGAGCTGATCGATGCGCGCAAACGATGCCAGACCGGTGCGGCCAAACTTGCTGCCATCAACGACCGCAATGACTTCTCCCGCTCGTTCAACAATGTATTGAAGCAGTTCGTTTTCCATCGGATCATTGCCGCTCAGCCCTTTTTCGAGCGTGATTCCCAGCGCGCCGATAAACGCCCGGTTGATGTGATACTTCGCTAACATCTCGCGGGTGATAGGCCCGTTGACAGACCCAGACATGCTGGCGAGGCTTCCCCCTGCCACGATCGTGGTGGATATTGGGCGAGTCCATGATTGCGACTGCTGTCCATAAGCCAGTCGTGATTACCGTTAGGTTGGTAATGTTCGGTGCATCTTTAATCGCCTGACCGACTGCCAGGGCGGTTGTACTCGAGTCGAGCAGAATTGAGTCTGTCTGCTTGACCAGCGTGGCGGCCAGCTTCGCCAGCGCGTGTTTCTCGGCGGCATGCCGCCGCTGACGAGCCGCAAAGGTCATTTCCTGGCGCAAACTGGGTTTTGCGAGTGCCGCGCCCCCGTGAACCCGAACGATCCGGCCTTCTTCCGCCAGAAAATTCAGATCGCCACGGACTGTGACAGATGACACGCTCAACATCTCGCTGAGTTCGTTGACGGTTACCCGTTCGCGTTCACTAAGAATATTGACGATCTGCTCGCGTCGCTGATTCATGATTCTGATAAATACAGCCATGTCACGCTTTCGCCTTTAGAAACGATACCATCTGGAGGTGCTGCACATCATGATATAACGTACCGCCGATGAACATCCAGTCTTCATTTCGAAAGAGTACCGCAAGAAAAACAAAGGCTTTAACTTTCATTCGAAAGTGAAAAATTGTACTAAGGTTTCTTTTTAGTGTCAATGAGCCTTCGTTTTATTGACAACACCAAATATTTAGGCGTACACTTCATACAAAGTCCTACCACTTTTGATGAAACTCAATCCGTCGCGTCACGGAGAAGGGATCTGCTCACTTCGGAAGACCGTACCTATCCGATGGTCATTTGCGCTCAAAACATAGTAATTAATCAAAGGATAATTCAAATGAATAGATCACGAACAACTTCGGCGAAATCACTTTTTGCACTGTGCATCCTGCTTGTTTGCCTGATGGCAACGGTTGTGGGAAGCTCCGCTCAAGAGGCCACTGAATTTTCTGGTGAACTGCGAATCGCTGTTTGGGGACAAATCGATCAGGCAGTAGGCCGCCCCGATGTCACCGTAGTGCATAACCTGCTGCAGCAGTGGCAGGCGATGTACCCGGATGTCCAACTGGCATACGACTATATTGGCGGTACGAACGTGTCTGAACGCTTCACATGGATCAACACGAACTTGCTCGCGGGGACGCTGCCCGACGTGGTCATGATCTATTTCCCGGGTCCGGATGTTACCAATGCCGTCGACCTCGTCTACAATTTCGCTGACGATCTCCAACAGCCCAATCCGTACAGTACCAATGCAACGTGGCGCGAAGATTTTCCGCTCGATGGGCTGGTGCTCAATCAGACTCAGTCATCCGACAGCGGCAATCGCGTTATCGGCTTCACTCTATCCGGCGACTCCGGCGTGACCACCTATGCGTACAACCGGACAATCTTCGACGAAGTGGGCATCGAACCGCCGACGACATGGGGCGAATTCATGCAAATTCAGCAAACGCTGAAGGATGCTGGCTATACCCCTTTCCAGATGCCAACTGCCGGATCCCTAGGCTGGGTGTGGAACTGGGCGGAGTGGATCATCCGTGAACAGCTCATGGAAGACGTGAATGGCGCGTGCGATATCGAAGAACCGCGTAACCTGCTGAATGACAAAGGAAGTTGTCCGCTGTATCGCTACCGGCACATTCACTCTGCAAGACCCGCGCATGGCCGAAACATGGGAACTACTCCAGCAGTGGTCGCAGTACTGGCAGGAAGATTTCCTGGCTCCCCCACCCGATGTTGATTTGTTTGCTCAGGGTGAAGTTGCCATCGTCAACACAATGAATCTCTGGTTGGGACAAATCGCCGCCAACCCGAACATTACGTTCGACTGGGGACGTTCTATCAGCCGCCGGTGACCCCTGCCGAGCAGTGATTCGGCAACGATCTCCTTCCTCGGCGCGTTGGTAATCTGGGGCAGGCTGGCAGCGGCAGTGTCTATTTCTTCATCCCGAATACGACGGTCGAGCGTGGCCCGGAACGCTTGGCGATGGCGCGCGATTTGATCCAGTATGTGACCGCGCCGGATCAGCTCGCCCAATGGTGCAGCCAACAACCAATACCCTGCTACGAACCCGGAACGCCGATTGAAGAAGTCTACACTGATCCCGTCATGGTCGAGCGCATGCGTGGCTTCTTTGAACCGGGCGCGTACAACAACGGCGGAGCCTCGCTCAACTGGGCGACGTTTGACCGGGCGTTGGATGCCGAATGGTCGCGCTTATTCGTCGAATACATGAGCGGCAGCATGACCATTGAAGAAGTGTTCGCCGAATTCCAACCACTGCTGGATGACTCGGTTCAGCGTGCTATTAGCGCCCACCCAGAATGGGGCGCGGACTCGTGGTAGTGTATCGACACTAGATCAGAAGCGGTCTGAAAATTCGTAATTGCCCTCGTAGAGGCAAGGCGCGCCTTGCCTCTACACAAACGAAACCAACGGATTTTTCTGATGGCCGCTCACCCGGATTAAATTCTGCTCCTGCGGGTGCAGCCCAGCGCCGAGTATGCTGGGCTGCGCCCGGACTCATAGTTTTCTTAAAATCGTTTGGGCGAATGATGGCTTCACAGGTTACTTTTTCCGCGGCTGCGCCGCGTCGGTATCGCATCAACACGGAGCGACTGCGTCACTCGCGCCACTGTACCTGATGGTGCTGCTACCGTCGTGATGCTGCTGATTTTCTCTACTATCCAGCGATCAATGGCTTTTTTGACGTCATTTCATTATGTTGACGTGCGCGGTTGGCGGTGGGTTGGGCTCGACAACCACGAGCGGTTGTTCAGTGACGCGCGTCTCGGGCAGTCCTTCAGGAATTTATTCTTCCTCGCGGGGTTCAATGTGCTGGTGGTCACCACCATGCCGTTGATCGTTGCGGCGTTGATTTTTCGCGTCAAAAGCACCGTGGCGCAGTTCTGGTGGCGAATCGTCTTTGTCATCCCGATTGTTGTCCCGGCCGTCGCCATCATTCTGGTATGGCGCTGGATGTACGCTGCCGACGGCGGCTTGAATATTCTGCTCAACCTGATTGGTTTTGGGCGGGCTGACGCGCAGTTGGTTGGGTGATCGGGATGTAATCATGTGGGCGCTGGCGTTCACCAATTTTCCGTGGGTCGCCGGTATTAACTTTCTGATCTACTACGCGGGATTGCAGGAAATCTCATCTGAAGTCCTAGATGCTGCCGTCGTCGACGGCGCGACCAGTTTCCGCCGTTTCCGCAGCATCGAACTGCCGTTGCTGCGTCCACAAATGCGCCTGCTGGTCTTGCTCACGTTGATCTACTGGATGCGCAGTTTTGAACTCCCCATGATCGTGACCAACGGAGGGCGGGGTACGCCAGCATGGTACCCGGCTTACGCATGTTCTATGCCATAAACCGCGATTTTGACCTTGGTTACGGATCGGCAATCGGCACGATCCTATTTCTGATTGTGCTCGTCATCACGCTGGTTCAGATACGTGTGACTCGAACCCGCGACGACGTGGTCTAGATTGGAGCAGGGCGTGTCACGACTTCATCGACTCCGCAGAGAAATCCCGCTGCAACTGGTCTTGTTGATTTTTGCGATACCGACGTTCTTTCCGGTGTTCGTGATGCTGTCGATCTCTGGGAAAGATTTCTTCCAATACGGACAGCAGCCGCTGCTGCCTACACTGCCCTTCAACTTCAGCAATTATGAAGTGGCATGGGCATCAATGTCTTCGACGTATTTCAACAACACCGTCATTATCGGGACGAGCGTCGCGGTGATATTGATCTTCGCCTCGCTGACATCCTTTGCACTGGCGCGCTTCAGTTTTCCGGGGCGCAAAGTACTGTTCTATTTTGTGCTGGCAGTGCTGGCCATCCCGCCGACCGTGATCCTCGTGCCACTGTTCATGTTGATCGTGAATATGGGGCTGCTCAACACGCGCTGGGCGGTCATTCTGCCCTACGCCGCCAGTCAGAGCTTCGCCATTCTGGTGTTCTACACCTTCTTTTCAACGCTCTCCAAAGAGATTTTTGAATCTGCCGAAATTGACGGCGCGGGTTTCTTTCAAATGTATATTCATCTGGGGCTGCCGCTCGCCCGTCCGATCATGAGTTCCATTGGCGTCTTCCTGATCTGGATTCAGTGGAACGATTACATCTGGCCGAGTCTCGTGCTGTCGAATCCGGAACTCCAGACGGTAGCGCTCAAACTGGTGGTGTTTTATCTGGGGCGCGGCATCCCCGAACCCGGTCAAGGCATGGCGGCTTCGGTGATCGCGGCTGATCCCGCTGGTGATCTGATCTGGTTTCTGGTCATATGCGGACATTTATTGCCGGCTTAACGGCCGGGGCGGTCAAAGGATAGTGTCAGGCGGCGCGATGGCTAAATTTGCTCGGCGTGCCGAGTGGATCTGGCGGCGGCGCGGATTGGGCACGCTCGCATTTGGCACGTCCACCCCGCTGTTAGCTGCGGAAGCGAACCGCTACATCTACTTTCGCCGGCGAGTCGAAGTGACCGGGGAGATTGCTCAGGCATCCGCGCTGGTTTCGGCTGACGGGCGCTACCAACTCTTTGTCAACGGTCAGCGGATTGGACGTGGTCCAGCACGTTGTTCCCCGAGCTGGCAGTATCTCGATGAATTTGATTTGACGCCTTATCTGCACCCCGGCGCGAATGTGATCGCTGCCCTTGCGCACAGCTACGGCCGTCCGACCGCATGGTACGAATTACCGGGATGGGAACAGATCCGGGCCTTTGGCTGCGGCGGGTTCTTTTTGCAGGGCGAGGTGATCACCGCGGCAGGCGAGCTTCTGCCCCGATACGGGTGACTATTGGCACTGTCTAGACTCCGGTGCGTGGCAGCGGGATGTGCCGGCCGGAAGCCTCGGTTTCATCGAGATCTACGATGCGCGGCTCGCCCCGGTAGGCTGGACAGAAGTGGACTTCGATGACTCTGATTGGGAGTATGCCGAGTGTTTGCGGGTCGCGGGGCGCAATTTTGCCGGGGATGTTATCCCGTTTCCGGTGATGATTCCGAGCGATATTCCGCGTCTGATCGAAGTGCCGCGCTGGGCGGAAGCGGTTGTGCGTGTGGCGGAAGTTACAAATGCAACCACCGACACCAACGCGATTGCGCCGCTCTTCGAACAGGAGCTGCTGGCGGATTTGCGCGCTTGCAGCGTTATCGACGCCGAACATCTGCTCCATGACGACGGCATCACCACCATCACTACCAGCGGCACACGCGGCGTCAGCCTGGTGCTGGATTTTGGCGAAACGCAGCCGGGGCGCGTCCAATTTGATCTGGAGGTTCCGCCGGGACGATTATTGACTTCACCCACAGTGAACGCCTGCACGCGGACGGACGAGTCCACATGCATCAGGGCATCCCCGGTTTCGATGTATGGCCCGCTCACCGTTTGATTCTGCGTGAAGGTCGGCAGACATGGGAAGCCTTCGAGCTGAGCGGCTTCCGCTACTTGCAGGTGACAGTACGCGGCTGTGAGCGCCCGCTTCAGATTCACGCCGTGCGGCTCAATTTCAGCGCCTATCCGGTGCAGCCTGTCGGCAAGTTCACCTGTTCTGACGATCTGCTGAACCTGATCTGGCAGGTAGGGGCGAAAACATTACGCTATTGTATGCTCGACGGCTATGTGGACTGCCCATCGCGCGAACAGCGTCAGTGGCTGGATGCCTATGTCGATTCACTGATCAACTATGCCGCTTTTGGCGATGCCCGGTTGGCAGCGAAGATGCTGCGGCAGGTCGCCCAGTCACAGCAGGCGGACGGCATCACGATGATGGTCGCCCCCGGCGATTTTTCAGTCATGCGCTTCACCAACATCCCGGATTTTTGTCTGTACTGGATACTGGCAATTGATGCCTATCTGGATTACACAGGCGATCTTTCTATCATCGCTGATCTTTACCCAAGCGTAATCAAAGCGATTGGCTGGTTCGAGCGGCATTTGAACAGTGAGATGCTGCTGACCGATGTGCCGCATTGGGTATTTGTCGATTGGGCTGAAATTGACAAGCGAGGGCAAGTGACCGCGCTGAATGCGCAGTTTGTGGCGGCGCTGCGCGTCGCCGCCCGCCTCGCGCGCCTGATGGACTCCCCCCGTGATCGCGTGCGGTTCGAGCAGATGGAGCGAGCGATCAGCGCGGCGATCAACCAGCATTTGTGGGATGACAGCCGGGGGGCATATGTTGACTGTCGTCACAATGACGTTCAGAGCAGCCGACTCAGCCAGCAGACAAATGCGGCGGTGCTGGCGTATCAGGTTGCCCCGGCAGAACGCTGGTCACGGGTGTTTGATGTCATCCTCGACGATCAGCGGTTAGTGCTCACGCGCTTCGGCGCGGCGCAGGCCGAATCCATTCGCTTTGACGAAGCGGCGCACGTCGTGCTGGCGCAGCCGTTTACCATGCACTTTCTGCACCGGGCGTTATGCGCATCCGGTCGACAGCAGACGATGCTCGATAACATCCGGCGGCGCTGGGGCGCGCTGATCGAATCCGGGGATCGCACCTTCCGCGAGTCGTGGCAAATCATCGAATTGACGAGCTTGTGTCACGCCTGGGCCGGAACACCAACCTTTGATCTCTCCACGGAAATTCTCGGCGTCAGGCCGCTTGCACCGGGTTTTTCGCGTTTTCAGGTTGCGCCGCAACCAGCAGATTTGCTCTGGGCGCAAGGAGTTTTCCCCTCTCCGCAGGGTGGGATCGCCGTCGGGTGGCGCGTAACCGGCGATCAATTCGACCTGACGGTTACCGTACCGCCGGGAACAGAGGCGCAAGTTTCCTTGCCAGAAGCAGATTGGGATGTCGTTCAGGTCAATGATCGAATGGCGCATCCCGGTACGCTCCTGCTGTCGATTCCTGGAACATATCACGTGAGCGCGCGTCGATCACATTTCAGCGAGCTTGTCTAACGGTATTCAAGTCACACTGACGGAGCCTAGTATGAATGCAGCACAACACCATCACGACAGCATCATTATTGACGGACTGAATGCTAGTTGGTTCCTGAGTGATTCCGTCATTGAGCGGATTCATCGCGGTGGCACGACCGCCGTCAACGCCACGATTGCCGCTTGGCATGACCCAGCAGCGACGCTCGACATGATCGGCCGGATGTACCACCAGATCGACAGGCACAGCGAGATTGCCCAACTCGTGCGCAGCGTAGACGATATTCACGCTGCCAAGACAGCGGGCAAGACCGGGTTCATCCTGCGTTTTCAGGATACCACTCCGCTTGCGGACAAGCTGCATCTGCTGCGCGTCTATCGTGCATTGGGTGTGCGGATCATCCAACTCACTTACAACTTCGAGAATCTCGTCGGCTTTGGGTGTCAAGCGCCGGAAGATCGTGGTTTGACCGAGTTTGGGCGGCAGGTCGTATCGGAAATGAACCGCTTAGGCATCCTCATCGATCTGTCACACTGTGGGGCGCGCACAACGTTGGAAGCGATTGACCACTCTGAGAAACCCGTCGCTATCACCCACAGCAATGCAGCCGCGCAATTTCCTCACCCGCGCAACAAAAGCGATGAGGCGATCAAGGCGTGTGCTGCGCGCGGCGGTGTGATCGGCGCAGTATCGTTCCCCGCGATGCTCACCCCAAATTTACCCGCCACACTGGACGATTATGTCGACACAATTAACTATTTGGTCGAAGTGGCTGGCATTGATCATGTCGGAATTGGCCCCGACCTGATGGAAGAAATGCCCGCGGAAGTGGTGGCGATCGTACTGAAAGGGCTGCCCGTTGATGCCGTCAACTTCATGAAGAGCATTCCGCCTGTGCAGGGCTTTGCGTCAGCGGCCGACATGCCGAACATTACCGAGCGGCTATTGGCGCGCGGCTACAGCGCCGCCGATACTCAGAAAATCATGGGCGGCAACTGGCTGCGCCTCTATGCCGAAGTGTGGGAGTCTCCCAGCCACTGAGCGCGCGAACGCTGGCCCCAACCGCCAGCCCTGACGGCCAGCGCAATCCCCGGACGCATACTGTGGCGGGTCAACTGGCACAGTCAATTCCTGAAACAGTAATGAAGCTTTGATAATCAAGAGCAGAAAGGAAATTTATAATGCCGGACAATCCCATTCCCCAGACGATGGGACAGCAGTTTGGTCGACGCTCCTGGGCGGAACCCTGGAAAATAAAGATGGTCGAGCCAATCACCATGATTAGCCGGGATCAACGCGAGCAGGCACTGAAAGCCGCTGGTTACAACACCTTTCTGCTGCGCTCCGAAGATGTCTATATCGACCTGTTAACCGACAGCGGCACCAGCGCCATGAGCGATCGCCAATGGGCGGGAATCATGTTGGGCGACGAGGCCTACGCTGGCAGTCGAAACTATTATCATCTGGAAGATGCTGTTCAGACCTATTATGGCTACCGGTATGTCGTGCCGACCCATCAGGGACGCGGAGCCGAGCACCTGATCAGCCAGTCCGTCATCAAACGCGGGCAGTATGTACCGGGCAATATGTATTTCACAACAACTCGGCTTCACCAAGAATTGGCCGGGGGGATTTTCGTGGATGTGATCATTGACGAAGCCCATGATCCGATCAATCCGCATCCTTTCAAAGGGAATGTGGATTTGGACAAGCTGGAAGGGCTCATCAAACGGGAAGGTGCCGAGAAGATCGCTTACATCAGCCTGGCCGGCACGGTGAACATGGCCGGCGGGCAGCCGGTGAGCATGGCGAATGTCCGCGCTTTGCGGGAACTATGTAACCAATACGGAATTCGCATTTATCTGGACGCGACGCGCATGGTCGAGAACTGTTTCTTCATTCAAGAGCGCGAAGCCGGATACAGTAATCAGCCGATCGCGGCGATTCTGCGCGAATTCTGCAGCTATACCGATGGTGCGTGGATGAGCGCCAAAAAGACAATCTTGTGAATATCGGTGGCTGGTTGGCTGTGATCAGGAAGAAGTCGCGGATCTGGCACGCAATCTGGTGGTGATTGTGAAGGGCTGCAAACGTATGGGGCATGGCTGGGCGTGATATGGAAGCCCTATCTATAGGTATAGCCGAATCGGTAGCCGATGATCATGTGCGGGCACGGATCGGACAAGTACGTTACCTCGGCGATCTTCTGACCGATTGGGGCATCCTGATCGTCCAACCCATAGGCGGACATGCCATCTTTCTGATGCCAAGCAAATCTATGCCCACATTCCACAGGATCAATTCCCCGCACAGGTGTTGGCATCCGAACTGTACCTCGATACGGGAGTGCGCAGCATGGAGCGCGGCGTGGTCAGTGCCGGACGCGATCCCAAGACGGGTGATCACCGGTACCCGACGCTTGAACTCACCCGTCTGACCATTCCGCGCCGGGTATACACTCAGGCCCATATGGACGTAGTAGCGGAGTCGGTGAAGGCGGTTTGCGATGCCCGAGAGACAACTCGCGGGCTGAAGATGGTTTATGAACCCAAGTATCTACGGTTCTTTCAAGCCCGGTTTGATCGACTATAGATCAGGGCACGTGAGTTTGAGGGCGTAAACAGATGATCAAACATATTCAAACGGACCGAGCCCCTATCCCGAAGGGGCCGTATTCGCAAGGTGTGATCGCCATAGCACCGCAATTGTATGTCGCTGCGCAGGGTCCCTTCGATCCAGTCACAGGCGCGGTGGTGGGGGTGACTTTTCGCGAACAGGCGGAGCGCGTATTCGCCAACATTCAGGCAATCGTAGAGGCAGCCGGTGCTTCGATGGCGGATGTGGTCAAAGTAACCATCTATCTCGCAGACGCCGCAAACTTTGCTGAAATGAATGAAATTTACCAGAGCTTTTTTCCGGCACCATTCCCGGCTCGAACCCCAGTGCTGGGGTCGGTTTACCTCGCGCAGATCATGGCGGATGCGGTCGTAGCGCTGCCCCAGACAGACCGCGAATCCTGACCATTAGCGGGCGGCGGTTGCGCGGTCGTAAGGTTGCACTCGTGCCTCGGTTCTTCGGCGCTGGAAATGATCTGCCGCACTAACACGTGCGAAGTGGAAAATCTCATCGGGTAACCGCTTCAAGGAGCATCTCGGTTGGTCTGGGAGGAATGCGATATTGCGTTCAATCAACCCGGTTCTCGACGGATACGTCGAGGATCGGCTCGCAGAATCAAGTCGATCGATAGCAAAAGATACCAACATCAAGATTAAACCCATTGAGTGCGGCTTCCTCCAATTGCACGATGCTGCCGCTCAGGGCCCGGAGCGGCAGTACGACACAGGGGAAAGTACACAGGGTTAGCACCAACCATGCGCCCCAAAACCGCAGATCGAGGGTAATCGTTGAACGCTGTAAAACATCAGAATCAGTGAGACAGGAACAGGGCTAAACTGAAGAGAGACTTTCCCATCTTCGAGAGTGACAAAAAGGCTTCGGCTGCTTCGAATGCACTGGGCAAGGGAAAGCGCGGCGACGCATCATCGAACCGTTGAATTCAGATTACGATCGACAAAAGTTTTCGCAAACTGGACATAGGTGTAGACATCAGCAAACGTGGAAGCAATGCCCAATGAGGCGCGCAGCGCACCGGTCGTTTTGCCATCGATAACATGGAGGAACTGTTCAAAAGAGAGTGATTCGTGGTCAACGAAGCAGGCCAGCATAGTTTCGCGGGTAAATCCCAGCCCGAGTTCTCGCGCTCCCGGATTACAGTGACAGCCTGCCCGAAGTGAGATTCGCTGTTCGTTCGCCAAGGCTTCGATTTCATTACAATCCCACATCGTACCGGACGGATCGAAGAAATTGACCTGAATCGTCGCACCACGCATCACTGCAGCTTGCGGTCCGTAAAGCTGAATGACCGGGCTCGCATTGCTGTGCCTCAGCCCACACAACTGCTTGATCGTCCACTCAGTCAAGCATTTCACTCGCGTATGAATTAGGTCGATGCCAATCGACTCCATGTGTTTCAGGCCGATCTCAACGGCAGGAATACTCAGATAGTTGACAGTGCCATCTTCAAAACTTGCTACCCCAGGCGTGAGATGATGGTTGAAGGCAAGCACTGAGGAAAAAGTGATCGTACCGCCGGAATACCATGGTCGGCGCAGCTTGTTCAATGCGGCTTTACGGGCAATCAAGCAGCCGATTCCGGTCGGATAGCCGAACATTTTGTAGAACGAGAGATCGACAAAATCTGGATGCCACCGACTCAGATCGAGTCGATTCGTCGGCACAAAAGCCGCTGCGTCGACAAGCACGTCCCAACCCAGTTGCTGCGCCTCGCCAATCCAGTCGAGAGGATGCTGCACGCCAGTAAAATTCGACTGCGCTGGATAGGCGAATAGATTCTTTTTTCCCGGTACGCTCGCCTGCAAATACTCGGCCAGAACGACCGGGTTCACCCGCAAATCAGGCAGCTCAAGCGGTATGTAGCAGACCTGTGCGCCCTTAGCGCGGGCATATTCCCGAATGCCATTCACCGAATTGTGATTATCAAACGTCAGCAGATAAGTACTCTCGGCGCCAAACGGATATGCTTCACCAACCAATTTGAGCGCGCCAGTCGCGTTCGCTGTGAATATGGCGACATATTCGTCGGGCGAGGCATTGAAGTATTGGAGAACCGCGGCGCGCGCCTGTTCGACCCGCTCGGTCATCGCCAGCGAAGTCAGATTTTTGGAGTGGGGATTGCCGAACACATCACTGGCGAGCAGCCTGAGGTGATCGCGCAGCTGCGACTCCGCGTACAGACTGCCTCCCGTGTAATCCAGATACACGTGCTTCTCCCGATCCAAGCGGGCATACTCCGTGGCCCGCAGCGCATCGAGCGGGCGGGTCGACTCATAGGCTGGAAACTGCCTAATGAAGTCTCCGAAGGCGGTCTCTTCGGTCATGGTGCTGAAGGCAAGCGTCGGCTGTATCATTTCAATGGCTCACTATGTGGTTACAAGTCCTACTGAACGTCAGTTAGGGATAAAACCGCCCGGGGGGCGGAATTTTGGGCGCGCCCCGCCCCCCCCCCCCCCCCCCCCCCCCCCCCCCCCGGGGCGGGGGGGGGGAAAAAAAGGACGGGGGGGGAGGGGGGGGGGCCCGCCCCCCCCCGGCCGGGGGGGGGGGGACAAGGGGGGGGGGGGGGGAGGGGGGGATGGAACAAGCAGTTATCCCAACTGACGTTAATGAGACGATGAGCGCCCGGAGCAGACTGCCGAGGCGCAGCATGCGCCCACCCAACCTGCTGGCGGGCGCGTACTCTACGGTGCACTCGACCATCGGCCGCTCTTCTCCCAAACGCGGCGCACCCTTGATGTGGCCACCCGCCAACAATGTAAACGTATCAGCAACCGGTTGAGAAGGACGCATGGTAAACACCTCTCAAGTACTAGTTATCTCGATTTGCGTTACTTGTAGTGTTGCTAGTATAAAGAACGTAAATGACGACATCGTGACGAAAACGTGATGTGAGGAAAACAGCATGAGCGAACTGCGGCTCTATTTGCTGGGGGTTCCCCGAATCGAATATCAGGGAAAACCTGTCAAGCTTGATCGCCGGAAAGGGTTAGCGCTGGCTGCTTATCTGACTCTCTACCCCCAGCCGCAAAGTCGGGATACTCTCGTCGACTTGCTGTGGCCAGAGCTCGATCGTGAGCATGGCCGTTCTGCGCTTCGCAGTGCCTTGCGTTCACTCACCATGTCAGTCGATTCCAACTGGATCGACGGCGACCGCGCTACTATCGCTTTGAACCGGACCAATATGTGGAGCGATGCGAGCGAGTTCACACGTCTCCTTTCCGAGACTGAAGCCCATAACCACCCCCCGGATGTCGTCTGCGAGCAGTGTGCAGAGCTGCTCAAACAAGCCGTGGCGCTGTATGCCGGAGACTTCATGTCCGGTTTCAGTCTAAAGGACAGCATCGACTACGATGACTGGCAGATGGAACAGCGGGAATGGCTGCGCCGCGAGTTTGCCGATGTCGTCCGGCGACTATCGGTGTTTCACGCCGACTTGCGCCAGTTCGAGCAAGCGATCAAATATGCCAAACGCTGGGTCACCGCCGACCCGCTGCACGAAGCGGCTCAGCGGCAGCTGATGCGCTTGTATGCAGCGAACGGTGAGCGTACCGAAGCGCTGCGTCAGTACAAGCAGACCGTCGACTTGCTCGATGAAGAACTGGCGACGCCACCCGAAGACGAGACGAACACGCTCTACGAAGCCATTCTGAACGGACTCGGCGACCCAACAGCATCCGCCACCAACTGTGCGGTGACCAGCGTGCTGCCGCCCCTGCCCTCGCTCCTGATTGGGCGCGAGGACGTGCTCCGCGAGATCAAGCAGCGCCTCGGCATCGGCGGCGAACAACGCCCCGTCACGGTGATTCAGGGTTGGCCCGGCGTGGGCAAAAGTACCGTAGTGGCCATGCTCGCCCACGACCGCGAGATGGTCGAGCAGTATCCTGACGGCGTGCTGTGGGTCTCGCTGGGCGAAACTCCAAGCTTGATCAGCGAGATTTCCGTCTGGGCTGAAGCCTTTGGTTTGAGCGAACCGACACGCATGCGCAAAGTCGAGGAATTGAGCGCGCAGTTGACCGCCGTGTTGCGCGACAAGCGGGTGCTCTTGATCATTGACGACGTTTGGCAGGTCGAACATGCCGCTCCGTTCCGTGTGGGCGGTCATGCCTGCGCGCATCTGATTACAAGCCGCTTGAACGATGTCGCTACGGCTCTCGCACCCACCGCCGTTGATCTCTACCGCCTGCCCCTCCTCACGGACCAAGCGGCGCTGGAGCTGCTGCACAAACTCACCCCCGAAACAGTCAGCCAATATCCCGCCGAGGCGCGCGCGCTCGTCCGCAACTTGGAAGGTCTGCCCCTCGCTCTCCATGTGGCCGGTCGTCTCCTGCACAGTGAAGCGCGGTTGGGCTGGGGCGTGCGCGAACTACTGGCCGAATTGGGCGCCGGAACTGGGCTGTTAGGCGCGCAAGCGCCCAGCGACATGCGCATGAGAGATATCTCACCCACGGTTGCAGCGCTCCTGAAGCGCAGTACCGATGCCCTCGACGCGGCATCGCGCCAGCGGTTCGCGGTGCTCGGTTTATTTGTACCGAAACCGGCGACGTTTGATCTGGCGGCAATGGGCGCGGCGTGGGGACTTACCGATCCACGACCGACGGCGCGTCTGCTCGTCGGACGCGGCTTACTCGAACCCATCAGCGGTGGCCGTTTTCAGATGCACGCCCTGCTCGTCCTGCACGCACGCTCGTTGATCGCCGAGGAAGGCTTTGTTCAATGACTCAGTCGATTGCACTCGTTCAACAGCGGCTTGCCCAACACTACGTCGACACGTTGCAGCGCGCCAATACCGCCATCCAGCGAGGCCGGGGGAATCGCAGCCACTGGTACAATCAGATCGAGCAGGATTGGGAACAAATTCGCCACTGGCAAGCGTGGTCGGCAGAAGCATCTGACCTAGAAAAAGAGCGCGCCAAGCTGTGCGTCGACTTTTCCATGGGTGGGCTAGACATTCTACGCGTGCGCCAGACGCCCGCCGACCGCATCCAGTGGATGAAAACGGCGTTGGCCGTGGCGCAGAAGATTGGGAATACCGCTGCCGAATGTACGGCGCTGCACGAGCTCGGTCACACCTATTTCTATATCGGCGCAACTGAGGACGCGACCGCCGTCGCTCAGATGCTGCTCAAATTGGCTGAACCAAGGCGTGACATCTTTAACCTTGGGCGAGCGTGGTACATTCTGGGTCAGGTGGGTGTGCATCAGGGTCAGCTTGATGAAGCCGAGGCCGCTTTCATCAACGGTTTGGCGTATTTACAGGAGGCGGGCGCAGAACCTGAATATGGACGCGCGCTGCAGGCGTACGGACGGATCGCGCTGTATCGCGGGGACAACCAGACGGCCTACGAACGCTTTGCAGGCTACTTAACGATCGTTGAACGCTCCGGGCGCGAAGCGGAACTGGCACCCGCCTACATCACTATGAATCACGTTCTGTTGGAAATGCACGATTATCCCCAAGCGAAACACTACGCCGAACGCGCCTTGCAAGTCTGCCTGAAAACCGGCTTTCAGCGCATGCTCGCCAATGCGTGGTTATCTCTCGCCGCCGCCGAAGCCGAACTCGATGAGCTAGACGCTGCCCGCACCCATTACTTGCAGGGCATCACCAGCGCCCGCGCTATGCAGGCGAACTCCACTGTCATCGACCTCCTCCGTTATCTGGCCGATGTCGAAATGCGGCAACAGCACTACACCGACGCACAGCAGCATCTGCAAGAAGCACTAGAACTTGCCCAGCAGCACAACATTTCATATTACTTATGTGAAATCTCAGCGGCCTTGGCGCACTGGCACATCGATCAGCACCAAACTGCGGCCGCTCGTGTTCATCTGCGCACCGCGTTTGATTATGCCCAACAACTGCGCGCTGATCGCTTTCTGGTCGTGGTGCTGGCGCGCGCGCTGCGACTCTTTCCGCTTGAAGGGCAGACCGAACAAGCCGTAGTCTGGTTCGGCGTGCTGACGCGTTATGCCCATTATGTCGAACCACGCGTCATCGCCGATCTCCAAACCCACCTCCAGCAAGGCTTGAGCGCAGCGCAGTTTGAGCAAGCCTTTACCCGTGGCGCAGATATCCAGCTCGCTGATGCCATTACGGAAGTTCTGTCACTCATCCAGTAAGCAGCCCACGGGCAACCGTAACCACAGACTATGAAGACTTGGTAACGCCACCTCAGATCATGCTGAAAAACGGTTAGGGATACGCGTTCGAGCGGCGATCTACTCGGCTGCGCGCAGCCGACACAGGACCAAAGTCAAGGGATAGGTGCCCCGTCTGTCACGGTGTTGTAACGCAGTCGTGACGATCGTTTCCTATAGTAGCCCTAAGCGTAGTGAGGCCGAACACACCTTCTGACTGTTCCCGCCGTCGCATACCTTCGTTCCTTCCTTTATCCCCACCAGTAACGGTTTGCCGTCGGAAGAGTCGTCCTAAGCCAGACCGCCCGGAACGGCACACCATGCTTGACAGGAATGCTGCATTGATACTGGTGCTCGGAGTTGAGCGCTAAGGCAGGGGGCGAATCACAGCAATGGCGATTGACACGGGAAACAGCACCTCAACGAGATTTGACTATCGCACCTTTCTACTCCCTCAGCTCTTAGTTAAGTTGGGTGTATTTCAGGGAATGCGCTCCCCCAATGCCGATTACCGTGAGAACAAATTCATGGAGGGGGATATCGCGCCCCAAAACGTCGATCAGGCGCTGAATTTCGTTCATCCGATGGGGGTGCTGCTCAATCTGGCGGGCTACCAATTGGAAGCCTTAACACTCGCGGCCATGGCGACCAATGGCGTGAGTTCGGGCGTTTTCATCAACTGCCTGAAAGGTGAATACAGCATTGGCAGCGCGGATCCGTCCGACGCGGAAAACGCGCTCCAATACCTGATCCAGCGCGACTTTCTCGCGAATACGAATCTTTGTCTCGCACTGCGTATCACCCCCCGCCCCATGTGGTGGGGCGAATCCGCCAGTGAGCAGTTTTTTAGTCTGCCGGTTTCACTCACGGGCTTAGGATTTTCGCACAGCCAACTCGAAACCCGCAACGCGATTTGGCTCCTGTTAGGTGGCAGCATCGCAAATAGTGGCACCAACGTCAAGCTGCAAGATGTGACGACTGGGCTCGATAACAGCCTGACTGATTTGACCGAAGCGATCGCTGACGCGCTGACGACCGAGTGGATCGCCAAGCAAGCTATCCCTGAAGCGCGCTCAGGATTGCTCAAATACCTCAGCCCAGCCCACTGGGGCGCGATGATCATGGGCGACACTATCTTAGGCGATGAAGATGAGCTCGAAACGCATAATCTGACGCTGATCAACATGGGGCTTGATGTTAGCGACTGGTTGGAAACGCTGAACGAAGCGACCTTTAAGTCCTGGCTGTTGGATCTGCAAAAGGGCAGTTTCAAACAATCGCTCAAACAGGCAGTGTCGCTTACAGGGGAAACCATTCAAGCGCAGGTGATTCCCGAAATCGCAACCAGCATTGAGACGATTTTCACCGGCACGCATCCGCAACGGGACTGGATCAAATTCAAGCATGTCCGCGATCTGATTGAGTCACTGGTGTTGAACGGTTCAGCCTTGCATTACATCAACGTCTTGATGCTGATGGAAGAGATGACCGTAATCGATATGCTCGGGCGTATCGGAGAACCAAGCTTGCCCAAAGTCACGCTGCCCTTCGACATCACCGGCTTTTACGAACAAGTTCCGCCGGAAGATATTTCCCAAGGGCAAGAACAAAACACCTTTGACTTTCACACCCTGCAAATCAATCAGGCTGGAATCTACGCGCAAGGACACTGGCAATACCGTGAACAAGCGGGCCTTTGCAGCGACCAGTATAACGGTGGCCGCTATGTTCGCTGGAAGCATTACCGCTTTTGCATCGACACATTACCGGGGCAGGACTACAGCGCTGGCCTGGAAGAAGTATTCATGAACGTTTTCCGTTGGGAGAACACCAACTTTCAGTCAGTGCAGCCCTATCTGAAACTCCCCGGCGATACCACGAGCGAAGATTACTGCAATTACAGTCTGAGCGCTCAAAGAGGGACGCTAGAGATCAAGAAGATTCCGCTGCTGCCACTCGACGAAATCGTGCCGAATACCGACGTATACGACACATCTTTGCCTGACTACAGTGTTCAACTCGAAATCACCCTCGGTTCCGAAACACTTATCATGAAGCGCGTGCACGCGCTGCCCTATCTACCGCAGCCGGACTTGATCGCAGCGCCGCTGAATGCCCGTGACTCACTGGTCATTGCGCAGCGCTTTCCACTGCACAGTTATGACAAAGTACGTATCTTAGCCGCCGCCAATTACTTGCTCACCAGCATTGGGGACTACGCGTATGCCTTTGAGACCGACAGCGGCATTACGGATCGGACAACGCTGGATGCCCTTGAAGAGATCGATCACAACTTTGCGGAATGGATGGCGCGTTATGCCTGCGTTAGTGCAATAACGAGGAAATTGGTCAACGCAGGCCCCCAGCTTGAAGCCATCCGCGCATTTATCATGCATGTTTTGTCCCAGCGGATCGTGGTTCTGAGTGACATCAACATTGATGCGCTAACCGTTTTGAGCGTTTTTTTGCATCGTCCAATTAACAGTAACCTCCTGATATACACGCGGACGATCTTCGGTGATTCCCTCCCCGAACGGAGTCTGGAGATTGAGCAGGCCATTGACGATGGGACAGCCGAGAGCCACATTTACGATTGGGGCGATAACGGTCTAGGCGAAGAAGGTCAGGGGAAGATTGTCGATAAACTAATCACATTGGGCATCAAAAAGACGTTCGACGCGGCTGAAGCCATACTTGATTTCTTGGTCAAGCTTGAAAAAGGGGTTATCCCCGTTGCCATTGATGTCAGCATCTTCATACTGGAAATCACGAAAATCTCACCGCACGGCACACAATACCCCGGTTGGGCACCCGGCGAAATTCACAGCTACTTGGGATTTTTGGCCGGGGTCGCGGCTGGCTTCTCAAAAGGTATGTACTTTAAAGCAGACAGCACACAACGCATGTACGCGAGTGTCAATTGGGATCCCGGCGATTTTAGCGGCCCGATTTTCCAACTGAGCTTTCAGGCTGGCGTCGTGCTGGACTTACGCGCCGATCTCGATTTCATCAATCTGCATTGGCATGTCGTCGACGTGGGCGGGTGGCTTGAACAGCAGATTCAGACCTTCGGACCCGTCCAAAAGTTTGCCGATTGGATGGGCGTTGACCCAAACGATATTCGGCTCGGCTTTACCCTCAGCACAACGACATTCGTAGGCAATACGTTAGATCTCGACCCCAAATTGCCCATTGTCTCCAGAGGTCTAAACTGGGTTGACTATTCTTATGGGGCAGCCGGCATCCTGGAAGCGGGAGCGCTCAATGGCGCGATTCTCCACATCTCTGAAGACCTGATGGGACATGATGCCTACGGGGTGCTTGAGGGGATGTTCGCGGCTGTCGACCCCCTGACATGGCGGGTCATGGCGCACACCAGCGCCCGCACCTACAATGAACTTGATGAATGGGAGCTTACAGACGGTGACAAAGTGCTGCTGCGGGGCATGGTCGCGGAATACCTGATCATTTTCCGCCGCCGTGATACCAAGCTCACCATCAACGGCCACGCCAGCCCCATCGGTAGCGACCCCTATAACCTCTGGCTCTCGCAAAAACGCGCCCAAGCCGCCTATGACTATCTGCGCAGCCTGCTCACCGACGACGAGTTTTTGATCCTACCGCAGAACACCGTCGTTCAAGGGTTTGGCGAACTGTATGCCAATGTCTTTGGCGCCCCCGAACGCGATGAAACCTGGCAAACAGTCATGATCTACCTGAACGGGGAACTGGTTGTTGCCCTAGGCGAGAGTCTCAGCGAAAGCGATGCCGGATGAGCGCGAGATACGGAGCAAACCACGCATGAGCTATCCTCTCAATATTGCCAAAGGGTTCGGAGAAGCCTTCGCCGCGCTGTCCGCGTCGCTGGCTTCCGCCAACAAATTTACGCTGCTGCTCAGTCGTCTAGGCTGGCGCGTCAAACTCACGGACGAGCAGATGGCGCTGATCACTTCGCTGTTGGGGATCAGCAGCAATTTATCGGCGCTGACCAACGCGCTGGCTGATTTAGAGAGCGACGACAGCGACCCGAATGTGGCGGCGGTGGTCGAAGCCGCCTTCAACATTAGTCTGGCGCTGTATGACCTCGCCCAGACCGATTTCAGCGCCATCGCCCAATTGCCCGCGCCGCTCAACAGCGAGGCTTTCTGGATCGATGACTTCGCACCGCGCTTGATCAACTTACTGCTGATCGATTTGATTACGGATAAAGCCAGCGGCTTGTACGGTTTGATGGATGTTTTCGGGTTGGTCGAGCCCGATATCGTCGATGGTTCGCTGTGGTGGTTCAGCAGCCCAGCAAAGCTGCGCTGGGATCGCCTGCTTCCCGCCGTCACCGATCCTGTTGGACATCTCAAAACGATCTACGGCTGGGATGACGACCTGCAAACCACGGCCATCACCGCCGCAATCAAGAGTTTCGTAGCCGCGCTGGGGTTGCAGACCGTTCAGGCGCCCATCAGCGATACCGTGCGCGCCCGCTTTTTCCCTGACCTGTCGGAAACGCTCACCATCCACGCCACCGAAGTCATATTCATCGAGAACGGCTTCACTCGCGCTGGCTTACGCATTTTGCCCGTCAACACGGACGACGATATCGGGTTGTATATCGAGCCGTTTATTCAGGGCATCGCCAATGCCAGTCTCCAGCCCAGCGACGCGCTTGAACTCGCGCTCACCGCCGGCGCCGAAGCCAGCGGCACCGGTTTGTTCATCACACCCGAGGGTCAACCAGAAACACTCGGTGCAAGCGTGGCACTGGATCAGAAGATGAGCTTGATCTGGCAACCGGAAGCACCACAGGTGTTGATCGGCAAGCCGGATGGGATGCGCCTTGAACTGGCCGATACTGAAGTCTCGGTCACCTTTACGGGCAGTCCCGCCGATCCGGAAATCATCATCACGCTCGGCGGTCGTGATACGGGTCTGAAGTTGATCCTGAATCCCAGTGAGGCGGATTCGTTCGTCAGCGAACTGATGAAGAATGTGGAGATCAACGCCAGTCTGGCGGCGCGGCTGGTGTGGTCAAGCAAAACCGGTTTTGCTATTGAGGGCAGTACCGGGCTGGAGATCGTCATCCCCCTCAACCTTGAGATTGCCTTCGTCACCCTGAACGAGCTGTATCTTGCGCTGGCGCTGGCCGCGGAAAGCCTCGACATCACAGCCGCGGTGACCTTCACTGCTGAACTTCCGCCGCTGACCTTCACCGTTAACCGCATCGGTCTCCTGACCACCGTTATCCCGGATGACAACCCGACCACGAATGGTCTCGGGGGGCTCGATCTGGCACTGGCCTTCAAGCCGCCCACCGGCGCGGGGATCGCCCTCAATTTCCTCGATATCGTCTACGGCGGCGGCTTCATTGACCTGAACGCCGCCAAAGGCGAGTACAGCGGCATGATCACGGTGCAGTTGGCGGTGATTGGCGTCACGGCGCTGACGATCATCACCACCAAGCTGCCCGATGATCCCAATGCCTGGAGCATGTTCGTCAGCATCAATGTCAATTTAGGCGGCATTCCGCTCGGTTTCGGTTTCACGCTCGAAAAAGTCGGCGGCCTGATCGGCATTCACCGTTCCATTGCGACCGATGTGTTTCTGGAGGGCGTGCGCACGGGGCTGCTCGATTCGGTGCTGTTCCCTGATGATCCGATTGCCAATGCCCCAAGGATCCTGAGCGATATTCAAGCCGCCTTCCCCACAACTCCCGGCTCCTTTGTGGTGGGCGCGATGCTGCAAATCGGGTGGGGATCGCCCGCTATCATCACAGGGGATGTCGGCTTCATCATCCAGGTGCCCGACATCATTCTGATGTTGGTCGGGCAGGCCGAATCCGTACTACCGGCTGAAGAAGCGCCGTTGGTCGAGTTTCACTTTGATGTTGTCGCGGTGATTGACTTAAGCCTCGGCACGCTTGACATCCGCGCAGGCCTGCGCGATTCGCAGATCGTCGGGTTCGTGCTAACGGGTGAAATGGCGCTCAAAGCTGCGTTTTTGGGGCAGCCCTCTTTCCTGCTGGCGCTCGGTGGTTTCCATCCGGCATTTGTCCCACCGGAATCCTTTCCGAGTTTGCAGCGGTTGGGCTTCGGTCTGAACGTTGGCGATTGGCTGAGTATCGCGCTCGAAACCTATCTCGCGCTCAGCGCCAATACCGTGCAGTTCGGTGCCGGGCTGTACCTGAGCGCGACGTTCATCGGCTTCCGGGTCGAGGGTGGCTTCGAATTCAATACGATGATCACCTTCTCGCCCTTTCAGTTCGTGGCCGATCTGCGCTTCTACATCACCGTGAGCGCTGGCTCAATTGAACTGCTGGGCGTGCTGCTCACCGGATACCTCAGCGGCCCCAATCCCTACTTCATTCGCGGTCAAGCCCAGTTCAAGCTGTTTGGTCTAGCGAAAGAAGTGAACATCGAAGAATCGATTGGCGAGAAAAGCTCGCTCGATGAAGTCGATGAAGTCCCCCTGATCGGCGATCTGGTGGCTGCGCTCGAAGAATCCGAGAACTGGCGCGCCGTGGATGAAGGCGCACGCCTCGGCGCGGTGCTTCTGGCGGGTGTGAGCGATCCTCAGGCGGAACCGACCGTGCATCCCGGCGGCTCGGCGGAAGTGGTTCAACGCCTTGCCCCGCTGGATGTGGAACTTGAGCATTACGGCCAGGCTGAAATTGCCGGGCAAGACGAGTTTGCGATTGATGATGTGGCGCTTGGCGGGGATGACATCGCCTGGGAATTTGTCGAAGATTGGTTCGCACCGGCCCAGTTCTTTGACATGACGAATGATGAAAAGCTGGATGCACCGTCCTTCGAGATGATGAAAGCGGGTGTACGCTTTGGCGATGATGCCGCCGATGGCGGCGCAAGTGCCGACGCGCTCTACAACTATGAGCAGATCATCCGCGATCCGGAGTTTATCGACACCACTTATCCCTTGAAGACGAAGTTCACACCGAGTGCCGCCGTGATCAGCACGTTGGGGCAGCAAAAATACGTGCTGGTCAGCAGTCGCCCCTTGATCAAACGCACGCCCGCCGCCGCGCAGGTCTACACGCTCAACCCGGTGCGCTATGTCATTGTTGACCGTACCACACTCAGGTCTGGCTCGGGGATGCCCACGCACAGCATGACCCATGCCGAAGCCGTCCAAAAAGTTCATGTGAACACGTCTGACCAGATCGTGGTGACGACTGGCGAAAGGGTAAGCGCATGACCGACCTGAATTTACGGTTTCTGCCGTGGCTGCGGCGCGGGCTGGCGCGTTCTATTCAAGCTGATGCTTCGGCCAACGCCACGGTCAACTTCAGCTTCACCGTCGGCGGCTCAACCGTCAGCAAGACGCTCCGCGTGCGCAGCGCCGGTGACGTCATCGGGATTGATCCGGCGCAGATCATCCGGACGGATCCGCGACCGAACCTGGTTGACTTCGAGCCGAACTACTTCCCGACCATCGAGTTTGCCACGCCCGACCTCCCGTGGATGTTCACACCGACTGCGCCGGACGGCGATCGGTTACTCCCGTGGCTCACGCTCGTCACCGTGCCCGAAGCGCTCGTCAGCCTCGGCCTGCTGCCCAACGCGCCCTTACCCGTCCTCACGACGCCGATCAGCGAACTGCCGCCGGATCTCAGTGAGATGTGGGCTTGGGCACATGTCCAATCCACCACGCTCTATGCGACACCTGCGGATCTAAGTCAGGCGCTGCGTGACCAACCGCAGAACTTCATCAGCCGGCTGCTGTCACCGCGCAACTTGCAGCCCGCGACCACCTATCTCGCCTGCCTGATCCCCACGTTCCAAGCGGGCATTCTGGCCGGGCTGGGTCTGACCGTTCCCGCAGATGTGGGTCAAACGCTCGCCTGGGCAATCGGCGACACCCGCAGCGAACTGCAACTGCCGGTCTATCATTCATGGTCGTTCACCACGGGTACGCTCGGCGATTTCGAGATGCTGGTTGAGCGCTTGCAGCCGCGTGAGTTGAACGAAACCGTCGGGCGGCACGAGCTCGACTTGCTCAACAGCGGCATCATCACCCCCAAAACGATTCCCCTGCCTAAAAGCACGCTCTTTTATGGCGCGCTCGTCTCCCCAAGGCGATTGTCGAAACACCGCTGCCCAAAACGCCCCTGCCGCGCCCAACCGCTGATCCCTTGCGCGCGGCCATTTACGACCAGCTCACGCCCGAAGTGGTTGAGCAAGACGGCGCGTACCACTACTTGACCGACGATCCGGTCGTCACCCCGCCGCACTATGGTCATGAACAGTTGAGCGGTGCGCCGCTGCCACCCCCTAAACCGGACGGTCAGCGCAGCCCGGTCGGCTATACGCCCATCTGGTATGGCGACGTGAACAGCCACCCGCGCACCCGCAGTGCGGCCGGGTTGGGCGTGCGCATCGTCCGCCGCCACCAGGAAGATTTCATGACCCGGGCCTGGGAATCCGTCACTGAACTGCGCACCATCAATCAGACGTTACAACAAGCGGTCTACGCCTCGTTGATCGCCGAACGCTGGCAGGGGCGCATGCAGCAGCTCGAAACGGGCACGCTGCTCACCCTCACCCGCGCCGCCCACGCGCGTATCATGCCCAATACCAAAACGATCTGGGGGCAGTTGCAGGCGGCCGCCGTCCCGAACGGCGCGGTGTCAAGCGACATGAGCCGCCTAACGCGCAGCGGCAGCGTCGTGCAGCACACACTGCGCATTACCACCCGCAGCACGACTTCGATTCAACCCGCGCTGCGTCAACTGGTCGTCGAACAACCGGATCGTCTGGTCGCGTTGTCTGTCCACCAACTGCCCGCCGGGGCAAGCTTGCTCTCCGCCGAAGAAGCCGAACCAACAGTGGAACCAACTCTGAACTGGTATGCGGATGCGCTGGCCATTCAAACGGGTTCTGAAATTGACCATATCAACGGCTTGCTGGTCGGTGGCGTCCGCCCAGCCGAACAAGCCAGCACAGTTACTGCCGTGCTGACCGCTAATCAGATGGCGAGCGGGCAAATCGCCCAGCTTGATGAATTGAGACAGCGCGGCTATCGCCTATCGTCACAGGCCCAAGCCACACGCACCGCCGCCACCGCGCTGCGCACCGCCACCAATCAATTCATCAATCAGATTGAGCCGAATCAGTTCCCGGCTCGTACGCAGGTTGTGGCAGTGCGTGATGCAGTGCGGGCGTTCCAAGGCACGTTGAACGATTGGTCCAGTGTTGTTGAAGAACAACCGCTGCCGCCCGTCGCCCCGAACGCCTCGCTTGAACCCATTGCCCATACGCTCAGCAGCGCACTGCATGCCACCGAATCAATCAGCCTGCATCTCCAGTCGCGTATTCAATTGTCCGCGACAGCCTGGGGCAGTCGCCCGATTCCCACCCTGTTCACGGCATCTCCATCGTTTGACGAAGCGGTTTACCCGTATGTGAACGAACTAAGTCCCGAATTCATGCTGCCGGGAATCGGTGAGATTGAGGCGAACACGGTTGGGCTGGCGGAAGTGAACGGTGAATTTGTCGAAGCGCTGCTGCTCGGCATCAATCACGAAATGAGCCGCGAAATGCGCTGGCGTGAATATCCTGCCGACCTCAGCGGTACGTGGTTTAAGCACTTCTGGACGTCGACCGCACCTGACATTGACGAGATCAAGTCGTGGCAGGTGACGCAGCCGCTCGGCAACAACCTGATCAACTTTGCCGACGACATGCTGGTGCTGCTCATCAAAGGCGACATTTTGCAGCGCTACCCTAATCTCGCCATCTATGCCGTCAAAGCAGTGGCGAAAGATGTCAAAGAGGACGGAATAACGCGCCGTCTGCGTGTGCCCGCAACGCCCGAAGTGCAAATCTTCCCCGCGTTTAGCGGTGATCTTGGCGCGGGCGTAAACTTCTTCGGATTTGCTGGTCTGGATATGACCACGGCACTGGGGGCGGCCACGCCCGAAAATACAGCGAGCGATGGCGGTTACTTCTTCGCCTTTCAGGAACAGCCGAGCGAACCGCGCTTTGGGCTGGATGAAGCCGACCCCGAAGCCGCCTATGACCCGGCGCAGCTTGACACATGGAGCGAGCTGTCATGGGGTCATTTCAGCAGCGCGGAGTATCCCGACGCGCCGCCGTATCTCACCATCGCCGGGAATTTTGAGGATGATCCCGAAAAAGACGACACCGCCGAGACATCCGCGCCAAGTTCAATCTGGGGCAGTCATGCGGGCGCGATGGCGCGCATCGTCTTGCAGCGTCCGGTGCGGATGCTGGTCCATGCCTCAGCGATGCTGCCAGAGGAAAATACCCAATCATGACCAAACGACCGAACCGACCAAACCGCCCCGGACGGGCAGCGCCGCCGACCGGCACTGTGCCGGAAGTTGGGCGCTCCGCCGCTGAATTACCGGGCGGCGGGCTACCTGATATTGATGTACCCGACATCAACCCGCTGGTGTTGTACAGTCTCTTAAGCGCGGATGTCCCCTTATTGCTGCTGCCGGTACGCCTGGAGACGCGCTTTTATCGTGATCCGAATCGGTTGAAAATTCGCGTGTATCCCGATCAGATTCATGTCAACAGCCATCAACCGGAATTGAGCGCGCGGGAAGTCGAATTAGGCCAGCACTTCTGGCAGTTAACATGGACAGCGAATTGGCAGCGAGCGAGTCGCATCTTCAAGAAGCTGGCGGATACGCTGGGTGTCTGGCGGGCGGTGTGGGTGATGGAAAGCACGACGCCGACGAACATGGCTGCGCTGGGAACCGATAAGCCGCTTTTTCCGCCGATCAACGCTGCCCGCGCTTTCGACGCCCCGGCGCACTTTGACTTGCTGCCCGCCCGGTGGGTCGCCGTGGGCCGGCTGAACGGCGCAACGGTGTTCACCGAGGTTGGCGAACCGATCCCTAGTGAGCTGCGGTTTGCACCCTTCCAACTGCAAAACCCCGATGATCTCGATCATTGGCTGGCCGATTTCGAGGCTGCTCAACGGGTCGGAATGGCCTTTGAGATCGCGCTGACCGGCGACCGAAGCGCCATCATCGATCAAGGCCTAGATGAATTGATCGTGCTGGGGATTCGTGTCGAGGATCCTCAGGCCGCCGCCAACGCGCTCGAAAACACCTTGTTGGCTCACTACTACACGCGCGGCTTTGACTTTGTTCCGCAGGGAACGCCCACCAACAACACCGAAACCGTCCGCAGCCCGTGGGCTTGGAACAGCGCCGATCCGCAAAGCGTGCTGCAGCGGTTGTGGCAGCCCACTCCCGCCGCTGACGACAGCTATCGCCAGCGCTTCGCCGCCGCCCTGGGCTTGAAGCCTGATGGACTCGCCGCCCGCGCTCTGCATGGGGATGTGAACGACCTAGCCGGCATGGAATCGATGAATCACACGCTGTGGTACAGCATGTGGGGCGAATATCTGCGCTTTATGTTCGACGATGGCACGCAGACTCCGCTTTCCGCAGCGAGTATTGATGACCTGCGCGACTGGTTCATTGATCATGTGCGGGGCGGAGCGGTTTATCCCGCTTTCCATGTGGGCTCCATGCCGTATGGTCTGTTACCGATACAGCTTCAACCTTCCCCACGCGACGCCAACACGCAAGAAGAATATCTTCAGTGGGTGCTGGAAGGCTTGCGCGCTGGTTGGGAACGTTCGCTGCCCAATGTGCCGCACCTTGACCCGACGGCCACCGCGCTGGCGACTGACGTGCCGATCACCACTGATCTTGAAACCGCTAACGATCACCTGATCGCCATCCTCAGCAGTCACCCGCACCCGACCAAGTTCTTCACGCGCCGCCTTGATAACCTGCGCACGTGGTCTTTCTGGTCGCTCTTCTTCGATCCGGTTGACCTGTATGAAGGCCAAAAAGACGTTTTACTGGAGCGCACCGCCGAAGTCGACAGCGTTTGGTCAAGTGCTATAGAGAGCGACCTGCGCACCCCCTTCTTGTCACTCGCCGACCAGCAGGACTACTATGGCGACCTGCTTGCTGACGCCGAGTCGCGGTATGAGGCTGCGGCGCAAGCCGTCATCGATTTTGGCGCGACCTTTGGCGGTATCATCCCGCCGGCCTTTGTTGATGAGCTCAATGCTTTGGTCGCTACCCGTGATCAGCATGAACTCATTGTACAGATCATCAACAACATTGTGGTGCTGCTCACCGCGCACGCCAATCGCGTCTATCCGGTCACCAGCTTGAATCTGCTGCCGCTGATGGACGCCTTGAGCGCCGAAACGCCCAACCCGGAACACTTCTATTTTGTCTTTGATCAGGAGTCCAGCGCGTGGGGCGACCTGCCGCTGGTTCAGGCCGAGGACGCGCTAGCCGTCGCGCCGGCGAGCGTTTATCTCGCGTGGTTGAGCGATTACGCCCATGGGACGGCCTCCGGCACCCAACCTGCGGGGCTGCCTGACCCTGCGCCCTTGTTGTACCAGTTGATCAAGCGCTCGATTGACCGCGCTAACGCGTGGGATAACGATCAACTGGTCGTGTTTGATCAGTTCGTCGGCAGCATCAATCAGCTTGATTTATTCACCGTAAAAGCCGAACGCGTGAACACGATCAAGCAGTTGGCTACCAATACCAAGCTGCTCGATACCACCGCCAGTTTCCTTACGACCACGCTGCAAAGCCCAACGCAGGATCCGACTCGTGTCACACTCGCGCGCGTGCCGCGCCGGGTGTTCGCCACGGCCTCGACCTACTTGACCGAGTATAAGCAGGTCACGCGGCGCGCCACCCCCGAACTGGATAGCACGATTACCGTACTTGACCAATGGGCCGCCATTGCCGTCGATACGACTGACTCGCCTATCGGATGGGGGGGCACCCATTACCTGCCGCCCAAGGCGGGGGTGCGCGTCACGCAATTGGCGAACGCGATTGCTGAACTGGCCGCGCTCCCTCCAGCAGATTTGGAAATCCGCCTGCAAGAGACGCTGGGGTTGGCAATGCACCGCCTCGATGCGTGGATCACCGCCTACGCCGAAGACAGCATCGATGCCAAGCGTGTCAAATATCCGACCGGGGTTCAGATCGGCGGATTTGGCTGGGTGGAAAATCTGCGTCCGGATCAAGCGGGAACCAGCGCCTCACAGGGGTTCATCCATGCCCCATCCATGACACAAGCCGCTGCCGCGGCTGTCTTACGCAGCGGCTACAGCGCCTTCAGCGATGGGACAGCCACATCACCGATGTCGGTCGATTTGCGGTCGGATCGGGTGCGCATCGCCCGGTGGATGATGGATGGGGTGCGGCAGGGGCAGCCAGTCAACGAACTGCTGGGCTATCGCTTTGAACGTTACCTGCATGATGAATTTCTCGATATCTGGATTGAGCCGGTGCGCGCGGTGGTCGCCGAGCATGGCACCACCGAATACTCGGGCAGCCGCAGAACCGCGGTCGTCGATGGCCTGGGTTTGCTCGAACTCTGGAACGAGGGATCGGGCACGCTGGCCACGCTGATCACGGCGCCCACCGACAGCAGCGGCGTCACCCATCAATTCAGCGAGCTGCAGCCCGCGCTTGAGCATCTGGTGTGGATCACCGATTCCATGGCGGATTTAGCGCTGGCCGAAAGTGTTCACGCGCTGGTGCAAGGCGACTACGAACGAGCCAGCGCGGTCCAAAATGCTTCAGCGCTGGGCGATATTGCCCCGCCGGAAGTCCGCTCGGTGCTGACCCCCAATTCTGGCATGACCATCACCCACCGCCTAATGTTGATACCGAGCGGCACCGACAGCCCGTGGAAGCACGCTGATTTGAGCCAGCGCAGCGCTCTTGAGCCAGCACTGGAAGAGTGGGTCTCCGGGATTGTGGGCGAACCGGGCAGAATTCTGTATCAGGTGCGCGGGACCGTGGATCCGACTGTGGAAATACACTCACTGGCAGAGCTGCCGCTCTCCGCGCTGGATGCTGTCTATCTCGCCCCCGTCGATTCGCAGATCGTCGGGTCGGGCTTAGGCAAACTGATCGCCCTGGAATATTTGCAGCGTCATGTTACCGAAACGAATATCGTGATCAACGCCTATGTTCCCGCGGGAGCAGGGGAAATCACGCTGGCGGATTTCATCTTACTGGCGAACACGCTGCGCAGCGTCTTGAGCGCGGGACGGGCTGCCACCGTCAGCGACTTCAGCTTGGGTGAATCCAGCGAAGCACCGGCCGCGACCGTCGCCGAGTTTCAACGCCGCGCCCGTGATCTCGCTGAAGACTTCGCCAGTGCTGTCCGCGACCTTGCCGACCCGCTGGTGCAACCCTTTGAGGCTTTGCTGCGCTTATCGTATTTCAACCTGCCGCAAGCGATCCCCACTTCACGTGATGCAGCGACACTGGCAGCGCAGGCAGGGACCGTGTTGACCGCCGTGGAGACGCGCCGTGATGAAATCCGCGTCAAATATGATGCGCTGACAACCGATCAAGCCACTGCCACGCCAGATGCCAAAATCCGCGCCGTCCGTGAGTTAATCGCACTGGTGCTGGGACGTGATTTTCCCGTCATGACGCGCATTCAAGTGCCGATCTCCGCCGCCAAGCTCCAAGATCAACCAGCGGCCAGCGGCGCTGCCCACGGCGTCATGGGCTGGCTGCTCAAAATGGCGCGGGTCCGTCCCGATTTACTCGGCGTGCGTGAACTGATCACCGCCGCCGAAGCGATCCGCGATCGAGCGTTGTTCGACTTTGCCGTGGCGCAGCTCCCACAGGTTGAAGGTGATTCATGGGTCGGAATCAGCCGCCCAAATCAAGACGGTGGGGATCGATTGTCGCTGGTGTTGACCAGTAACGCGGATCTTTCCACCCTGAGCGGCCTGATCAGCGGCTTGGTACTGGATCAATGGGTGGAGCGCATCCCCTCCAGCTACGAAATGACCGGCTTAACCTTCCACTTCGATGCGCCCACCAGCCGCCCGCCGCAATCACTGCTGCTGGCAGTGCCACCCAGCGGCCAAGACTGGGATTTCAGTCTGGTTGTCGACACCGTGCGCGAAGCGTTTGCGCGGGCACGACTGCGGGCGGTCGCGCCCGAAACGCTCGGCGAATACGGGCATCAACTCCCGGCGGTCTACCTCACCGGCAACCTGGACATGATTGGAGCAGTGACCGATGACTGATCGACGCTATCGCTTAGAAGGTAGTACCCGCTCGGATGAGATCGCAAGCGGGCTGCAAGCCAATATCGCGGATCCGCTGTGGATGCTGGCGCGGCAGTGGCAAGTCGGGGAATTTCGCGGCGAAGATGCCGCCAGCCCGATTCAAGTTTCGTATCAAATGCAGACCGCGCCCGTCGACCAATTTCAAGCGTACACGGCGAAGCAGTTCTCAGCGATTGATCCGTCAGTGCCTTTGGAAGCGTACGCCGAGCAGCAGCAGCCCAACGACACGGCGGGTTTTTGGCGCGCCGCCGAAGCCGGCCTGCATTTACTGCGCTTGATCGCCGCCGTCGACGATGGCACATGGCGTGATTGGCTGCGCGGCACTTATGCCCTCGCCTTACCTGATGGCATTCAAGCCGACGAAATCACCTGGGGCAATTTGCTCGTCCGCCGCACCTGTGATGGAGCGCGCATCTTCGCTGAGCGTGCGGTGATCGAGCAGAAATTGACCGGGGCGGGAACGGCTTATCTGGCCGCTTTTGCGCAGTGGCTTGATTGGTACGAAGACCGCTTATTCAGCAATCCAGCGTTTGAGTCGTGGGACTCGGAGCGAATGGAATATCGGTTCAGCGTGGCGGCAGGCGTGGGCCGCGATCAAATTATACTGGATGCCAACGAGTATCCCGGTGGACATCTCGATTGGTTCAGCTTCGATAAACGCATCCAGGAGCGCGACCTGCCCAAGCTGGAAAGACAGCCGCTCAAGACAGTGACACCCACGCCCGTGCAGTTCGCGGGCATGGCAACGCAGCGCTGGTTTGAATTCGAAGATGGCACAGTCAATTTTGCGGATGTCTCCGCCAGCGCTGTTGATTTCGCTCGGATGATCACCGCTGCCTTCATGACGACCTACGGCGACGATTGGCATGTAATCCCGGTGCGCGTGCCGATTGGCTCATTGGCGCAAATTCAAACGATTACCGTGCTCGACTCGTTTGGCGATCGGCATATTGTCAAATCTGTCGCGGCGAACGATGGGTCGAAACGGGTCTGGCGCTTCTTTGAGCTGAACAACGACGATGACGATCCGCTGTTGTTTGTACCAGCGGTGGCCTTGGGTCGGCTGGAAGGGAAAGCGGTTGAAACTGTGGTTTTACTGCGCGATGAAACGGAAAATCTGGGCTGGGGCATCGAGAAAACCTACGAAGGCGTGCTTGAACGGCGCATTGAACGGCAGCAGCAGTGGGCGCAGACTCGCGCTGCAAGCGAACCGCCGCCACGGAGTACCGATATGTGGAACTATCGCTTGCTCAACCCAATTCCACCGCACTGGATACCTTTCATCCCGGTACGTCTGGCAAACAGCGCCCAGATTCGGTTGCGGCGTGGGCGCATGAGCGAGTGGGAGTCGCTGCCACCGGACAGCGTTGGTATCCGTGGGACAACCCTGCTGCCTAATCCCACTGCTCCTTTGAACCTGTATGAAGAAGAAATCCCCGCTAGTGGAATTGAGGTGACGAGTTCCTATCAGTTTGCGCGGCAGGTGTCCGGGCAGTCGTTGGTGTGGCTGGGCAGACAGAAGCAACCAGCCTCAAAGTTCACGCCGCTTCACCGCCAGACCGACAAAATCCAACGCAAGACTGAGAGTTAGTTTGAACCTAAAGGGCACGGACATTTATGAGACACGGCTGCCGGTAAGTTAGAAAAGCCGCCTGCGCCAACACGGACTGCCCGCCAAACACCGCCGTCAGCGGCGCGTCATCATCACCGACAGGCAGCACGGTTTCGCCATTGCTCCGCATCGCTTGCAGCGTGAGTTCAGCGCCGAGCATCCAAACGAGAATTGAGTAGAGACTTCACCTACACCGATACGATGGAAGGCTGGCTCTACCTCGCGGTGCTGCTCGAACATCTTCTCGCAATCTGTCTCGAAGGCTGCTGGCACTTCCTCGATGGGTCGGACATTGACGGAGTTGATTTCATGACCAGCGCAAGTTAGCGTTCACTCATGAGAACGGTTTACCGGTGGCCGCCCTGCGCGCAATTGCTAAACTGGCGCACATCCTGGGCAGAACGGCTGATGCGCAACGTTGGAACCTGTTTGCGGCACATCTCAGTGTCCGCCATCAACCAGCATTTATGGTCAGACGAGCTAAGCCGGTGTCTGAACTACGACAAAAGAGGCCAAGGCAGGCCAATCGCTACGTAGAAGGAGTCTTTTTGGGGACAGCGGACGCAATGATGCATTTTAAGAAAAGAAGACGGTGTTTGTAGGGACAAGGCCTGCCTTGTCCGTTCGCAGCGGACAGCGCAGGCGCTGTCCGCTGCGAGAAAAGTGTGGTTGTGTAGGGACGCGATTTATCGCGTCCGCAAACTCCCAAGACCGACAGGTAACCCGTTTTCACGGCATTCACCGGACTTACCAGCCTGCCTTGTACTTTGGCTGACAGCATCGGCGAAGCTGGAGAGTTGAGTGAGAAAATCTCACAAGCGGTCAATGTAGCGGCCCTATTCTCGGGTGTGCCGACGAACGAGCGCACGGCACACCTGCTGCCCTCGGTCTATAGTGGAAAACTCTCATCCGTAGGGGCTTCTGCTTGCATGGTGAGAGTTGGAGTTTTTACTACCCTCTACCTCCCCAAAAGCGATCCTTTCAGGTAATCTCTTGATTCTAGAGCAAGAGAAGTACTCCACTTCAACGCAGCGCGATCTTGCCACATCTGTTTAGTAAACTTAATGCGTCAGCCCCTTGATCAGGATCAGAAGCATGCACAACTCGCGGCTCTCTTGAGTACATTTGTCACTTAAATTATCCGGTATTTGGCGGTACATATGGAATGCTTGTAGAATGATCTGCAAGTTTTGTTTAATAAACAAATGCAATCCATGCGATCAAGCATACTGGTGGTCACGGCAGAGGCTTCCAGAGTTCCCTTTGCTACCTCGCATACGCTCCCACGAACTATCTGCGCGTGTGGAGAGCTGTTGAGATTTACCTGAATCACCTTGGAGTTCAAACCTATGTTCAAAAAAAGATACTTGTACCCTAAGTCGTGAAGAGATCGAAGCGCAAGCTCAAGCGCTGCTCAAGCAAATGACCTTGAAAGAAAAGGTCTGGATGCTCAACGGCAACTGGGATATTTGGGGCAACATCGAGAAATACCAGAACGGTTATAACCCCGTCCCGATTGACACGAACGGCTGCCCGCGGCTGGGCATCTCGCCGATTCGCTTCAGCGATGGGCCACGCGGCGTGGTCATGGGACATTCGACCTGTTTCCCGGTATCCATGGCGCGCGGCGCCAGCTTTGACCCCGAACTTGAGCAGCGCATTGGCGCCGTGATCGGCAAAGAGGCGCGCGCACAGGGGGCGAACTACTTCGGCGGCGTATGTATCAACCTGCTGCGGCATCCAGCGTGGGGACGGTCGCAGGAAACCTATGGCGAAGACCCCTTCCTGCTGGGCGAGATGGGCGCGGCGCTCACCAAAGGCGTCCAGTCGCACAATGTGATCGCCTGTGTCAAGCATTATGCCGTCAACAATATCGAGAACTCCCGCTTCTGGGTAAATGTCAAGGCAGATGAGCGCACGATGCACGAGGTGTACCTGCCGCACTTCAAGAAGTCGATTGATGCAGGCGCGGCCTCGGTAATGGGAGCTTACAACCTGTTCAACGGCGATCACTGCTGTGAAAGCCGCTGGCTGCTCACCGACGTTCTGCGCGATGACTGGGGCTTCGAGGGCTTCGTCATCTCCGACTTCGTCGCTGGTGTCCGCGAAACCAAGAAGGCGATTGAATCCGGGCTGGACATCGAAATGCCCATGCCGATTCATTATCAGCGCAACCTCCTCGCCGCTGTCGAGGAAGGTCGCGTGGCGGAAGCGGCCGTCGACACCGCCGTCCTCCGCATCCTGCGCACGCTGCTGGTCTTTGAAAATACGCCGGAAGCGCTGGCCTACACGCCGGATCTCGTCGCCAGCAAAGAGCACACCGATCTCGCCCGCGAAGTCGCGGAAAAGTCGATGGTGCTCATCAAGAATGCGAACGCTGTGCTGCCCTTCCAGAAACCCGTGAAGCGCATTCTGCTGGCCGGGGAACTGGGAAATCGCAACAACACGGGCGATGTCGGTTCGAGCAACACCAGTTCGCCCTATGTCGTGCCGCCGCTGGAAGGGCTGCGCAGCTATTTCGGCGCGGATGCCGAGATCGTGTACTGCACGGAAAGTGAACTCGACACCGCGGCCGCCGAAGCCGCGCAGGCCGACTGCGTGATCATCGTGGTTGGCAACGACAAATATGACGAAGGGGAATACATCTCTGCCGAGCCCAACGCCGACTTTTCGTTCGACGAAGCGGTCATCAAGGGGACCGAGAACATGGGCTTGTCCACCGCGCGCTTCGGTGAAACGTTTCCCGGCATCGGCGACGCCAAAGGTGGCGACCGGCAAAGCCTGTCGCTCAAGCCTGCGCAGATCGAACTCATCAAGCGCGTTGGCGGCGTGAACCCGAAGACGGTCGTCGTCCTCATCGGCGGCGGCACGATCATGACGAAAGAGTGGGAAGCTGACGTTCCGGCGATTCTGTACGGCTGGTACTCGGGAATGGAAGGCGGCAACGCCCTGGCGCGGGTGCTCTTCGGCGACGTGAATCCCTCGGGCAAACTGCCGTTCACCGTCCCGCAGGACGTCAGCCATCTACCCTATTTCAGCAACACGGACGCCGAGATCACCTATGACCTGTATCACGGCTATTCGTATCTCGATAAGCACGGCTATGTCCCCGCCTACCCGTTTGGTTTTGGACTGTCGTATACGGCGTGGGCGTATGGCGAACCCGTGCTCACCCAGCAGGCGGATCGCGTCGAGGTTACAGTCGAGCTGCGCAATGTGGGCAGTGTGGCGGGCGCCGAAGTCGTTCAGGTGTATGTCGGCCTGCAGCAGTCGGCGGTTGACCGCCAGAAGAAACTGCTAAAAGGCTTCAAGAAGGTCTATTTGGAACCCGGCCAGTCTGCCGCGGTGACGATTCCGGTCGCGCTGGATGAACTGCGGTACTTCAGCAATGAGCAGCGCCAGTGGGTCTTTGAGGCCGGAACCTACACGTTCGCGGTTGGTTCCAGCTCCGCGGAAGCTGACCAGCAGGTCAAGACCATCGTGCTCGGCCAGGCGATTTACCAGAGTTCGTCCAACTGGGGCGCTTGAGCGTCGGAGCGGGGCAGATCCCCGCCCCGACGCTCAGCGATCACCGTTTTAGGCACGCGCAGCGCTCGGCAGAAGTTCGTAGACCGTGCTCTTGAAAAAAATGTTGCACGAGTCAAAAAAGCCACTATAATGTCCGTAGTTGTGCATCAACATAGGTGATGGACGGCGGATTTTAGAGCGTTGTTGGTCTGAGAATGACAGTAGTAACACCCCGGTGGATTGTTCCGCCGTTTTTTTGGTAGTAAATTGAAAGCGTTTACAATTTGATGAACAGTGGCAATCTTGATGTAAAAAAGAAGCCTCGTGTCACGATTACGGACGTCGCCCGCGCCGCGGGTTTGTCGGTGGCGACGGTCTCGCGCGTCCTGAGTGGCTATGAATTCGTCAAAGAGTCGACCCGAACCCGCGTGATGGAAGCGGTGGAGCAGCTCGGCTACGTGGCGAGCCTCCCGGCGCGCAGTCTGGCCGGTGGGCGGTCGCGGACAATCGGTGTCCTGGTGCCGAACCTGGACGTTGGGTATGTCGGCACGGTCACCCAAGGCATCGATCAAGCCTTATCGAAGGCCAACTGTGACCTCGTCTTATATACCAGTCATCATCAAGCGACCAAAGAAATTTACCACGTCAGCGCTATTGCCAACGGTATCACCGAAGGTTTGCTGCTGGTGGCGCCGCAGTTTACCTCCGCCTATCTCGACATGCTGCGTGAGCGCGGCTTCCCGTACGTCCTCATCGATCAAACCGATGCCAACAACAACAGCGATGTGGTTGAATCGACCAATTACCAAGGCGCGTACGAGGCCACCCGGCATTTGTGCCAGTTGGGACACACGCGCATCGCCTTTATTGTGGGCGAGCTGAGCGTGTGGAGCGCCGTCGAACGCCTGCGCGGTTACAAAGCCGCCCTCGCCGACCACCAGATTCCCCTTGTACCGGAACTGATCCTTCAAGGTGACTATCAGCAGCAAACCGGTTACGAAGTTACCAAGCAAGTCCTGAATAATGTTAATCCGCCGCCGACGGCGATTTTTGCCTGCAATGATATTTCAGCTTTTGGCGCCATGGATGCCGCCCGTGAACATGGCTTACGCATCCCGGACGATATTTCCATTATTGGTTTTGACGATATCCCCCAGGCATCTCTGGTCTACCCCAAGTTGACGACCGTGCGGCAGCCGTTGCAGCAAATGGGTCAGGTGGCCGCCGAGATGCTTGTGGAGCGCATTATGGATCCCAGCCGTTTGCCACGGCGGGTGACACTGGCGACACAGCTTGTCATTCGCGATTCATGCGCTCCACCTCAACTTCAAGTGAGTAACAGCCAAGAATCCTTCCCGGAGACAGGAGGCAGCCTAGCGCCGACAAATTGAGACGTTTTCCCACTGAAGACCGCTTAGTTAGTTCGTTATGTGACCTTCTCGAATAATTGGAGGACAAAATGGCAGGTGAACTCAGCCGCCGCGAATTTCTCAAGACTCTCAGTGTTGGCACTGGGGCTTTCTTAGTCGGATCCACTGGCTTAATTCCCATCTCTGAATCGCTGCTCAAGACTGATGCAGCCTTTGCCGCCCAGATCGGCACGTTCCCGCGCGAAGAAACCCTGATCGCCCGCATTCTGACCGGGCGCGTGGGCACCCCCGACAACTTCAACCAATGGGTGGGCTGGAAGTGGCAGGATCGCGGCATTCAGAATCTGGCCGACGAACCGCTCTGGTCGGTCGACTTTGCCACCGGCGAAATCATCAACGGTGTGGCCGCGGGCGACCCGGTCTATAACGCCGACTTCACGACCCTCACCATTCCGCTGCGCGAAGGCGTGGCCTGGTCGGACGGCACGCCGTTCACCGCCGCTGACGTGGTCTACACGGTCGAAACCCTGATGGCGTTCGAGGGCTTCAATGCCCACACGTTCTTCGTCGACAACGTCGAGAGCGTGACCGCAGTTGATGACCTCACCGTCGAATTCGTGCTGAAGCAGGCCAACTCGCGCTTCCACACCACGTTCCTGGATCGCTGGGGCTGCACGCGCATTTTCCCCAAGCACATCTTCGAAACGCAGGAAGACCCGACGCTGTTCACGTTCAATCCCTACGTCGGCTGCGGCCCCTACAAGCTGCACAGCTTTGATCCGCAGGGCAGTTGGACGGCCTGGGAAAAGCGTGAAGACTGGGACAAGAGCCCGACCGGCATCATGTACGGCGAACCCCAGCCCCGTTACATCATCTATCAATACTTCGCCGATGAAGGCGCGCAGATCCTCGCTCAGTTGACCCATCAGCTCGATATCGTCGAACTCTCCGCCGACGGTCTCAAGGCGCTGTTGGCGCAGGCCGAAACCTCGCGTGCCTACCAGCCGACCTTCCCGTTCGTGGTCAACAACGACCCGGCCATCACGGGCATCGTCTTCAACACCGCGCGCGCGCCGTTTGATAATCGCGATGTCCGCTGGGCGCTGACGCTGGCGATTGAAATCGTCGAATACACCAGCATCGCCGTCGACTCCTCGGGCACGCTGAGCCCGGTGCACATCCCGCATCTCGGGCCGTATCCGGAACTCTACATCGGGCCGATGCAGGAATGGCTGACCGAATTCACGATCGACATCGGCAATGGCGAAACCTTCGCGCCGTATGATCCCGAAGCAGCGCGGCGCGTGGCCGACTATGCCCGCAGCCGTGGCTATGTCTTCCCCGAAGACGATGAATTCATCATCAAGACCTTCGGGTATGGCTGGTACAAGTACGCGCCCGATATCGCGGAACGCCTGCTGGTGAACAATGGCTTCTCGCGCGGCGCGGACAACATGTGGCTGCTGCCCGACGGTACACCGTGGCGCATTTCCTACATGACCGGCACCGTCCTGTCGAACCACGATGCGCGGAACGCCGTCGCGGCCGTGCAGCAGTGGCGCAAGTTCGGCATCGATGCGACCGTGTTCAACACGGAAAACGGCGCCGACCTCGGCTCCGTTGGCGACTTCGATGTGGAAACCGTGTGGCCGGGCCGTGAGCCCTGGGGCGCGGGTCCGGACCTCTACCGCGTGCTCGACGACTGGAATTCGGCCTACATCAAGCCCGTGGGCGAACGCGCGCAGAGCTCGTATCACTCGCGCTGGTCGACCCCCGAAATGGACGACATCATCCGCCGTCTGCGCGAAACCGATCCGTTCAACACCGAACAGGTGGTGGCGATTGGTATCGAAGGTCTCAAGGAAGTCGTCCGCCAAATGCCGAGCGTTCCCACCTACGGCTATATCGGCTTCATCGGTTGGGATGAGAGCTACTGGACCAACTGGCCCGGCAGCGAGAATCCCTACGCCGTGCCGTATTCGCACTGGCCGAACTTCAAGTACGTGACGCCGTTCCTGCGTCCGGCGGGTCAAGCCTAAGCTCGCTGCGCTTTACTGCAACTGCTTTGAAAACCTGCTCTGGGCGGGGTTCCCGTCCAGAGCAGGTGCTTTCAGGTCGCAGGCGGTTGCTACTTAGGAGGGTATAGAGTGTTGAGGGTAAGACCATGAATTTTGTGAAACGTTATCTCCTTCCCCGTCTGATTTCATACTTTTTAGTCATCTGGTTGGGTATCACGGTGGTATTTTTCATCCCCCGACTTACCCCCAACGACCCTGTCATCCGCATGATTGATCAGATGCGGGCGCGTGGTTCAACGCTGGAACCGGGCGCGATGGATGGCATCATCGAAGACCTGACCCGCATGTACGGTTTGGAAGGTTCGTGGCTTGACCAGTATGGGGATATGTGGGGACGACTCGTCCGCGGCGACTTCGGCGTCTCGTTCTTCCAGTTCCCGACCCCGGTTAACCAAATCATCGGCAACGCGCTGCCGTGGACGCTGGGCTTGCTGCTTTCCACCACCGCGATCACGTTTATCTTTGGCAATGTCATCGGCGGGATCGCCGGGTACTACACGCGTCGACGCTGGTCACGCTCGCTGGATGCCCTCGCGATGGTCATACGTCCGCTCCCCTACTACATCTTCGCGTTCAGCCTGCTGCTGATCTTCTCGTATCTCGTCCGCTGGTTCCCGATCACGGGCGGTTCATCGCTCGGGGCGCTGCCAGAATTCAGTTGGGATTTCATCAAGGATGTGCTCTGGCATTCAGCCCTGCCTGCGGCCTCGTTGGTGGTGCTGGGTGGCGTGGTCGTCTTCCAGACGATGAAGCTACTCGTGCAGAACGTGAATTCCGAAAGCTTCGTCCAGTATGCCAAGCTGGGCGGCGTGACCGAAGACCGCATCGTGAGCAAGTACATCATCCGCAATGCGATGCTGCCGCAGATCACGGGGCTGGCGCTGTCGTTCGGGCAGATCTTCAGCGGCGCGCTCATCACCGAGATTGTGTTTGGCTACCCCGGAATCGGTATGCTGCTGTATCGCGCCATCCTCAATGGCGACTACAACCTGATCATGGGCATCACCGTTCTATCCATTGTCGGCATCACGACCGCTATCCTGTTGGTCGACCTGACCTATCCCTTGCTTGACCCCCGGATTCGGTACGTGTAGGGAAACTACTTCAATGAGACTTCTCAGAGATCTATTCAAAGACTTTCGGTTTACGCTCAGCTTTATCGTGCTGGTGGTCATCCTGTCCCTGGCGGTATTATCGCTGTTCTCGCCCTACGACCCGACCCTGTGGTATGTCGTCCCGCGCGACTTACCGCCGTCGGCCACGTATCTGCTGGGCACCGATTCGAACGGGCAGGACATCTTCTGGCAGGCGACCTTTGCCGTGCGTAACTCGCTGGTGGTTTCCCTCATCTCCGGTCTGCTGTCCCGCACCATCGCCATTCTGATCGGCATGGTCGCCGGGTATAAGGGCGGTACGCTCGACCGGGTGCTCATGTTCGTCGGCGACAGTCTGCTGGTCATCCCGCTCGTCCTCATCTTCGTCATGCTGGCGATGATGGTGCGGCAAAACATGACGCTGGTGACGCTGGGGCTGATGCTGGCGGGTTTCGGGTGGGCGTGGGACGCGCGCCTGATCCGTTCGATGGTGTTGAGTCTGCGCGAACGCGAGTTCACCAAGACGGCGGTGCTCTCCGGCACGGGGACGATCAAACTGGTTCTGAAAGAATACATGCCTTTCACCATGCCGCTGGTCTTCTCGACCCTGATCAATAATATGTCGTGGGCGATTGGCATCGAAATGTTTCTGGCCATCCTCGGGCTCGTCAATCTCAATATCCCCACGCTGGGGACGATGTTGAACTGGGCGCTGCACTACCAGTCGATTCTGTTGGGGCGCTGGTGGTGGGTGCTGACGCCCGTCCTCCTGTCCCTGTTCGTCTTCATCGCTTTGTACTGGATGTCGGTGAGCGTGAGCGAATACCTCGACCCGCGCACGCGCATTCAACGCGTAGGAGCCTAATCGGATGGTAGACATGACCGCAACGAAACAGACCATCCTTCGCACGCAAGATCTGCAGGCGTTCTATGTGCTGGAAATGCAAGGGGTGCAGAAGGTCGTCAAGGCCGTCAATGAGATCAACCTGCAAATCCGCGAGAACGAAATCTACGGGATTGCGGGCGAAAGCGGCTGCGGTAAAACGACGCTGCTGAAGACGCTGTTCAACGACATTGTGCCGCCGCTGCGCCTGATAGACGGCAAAATCTACTACCGCATCAATTCAACGGAAGTCGATGTCACCGGGATGAGCGCGGAAGAGAAGCGCAGGCTGCGCATGGAGTTCATCTCGTATATTCCGCAGGGGTCGATGAGCGTATTCAACCCGGTGCAGCGCATCCGCGGGACGTTTGAGGATTTTATCGGCAGCCATGTCACGGTGAAAAATCGGCAAGAGATCTATGAACTGACGTATCAGCGCGTCGTCGAGCTCGGTTTGCCCAAAAACGTGCTGGATGTGTATCCGCACCAGCTCTCCGGCGGCATGCGCCAGCGCGTGACCATTGCGCTGGCCTCAGCGCTGAACCCGCGCGTGATGATCGGCGATGAGCCGACCACGGCGCTGGATGTGGTGGTACAGCGCGGCGTCATCCAGATGCTGACCGATATTCAGAAGGCGCTGAAGAACACGATCATTCTGGTCACCCATGATATGGGCGTGCATGCCAACGTCTCGGATCGCATTGGCATCATGTACGCGGGCAAGATCGTGGAAGAGGGGACGACCGAGCAAATCTTTGCCGAACCGGCGCATCCCTATACGCGCTTCCTGATCAATTCCCTGCCGAAGTTTGGCGACAAAAGCGTGCGCGACAGTGTGCCCGGCAGTCCCCCGTCGCTGGCTGACCTGCCGAAAGGCTGCCCGTTCCATCCGCGCTGCCCACATGTCAAAGATATTTGCCGCCAGCAGATGCCGGACTTCACGCAATTGGATGCTGACCACAAAGCGGCCTGCTGGTTAGTTGGAGAACAACAACATGGCTAATCTGCTGGAGGTTGTGAACCTCACCAAACGCTATTCCCAAGGCAACGTACTCGACCGCAGCGTCTTCACCGCGGTTGACGAAATCAACTTCTATATCAAGCCAGCCGAAGTCTTCACGTTGGCGGGCGAAAGCGGCTGCGGTAAAACCACCACGGCGAAGTTGGTGCTCGGCTTTGAAGAAGCGACATCCGGCGAGATTCGCCATAACGGCAAGGCGCAGGTGCGCAACGAAAAGACGTGGATCACCGAAGGTGTACAGGCGATTTTCCAAGACCCGTTCAGCACGTTCAATCCCCTGCGGCGCGTCGAGTCGTATTTTCACGAAACGGTGCAGAACTTCCGCCTGGCGAAATCCAAAGAGGAAGCCGTGGCCCGCATCGACCAGAAGCTGCGCTTGGTCGGCTTGACGTACCACGATATCGCCGGGAAATACCCGAATGAATTCTCCGGCGGGCAGCTCCAGCGTATTTCCATCGCCCGCGCGCTCGTCACCGACCCCAAGCTGATCATCGCGGATGAGCCGGTGTCGATGGTCGATGCCTCGCTGCGCATGTCGATTGTCAACCTGTTCAAGCAGCTCCGCGATGAATTAGGCGTGAGCATTCTGTACATCACGCACGACCTCGCGACCGCCTATTACGTCAGCGACCGCATCGCCATCATGTTCCGCGGACGCATCGTCGAAATGGGCACAGTGGATAAGGTGTTGATGCAGCCGCGGCATCCGTACTCCAAGCTGCTGCGCGACTCGATCCCGCAGGCCGATCCCAAACAGCGCTGGACGACCTCGGTCACGCTGGCGGAACTGGAACAGGAAGAGTATCTGCGCCAGGGGTGCCGCTTTGCTGGCCGCTGCCCCGATGTGATGAACATCTGCAAGAGTGTGGTGCCCGCCGAAGTCAAAATTGACGATGTGCTGGTGCAGTGCCATCTGTACGACGATCATAAAGATGCGGTCCCCGTCCCCGCGAAGTCGACGGAAGCCAGGGCGCCCCCCCGGCGCAATTGGAACACTACCTCACCCCTAGCCCCCTCTCCGGGAGAGGGGGCCCCCGGGGGGGGGGGGGGGGGCCCCACCTAAGGCGGGGGGGGGGGGGGGGGGGGGGGGGGGGGGCGGGGCCCCCCCCCCCCCCGGGCGGGGCCCCCGGGGGGGGGGGGGGGACACTGGCTTTCCACAACTGACGTTAAAGAACTCCCTCTCCCGCCCCCCTCCCCCCGGGAAGGGACGCTAACAGGGGTAGGTTCTTAATTGTAGGACGGGCGCCCGTCAACCCCCGGGCGAGGGGCAAAAAAGAAAAGGGGGGTGGGCTGCCCCCGGAGAGGCGGCTTGCGGAGGGGTGAGGTTGAGTATTATCACCAATTTTCCCCGCAAACCACACCTCAGTGCCCGTGTTCGCGCACCAGTTGATCGAGGGGCTGTGTGTCCATCCGCACGAGCTGCGCGCTCACCTTGTCGACCAGTTGGGGAATGGTCGTCAGGTCGGCACCCCACAGGTCTTGATGCGCCAGCACCTGCGCTGTAAGGTCACGCGCTGACACACCCGACGCCCACACCTGACTCAGCCACGCCACACGCGCCGGATCATCGTTGACCGGCAGTGCTCCGCCCGGCCAAGCGCCCCCATAAAACCGGATCAGCGCCGCGAAGACCAGTGCCAAGCGTTCTGGCGATTCGCCGCGCAGCGCGGCGGCAGACAGTGACGGCAGCAGGCGCGTCCGGAATTTGGACAGCGAATTCTGCGCGATATTGGCTAAGCGATGATGGAGGAAAGGGTTCCGAAAGCGCGCCAGCACCGCTTCCGCGAACTGCGGCGCTTCGGGGAGGGTCAACGTCGGCACGATGTCCGCGAACACGAGATCCCGGATGAACGGCCCCAGCAGCGGATGTTCGACCGCCTCGCGCACCGTTTCGAGGCCGAGCAGCAGGCCGAGCAGCGCCAGCGACGTATGTGCGCCGTTGAGGATGCGCACTTTGAGCGCGTGGTAGGGGCGCACATCGTCGACGATTTTGACGTTGAGATCGGTCAGGTGGAACGGCAGTTCACGCTCCAACCACACGGGCGCTTCGATGATCCAACTATGATACACCTCCCCTTCGACCAGCAGCTGATCCGTATAGCCGAGCGCCGCGAAGGTGGCCGCGCTGTCGCCCGGGGGAAAGCCGGACACGATGCGATCCACGAGCGTATTGCAGAACAGGCAGCTGTGATCCAACCAGCCCGTAAAGCCCGGTTCCAGTTGCCACAGGTCAGCATACTTGACGATCAGCGCCTTGAGCTGTTCGCCGTTCCGCTCGATCAATTCGCAGGGCAGCACGATGCAACCGGATGCCCGGTCGCCGCCGAAATGCTGGTAGCGTTCGTACAGAAACGCGGCCAGCTTCGCCGGAAACGACTCCGACGGCTGGTCGGCCAAACGCACAGCGGGATCGTAGACGATGCCGCTTTCCGTGGTGTTGGAGACAATAAAGCGCAGCCCCGGCTGACGCGCGAGGCTCAGATAGGCGGCGTAATCCGTATAGGGATTCACCGTCCGGCGGACACAGGTGACGAGCGCCGTCTGCGTGACCGGGTTATCCGCCGCGCCACCCGTCAGCCGGACGTGGAATAACCCCTCCTGAGCGTCCAGCGCAGCATACGAGCCATGGGGCGTCGGCTTGACGATCACGATACTGCTGGCAAAGTCCGTCTGCTGGTTCAACTGCTCGACGATCCAATCGGCGAAACCGCGCAGAAAGTTGCCGCCGCCAAACTGCACGATGCGTTCGGGCGCAGGCGCGGGAGTTTGGGCGGTCTGGCGATTGAGAGGCGGCACGAGTCTGCTCCTGTTTTCGAGTGAGGATAACGACTCCAGCGTCAGCGATCAAAGAGTGAGCATGGCCTTGAGCACCGCCGACTCAGGCTTGAGCCAGGAGCCGAAGTTGGCGATCAACTCCTCCGGTGTCGCGCGATGCGTGATCCAGCCGTCGAGCTTGACCGTACCCCGCGTCAGCGCGTCGATCACCCACGCGAAGTCCTCATCCATCGCATTCCGTGACGCGAACAGCGTCATTTCGCGGCTGTGAAAGTGCGGATCGCTGAACGTGATATCTTCTTTGCTGATGCCCACGTAGACGAGCTTGCCGCCGTGCGCCACATAGCGAAACGCGTTGATCATGGAACGCGCGTTGCCGGTGGCGTCGACCACGATGAGCGGCAGATCGCCGTCGAGGGTGGCGCGCAAGCGGTCTTCAGGCTCATCCAGCGCGTCGATGGTGTGAGCGATGCCTAACCGTTCCCGACAGAAGGTGAGACGGGTGAGGTTGACATCCATCGCGATCACCTGCGCGCCGCGCAGCCGCGCGAACTGCATGGTCGCCAAGCCAATCGGCCCCGCGCCGATCACCAATACAGGGCTGCCCGCATCAATCCCGGCGCGCCGCACGGCATGCGCGCCCACGCTGAACATCTCGACCAAAGCGACCGCCTCCAAGGGCAGATCCGCCGCGCGGTGCAGTTTGCGACTGGGAACGGTCAGATATTCGGCCATGCCGCCATCGCGATGCACGCCGAGCACCTGCAGCCGCAGGCACGCATTCGGGCGACCGCGCCGACATGCGCTGCATTGCCCGCATTCGAGATACGGATTGATCGCGCAGATATCCCCAATGGCGCGGTCGCCATGATCGGCGCCGTGCCCGAGCGCCAGCACTTCGACCGCCAGTTCGTGACCGAGCACGCGCGGATACGAGAAGAACGGCTGCGTCCCTTCATAAGCATGCAGATCCGTGCCGCAAATGCCCACGCGATGTACACGCACTAACGCTTCGTCCGGCTGGAGAAGGGTTGGCTCCGGGGCGTCGTGCAGCGCAAACGCGCCGGGGCGTTCCAGTACGATGGTTTTCATGTTGCGCCTTTTCTCAACCTTTGACCGCGCCGACCAATAAACCTTTAGCAATATAACGCTCCAGCAGCACCGCCATCAGGACCAGCGGGCTCACCATCAACAGCACGAGTACCGAGATATTCCACCACTGTGGGCCGCGGGTGGCATTTTGCGCGGAGACGAGCAGCGGCATCGTCTGCGTTCGCGACCCCGAAAGGAACAGCGCCATCGTATATTCGTTCCACGAAAAAACCAGCACGATCAGGAAGGTAGCCACGAGCCCCGGCACTGCCAGCGGCAGGATAATGCGATGAAAGGCACGAAAGCGGCTCGCTCCGTCGATGAACGCGCTTTCTTCCAACTCCACGGGGATCGACTGGAAATAGTCGCGCAGAAACCAGATCACGATGGGCAGGTTGGCGGCACAATACGCGATTATGAGCGCTTGTGGCGTATCGAGCAGGCCGAACTGCTGAAACAGGATATAGATCGGGATGATCACGGTGACCGGCGGCAGAATGCGCTGCGAAATCAGCCAGAAGGCGATATCGCTGTTACCCATCGTCCCTTTGAAGCGCCGCCCAATCCCCTGCGCCAGCAGGAAGTAGAGCACCACGCCGACGCTAACAGCGAACAACCACGGCACCTGAAGGCCGATCAGCACCGCGGCCAGCACGCCGCACAGGATGAACGTGACGATCAGCGCCGGTTTGGGACGATACTCGAAGCGCGTCAGCGCGTAAGCAGCCCCCGCGCCGATGATCAGCGCGACGACCGAACTTGTCAAGCCCACGCTGATAGTGGTCGCGTACGGGCGCCAGAAGATATTCGCGCTGTCGGTCGAGCCGAGCATTTCCTGCCAGGCATGCAGCGACGGCTGGAAATCGACTGTGGGGAGGTAGGTGGGTCCTGCGCTCACATCAATGGGCAGTTTGAAGGACGTGACAAACAGCCAGTATAACGGGAACAGCACAACAAACGTCCAGATGAGCAGAACTGCGTAGGAGAGCAGTTTCACGCCCAGTGACAGGCGAAACGGATTAGCCGCGCGCGCCGAGAACCGCATTAGAGACGCTCCACAATTTTCTGACGAACCGTGTTGACGAACAGCGTGGCGACAAAGGTCACGACGAACAGCAGCAGATAACTCAGCGCCGCCGAGCCGCCCAGATTCGGTGAGCGCCATTCGTTGTAGGCGTGCAGCGCCATCGATTCGGTCGCCGTGCCGGGGCCACCGCCCGTCAGCAGGCGCGGCATGTCGATGATCTTGAAGGCTTCGATCAAGCGGATGAGGATCACCGTGAGGCTCACGGGCGCGATCTGCGGCAGCACGATATGCCGAAACATTTGCAGGCGATTCGCCCCGTCGACGCGCGCCGCTTCGACCTGGTCCTGCGCGACCCCTTCCAGCGCGGCCAGCAGCACGATGAACATGAACGGAATCCACTGCCAGATATCACCGATCAGCACAGCGATGCGCGCGCCGCCGCCCGTTTCCGCCCACGAGAAATCTTTGAGCCCGAGCGCCACCCACACGGGCGCGAACGGCCCGACCGAGGTATCGGTCAGCATGCGAAACAGAAAGCCGATGCCGACGGGCGTGATCGTCATGGGCAGCAAGAAGATCACCCGGAAAAAACGCCTACCGGGGAGATCCTGCACCAGCAGCAGTGCCAACCCCAAGCCGATGATGTACTGAAAAGACACGCCGACGAACACAAAGATCAGGGTGACGACGAGTGTCCCCGGCACGCCGCCCTCGCCTAACGTGGCGACGACAATCCAGCTCAGGCCGACCGTCAGCCCCAGCGCCAGCAGGCGCAACCCCGCCCCGATGATGCGCCGTTCGCGGCTCTGGACGTAGCGGAGGAACCAGAACAGCATCAGCCCGCTGATCAGCAGCCAACCGACCCACCCGGCGAACGTCGGCGTTTGCAGTGCGCCGATGAAGTGGCGCTGGCCGCTGCCAAACAACAGCTTGGCGTAATTGGCGAAGCCCACAAACTGAATATCCAGCCCGCCGCGGACAAAGTTCACCCGCGAGAGCGAGAGCAGCAGCGACGACACGAGCGGGAAGATCGACAGCAGCAGAATGAACACCACCGTCGGCATTAAAAACACATATTTCGCCGTCTGATCGGCGCGGATCCCCGGCGCGCGCCGGGAAGTTGTTTGCGCCGCTGCGCCCGTGAGCACGACGCCATGTTCGAGCGTTTCCATAGCCAACATCCAGAGTAAGACCGACAGAGGGACGCGCCAAGAGAAGCAGGGCAGTCGGGAATAGACTGCCCTGCGATCTACAGCCTCACTCTGTCCGGCTGATGCCGAGCGAGGCGCGGTACGCGGCCAGTTGGCTGTCGCGGCCTACCTCGTCGGTGATCTCCTGCCACTGGTTGTAAATTTCCTGCGCGGCCTGTTCCGCCGTGAACTCGCCCGCGAGGAATTGGCTGACGACCGTGTCGAGCACGACCTGCTGGTAGCGCTGCGTCTGCGGGATGCTGAGATCGAGAATCATGTTCGGGTTATTGAGCGAGTCCTCAATCGCACCGAGATAATTCGCCGCGCCCTCTTCGGTGAAGCCCGCTTCGACCCACGGCTGCAAGTCGGCGGTCTGCGACAGGCGGTACGGGTTGTATCCGGAGCGCCCGAGCGTCACATCGACGTTGGACTGCGCGGGTTGGGTCAGGTACGAGAAGAAGGCATAAGCCGCATCTTGAACTTCCGGCGCAGCCGCTGCGCTCACCGCGCCGCCCCAGCCGCCGAAGGCCGCCAGCGGCGCGTGGTTCACGCCGTCGATGGCATAGGGGCAGGTCGCGGCATCGCACGGGACGAGCGCGCCCGTCGCCCGGTCCAGCACTTCGGTCGCGCCCGGCATCAGCAGCGTGCCGACCGTGCCCGCCACCGTCGAGATCGTCGGGTCAATCGAGAGCGCGCCGATGTCGCCCCAGTCGAGCGTCAGAGCGCAGCGCCCCGTCAGGAACAGCGACCGCGTGTCGTTCAGCTCCAGATTGAGCTCGTCGGGCGGGCCGTATTGGGTGGTCTCATTGTAGATTTCGAGCGCGCGGATGAAGCCCGCGTTATTGACCAGCGGTTCCAGCGTTTCGGTGTCGAAGAACGCACCCTGGCCCGTGCCCTGACTTTGCAGGTAGCCACCCGCCACATCAAGCACCCACCAGAAGCCCTGACCCGCGCGGCGCTTGGGAATGCACGAGCCATAATCCGCTTCGCCATCGCCGTTCATGTCCTGACCATGCAGCGCGGCGGCCACTGTCAGATACTCTTCCCACGTCTTCGGCGGTTCGATGCCCGCGTTGGTGAACACGTCCGTGCGGTAGTAGACCAGATGCAGATCACCGTCGAGCGGGATCATGTAAACACTGCTGTTGTAGGTGGAGATGAAATTGCGGAAGAAGGGCGAAATATCATCCCACGCGATATCCGCGTCACTGCCGACGCGCTCGGTCAGGTCGGCGAAGTAGCCGGGTGTGACGTAGTCGGCCAGCCACTGCGGCGCGAGCACAAACGCATCATAGCTGTTGGTGCCCGTGGCTTGATCGGTGAGGATGGCCTGATACAGGTCGGCGAACGGCACGGTCGTCACTTCGATGCGCGCCCCGGTGAGCGCTTCAAAGTCTGGCCCACGGCGCAGCAGCGGTTCGGTGACCTGCGGGCCAGTGAAGCTGAGCACACGGACGGTGACACCGGCATACGGTTGATCCTGAGCGGAAACCGAACTCAACAGAGTCAGCATGACGACGAGCAAGCTCGCCAGAGCAAAAGATGAACGCAAATTTTTCATCGTTGGCCTTTGCACAACTGATTAAACAGATATGGTGGAAATAATGCATCATGCACGATATTTTTGAAAGTAGCACCGTTCTTTTTATCTGTCAACCTGTTGGTGTTGGTGAGCTTTTTTGCGCAGAGAGGGCGGCCATGAGACAATCGAGGGGTCAAAATCAGCACGTTGTCGGGAGTACTTCAGGATGACGGACCCTACCTCGAAACCGAACAAAGCGATCAAGCGGTCAGCGCATCTGTCGTTAGCAGATATTGCCTATAACGGCTTGGTCGAAGCGATCATCAATCAGGAGTTTCAGCCCGGCGAACCGCTCAGTATCGACCAGTTAGCGCGCCAATTGGAGATGAGCAACACTCCCGTGCGGGAAGCGCTGATGCGCGCCCACGGCGAACGCCTCGTCAAACAGAAGACCAATTACGGCTTCGTCGTCGCTGAACTGCTCACGCCGGAAGAACTGCATCAGCTCTTCGAAGTGCGGCACTTGGTCGAAATCCGCGCGCTGCAGCTCGCTCCCCTTCCCTCCCAATCCATGAGCGAACTGCGCCGTCTCGTCGATCACATGCTGCAAGCGCCGGACGGCGCGGGGTATCACGACTACAAGGTCTATCTCCAGCTCGATCATCAGTTTCATCACCAGCTCGTCAGCCTGTCGGGCAACGTGTTCCTGATCAAAGCGTGGGAAGACCTGCACGTGCATCTGCATCTCTCGCGCCTCTATACAGGCATCGGCCTGTTTGATCGCACGGACTCCGCCCGCGAACACAAACAAATTCTGGAGGCGCTGGAACGCAGCGACCGGGCAGAGGTCGTCAACCTGCTGAGCGAGCATATTCAGGGCGTTCGCGAGCGCGTCGAGAAATACTTCCTGACCTGAACGCGCTCACGCAATGGCTATCGGATGCACCCACGAGCCGGTCGCGCCTTGCAAGCGCAGCGGCGTCACGATGAGCAGGCATTCATAGACCTGATCGCGGCCTAACTGTTCCAGATACAGGTTTTCGAGATGCGTCACGCCGTGATGCGTGAGTAAGAAGCGATGCACCGCGTGATCCAGCGGCGGCACCGCTTCGACCGTCATGTTGTCAGCGCCTGCCAGAATCATCCCCTGCTCGAACAGATAGTGCGCGGCATCCAAGCCAATTCCGGCTATCGCGTCGCGGTAGAGCGGATCGCCAGCGGCCAGATGCTGGTAAAACCCGGTGCGAATGAGGACGGCCGTCCCCGGTCGCACCTCAGTTCCCTGCGCGCTGAGAGTCTCTTGAACATCCTGCCGCGTGATCATGTAAGCGGGTGGCAGCACGTCGACGCCCTTGCAGCGCGCCACATCGAGCAGCACTGCGCGCGTGATGATCGGCGGCATATCGGCGATGCTCAAATACGCCTGACCGTGCACGTCTGCGACCGAGTGCGCTGTCACCGAGGCATTCTCCCCGGCATATAACCGCACCGTTCCGGTCGGATCCGGTTCTCCCGCCGCACTCTGATGCTCACCGATATGGCACAGGGCATCGATGTGCGTGCCGACGTGCGTGGACATACTGATCACCTCGGCGGCGGCGGAAGCCGGCCTGAGATCGGACAAATCACCATGCCGCATATGCGGCCAGAGGCTGTAGGTCTGCATGGGGCCGGGGGCCAGCATGCCCGGCGTGTGCATGACCGCCAGACTGTAGACCTTCCCGGTGCGCACCAGTGTCATGAGCTCGGGCGTCAGCACCGGGACAGGCAGCGCACCATACGTCCGCAGCGTTCCGGCCTGCGACGATTCCAGCGTTGTCGACATGTTTTACTCCTCGTATGTGAAAATTGATCGGCCACACCGCGCACGACAAGCGATCAAAGGCACTTGATTGACAATCATAGAACCTTATGCTATTTTCAATAAACATGCATCATGCACGATTATTGCAACCCAGACATTGTTTGACAAATAACCACTCTTTAGGAGAGACAAAATGAGGCGGAATCTTTCACGTCGCAACTTTCTGAAGTCGGTTGGGGTCGGTGCGGCAGCCGCCGGTCTTGCCCCCTACGCGCCCTTAATCGGCAGCACGCCCAGAAAAGCCGCGGCTCAGGACAATGCCAGCTATCGCATGGCGTTTATCCAGTTTATGCCGCATACCGTGCCTGCCGCGTGGAGCACCGGCATCGAAGAAGTTTTGACCACGCAAGCCAATATCAGCTATGAGCTGCTCGACGGACAGGGTCGCCCTGACGTGCAGATCGGCCTCATGGAAAACCTGATCAATCAGGGCGTAAACGCGATCTTCCTGCAGCCCGTCGACAGCGTCGCGCTTGGGCCGTCGATTGCGGCGGCGCGCGATGCGGGCATCCCTGTCATTACGCTGAACATTGACGCCGTGGAACCGCATGCCGTGCACGTCGAAATGAACCACTATTTCGGCGCGGTGGCTATTGGTCAGGCGATGGGTGAATTGATGGGCGGGAGCGGCAAAGTTGCCATTCTCAACGCGCCGCCCGGCATCATCATCCGCGATCAGCGCACCAACGGCTTCCTCGAAGGGCTCGCACAGTTCCCCGACATCCAGGTCGTGGCGGATCAGTCCGCTGAATGGGATCGCCGCCGCGCGCAGGAAGTGCTCGCCGCCATGCTCGCCGCCGATCCCGAAATCACCGGGGTGTACGGTGTGAACGACTCGATGGCGCTCGGCGCGGTCGATGTGGCCAAGTCTAACGGCGTGCTCGAAAACATGGTCATCTTCGGCAACGACGGCGAAATCGCCGCGCTGGAGTCGATTGAAGCGGGCGAATTGACCGGGACGCAGTATACCGACGTGTTCCAGCAGGGGCGCTTTGCCGCGTCGATTGCCGCGAGTCTCATCAGGGGCGGCGTTGCTGCCGGAGCCGTCACCCGGCAGGGGCGCGTGCTCATGCCTTACACCATCGTGACCGCGGACAACGTCGGCACGATTCAACCGAACCAGCGCTGGTAGGGTTATCCGGTGCCGCAGAGAGCGGTCAGCACACCGCTCTCTGCGCCCTCTAGATTTTGGATACGAAGAATTTTTTGAGGAAACTTATTCTGACATGCATAGAAAGTCATTGACCGGGCAGCTCGGGCTGATCTCCATTTTGCTGCTGTTGATCATCATCTTCTCACTGCTTTCGCCGAACTTCCGCACCCTCAACAACCTCCGGAGCGTCCTGTCGAATTATTCGCACATTGCGATCATGGCGGTGGGCGTCGCCTTCCCCATCATCCTCGGCGAAATTGACTTGAGTGTCGGCGCGATTATGGGTCTGGTCGGCATGGTGCTGTTCAACCTGCTGCTCATTCATCAGCTCCCCGCGCCGCTGGCCATCGGAATTGGGCTGGGGATCGGGCTGGTCAACGGGCTGCTCATCAACCGCTTCAAGCTGCAAGCGTTCATCGCGACGCTCGCCACGCTGGTGGCCTATCGCGGCATCACCTACGGCATCTCCGGTCGGCAGTTGTTCCCCGAAACGACCGTGCAGGCGATCACCGACCCGCTTTATCTCGCGATTGACACCAAAATCGGCGTGCTCCCGTATGCCTTCATCTACCTGATCCTGCTCGTCGCAGTCACGCATGTGCTGCTGCACAATACCAAGCTCGGCATGCACATTTACGCGACCGGCGGCAACGAAACCGCCGCCCAACTGTCGGGGATCAACGTGCGCCGCGTGCGTCTGTTCGCCTATGCAGTCTCCGGACTGTGCAGCGCCCTCGCCGCGCTGATCATGACCTCGCGTATGCGCTCAACGCAGGAGAGCCTCGGCCTCTCGTTCGAACTCTCGGCGATCACTGCGGTCATCATCGGCGGCGTATCGCTGCGCGGCGGCATCGGAACGACGCTGGGCCCGGCACTCGGCGCATTTCTCGCGGGCACGCTCTATACCGGGTTGACCATGGTCGGCGTGACGACCTACGCCCAGCCCGTGATCGTCGGCATTGTGCTGCTGATCGCCGTCGCCTATGACAAGCTGTTAGCCACGCGTCAGCGCCAGCGCCAGCTAGAGCGAGGGGCGCAGCATGGCTGAGGTCAAACTGCAGGCGCAGGGACTGCATAAACGCTATGGCGCGATTCAAGTCTTAAGCGACATCAACCTCACGCTGTACGCCGGGCAAACGCATGCGCTGGTCGGCAGTAACGGCGCGGGCAAATCCACATTCGTCAAGATTCTCACGGGCGCGGTCGCGCCGGACAGCGGCAGTGTCATGCTCGACGGGCGCGCGCTGCCGCTCGGCGATCCGCAGGCCGCGCTCAAGGCGGGGATCGCCTGCATTTACCAGCATCCTCACCTGATCCCTGAACTCTCGGTGATGGATAACATCGTCATGGGACACCACCCGACGCGCAGATTCGGCTGGTTGGATCGGAAAGCCCAACGTAAAGCGGTAGGGGAACTGCTCGACAAGCACGATTTGCAGCTCAACCTCGAAACCCCGGTCGGGCTCTTGAGCTCGGTGCAGCAAAAAGAGGTGGAAATTGCCAAAGCGCTGTCGCTCGACGCGTCGGTTATCCTGATGGACGAGCCGACCGCCGCCCTCAGCCGCGCCGAAGTCGACAAGCTGTTTCGGTCGATCGATCAACTGTGCCAGCGTGGGGTCGCCGTGCTCTATATTTCGCACATTCTGGACGAAATCTTCCACATCGCGCAGCAGGTGACCGTCCTGCGCGATGGTCAGGTGAAGCTCTCGGCGGCCACCGCCAAGCTGACTAAAGCGAAACTGGTCGACGCGATGCTCGGACGCGAACTGATCGCCGTCGGGCAGCAGGCCGAAGCGCATGCCACCGCCAGCCGCCCGGTCGCCCTGGAATGCCGCGCTTTACACAAGCACAACGTCTTTTCCGACATCAATTTCAGCCTGCACAGCGGCGAAATCCTGTGCATTACCGGGCTGATCGGCGCGAAGCGCACCGAATTAATGCGCGCGATCTTCGGCGTTGACCCGGCGGACAGCGGCGAGATCCGCGTGTGGGATAAGCCCGTGCGCATTCGGCATCCGCTGGACGCGATTCGGCTCGGGATCGGCTTCGTCCCCGAAGATCGGCATCGCGACGGGCTGTTCCTCGATCTGTCGATTGGCGTGAACGCGATCATGTCGTCGCTCAAGCGCGTGACCAAGGCCGGGCTGCTCCTGCCGGGGACAATGCAGCGCCTCGTGCGCCAGCAAATCGCCAAGATGGAGATCATGCCGCCGCTGCCGCGGTATCCGGTGAAGCATCTGAGCGGGGGCAATCAACAGAAGGTGCAGTTGGGGCGCTGGCTGCTCGGGGATACCAAGATCCTCATCCTCGACGAGCCGACCATCGGCATCGACGTGGGCACCAAGGCGACGATTTATCGCCTGCTGCGCGAACTCGCGACCCAAGGCACGGCGGTGATCGTCGTGTCGTCGGATATGGAAGAAGTGCTGACGGTCGCGGATCGGATACTGGTCATGGCAAGTGGGCGCATCGTGGCGACCTTCGGGCGGCAGGACGTGACGCAGAGTCAGATTCTGGCAGCGGTCAGCGGTGAGGTGAGCTAGACGATGGATATCTCCACCCGCTCACTGACCTTCACCCCGGAACGCAAAGCCCGCCTCACCGACCTGGTGCGGCAGATCATCGGCAACTATGGCCTGCTGCTGATCATGCTGCTGCTGATGCTCGGCTTTTCGGTGTTCTACCCGGTCTTCTGGAGCCTGAGCAACCAGATCAACATCGTGTTCGCCGCCTCGCTCATCGGCATTATGGCGGTCTTCTCAACCTTCGTGATTCTGACCGGGGGCATCGACATCTCAGTCGGCTCGACCGTCGCCGTGTCCGGATTGGTCGCGGCCCTGCTCCTCGAAACAGGTCAGCCGCTGCAGACCGCGCTCCTCGGCGGTATCGGGGTGAGCGCCATCGTCGGGCTGGTCAACGGGGTCGCCATCGCTTATCTGGGTCTGCCGCCGATTGTCGTCACACTCGGCGCGCTTTCGATTGTGCGCGGAACCGGCCTCCTGATCGGTGGCAGCACGCTCCATCTCATCCGCGAACCCGCCGAGTTTCTGTTCATTGGCGGCGGGCGCATCGGTGGACTCCCCTTTCCGATTTTCATCTTCACCGCCGCGGCACTGCTCATGCTCTTCGTGCAGACGCGCACACACTTCGGCCTCTCGATCTATGCGGTCGGCGAGAACGAGCGCGCCGCGTCACTGTGCGGTTTACCGGTGCGTTTGGTCAAGCTGCTGGTCTACTTGTTGTCGAGTGTGGGCGCAGGCATCGCCGGGATTGTGCTGGCGGCGCAGGTCTCCACGGCGTCAGCCAACTACGGCAACGCGCTGGAACTCGACGTGATCGCGGCGATTGTCGTCGGCGGGACGAGTTTGCGCGGCGGGCGCGGATCGGTACATCGCTCGGTGTTCGGCGCGCTCTTGATCGCCGCGGTTAACAACGGCTTGAGCATTTTGAACGTTTCCACCGATCAACAGCTCATCGCCAAAGGCGTGATCATCGTCGCGGCGATTGTGCTGAATAACCGTCTGCAAAAGTGGTCAGAGACGCTTTAGGCTGCCGCACGATGGGATAAACCGCGTCCACCACCCCTAACAGGGGTAGGTTTTTCATGCTTCCCAATGGAACATGGGTTCCTTCGCCAAAGAACCGGTAGGGACGAGGCATGCCTCGTCCTATTTTTCTCAGGAGAGAGGAATCCACCCGTCATGTGTTCCCATAACTGGAGGAAGTCGAAGCCTTACGCGAAGCGGTTCTGGTTCGATTTTCGACCGAGGACGAGGCATGCCTCGTCCCTACAGTTAAAAACCTACCCCTGTTAGGTCCACCACCCCCGGCGCCTCCCCGAATTCAGGGAGAGGAGACAGAAAAGGCCGTTTTCTCCCCTCTCCCCGCTTGCGTGGGAGAGGGGTTGGGGGTGAGGCTGAGCGTTTCACGCATGGTGAGCTCGACTCAGCTCCACACCCTACTTGAGCGTGATTTTGAACGTGAAGGCGTGCACGCACGGCGGCGTCGATGGGGTGGCGATGTGCAGACCATCATCCGCTTGCGACCACGTCAGGCTTTCATCGGAGCCAAGCATGGTGATCGATAGAATCTGCTCGGCGGCGAGCGCGGATCCGGTTCGCAGCGACTGAATCACTGCGCTGTCGCCCGGCCAGCCGAGAGCGATGGCGTAGAGCGCGCCGTCACGAGCGGTGAAGCGAACATCCTGCGCGGTGAACGGTTTGTCCTCGTGTTCGCGCATGTGCCCACCGACGGTCGTGGGACCTTCACCAAAGGTGTGCCAGTGGCGCGTCCCGTAGATCGCCTCCCCGTTGATGTGCAGCCACTCCCCCAGTCCGAGTAAGCGCTCGCTGGCTTCCGCCGGGATCGTCCCATCCGGTTTGGGGCCGACGTTCAGCAGCAGATTGCCGTTCTTGCTGACAATATCGACCAGATCATGCACGAGGGTGGCCACCGACTTGAAGTGGTCATCCGCCACGTAGCACCACGACTTGTAGCTGACCGAGGTATCCGTCTGCCAGTAATCCGGGCGGATGGCGCTGAGCTTGCCGCGTTCCACATCGAGGAGCGCCGTGCCCACTGGGAACGCCTCCAGCTTGTACTGAAGCACAGGATCAGTCACATGGTTGTAGTAGTAGGCGGCGAACTTCTGCAGATACGGCTCAAAGACCGCCTGCTCAATCCACCAGTCGAACCAGAAGACCTGCGGCTGATACTTGTCGACCAATTCGCAGCAGCGCGCCAGCCATTCGTCGAGGAACTTGGCATTCGGGCGCGGACGCCAGTCCTGGCTCGTCCACTCCGCGGAGGTAAACGACGCATTCGGCGAGGCTTCGACCGCTGGCCCGTAGAAGGCGTCATACCGCGGATCTTGCACATCTGACGGGAACTTCTGCCCGCCATCGAAGAACCACCAGTGTTCAGCGCGGTGATTGGACACGCCGAAAGTCAGACCGTGGCGGCGCGCCGCGGCTGCCAGCTCCGCGACGACATCACGCTTCGGCCCCATCTGGGCGGCGTTCCACTCCGAAAACGCGGTGTCATACATCGCGAAGCCGTCGTGATGCTCGGCGACGGGCACGACATACTGCGCTCCCGCCCGCTTGAACAGATCAATCCACGCCTCGGGGTCGAAGTTTTCCGCCGTGAACATGGGGATGAAGTCTTTGTACCCGAACTGTGTATGCTCGCCCCACGCTGCCACATGATGCTGAAATTCCGCGCTGCCCTGTTGGTACATATTGCGGGCATACCATTCGTTGGCGAAGCCCGGCACCGAATACACACCCCAGTGGATGAAGATGCCCAATTTGGCTTCTTTAAACCACGGCGGCACTGCATACTGTGCGAGCGATTCCCAAGTGGGTTCAAACCGTGCATCGGCTGTCATGCTTTCCCTTTCACAAGTTGACTCAAGGTAGATGGCATCATCACTTGAACGTCGGTTATGGATGACTGTCGAGTCTGCATTTTGTCGCCCCTCTCCGCTGGCGTAGGTGAGATGCTCGGGAAGCAGGGGTGCAGGCCCAGACACACGTCGCTGTTCCATAACGCCCCTAGATTTAAGCGGATTTCGCGCCCGGCGCAAACAATCGGTTTGCGAGCCCCACCTCAAGACGATTCTCGCGTAGGGACGAGCTGAGCCCATGAGCCAGCCGCAGCTTGCTCACGATCAGCTACCAGTGTTTTGAACGAGCACCGCTGCCGGGTAAAATCGGAGCTCTCACTTCAGCCAAGGCCAGCGAGGATCAACATGCAGCGAATTGGCATCATCGGCGCAGGCGATTTTGGCATCCAGCATGCCCGCGCGCTCCAACAGGTCGCCGGGGCGGAACTGGTCGCGGCATCCCGGACGAATGAAACCGCGCTGGCCGACTTCGTAGCCGAATTCGGCGGACGCGGCTATGTCAATTACCGCGACCTGCTGGCCGATCCACGGGTGGACGCGGTGGTGATCGCTACACCGCACCATCACCACACCGAGATCGCGCTGGCGGCGGCGCGCGCGGGCAAGCACATCCTGCTCGAAAAGCCGATGGCGCCCACGCTGGCCGAATGCGACGCGATCATCGATGCGGCAGCGCAGGCGCGCGTCAAGCTGATGCTCGGGCACGTCAACCGCTTCACCCATCCGTACCGCATCGCCCAAGCGCTCATCGCGAGCGGCGAAGTAGGCGACGTTATTCACGGCCTCGCGACCATGCAGAAATTCTGGTTCGAGCCGAACCGCCGCGACTGGCATTTGGACCGGGCGCGGGGCGGCGGCGTGTGGCTGACCGTTGGCATTCACCCGCTGGATCGGCTGACATGGCTGATCGACAGCCCCATCAGTGCGGTGAGCGCGCGCTTCGGCACGCACTATCACGCCGATATGGCGGCGGATGACACGGGGATGGTCTTCGTACGGTACGCCAACGGCGCGGCGGGCACGATTGTCAGCACTGGCTATTCGGTCGGCGCGCCCAAGCACAGCACCGAACTGACCTGCACCAAAGGGATGCTCAACATCGATTACGCGACGGGCGTGCAGATTGGGCGCGAGGATCGCTGGCAGCTCGTGCCGGACTCCGTGCCGACGGGCAGTTGGATGGTCGAAGGGATCGCCAACGAATGGCGCGACTTCCTCCACGCGATCGCCACGGATACCGAACCGTCGGTTTCGGGCCCGGTGGCGCGGGCGATCATGCAGGCGGTGTTCGCGGCGGAAGCGTCATCCGCGGCCGGTCGCGAAATTCAGATCAGCGAGTTCACCGGATGAACACGTCTGACTACAGCGCCCACTGGGAACTAGCCGATTTCGACTGTCTGCACCTGTATTCCCGGACGCTTGACCTGCCGTCAACCGACTGGCGCGGCGGCTTCACGGTCGCGTTCTGGTTCTGGGCAGATAACACAGAGCGCACGCAGGTGATCCTCGAACACGCCGACGCGCCGCAAGCCTATCACCGCTGGGAGATCGTCCTGCGCGACGACTTCATCCACTTTCAGCACCCGGAATTGGATATGAGCGTCGCGTTCCGCGTGCTGGGCGACCGCTGGCACCACTTCGCCGTGAGCATCGATCCGTTGGGCGTCGTGCGCGCCGCGCTGGACGGGCAGATTGACACCTCGACGCTGGTCTTTCAACTCGACCCCTACACACGCATGGAGCGGCTGCGCGCGGGCGGCACCACCGATCCGGCGGGCGGGCACTGGGATCACACCTTTGGGCGCAATGGCAGCGGTCTGCTGGACGATGTGCGCGTGTATGCGCGCCCGCTGCTGGAAGCCGAGCTCGCCGATCTCGGCACACCCCCGGCGCAGGTGCTGTGGGCGACCATTGAAGCATCGGCGCTAACGGGCGAGGCTCCGTTCACGGTCCAGTTCGGCGCGCGGATCTCCACGGATCAAGCCACGCTGCTGTGGGACTTCGGCGACGGCGACCGGGCGACCGGGGCGGCTGTCACGCATACCTATACCTACGCGGGGGACTACAGCGTGCGCCTGTGGGTGATCGCGCCGGATCACAGTCAAACTACCGCCGAGCAGGTGGTTCATGTGACCGGGCAGGCGCATCCGCTGCGCTTTGTGCCCGTGTTCGTCAACGGGACGGAAGGCTATGCCTGCTACCGCATTCCGAGCATCGTCCGCGCGCTGAATGGCGATCTGCTGGCGTTTGCCGAAGCGCGGCTCGAATCGTGCAGCGACTCGACCGGGACGATTCAGATTGTCGGCAAGCGCAGCGCCAATGAGGGCGCGACCTGGTCGCCGCTGACCGTGGTCGCGGCGGTCGATGGCTATGTCAATATGAACGCCTCCCCGGTCGTCGGTGAAGTTCACGGGACGGGCAAAGTGGTGCTCGTGTTCCGGGCGGCCAGCCATTCCGAATGGGACATCGCGCGCGGAGTCGGGCTGAGCCGCGCTATGTGCGTGACCAGCGACGATCACGGCGTGACGTGGAGCGCCCCGCGGGACATCACAGCCGAGGTGCATAAGCCGTATCAACCCGACTATGCGGACGTGTGTCCCGCCGCCGCGCTGCCCGAAAACCAAGCGCACGACTGGCGCATCCAGATTCCGGCGCAGGGGCATGCGCTTCAACTCACACGCACGCCCCAGACTCGTGGACGCTTGTTTTTCGCGGGGAGCCTCACGCGCGGTGATCGGAGCGTGTTCGAGGCAGAGAATTACGCGTTCTGGAGCGACGATCTCGGCGCGACGTGGCAGATCGGCGGCATCATCCCGCGGCTCGGACTGAACGAAGCGATTGCTGCCGAGCTGGAGGACGGCGGCGTGCTGATCAACACGCGCTCGTACACCAACGGCGTATCCGACGGGCGGCGGGCGGTGACGCGCGCGCACTTCGACGCCGACGGCGCGATCCACTTTGGGGAGACGATACTCGATCAGACGCTGATCGACCCGGCGGTACAGGCGACCCTGCTGCGCTATTCGTGGAGCGATCACGGCGGCAAAAGTCGGCTGCTGTTCGCCAACCCCGCGCATGAACGCGCGCGCGTCAACCTGACCGTGCGCCTGAGCTATGACGAAGGCCACACCTGGACGTACAGCAAAGTCATTGAGCGCGGCGCATCCGCCTACAGCGATCTGGTAGTGACACGGAGCGGCGAAATCGGCGTGCTGTTTGAGCGCGGCAACACGGGCGGTCTGCATTTTGTGCGCTGCACGCTCGGCTGGCTCACCGACGAGGCGGACAGCGGCTAACCTCACCCTGCTTGCTGTGCAAGCGCTGAAGAGGCGGTCATTCAATCGAGGCACGAGGCCCTCTCGTTAGCGGGCGAGGCAAGCCGGTAAATGCGCAAAATACCGTGGAAATGGGTTACACGCTCTCCGTAGGGATGATTGCAGACGCGGACCACACACGCCCGGAGGGACACTCTCCGTGGAGGGCCCCAAACCCCCCTTCCCCTTCCCTTCTCCTCATTTCGGGGAGGGGCCGGGGGTGGGGTCAGTTACAGTGCCGCAAGTTCCGCGAAGTCGGTTTGATCCAGCGCGCGGCGCAGGGCGGCTTTGCCCTCGGCCGTCAGGGCGATAGCAGGCAGACGCGGCTCGCCGCAGTCTACGCCGATGATCCGCAGCGTTTCGCGCAGCGCCCCGTTGAAGCCGACCGAATACAGCGCCTTGGTCACAAGATTGGCCTTCTCCTGCATCGACTGGGCGGCGGCATAGTCCCCACGCCCGACCGCCTCGAAGATCGCGCGGTACGCGCCGGGAATGTAGTTGAGCGTCGAGCCGATGAAGCCGTGCACGCCCATCATGCGCGCGTAGACCGCCTGCTCGTCCATGCCCGAGAACGTGATCCAGCGCCCCGCGTTCATGTCCATGATGAGACGCATCTCGTACATGTTCGAACCCGTGTACTTGACGCCGTGCAGGTTAGGCACGTCGAGCAGTTCCTGCAGCACCGCGACCGGATTGATCGCCGGGTTGAGGATGTAGGAGAAAAACGGCGTTTCCGGCACAGCCGCGGCCAAACCTTTGTAATAGGCGACGACCGAGGCATGCGTGTTGTACATGGGCGGCATGATGCTGGCGATGCCCGCCGCGCCGTGATCGACGGCGTGCCGCGCCAGCAGTTTCGCTTCGTTAAGCGACATCGACGCGATATGCATGATCACGGGAATGCGCCCGTTGACCCGCTTGAGCACGGTTTCCGCCAGTAGTTGGCGTTCGGCAGCGGTCATGTAGATGCCCTCGCCGGTCGTGCCGCCAACATACAGCCCGTCGACACCTTTGCCGATCAAATACTCGACCAGCGCCTCGACGCCCGGCACGCTCACGCCGCCGTCGGCGGTGCTGGCCGTCACCAGCGCCGGATAAATCCCGCGAAATTCGGTCATGTGGAATCCCCTGTCTGGAAGTGAATATGGCCGGACGCGCCAATCGCATCCGTGCTGCCCGCGGCGGGCGTGCCGTCGAGCTGTTCGCGCAGGTAGTGCAGTTCGCTGCGGATGCCGCGCGCGGTGAACAGCGCGTCGCCGCGGTAGCTGATGAACGTGAAGCCGCGCCGTGCCCAACGCAGCGCCCAATCGACCGAACCGCTGATGAAGTGCATGCCCACGGCGATCTGGTGCGCTTGGCAGGTATCGATGATGTGTTCGACCGTCTGCTCAAACAGCGGATGCTCGTACTGTTCCGCGATGCCGTGCGACACGGTCAGGTCATGCGGGCCGATCAGGATCGCATCCACGCCCGGCACCTTGAGGATATCGGGTAAATTCCGCACCCCGGTCGGGCTTTCGATCATGATGATCAGGTTGACATCCGGGTTATAGTTTTCCAGATAGGTTTTTGTTTCGGGGTTGGGGAATTCGCCGCGTTCGACGGCTGCAGTCAGCGCCGCGCCTTTGAGCGGACGATACTTGATCGCGCCGACGATGGCGCGCACCTGCTCAACCGTTTCCACATACGGCACGATCACGCCGTGCGCCCCAGCATCCACGACCATCGCCGCCCGCGCCGCCGAAATCTCGGGAATGCGCACGAGCGGCGCGACCCCATTCCCCGCGTAGGCTTGAATCGCCCAGGCGATCGTTTCGCGGTTCACGGGGGCGTGTTCGCTCTCCAGCCACACGTAATCGAGTCCCACATCGGCAAAAAACTTGGGAAAGCGCGGCTGACCGTAGCCTTCCATGCAAATTCCGTACACGCGCTCTCCGGCGTGCAGTTTGGCGCGTAGTTCTCTTCCGCGCATGTTGCAATGTCCTCTGATCAGATGACCATGCGCGGATCCACTGCATCGCGCACGCCATCGCCAATAAAGTTGACTGACAGCACCGTGATCACCAGCATGATCGCGGGGGGAATCCACATCCACGGCATGTTCCGCAGAATGTCGAGGTTGCGGGCGGCTTCGAGCATGTTCCCCCAGCTCGGCGTCGGCGGGGGCACGCCCAGCCCAAGGAAACTCAGCCCGGCTTCGGTGAGAATCGCCGAACCGATGGCGAACGTCACCAGCGCGACCAGCGACCCGAACACGTTGGGCAGAATGTGTACGATGATGATGCGGCGGTCGCGGTAGCCGAGCGCGCGGCAGGCCAGAATGTACTCCTGCTCGCGGATGGACATGACCTGACTGCGCACGATGCGCGCCGTGCCCGTCCAGCTCAACCCGCCGATGATGAACACAATCGTCCACACGGTGCGCGGCAGCATGGCCGCCAGCGTGAGCATGATGATGATGCTCGGAAAGGTCATGAACACGTCGGTGATGCGCATAATCACCATGTCGACCCACCCACGATAGTAGCCGGAGATCGCGCCCAGCACCGTGCCGATCAACGTGGCGACGAGCGTCGCGCCGAAGCCGACCACGAGCGAGACCTGCCCGCCGTTGAGCAAGCGGCTCCACACGTCGCGCCCCACGCCATCCGTACCGAGCCAGTGCAGGTCGCTTGGGGGCGACGCCCGCGCCCGGAGATCAATCGCGTCGTAGCGGTAGCGTTCGATGAGCGGCGCGGCGATGGTCAGCAGCACGATGACGATCAGCACGATCAAAGCAACCACCGCCGGGCGGTTGCGCAAAAAGCGGCGCAGCGCGCGCTTATCGTCCCGGTGTTCGAGTTTGGCGCGATCTTCGTCAGTGACGAGGACGGCAATGGGCTGGCGGGTTTGGTCAGTCATAGCGAATCCTCGGGTCAGCGACGGCGTAGGCGAGATCGGTTACGAGATTGGCCACGAGCACGACCAGCGCGATCACGAGGTTCATGCCCATGAGCAGCGGCACATCGCGCCCATTGACGGCTTCGAGATACAGCGTACCCATCCCCGGCCAACTGAAGATCGTCTCGGTGAAGACCGCGCCGACCACCAGCGTGGGCAGGCTCAGACCGAACAGCGTGATCACGGGGAGCAGCGCATTGGGGAAGCCGTGTCCCCACGTGATGCGGTTTTCGCGCATACCTTTGCCGCGCGCGGTGCGCACATAGTCGGCGCGGATGACTTCGAGCATGGCGAAGCGGGTATAGCGCATGAAATTGGCAATCGGCGCAAGGCTCAACACGGCAGTGGGCAGCGCCAGATAATGCAGCGTCGTGAGCAGCGTCGGTTCGCGGTCCACCGGGCGCATGCCGCCCGCCGGGAACCACCCGAGTTTGATGGCGAAGACATACAGCACGATGATCCCGGCGACGAACGGCGGAATTGAGATGCCGAAGAACGAGACGCCCGTCAGCAGAAAATCCCACACAGAGTACTGGCGCAGCGCCGTGAACACGCCGAGCGCTACCCCAAGCGTCGCGCCGATGATCAGCGCCGTGCCCGCCAGCAGCACCGTCGCGCTCAGGCGTTGGACAATCGTCGCCGCGACGGGCTGACCGTTGGTATAGCGGTAGCCGAAGTCGCCTTGCAGCACGTTCCCCAGCCAGTTGACGTAGCGCACGGTCAGCGGTTGATCGAGCCCGAAACGCGCGCGAATGGCCGCTTCGGATTCATCGGTCATGTTGAGTTCGGGACGGATGAAATAGTCGGTGATGTCGCCCGGCGCGAGTTCGATCAGGCCGAAGATGATGATCGTGATGCTGATGAAGACGGGAATGCCGATCAGTACCCGGCGCAGAATATACTTTTGCATAACCCAAGCCCTCGGTTGGAACGGGCGGCGCGGATCAGGCCCGGGCGGGGGGGAAAGGCGGGGCCCCTTTGGAGACGGCGGCCGCAAGGAAGGCCCCCCCAAAACCGCTTTTCTGGGGGGGCCGCGTTTCGCCGCGCCCGCACCCCGCACCACCCGGTTTGTCACCCCCCCCCGGGGGGGACGGGGGGGGGGGGGGGGGGGGGGGGGGGGGTACTCCGGACGCCCGTGCCCCGCCGGAGCGGGGCACGGACAAACTCATCGTGATACGAACGTTATTCGCCGACCGACCACAGTTCAGCGTGATCGTTGTAGGGGCCGCCCGCCGGCGCGGGGAACCAGTAGAAGTCTTGCAGGCTGCTGGAAGCGACGCCGAAGCGGATCGCCGTCCACATGTAGCCTTCGGTCGCGTTGGCGTTCTGGTACGCGCAGATGTCCTGCAGCAGACCGACATAGGCTTCCGGGTCGCCTTCCACGCGCGCCTGCGCGAGCAGGGCGGTGAGTTCCGGGTATTCCGTGCCGCTCAGCGGCGCGCCGTCAGTCGTCGGCTGGCCGCCGACTTCGTAGAACGGGAAGGGGAAGTTGGCCATGCCTGCGGCGATCCCACGGTAGGAGATCGTCCAGCCTTCGCCGGTGTAGAAGTAGCTGTTGTAGGTGGGCACGTCCTGCTTGATCGGCGTGATGGTGATGCCGACATCGGCGAGGAACGCCTGAATCGCCGCCAGCGCGTCCGAGTGGAACTGGCTGTCGTAGTAGGTCACAACTTCAACGGGCTGGCTGGCATCAAAGCCCGCTTCGCCGAGGAGCTGACGCGCCATGTCGGGGTTGTAGGCGTAGTCGTTGAGACCTTCCGGGTACATGTTCGGGAACGCGCCGATGCACGGCACGACCTGCGCCGTCCCGCGCAGCACGGTTTCGGCAATCGCCTGACGGTCGATGGCATACAGGAAAGCCTGACGCACGCGGGCATCCGCAAAGCGCGCATCACGTTCGTTGAAGATCATGTAGTTGGTGACACCGGACGGGCCGGAGAACACCTGATAGCTCTCGTTACCTTCAAAGCCGAGCGCCACATCGCCGCTGGCATAGCTGAACTGGATTTCGCCCGCTTCCAACGCGAGGATCGCCGACGTTTCATCCGCGAAATAGCGGTTGATCAGCCGGTCGAGCTTGGGCTGGCCGCGCCAGTAGTTGGGGTTGGCCACCAGCGACCAGAATTGATCGCGCTGGAATTCTTCGTGCATGAACGGGCCAGTGCCGATCGCGTCGGTGAAGAACCATTCGGTCGTCTGGTAGTCGGCGGGGGCGAGGTCGGCCAGCGCGTGTTCCGGCAGAATCCACAGCAGCATCAGGTTGTAGGGCAAACGCGGATTCGCGGCGGTGAGCACGAATTCGACCGTGAGGTCATCGACCGCGCGCACTTCCGAGACCGTCGTCGGCGAAAGCTGGCTGAAGCCGGAGAACTGCGTCGCGGCGTCCGGGTTCACGGCGAGGTTGTACGAGAAGACGACATCGGCGGCGGTGAAGGGTTCGCCGTCATGCCAGGTCACGCCGTCGCGGAGGTTGAACGTCCACACGGTGTAATCGTCATTCGACGACCAGTCGGTGGCGAGTTCCGGTTCCGGCGCGCTGATGTCGCTATTCCACACCACCAGCGTCGACCAGATCTTCGACAGCCACGTGCGGCCAGCCGTATCCATATAGGGGCGCACACCCGGCGCGCCGCCGGGGCCAATATCAAACGCACCGATGAGCGTGTTACCGCTCGTGTCCTGCGCGAGGCTGACGGTCAACGGGATCGCCAGAACAAGCAAAAGGGCGACCAACACTAACTTCTTCCAAAGATTCATTGCTGCCTCCAAAACGTAAATAAAGCGTATGTTCAATCGATAAGGAGCCGACCTAGTGCGCCGCTCCTTCGATACACAAAATTTCCGGGATCAGCCGTTCCGCGACCGCGCGCACTCGCCCAGCCTCCGTCTCGTCGATCCAGCGATAGGGTAAGCGCAGCCGTGAACCGATATGCGCCCATCCGCCAATCACCGACAGGAACTTGTCGAGCGCGCCGTTCGGGTAGTGCTGCTCCGTGATGTACGGGATGATCTCGGCTTCCCAGAACTGCAGAATGCGGCGCTCAATATCCAGCGCCGCCGGAAGGTCAACGCGCATGAGGTCGTACCAGCGCTGCGCGCCGACCGGATGCAGACAGGCGACGTTGGAATACGCGCCCGCTCCACCCCGGCTGTAGCCAGTCGCCAGCAGATGCCCCGGCACGAACACCGAGAGATCACGCATATGGGCGCGCATCTCAGCGTACCACGCTTCATCGCCCGCGGGCACTTTGACGCCGACCAGCGCCGGAACCGCCCGTTTGAGCATGCCAAACTGCGCGGGTGTCAGGCGGCGTTTGGCGTGCGGCGGGTTGTACAGCACCAGCGGAATCGGATCAGCAGCAGCGGCGAACAACTGCAAGCACGTGATCATCTCGGCGTCCTGCACTGGAAACCAGTCGGGCAGAATCACCTGAAAGGCGCTCGGCTGGAAGGCTCGTGAGCGGCGAATGCGGTCGAGCGAAATCTGCATGCTCATATGGCTCGCGCCGATTTGGAACGGCAGCCCCGCCGCATTGCAGCGCGCCGCGACCAACTCGTGGATGCGGTCGAATTCAGCTTCCGTCTGCGTGTGGAATTCGCCCGCCGTGCCGTTGGTATACAGCCCGTTGACGCCCGCCGCGGTCAGGTAGACGACTTCCTCATCCAGTCGCGCATAGTCGATGCTCTCGTCGGCGTTGATCGGCAGCATGAGCGTGCACCAGTTGCCGACGATTTCGGAAGCGGTGAGCGGTTTCATGGGGCTTGCTCCTCCGCGTGCGCGGCCTTCATCAGGCGCAGGCGCTCTTTGATATCGCCGTAATGCGAGTTGAGCGCGCGGCGCACGGTATCGGCATCGCCTGTCCGCAGCGCATCAACAATCGCGGCGTGCGCGGCGGCGGTGCGCAGCGGGTTGCTGTCGGCAATATTGACCGTCCCCAACGCTTTGCGCAGCGTGCTCCAGAAAATATCTTGCAGTTGGAGCAGAATGGTATTGCCGAGCGGGCGGAAGAGTTCCATATGAAAAGCGCGGTCTTCTTCCACCAACGACTCGCCCTGTTCGGCGCGGCGGCGCATCTGCCCGACAATCGCATCGAGCGTCGCCAGTCGTTCGGGAGTCACATGTGGCAGGGCGAGATCGACCATGCCGCTTTCCAGCACTTCGCGCACTTGCAGCATGTCTTCCAGTTCGTTCAGGTCGAAGAGCACGCCGTAGGAGAGATTTTCGAGCAGCGGCTGCAGGGTAAAGCCTTTGACGTACAGGCCGCTCCCCCGCCGCACATCGAGGATGCCGAGAGAGGCGAGGGACTGCACGGCTTCGCGCACCGAGTTGCGGCTGACACCTAACTGCTGGCTGAGGGCATTTTCGGACGGCAGCTTCGCGCCGTCCTGCAAATGATTATCCAGAATGTACTGTTTGATCGCCTCCTGCACCTGATCATTGATCTGCGGCACAGCTTTAAGGCGCTGTAAGGGTTTTTGCACAGTCTAAACCTACATCCAAAACATATTTTGTTTCAGTATAGGCCAACTTGTAGGATATGTACACCGGATTTGTATAGTTTTGACCAACCCTCCCTCAGATTTGCCGTGCCAGCAGTCCCGCGCCGATCACGCCTTCGTGATTGCGGAGCGCGGCGGGCAAAATGGGCGTCTCGACCAGCGGCGGATAGACCTGCGCGCGAAAGGCGGCGCGCACGCTGTCGAAGTACAAAGCGCCGATGCGGGCAACGCCACCACCGATCACCACGACCGACGGACTCAGCACGTTGACCATGCTCGCCACACCGTAACCAAGCCATGCCCCGACGACGCGGATCGCCATCAGCGCGGCGGGATCTCCGGCCTGCGCGGCGGCGACGACCTGCTCGCCCGTGTTCAGCGGTGTGCGGCGGCGCGCTCATTGTATTCGGTGACGAGACAGCCCCCGCTGGCATAAGCTTCGAGACAGCCGTGCCGTCCACACGGACATAAGCGCCCGTCCCGTTCGACGGCAATGTGGCCGAGTTCAAGGCCGCTGCGGTCGTCGGCGTGATAGATCTTGCCATCCACGACGTAACCCCCGCCGATGCCCGTGCCGACCGTGACGCCGAGCACGGAGCGATAACCCCGCCCCGCGCCGATCAACGCTTCGGCGAGCGTCGCCGCCTGGCCATCGTTCTCCACCGCGACCGGGAGACCAAAACGCGCCGCCAGCGTGCCCCTGACATCCGTGCCGACCCAGTCGGGAATGGAGGCGGTCGCAAAACGAATCACACCCTGACGATCCACCACGCCACCCGTCGAGACGCCGATCGCGCTGGCGTTGGGAGCCGCTTGCAGCGCGCGTTCGACCGCGTCGCCAATGCGCTGCATGACCTGTGCGCCACCTGCTGCGGCCTCGGTCGGTACGCGTTCCTCGTAGATCAGCTCGGTTTCATTCGCCAGCGCGCCCACGGCGATCTTCGTACCGCCCACGTCCACGCCGATCACGACGCCGGACTGCGCCCGGTGATAGCTTTTCAGCGCCGTCACATACTGCTCGGTGATCCAGCGCGGCTTGGTGATCATGGAGCCGCACACGACCGCGAAACCACCCAGTTCCAGCACATGCCGCGCATGTTCCGGCGAGGCGATCCGCCCTTCGGCGATCACCGGGACACTGAGCGCCGTCGCCAGCCGCGCCAGTAGATCAAAATCCGGCTCGTCTTGCGCGGGGCTGTAGGCCGTGTAGCCGGAGAGTGTGGTCGCGACGATGTCCGCGCCCGCTTCGGCGGCGGCGATCCCCTCGTCATAGGTGGCAATGTCCGCCATGACCGCGACGCCAAGTTCCGCGCGGATGCGCCGGATGAGTTCGGCGGCAGGCAAGCGCCCCTCTTCCGCGCCGCGCCGTGTCGCGTCCACGGCGATGATGTCTGCGCCCGCCGCGACGATGGCGCGCGCCGCGTCGACGCTCGGCGTGATGCGAATGCCGAAGCCGGGTAAATCCTGCTTGTCGATACCGATCAACGGCAGGTCGGACAGCCGCTTGATCGCCGTGATGTCGGCGACCCCGTTGGCGCGCAGCCCCACCGCCCCGCCGATCTGCGCGGCCAGCGCCATGTGCGCCATCGCGTCGCTGCCGTACAAACCGTCGCCTGTACCTGCCTGACACGAGACGATCAGCCCGCCGCGCAGCCTGGCTACTACTGGATGCATATTTCCTCCTTGTGAGCGCACCTATGCGCAGTCCAGAAACTCCCGTTCAGCCGCCGACTCTAGCACGAGTTGCGCGTTTTGAAAGTACGCTCGCACCTCTGTGATTGTTCAATGATTACGCAGACCGCAGATCTACCCCTCCGCAAATCGGTCGACGTCCGCCTGAACTTAATGCCCGCCGATCCATGTGATCGGCTATACTAAAATCGGACTCAGGGGGATAGCAAACACATGCTCCGCATCTTCATCAACTATCGACGGCAGGACAGCGAAGGCTACGCGGGACGCCTGTTTGACCATCTGCTGCACCATCTGGAACGCGAGCAGGTGTTCATCGACGTGGACGATATTCCAGCCGGTGCCGATTTTGTCGACGCACTGGAAAAGGCGGTCGCCACCTGTGATGTGCTGCTCGCCGTAATCGGCCCGCAGTGGGCGACGATCACCGACGAGAGCGGCGCGCGGCGGATCCAGCAGTGGAACGACTTCGTGCGCATCGAAATCGCCAGCGCGCTGCGGCTAGGCAAATTCGTCGTGCCCGTGCTGGTTGGGCGTGCCCCCATGCCCGCTCCCGGTGACCTCCCTGACGATTTGCAGGCCTTAGCCCGCCGCAACGCGATTGCGCTCGGGCACCACAGTTTTGCCCGCGACGTCGAAAAGCTGGTCACGGCGATCAAAGAGGCCGTGCCCGCCAACGAGTCGTTTAAGCCGCGCCCCAATTCCGAGACGCTGCGCCAGAAAGACGAAGCGCTGCGCGCCGTCCGCGCCGAGGTGATCAACGCGCAGGCCTCGCCGCTGTATGCCTGCCGCATGGAAAACGGCTATTTTCCCGTCTTCGGCGAGGGCAACGCCGACGCAAATCTCATGTTCATCGGCGAAGCGCCCGGCAAGAACGAAGGTCGACAGGGACGTCCGTTCATCGGCCCGTCCGGCTCGGTGCTCGACGATATGCTCGCCGGGATCAATTTGAAGCGCGCCGACGTGTTCGTGACCAATCTACTGCTCGACTGCCCGCCGACCAAGCGCGAACCGACGCCCGAAGAGATCGCGTTCTACGTACCCTTCGTGGATCGCATCATCGACATCGTGCAGCCCGCCGTGATTGCGCCGCTCGGGCGCTTTGCGACCAGCTATATCCTCAAGAAGCTCGGCTTAAGCGAACACAAGGGCAAGATCGGCGAACTGCATGGGCGCTTGATCCGTGCCGCCATGCCCTACGGCGACATCCATGTTGTACCGCTCTATCACCCGGCGGTGGTGCTCTACAGCGCCAGCCAAAAAGAACTGCTGCGCAAGGATTTCGACAAGCTCAAAGTCTTCGTGTAGGTCAGAGGTGTTGGCAGGCGGGTGTTGGTTCTGATTTGAACCGAAGATGAAATCTCAGGGCAGGTAGTCATAGGCCTTAGGCCCTGAGCGCACACCCGCAGACGCGCTGGAGAGCGTGTCGGACGAAGCATGAGCGTATTTCACATTTGGTGAAAATCCTTAACCTCACCCTGCTTGCATGGGAGAAGAGGAGGCTTGGCAGGCACTGTTGGCTCCCCTCCCCGAATTCGATTCACGTCACGACACTTTTAAAGGTCGGGGAATCGGGGGCAAGATAGAACTCGAGATTTTGGGGGCGGGAGGAAATAAAACGGGCAACGAGTGCGTCCAAGCCGAAACGAAAGAGACTGAGGCGTTTTTGGCGGACGCTGAGGGAATAGAGGAAGTAGACTTGAGTGCCTTGGGTGAGCAACCAGAGGCAGGCACAAGCGAGCACGAGGAGCAGGCGGGCGGTCTGGCTCGGTAACCAGAAGCGCGAACGCTGCCAGTGACAGCCAGCGCTCTTCAAGTCACGAAAGCTGGCCTCATGATGAAAGCGGACCGCGTAGAGCTGTGGGGCGAAGTGCCTAAGCCGCGATCCGCCAGCACGACCGCGACCTGGTCGGCTGGGAGCAGGTGGACGAGTAACTGTTGCATGAGGGTGACTTGGCCTGCTTCCGCATAGTCTGTCGACCAGTAGGCACGCCAGACTAAGGGGATCGCGCACGCATAATAGGCGCCCCTCCATCATCACGCTCACGTGCTGGCTCAGTTTGGTCTCGTCGAGCAACACCAGTAACGGGGCTTTCCCGCACAAACACATCACCCTCCGCCTCGCCTCTAGACTCCGCTACAGTTTGAATATTGCGAGGCCGTCTTCCCTCAACCGACACACTCTAGGAACGCGCTTCTGCGTGTCCCTACAAAGACTCGATTGGTAAGAGTGTCGTCCTCAACCTCTAGGAGAGTGTGGGGAGTGAGGTTGGATGCAATTCCGCTTATTTCGGCAGCTTGCCGAACGCGCCGAGCGCCCGCCCCATAAACCGATGGAAGCCATCCGACGGCCGCCCGAACATCAGCGGGCACGCGCCCGCGATGACGCTCATCTTGTGCTCGACGGCATAATCGACCGCGCTCTGCGACACGCTCGTCCCCATACTGTGAATGCCGTTGTGCATCCACACGCGGGTGACGCCTGCATCGACACAGTCGCGTACAACCTGTTCGGCAGCCGCTTCCGGCGTCGCGATGACGATGCCGCCGACTTTGTCCGGAATATCCTTCACGCTGTGATAGCAGCGATCCCCTTCAACCTGATCCGCGTTCGGGTTAATCGCGTAGACGTGATAGCCCGACTCACGCAGTCGCTTATAGATGGCGTTCGCCGCGCCCGGTGACTTTTCGTTGCGCGACACCCCCGCGACGGCAATGTTCTCCTGCGCCAGAAAATCCGCCACTTTTTCCTTGAGATTGGCAGCCACAGTCTTCCCCCTTTTGTGAAACCCTTCTCAATGCGTTGTGATCTTATACGCAGAATGGGCCGCGCGGGTTGTCACCAGATCAGGGTGATTTTGGACGGAGAGGAGGATTGAACTGCAACCTCACCGTGTGGCTCACTGCCCCCCCCGGGGGGCGGGGGGGGGGGTTTCGAGAACCTACTTTAGTAGGTCAGCACCGACCGTCCCAACAGCTCGTCAATCTGGCGCATTTGGTCGGGCGCGAGCGGGCCGAAGCGCAGCGCGCCCGCGTTGTCGTCCACCTGCGTGACCGTGCGAATGCCCGGAATCGGCACAGTGACCGGACTGCGCGCCCAGATCCACGCCAGCGCGCCCTGCGCTAGGGTACGTCCGCCGCTCGTCAGAATGGCGCGCAAGTCCTCCAACCGATCAAACGCCGGGTTGAGGATGTTCTGCACTGCCCACGGATCGGTGCGCACATCATTGGGCGCGAACACCGTGTCTTTGGTGTATTTGCCGGTCAGGGCGCCGCGTGCCAGCGGCGAGCGGTTGACGCTGGCCAGCTTGAGCGTCTCGCACAGCGCGAGCATCTCTGGCGCATCGAGCACCACATTGAGATCGTGCTGCACGGCGACGCAGTGTTCCCCGGCGGCGAAGGCGCGCGCATTCTCGACCGAGTCGGTGCTCCAGCCGTAGTAGCGGATTTTCCCCTCGCGCACGAGCGCTTCCAACACGTCGAGCAGCGCGGGCGCGTGCTCCTTGGGGAAGTCCCACACATGCAGTTGATACAGGTCGATGGTATCCATTGCCAGATTGCGCAGGCTGCGTTCGCAAGCTGCCCGCACATTGGCGATGATCTGCTCCGCCGTCTCGAAGCGGATGGCGTGCTTGGCCGTTTCATCCACGTTGAAGCCGAACTTGGTGGCGATCACCACCTCGTCACGCTTGCTCGCCAGCGCCTTCCCGACGATGCGTTCGCTGTGCCCCGTGCCATAGGTCGCCGCCGTGTCGAAGAAGTTGATACCGCTGGCCAGCGCGTGCTGCACCGCGCGGATCGACTCGTTGTCGTCCACTTCGCCCCAACCCGCCTGAATGTCGAGGAACTGCCACGGGCCACCAATCGCCCAGCAGCCCATGCCCAGCGGCGAGACTTCAATGCCCGAATGTCCCAAAAGTCGCTTGTTCATCGTGCGCCTTTCTCGTGTAACTGATACAGACGCAACTCTACAACTTCGAGTACACTCTAAGTCAAGAGATCAATTTGGGAACGAGGTCAAAGATCATCCGATGGACATGATCAACGAAGTCGAGTTGCTCACGATTAGTCAGGTAGCGGACATCACCGGGCTCAGCGTGCACACCCTGCGCTATTACGAACGGGTCGGCTTGATCCACGCCATTGACCGCGCGGACAACACGCACCGCCGCTATTCCCGCGACGATATCGGCTGGATCGAGTTTTTGATGAAGCTGCGGGCGACGGGCATGACGATCACCGACATGCAGACGTATGCCGAACTCCAACGCGGCGGCGACGCGACCCTGCCGGAGCGCGTCGAGATGCTCAAGCAGCTGCAGCGCGACGTGGAGACGCACATCGCCGAATTGAACGCGCATCTGGGGTTAATTCGCTACAAGATCGAGTTTTACGGGGGCATCATCGCGGAGCATGGACTCGAGCCGCGGTGTGAGTAACCTCACCCCGTTTCGCTCCGCTCAACTGCCCCTCTCCATAGGGCGAGGGGCAAAAGCGTGTCAGTCTTTGTCCCTCTCCCCCCGGAGAGGGACGGCTTGCGCAGCAAGCAGGGTGAGGTTGCCGTTTATCTTTATCTTTAGAAGAACAGTTTCGCCAGCTTGAGCGCGCCCTGATTCCACGGCACGCGATGCGACACGCCTGACTGCCCTTCGAACTGGTGCAGATTGTCGAGATACCACTTGTAGTTGCGGATCAGCGCGTCCTTGTTGGAGTACTTCGGCTTATAACCGAGCTGCTTCTCCGCCTTTTCGATGCTCACGAACGAGTCTTTGCTGGCGGTCTCGTAGACCCACGCATACAGCGGTGACAGCTTGAGCGCTTCCAGCACCTTAAGCGCCAGAATCACCGGGCCAGCCGGGAACGGCACGATCTTCTTCTTGAAGCCCGCGTAATCCAGCACTGCCTGATAGTCCTCGCGCATGGTGGTGAAGTCTTTCGCGCCGATGTTAAACGTATCGTTGACCACGTTCTTGTCGAGCGTCATCGTCAGGTAGATGGCGTCGCACAGGTCTTCCACATCCAGCAGTTGATAGCGATTGTTGCCGCTGCCGATCATGGGGAAGCCGCGCCCGCTCTTCGCCCAGTCATAGAACAGCGCGAACACGCCGAGGCGTTCCGGCCCGATGAACGATTTCGGGCGGATGATCGGCACGACCAAGCCCTTCGCGCGGTAGCTTTCGCACACCTTCTCCGCGTCGATCTTCGCTTTGCCGTACGGCCCCACACCGACCATTTTGTCGGTTTCGAAGAGCGGGTGATGATCCGGCACGCCGTAGACCGCCGTCGACGAAATCTGAATCACACGCTCGACGCCGTGCTTGAGCGCGGATTCGAGGATGTTGCGGGTGCCATCGATGTCGGTCGAGAAGATGTCGGCTTCGCTGTACAGTGGGAGCGCCGCCGCCGTGTGCACAACCATGTTGACGCCCTGCATGGCGCGGTCCACCGCCGCCGTGTCGCGGATATCGCCCTTGATCTCGGTGATCTGGTCGCGTTCGGGATAGGTGAAATCAGCGATGTCCAGCGACACGACCTTGTAGCCGCGCGCCAGCAAATAGCGCGTCAGATTGATCCCCAGAAACCCGGCGCCGCCTGTGATGAGTACTGTTTGTGTCATGGTTACCTCGAAAGGAGTTGTCAGTTCACAGTCGTCAGTAGACAGTAAAAACCTGTCTTGACGATGACCTGTAAACTGTCGACTGTGAACTCAATATCGTTCCCACCCCGCGCCTTCGTGACCGAAGCGGAAGACGGTCGGGTGGCAGATTTCTGCGAGAATTTCCAGCGACTCCGCCAATCGTGGCGACGGTCGGCTGAAAAATTGATCAGCATCGGTAATGTACACCTGTTTGTCGCGAATAGCCCGTAAGGTTGCCCAACCGGGCTGCCTGGTCAGCGCGGGCAGGGCGGCGCGCGCCTCATCCAGCGAGTACCCGCACGCCACAATGACAATGCGATCCGGGTCGGCGGCCCACAGGTCATCCCAGTCGATCCAGAAGCTCGGCAGCCCGGCGCGTCCGAACAGGGTGACGCCACCTGCCATGGTGATCAGCTCGGGAACCCAGTTGCCGCAAATCATCAGCGGATCGACCCACTGGAGCGCCGCGACCGTCGGCTTGGGCTGAATCTCCGCCGCGCGGGTGTAAATATCTTTCAGGCGCGCGTCCGTTTGGAGCATGAGCGCCGCGCCGCGTTCCGGCACGCCGAGCACCCCGCTCACCCGTGTGATGTTCGCCAGCACAGCCGAAACTTCGTTTTGCTCAAGATTGATGAGCTGCGGCGCCGGTTTGAACGCGTCTGCCAACGCCATCTGAAGGGTATCTTCGCTGCCGGGCACCACCGTCGTCATGATCACATCGGGCGTCAGCGCCCGAGCCTGTTCCAGATCGACCAGATACACCGACGACAAATGGGTGTGCAGGGAAAACGGGGCATCCCTGGCGAGCGCGGCGGTCTTGGGCTGCGTGACCGCGGGCAAGCTCAGCACGGACTCCGGGTGATCACACCCGTGCGAGCGCCCAACTAACTGATCGCCGCAACCGAGCGCGCACACGATCTCAGTTGCTGCCGGAGTGAGCGTGAGGATGCGCATTTCGCCTCGCTGCCTATACCGACGATTCCGCGGTAGTGTAGTCCATCGGACGCGCGGCGGTCAAGATGAACCTGACTAGGCGGCGATGAACAAAGTGACCCCACCCCCGGCCCCTCCCCGAATTCAGGGAGGGGAGCCAACACCGCTCGCCGAACCGCATTTAGTTTTCGTAGAGACGCGATAAATCGCGTCCGCTGGCGAGCGGAAAGACTTTAAGGGGGTCTTTTAAACACCTTCAAGTCTCGCCCCTCATCGAATTCAGGAAGGGAGACGGAAAGAGACTGTTTACGCCCCTCTCCTCTAGGCGAGGGGTCGGGGGTGAGGATGTCTTACAACCGCACGACCTCCCAGAATTCGGTCAGGTCATTGAGCAGATAATCGGGGTTGCACGCGGCGATCTCCTGCGGCGACGGGCCGTACCCGGTCTTCACGCCGACCATCGTCGCGTTGATGACGCGCGCGCATGACGCATCCGCCGCCGTATCGCCGATCACCCACACATCGCGCGGAGCAAACCGATGTCCGGTCAGCTCCTCGGCGCGGGCGACCGCCAGTTCGGGCAGGTGATCGCGCTGCATGCGCTCGTTGCCATACGCGCCGACCACGAAATCCGCCGGGTCATAGCCCGCCGCCGCCAGCTTGACGCCCGCGCCCCGCTGCACATTCCCGGTGACGAGACCAAGCACCACATCGTCGCGCTGGCGCAGACGTTCGATCAGTTCCAACCCGCCGGGGCACGGCGCGACCGGATAATCGCCGATGATGTGCAGGATGTGCCGCCCCATCACCATATCGTAATTGGGCATGTGCCCGGCGATTTCATGCTCGCTTTTGCCGAGCGTTTCGACCAGCGTCAGCCAGTCGGTTTTGCCGCCAAAGGTGTGCGTATCCAGCGTGCCGGACGTGCCGAAGACTTCCAGCATGGCGAGGCGCGTCGCTTCACGCCCCGCGCCGCCCGTCCAGACCAGCGTGCCATCAATGTCAAAGAGGAGGAGTTTCATGGTGAGCTATCAGTTTACAGTTCACAGTTGACAGTTAAAACCAACCGACGGGCAGGCTGTGACACCAGTCGTTGGGGTCTTTACTGTAAACTGACAACTGTGAACTGACAACTTCTTTCCTTTCTACCAGCCCCATGTGCCGGGCGCGCCCTTAAACGGCCCCACCACATCGGAGGTGATCCACCCGCCGTAAAAGTCACCGGGCTGCGCCATGACGACTTCGCCGTTCACCGTGCATTCGTCGACGCGGGAGGCGTAGAACGCAATGTGATGGCGAATCGCTTCGTACCCGGGGCGCGGGTTCGCATAGCCCCACGCGGCATTCTCGCTCTCACGCTCACCCACCACCAGCGACCAGTAGGTCGCGCCGCCTTTGAATTCGCACACGGTCTGCAGCGGCGTGCGCCGCAAATACTCCATGCGGATATCGGCTTGCGGCAGGTAGTAGGTCGGCGGATGGCTGGTTTCGAGTACGCGATACGCGGCCTGCGTCTCGGCGATCACGATGCCGCCGAAGCTGACGCGGATCAGCTTAGTCGTCGGTTCGACGCGCGGCGGACGGGGATAATCCCACACCGATTCTTGTCCGGGCTGCGGAATTTGTCGTTGGGTTGGCATACGCTAAAGCTCGTTTTCATCTACTCCAGGTTGACAACTCCATTGTAGCGAAGCGGCCGCAGGCAGAATAGAGCCTGCACAGGCCAGACATGCCGTTACTGCGTTCTTTAAGGTTCGATTTAATCGGCATTTATACTTCACTCAAACGAAGCTCATATTTGCCACCTATTCTTATGCCCAGTGCATGGTACTACGGTAACGGTTGAGAACAGCTTTTAACGGTATTTAAGGAGTCAAGACATGCGTAAGTGGTTTATGTTGGTGGCGGTGATGGCAGTACTGGCGCTGGCGGTTGTGCCCGCGTTCGCGCAGAGCAACACGATTGTCGATATTGCGGTGGCGGATGGGCGCTTTGATACGCTCGTCGCGGCGGTGACGGCGGCGGGTCTGGCCGACACGCTGGCGAGCCCCGGCCCGTTCACGGTCTTCGCGCCGACGGATGCGGCGTTCGCGGCGCTCGGTGCGGACACGATCAACGCTCTACTCGCGGATCCGACAGGCGCGCTGACGGACATTCTGCTCTACCATGTGGTCGCGGGTGAAGTTCCGGCTTCGGCAGTCGTCGGTTTGACGAGCGCGGCCACGGTCAACGGCGCGTCGGTTAAGATTGCCGTGGAAGATGGCGGCGTCGTGCTGGATCGCTTCGCCAACGTGATCATCACCGACATTCAGGCGAGCAATGGCATCATCCACGTCATCGACGCGGTTATCCTGCCCCCGTCCTCGATTGACAGCGGCGCGCGTCTGCGTCAGATCACCGAAACCACGTGGGTTCAGGGCGGCGCGCTCGGCGATGGCATCACGGGTACGCAGTTGGCCGCTGGCCAGACCTTCTTCGTGACCGACTACGCGAATGGCGCGCTGCGTCTGCGCGACATCCCCGGTTGGGTGATTGCCGCCGATACGCAGGTCGTTCCGCTCAACTTCGGTCAGTAAGCTCAATTCCAATTCCACAACGCAGCGTTAAAAGTCGGGGCAGCAGTGCCCCGACTTTTTTGTGTGTTACTCGGCGTGCGTCGACGAACTCCAGGCGGCTTCCGTGTACTGCGCGGCAAAGGCGTCCGACGGTGGCACGATCTGAATGACGTCGATCAGCACGCCGTTCGGGTCGACGGTCGCAAAGTGTCGCTGACCGAACTCCTCGGTGATCAGCGCCCGCGCTAGGGGCAAGCCCGCCTGCTCGATGAGGCGCGCGTATTCCGCATCGACATCTGCTACTTCAAAGTTGAGCAGCAGCCCGGCCACCGGGGTCTGATACGCGCTGACGACGGTGGCATGATCGTGGGCCACAAACGCCAACTCATACCGTCCATCTGCCGATTTCAAACTGACGTACCAATCCGCCTCAAAGGTCACCTGAAAACCAAAGTGGGTCGTGTAGAAGTCCCGCGACTCGCGAAGCTGGCGGCTCATCAGCACGGGGTAAAAACTGTTGAGTTGCATCGGTTTCGCTCCTTGCGCTAAGATACATACATTGTGTATGTTTCTTACCCACATAATACATACAATCTGTATGTATGTCAACAAGGAAAGGCTCAAGGATGGTGACCAAAGCCGAGCAGCGCGCCGCAACCACCGCCCGCTTGATCGAAGTTGCGCGCGAACAGTTCACGACTCACGGGTACGCGGACGCCCCCACCGAGGACATCGTTCGGATCGCTGGCGTCACGCGGGGCGCGCTCTATCATCACTTTGGGAGTAAAGAGGGCTTATTTCACGCGGTGCTGGATGCGGTGCAGCACGATGTCGGGGAACGCGTCGAAGCCGCGGCGGGGCAGGTTGAGGGGACATGGGAGCAGTTGATCGCCGGGTGCGCGGCCTTCCTCGAAGCCAGCCGCGACCCGCAGGTACAGCGGATCATGTTGATCGATGCGCCCGCCGTGCTCGGTTGGGCGGCCTGGCGGGAACTCGACGCGCAGTACAGCATGAAGTCACTGGGTGAGGCGCTGGCGGCGCTGCAAGCGCAGGGGGAACTCGCGCCGCTCTCACTGGATGCGCTCACGCATCTGCTCTCCGGCGCGATGAATGAGGCGGCGTTATGGATCGCCCAGTCCGATCAACCCGCCGCGCTCGACGAAGCGGTGGCGGCGCTCCGCCACCTGCTCGCAGCACTGCGCCGTTAACTGCTCAACCGGGAGTCGCCGGGCGCAACCTGAATCACCGCGCCCCACGGCTGATAACGGCTGGCGAAGATATAGCGGTCAATCTCATTGCCGCTCGAGTCATTGATGATGCGCGTCACCTGCACATACGAGCCTTCCGCCGCCCAGTCGACCTGCAGTTCTTGTCCCGCGCCGAGGTCGCTGTTGGCGACGTACTGGGTCGCGGCAGGCGGCTGCACTTCGCTGACCTCCGTGCCTGCTTTGACCACCTGTCGACCGGGATTGGTGCTGTAGAAGCGGAATTCCACCATGTTGCTGCCGGGGTAAATCTGCGTTTCGATCAGCAGATGATAGGGGGTATCGTTGCGGAAGGTGAAATCGAGTTCACCGTAAGTTTCGCCCGCCGCGCGGTCCGGGATGTAGATCGCCGCGTCCATGCCCACGCCTTCGCCGCCAATCTCGTAGTAGCCGACGCGGTAGCCGTGCGCATGCCGCTCCTCGATCTGATAGCCGCCGTAGAAGGCCGCGCGGAAGGCCGTCGTACTCACCTGACACACGCCGCCGCCCACGCCGCGCACCGTACGGTCGCCGACGATCACAAAGCCTTCGACAAAGCCCGACTCGGGACTGATATCGCCGACGTAGCGATTGAACGAGAAGAGTTCGCCGGGGGCGATCACGAGGCCGTCGAAGCGCGAGGCCGCGAGGATGATGTTTTCGATGCGCGCCCGCGATGAACCGGTGTAATACGACTGCCCGGTCGAGACGAGCTGCGTGATGCCGAGTTCCGCCGCCGTGGTGTTGTTGCCGTAGCGCGGCGCTTCCTCATGGAAAGCCAGGCTGATCGTCCGGTTGCCCGAGCTGAAAATCGCGTCATGCAGGCGCTGGAGCGTGCCGTCCACATCAAGTGTGCGCCCATTAACCCCGGAGCGAATGACATCTAACTGCCCTGTCGAGACGTTGAAGTGGTAGCGCGCATCCTGCGGCTGGCTGATGAGACCGCGCGCGAGTTCCTCAAGGTACGGGCGGAAGGCGGCGACATCCACCTCGACGTCGTACGTCAGCAGCCCATTCGCATCCGCTACCGTATCGATGCGCAGCAGATTCTGGATCTGCGCGACGGTCGCCGTCCACGGGCCGAGCGCGCTGCCGTCCGCGGCGGTGGCGGTGAGCGTCACCGGGCCGGACAGCGCGATCTGTGCCCGGGTAGCCGCGGTTTCAGCGTCCAATGAGACGGGCACGGTCTCGTTGACCACCAGCGGAATCTCGCCGCCCGCGTCGAAATTCAGCACCGCGGCGTCGAGCCGATAGAGTGTCGAGCGCACATCGACCGCCTTCCCGGTTTCACCGGGCGTCGCGCTGATATTCGCGCCGTCAATGTGCAGCACCGCATCGCGCGCCGGGCGGTTGATCTCGGTGGCAATGCGGGCGACCTGCTGCGCGGCGGCATTCTGATCATAGCGAATGATCGGGGTGATCGTTTCACCGTTCAGCCAGTTGAACGCCTGATCGATCAGATTCACGGCGAAATTCCCGCCTCGCCCCGCCGAATACGCCTCGCCCACAGTCGCTTCCACGTCGAAATACACGCCAAGTTCGCCCGCGCGCGCCTGCCAGAACTGATCGCCATAGCGGAACGTGAACACGGCCTGCTCATCGTAAGTGAAACGGCCATCGAGCGCTTCCCGCGCCTGTTCCGGCGTCATCCCGCCGAGACTCACGCCGTAGGAATATACGCCGGGGTAGATGCGCCCCTGAAACGCGATCTCAAAGGCGACGATCAAGCCTACCACGGCGATGAACAACAAAATCGCGCCGCTGATGAACAGGATCGGCAGGCGAATCAGCCACGGATTGACGACCGGGGCCTCGTCGGGGTACGTGTCTACGCGATTCACGCGGAAATCTCCGTTATGGGACAACTTGCGCCTATTGTAGCAAAGATTCACGGCGTCCCTAAGCTAAAGTTTGCTGAAGGATTAGCCGCTGGGGGTGGGTCGGGGATCAACCTCACCCCCGCCCCTCTCCGGGCGAGAGAGGGGGGGTGAGGGAAGCCGCACCGGTGAAGTAGACCCTAACACGGGGGGGGGGGGGGAACAGGAGCGTCCATGTGCACACCCTGATCAGCAAACGACTTGTCGTGACAAAACAGGGGGCGACGAGGTTACTCGTCCTCGTGATCGCCGTTCACGCTGATCGGCGCGATTTCGACGGCATCCGTCCGCAGGGGTTCGAAGCGGGCGCGATATTCTTCGAGCTGCTGCTCTAGATCTACACGCGCCAGCGTCACCGTTTGATCCTTCTCGTGCAGCAAATCGCGCGGGACGCCGATCTGCTTGCTCACGAGGTAGTCGACCAGCGCATCGCTGAATGTACGACTGCTGGCCTGATCACCGTACACTTCTTTCACCTCACGCAGGTGATCGACCATCCACAGGTACAGATCGCCTTCCGTGCGCTTGGGCATATAGCGCATCATGTCGTACTTGCGAATCAGCGTGACAGCCGGGCGGTACACGTTGTCGTACCAGTCCGCCGCCGCTTCGTCGAGCGTGACCGGCTGACCGTCATGCCGCTCCTTGACCGCGCCATGCAGATAGATGTGCCCGAGCAAGTCGTCATAGCGCGACGTTTCGCTCAGCTCCATCGACTGGTGATGCGGGCGCGTGTACGGCAGGCGCGTGATATCCAGGAACTCCGCATACGCAGTTAGTTCGTCCAATTCCTGTTCAGAAATGCCCGGTTTGAGCGAAATCGACGTGGGCAGCTCAGTCACATGGGCTTGAATGTAGGTCGCACCCAACTGCTTCGCCACCGAGACGCGATGATTGCCATCGCGCACAAAGTACACATCGCCAACTTTGTACAGTTCGATGGGCGGCAACCCCATCATCCCGCTGGCGACCGCATACACGCGGCTCCAGCGTTCCTGCATCTTGTTTTTGCGGGGGAGAAACTTCGCCGTGAAGTCTTTGTATCGTCCAACGCTCCCCACCACCTGGTCCACCGGGACTTCTTGCAGCCCCTTATAGTATTCTTCGCGCAAGCGCAAACGCGCCCGAATTTCGTCAAAACTGAGCAGTTCGGCAGATTGCCCGCGCAGCAGCGCGAGCATGTCTTCCCAAAAGGCACCCATACGGGCGCTTTGAAACTTACTCACGCCTTCGAGAAAGTCGATCTCATTGATGTCATCCGGCATGGGCGAGAGCCTCCTTGTCGCTTCAGCCGTCGGTTCGTACTGTACAGGACTCTGTTTCGATCTACAATACGAACTCTACACAAGCATTGTACATGACAAATGGTGCATTTCTGTACAAGAGTGCTTAAGGTTAAGTAGCCGAGCTTAGAGTGTAATGAGTAACGTGGTTTATGGTGGCTGAAAACGCTCCCAAAACGCCTGTCTGACCGCGCTGCTCGTCGTTGTCGACTAAGGAGAGATGTTGTTGAACCGCATGATTGTGACGAATGATGATGGCGTCCAAGCGCCCGGCATTCTGGCACTGGCCACGGCCATGCGCCAGCTTGGCTCGGTGCAGGTGATCGCGCCATCCGTGAATCAGAGCGCCAGCGGCCACAAGAAGACGCTGTTTCAGGATATTCCCGCGAACGAGGTCGTGCTGGCCGACAAAACCAGCGCGATTGCCGTGGGCGGCTCACCCGCCGACTGCATCGCCATCGCCGCGCTCGGTCTGGTGGAATGGCCGCCGCGCGTGGTCGTCTCCGGCATCAACCGCGGCGCGAATATGGGGCAGGATGTCACCTACAGCGGCACGGTGACTGCCGCGCTCGAAGCGGCGATTCAGGGCGTGCCCGCCGTCGCCGTGTCGCTGGCCCAGCGGGATGCCGACCGGGTCGAAGATTACGCGGAAGCGGCGCGGATCGCCGTGATGGTGGTGCGCAAGGTGCTGGAGAAGGGTCTGCCGCCGCTGACAATCCTCAACCTGAACATTCCGCCGGTCAGCCCGGTCAAGGGGCTGCGCCTGACGCGGCAGGGCGTGCGCATCTACGCCGACGAACTGGCACGCGAGAACAACATCTATCGCATTGTTGGGCCGGAACCGGGCGGCAATTACGAGGAAGAAGGCACGGACCTGTGGGCGGTCAACAAGGGCTATGCCAGCCTCACGCCGATTCACCTTGACCTGACGGCGCATCGCTTTCTGGCCGATCTCGCGGCCTGGGACATCACGACAGACTAAACGGGTTGAGATTGCACCATCTTTATTTGTAGGCACACGCTTCTGCGTGTCCACGGACAGCGGACGCGATAAATCGCGTCCCTACGAAAACGAACTCACCTAGCCAGTGATGTTGGCTCCCCTCCCCGAATTTGAGGAGGGGCCGGGGGTGGGATCGATTATAAACAAAAACGCACTTACGCTTTAGTTTATTTGCCAAAAGGATCGCGCCATGTTCATCGAACGCCCCTATGCTCAACTCTACAGTGTCGCCTTTGGAAACAGCCCACGCACGCTCCTCGCCATTGGCGGATGGGCGGGCAGTTGGGAAGTGTGGACCGATACACTCGCCGATCTCAGCCCCACGTGGCGCACCATCGCTTATGATCATCGCGGCGCGGGCGCGAGCTCATGCGCGGTCGAATCGATCACGCTCGACAACCTCGTCGGCGACTTGTTCGCGATCATGGATGCCTATGGCCTTGACCGCTGCGTGCTGGCCGCGGAATCCGCGGGCGCGGTGACGGCGCTGCTCGCCGCGCTCCAGCACCCGGAGCGCGTGCAGGCGCTAGTGTTGGTCGATGGCCTATACTATCAGCCAAGTGATAGCAATTCACCGTTCGTCATGGGGCTGAAAACTCAGTTTGAGGCGACCATCGGCGCGTTTGTCGACAACTGCGTCACCGAGGCGCATGGCGCGATCTGGCGGCGCTGGGGACGGCAGATTCTCATGCGCTCAGAACCGGCGGCGGCGCTGCGCCTGTACGAATGCGCGCAGGAAGTCGATTTGCGTTCCCGACTGCGCAGCATCCAGACACCCACGCTGATCCTGCATGGCCGCGACGACCGGATTGTGCCGCTGGCCAGTTCGGAATGGCTGGCAATTCAGATGCCGAACAGCCATCTCGAAGTCATCGACGGGGCGGGACATGTGCCGACCGTGACGCGCCCGCACATTGTCGCCGACGCGATTAACCGCTATTTCGGGTAGGCTCGCGCGGATGCAGGGATTTGGGAAGGTTTTGGAGAACAGGCGTGCCCAGCGCCTGGCATCAACTGCATCTGGGGCGCGGGGGGGGGGCCGGGCCGCCCCCCCCCGCCCAGGGGGGGGCGGGAGGGCGGCGGGGGTTTGGGCGCGTTTGAATGCGGTTCGCAGCGCCATCGGCAGGGGCGGCGAAACTCTACCGCGTGGATTGACGCTCCCAGGGCGGCTTCTGTACTTGCTGACCTTTAGCATCAGCCAGCACGGGGGCAGTCGTACGTAATCTGCCCCCGCTTCCCCGCAATTACGGCTCGAACAATTTCCACAGGCGATTGGTGACCGCGCGCGTCTGCATGGCCCAACGGATCGCGATCAACGCGAGGATGAACACCAGCAGCACCACGCCCCATTCCCACGATGTGAGCGGCTTGAACGCGATGATATCCGGGAAGACGTAGGGCGCGATGATCGTCAGCGCGCAGGAAACCACGCCGTAGATGAACAGGCGCGGACGCTGCACAATGGTGCGCGGCTCAAACAGGTCGATGCCGTGCGTGTGCCACATCACGATCAGCCCGTAGAGCGTGAGGAAAACAAGCATCGTGCTGCGCGCTTCGAGTAGATCCTTCGAATTGCTCAGGTAGGTGAACGCGTAGACCGCCGCCATCGCCACCGCGCCAATCGAGCCGACCGTCACGACATAGTCGAGCACATCCCGGCGAAATTCCTTCATGTAGATCGGCTTGAGCACGCGCAGCGCCATGAACCCGGCGGGCAGGTTGATCACGCCGAAGGTCAGCCAACTAATCTGGATCGGGTTAATTGGGAACGGTAGCCCCATGAAGCCCGCGAAGATGAAGAAGATCATGCTGTAGAAGTTCTTCACGAGGAAGATGCGGCTCGTGCCGAAGATCGTCTGCGTGATGATGCGCCCTTCGTGGAAGGCGCGCGGCAGCGTCGTCATGGCGTTGTTGAGCAGCACGATATCCGCGACATCCTTGCTGATCTGAGCGCCGTCGTTCATGGCGATGGCCATGTGCGCCTCTTTGAGCGCGGGCACATCGTTGACGCCGTCGCCGACCATCGCGACGTATTCACCCTGCCGCTTGAGCGCGGCGATCAGCTTCTTCTTGGTATCCGGTTCGATGCGCGCGAACAGATCGCCTTCGGTGACCGCCGCTTCCAGTTCGGAGTCGGTCATCGCGTCCAACTGATCGCCCGTGAAGGCCTTGCGGATGGTCATCCCGGCTTCCCGCGCGATCTCCTTGACCGTTTCGAGGTTGTCGCCCGAAATGACCTTGAGCGCCACGCCTTCCTTGCGGAAATCTTCGAGCGTGGTCTGGATGTCCTCGCGGATTTCGTCGCTGAGCACGACCAGCGCCAGCGGTTCGCGGTCTTCCGATAAGCGTCCATCGGTCATCGGGTGCGTAGTCCGCGCCAGCGCCAGCACGCGCATGCCCTGCGTGGCTAACTGCGTCGCCTGTTCGAGCGCCCCCGCGTCGCGCAGCCGCAGCACGCGTTCGGGCGCGCCCATGATCAGCGTTTCGCTGGCAAATTCAATCGCGCCCCATTTGCGCGCCGACGTGAACGGGATCTCACGCGTTTTGACGAGTTCCGGCAGGAGCGGCACATCCCCGTTGAGGTGGTGCGCGACCGCTGCCGCCGTTCGGTTGAGATGCGACAGATTCGCGGTGTACAGCCGCAGGCGCTTGTCGATCTCCGCGCCGGAGAGGTTCGCCAGCGGCTGCACATGATGCACGCGCAGCTTATTCTTGGTGAGCGTGCCCGTCTTGTCGAAGCACAACGTGGTCACGTTGGCCATCGATTCGACGGCGTTGACGCGCTGCACCAGCGTCTGGAAGCGGCTGATGCTCACCGCGCCGATGGTCAGCGCGAGGATGGCGCTCAACATCAACCCCTGCGGGACGATGCTGGCGACGAACACCACCGCGTTGCGGAACGTCTCCAGATTGATCAGCGGTTGGGCTTGCAGCGTCCCCGCGATGAACAGCATGGGTGTCACCACCACCATGATCACCACAGAGATTTGCACGATATAGGAGAGGCGCTGCTGCGTGGGCGTGAGCACCATGCGGTAGGCTTTGGCCGTGCTGCTCAGGCGGTTGATCGTGCTGTCACGCCCGACCTGCGTCGCCTGCATCAGGCCGCTGCCCGCGATACAGAACGAGCCGGAAAAGACCTTGTCGTCTTTATCTTTGAGCACCGCATCCGATTCGCCCGTGAGCTGCGACTCGTCCATTTCGAGCGCGTCGCTCGATAGCACCACACCATCCACGACGAGACGGTCGCCCGGCTCAATTGGCAGCACGTCATCTTTGACGACCTTGCGGATGGGGACGGTGATCAGTTGGCCGTCACGCCACACACGCACTTCATGCGCCGCCAGCGCCGCGAGCTGATCCAGCTTGCGTTTGGCGCTGATCTCCTGAAACATGCCCAAAAAGGAGTTGGTGACCACGCTGAACCCGGCGAAAAACACGGTTGCGTAGTCGCGGAACACGAGCACGACGAGCAGCAGCGAAAATAAGACGATGTTGAAAACATTAAAGACATTATCCCGGACGATCTCGAAATACGAGCGCCCGACGCGCGCTTTAAAATCATTGCTTTCGCCCCGTTTGATGCGTTCTGCAACTTCAGGGGCGGTCAAACCGCGTGGCTGTAGCGACAAGTCCCCGCCTTTCCGTACCGATAAGTCCCGGCTATTGTACAGGAAATCGGCGCGCGCAATCAAACTTCCGCCTTGACGGTGGGGGCGAAAAGACTATAATTTTGAGTAGTTGAGACGGACTCCTAGCTCAATTGGCAGAGCAAATGACTCTTAATCAGCGGGTTCAGGGTTCGAGTCCCTGGGGGTTCACAAAAGCGACCACACGATTGTGTGGTCGCTTTTTTTTGTTTCTACGCCGAAAACCTCGTCCAGAATCCCTATTTGACACGATTAATTAGGCGCGTTAGGATCATAAATGCCTGTCGCGGGGGCGGCAACCCCTACAGGCTCTCCGACAAGCAGGGTCAGAGCAGCATGGATTCTATACCCATTCGCCGCACCTACAAATATCGTTTGTATTCCTCCAAGCGCGACAAGCATTTGCACGATCAGATCAACATCGCGGGCTTGATCTGGAATCACGCCTTAGCCCTGCAAAAACGCTACTATCGCCTCACCGGCAAGTACATCTTTGTCGAGCGCATGCGCGCCCACACGGGCAAACTGCGCATGAAAACCCAGCGCTTCGCCCACTGGAAACTGCTCGGTTCGCAAACGGTGCAGGATGTGTGCAACCGCCTCGACAAAGCTTATCAGCGGTTTTTCACGCGGCTCGCTAGCAGTCCACCCCACTTCAAAAAGGTGAAAAGCTACCGCTCCTTCACACTGACGCAGTACGGTTGGAAGCTGATCACCTCCAATCAGAATCAAGTTAAGCCGAACGGCAAGTACACCCGTGAACGCGGCGTGATCAAAATCGGCGACCGGACCTACAAGTTTGTGCAGCACCGCCCGCTGGGTGGCGAGATCAAGACCGTGACGGTCAAACGGGATGCAATGAACCGCCTGTGGCTGTGTTTCAGCGTGATCGAACGCATTGTGCTGCCCGACGGAGTCGGCTCGAGTCGCATCGGCGGCTTCGACTTCGGGCTGCGCACGTTCCTCACGGATGAGCAAGGGCGCGCGTGGATGCATCCTGAATTCTTTCGGCAGGCTTTAGGCCGGGTGCGCCGCTTGAACCGCAGTCTAGAGCGCAAGCAGGCGGACAGTCAGAATCGCAAAGTGGCGAAATGGCTGCTGGCGCGGGCGCATGAGCGGGTGGCGGATAAGCGGCAGGATTTTCATTTCAAGCTGGCGCACGCCCTGTGTGACGACTATGACGTGCTGGTGTTCGAGGATTTGAACCTGCGCGGCATGACAGCGCAGTGGGGACGCAAGGTAAATGATCTGGCGTTTGGCAAGTTCCTATACATTATGGAGCATGTCGCCAGAAAGCGCGGTAAGCAGGTCATCTACAGCGCGCGTTACGAACGCACGACGGGCAAATGCTCACAGTGCGGCCACGTACAAACCCTGACCCTAGATGATCGAACGTTTCACTGCGGTGCGTGTGATCTGGTCATTGACCGCGATCACAATGCGGCGCGGAATATTTTGCGCGCCGGGGCATCGGCGCATACTGGTTTAGGCGTAGTAAGACCCGCTTCGGCGGGCGGCGCTGCTTGACGCCAGCGGCTCTACCTGAAACGGTTGGGGCGTATGTCACTCAGCATGTTGAGGGTTGAGCGTATGTCACTCAATGGGTTCAGGATTAGAGGATATGTCACTCAGCGGGTTCAGGGTGCCTACAGGAACCACAAGAAAATCGTTACGAAGAACCCGCCTTCTGGCGGGTTTTTGCTTCTATTTTCACTATTCCGCTCGTGCCAGCCACGCGCGGACGTTGGCCTCATGGTCATCGTGGAAGTGTTCGAAGAACTCCCCCGGCGGGAAGCGCACGCCGCCGATCCGCACGCGGTAGTAGGCGTTGCCCGCCGCATCGTGATCCGCCTCAATCGGCACATCGGCGGGGAGGCGTTCGAGGACGGCGATCACCTGCTGCATCGTCTGGCGCGCTTCGTCGAGCACAGCCTGCGCCGCGCGCCCGTGATACGCCTCGAAAATCCACGCGTTGATCTCATCGCCAGCTTGAAGATGCGCCGGCCACGGTGGCGGCGGTTCGGGGTCGCCGCGCTGCGCGGCCTGCATGTACGCCGCCAACCGCCGATTCCAGCCGGTCATGTGGGCGACGAGGTCTTTCATCGACCACGGCCCGTTCACGCCCGGCTGCTCCATGCGTTCAACGCCAACCTGGGTCAGTAAGGCTTCCCACTGCTGCTGCTCGGTTTGCAGCCAGTGCACAAGCTCAGCTTTGTTCATGCCGTCCCCCCCAGCGTCGTCTACTCGTAATAGTCCGGTGCTTGCTTCAATCCCGCCCACTGCGCCATGTCATGACCGAAAATCACCAGCCCGATCTGCTCCCGGTCGACCAGATCCAGCAGTTTGAGCATGCTGGCGCGACCCGCTTCGCCGTTCGTATCGGTGCCCTCCTCCGGTTCGCCCCGGGTGAAGGCCCCGCCAAAGGGCACCGCGTCAATCGTCAATAAAATCGCGCCTGTTTTGGGCAGCCGCACCAGCACCGATTGATGTCCCGGCACATGGCCGCTCGTCTCAAACAGTTCCAGCCCCGGCAGCAATTCCGTGTCCCCGTCCACCAGCCGAATGCGTTCCAGCGGCTGATCCCATTGGGAGCGCAGCGCCGCAAAGCGCGGATTGGTCGCCGCGTCGGCATGATGCGCCCGCTGCACCACATACTGCGCCTTGGTGAAAGCCGCGTGTCGCCCGGCATGGTCGATATCATAGTGCGTCGAAATAACCGTCTGGATATCGTCCGGCTGTAAACCGAGGCGCGCCAACTGCTGGATCACGTCCTGACCGTTCACGAAATCTGCTTCATCCTCCGGCAGCACCTCGGGCAGCCCCGTGTCAATCAGAATGTTCTGGCCGTCCCCCGTTTGCACCAGATAGCACACAATCGGAATGTCATATTCCGGCATCGATCCCACCTGCATCAGATACAGACGCTGTGCGGCATTTTGGCTCATCTTACCCACCTTAAAACTAGACCAACCCTTGGATTACGACCCGGTAGGACTGCGCGACGCTGACCGCCTGCCGCTCACATCATCTCGATATACAGCCGGATTGTCACGTCGTCGCCTTCTTCAAGCTGCTCCGCTTTGCGCACGCTCACTTTGAGCGGCACGAGGTAGAGGCCATCTTTGGGGAACAGCGACGTTTTGAACTCCGTTTTGCCGATACGCCCCTGCACGGGAATCACCCCCCAGCCATACGTCACATGGTTGGCGATCTCCTTGATGTCGCGGCTTTCCGCTTCGGGAATGGTGACGAAGTAAAACGGCGACGGTCCACGCCAGTACCAGATGCTGCCGCTGAACTCAATTTCCATCGCTGCCCCTTTCGCTAAAATCGGATGCTGAAAGTGCCTGTCGCTTATGTGGATGTATAAACACCTCTCCCATACAAGCGGAAAGGGCGATGTTGCGTTGTCTCCCCTCCCTGAATTCGGGGAGGGGCCGGGGGTGGGGTCGGAATTTGATCGCTTTCAACGTCCCCATGTCCGCCGCCGCTCAGGCTCCCGCCAGGTTCTTGTCTTCCATTTCCCAGGAGTGATCCAGCGCGTGATACGCGGTATGCCGGATCAGGTAGCGCAGCGGCCATTTCGCCAGCTTACCGGCGGGCTTGCCCTGCGCGTGATAGTCGCGGATGGCGGTGCAGTACGCCGCACGATGCGCGGTCAGCCCCTCGTCGGTCAGCATCTCCGCGCCGGGGGTGAGCACGCCGATCATCTTCGCCCACTGCAGTTCAGCGTACAGCGTATGCCGGACGATGTCGTCGCGATCCTTCCCACCCCCGCGCGTCCCTTTCTGCATCTCGGCAGAGACGCGCGCGCGCACCATATCGAAAAACGACCAGCAGGCGCGCATCAGGGTCAGTTCGCGTTCCAATTCCTCGCTCGACATCGGCTGCTTGTCGATGCTGGAGAACGCAAACGAGATGCCCCAGAAATCCGTTGATCCCACACCGGGATAGTGCTCGACAATGTTCAGCGCGGTGTTTGCGGCAAACTCGCCATCCATGCCCGCCAGTGCTGCGATGGGCGCGTAGCGGGGGAGATAGGCTTGCAGCCGTTCCAGCGCGAGTTCCTCGGTCTTGGCGCCGCGCTCCAGGCCGGGCCAATCCTGTGCCACGGCGATCACTTTCTTGCCTTTCGGCCCGACTTCGATGGTCACGCGCAGTGGATTAGCCATGTTTGCTCCTTCTCCGGTCAAGCGGCGGCAGCCTGCTGGATCAGCGCTTTGAGCAGCGTGTAGTCGACTTCATCCTTTTCCCGAATCTTGATCGTCTTGCGGTCGCCCGTCTCTGACGATTCGAACAAGCCTTCCGGCGGTTGCAGCGCCTGCGCGTTAAAGATGGTGAAGCTCACCCAGCCCTTCGCCGGGCCGAGCACCGCCGCATATTTGCCGTTCTGGAGGAAGTGCGGCTTGCCGTATTGGATGCGCTCCTGCACCTCGGGGATCGCCTCATTGATGAGCGCGCGAATCCGGTTGCAGACATCAGCCTGCCACGGCTGCGCGAGCTTGCCAATGTAATCGGTGACTTCCTGATTCATCGATTCAGTCCTTGTCTATGCGGTTGTCCAGAGTAGATCATACTCATCGATACTAGCATAGAACTTTAGTTCTAACCATTACAATCGCGCAGCTCGTCGTGTAAGCAGCGGCGCTCATCCCAACCCTCAGTGATTTTCGCAGCCCCAAAGGTTAGATCTCCAACTTACAGAGGTTCCATTCTATGCGGCGATGTGTCACAATACAGGCGTGTCAGGCTGGCTTCAGTGTGACACGAACATCCTAACTCAGCAGACCTAAGATGACAGCATGTTGCGAATTCTGGTTAGCGGCGTAGCCGGCTTCATTGGCTCCAATCTCACGCAGGCGCTCCTCGAAAAGGGCTACGCCGTCGTCGGCGTAGACAACCTATCGCAAGGCGATCTCCTCAACATGGCGGCGTTCCGCGAACATCCACACTTCACCTTTGTGCAGGAGGATATTCGCAACGAGGCCGCGATGCTCCAGTGTGCGGAAGGCTGCACGGCCTTGGTGCATCTGGCGGCCTACAAAATTCCGCGCTACAGCGACGCGCTGGATACGCTGCATATCAATACGATTGGCACCGAATCCTTTCTCAAAGCAGCGGTTGAGCACAAGGCGAAAATGGTCGCCGCGTCCACATCGGATGTGTACGGCAAAAATCCGCAGGTTCCCTTCGATGAGAATTCGAACCTCGTCGTCGGCAACCCGGATGTGCGCCGCTGGGCGTATGCTATCTCCAAAATGTACGAAGAGCAGTTGATGTTCGCCTATCACGAGCGCTACGGCATCGATATTGTCCCCTTGCGCTTTTTCGGCGGCTACGGCCCCAACCAGAACCTGACGTGGTGGGGCGGCCCGCAGTCGGTGTTCATCAACATGGCGCTGGACAACGAAGAAATCCCCGTGCATGGGGACGGCCAGCAGACGCGCTCGTTCACCTATGTGAGCGACCACGTCAACGGCATCATCCGCGCGGTCGAACGTCCCGAAGCCAATAACAAGGTCTTCAACATTGGCGCGAACCGCGAGATCACGATTGAAGGCTTGGCGCGTTTGATCTGGGGATTGGTGCGCGGCCCGGAAGAGACCGCGCGTATCCGTTTCATCCCCTACGAGACGTTCGGCAAGTATGAGGACGTACAGCGCCGCATTCCCGACATTGCCCGCGCGCGCGAACTGCTCGGCTTCGAACCGCGGGTGGAGCTCGAAGAGGGCTTGCGCCGCACCATCCGCTGGCAGGTCGAACGCCGCCGCCAGCTCGGTATCAGCACGCCCGACCCGGTGAATGCCTAATGCCCAGCCTGTATATTGCCGTCCCCGTCCTGAACGAAGCGCCCAACCTCCCCCGGCTATTTGATTCATTCCGGCGGCTGGCCAGCGATCACAGCGCGCAGTTCAGCGTGCACATCCTGCTGGTCGACGATGGCAGCACGGACGGCACCGCCGACGTCGCGTGCCAACTGGCGGGCGATCTGGCGTTTAAAGTGCTGCGCCATGAGGTGAATTACGGGCCGGGGCGCGCCTTCCAAACCGTGTTCAGCTATCTTGCGGACAAGCTTCAACCGGGCGACTGGGTGCTCACAATGGAAGGCGATAATACGTCGCGTTACGAACTCGTGCGCACCATGTTTCGCCGCGCCATCGAAGAGGATTACGAGGTCGTGCTCGCCAGCCCGTACCTGTACGGCGGCGGCATCGTCCACACCTCATCCCTGCGCGTGTTGTTGAGTAAAGTGGCGAACACCTTCGTCAAGGAACTGCTCGGCATCAACGGTATCGTCACCGTCAGCTCGTTTTTCCGGCTGTACCGCGCATCGGCGCTCCAGCGCTTGCAGCAGCGCTACTCGCCGAGCATTCTGGAGACCAACGGTTTCGAATGCATGACGGAAATGGTCATCAAGATGATCAACCTCAACCTGTCTATCAGCGAGGTGCCGATGGTGCTGGACACCCAGCTCCGCATCGGCAAGAGCAAAATGAAAATCATGCGGACGATTCGCGGCTATTTGCGCCTCGCCCTGCAGTTACGCCGGTGGAAGGCACCGGAAATCCCCAAACCAGCGCTGACACGCATTTAGTTTCGTCCCACTGACTTGCTCAGGAAACGTCATGGCTCCTAACTCAGCACTTTCCATCACCCAGCGCGCTCGCTCAAAGGTCTTCATCCGTGCGCTGCTGATCACGCTGGTGGTGGTACTGCCACTGCTGATGCTGCTGATTATGGTGCGCCTCACTGCGCAGACCAATCTCAGCGGCGCGGTACCATGGCTGTCAGACGGGGTCATGAACTGGCATCAGGTCAAAACAGTTCATACCGTGGGGTTCAGCGGCGGGTATTACACTCTCAACGAAATCCCCGCGCAGGTTGATGTCCTGCGCTTCTACATGCATGGGCCAGTTTACCCGCTCTTGTACGGCCTGTTTGCGCTGGTCGCCGGCTGGGATTTGCCGATCGTCGTCTATGCGAACATAGTGCTGTTTGCTGTCGGGGTTCTGGTCGTGGTGCGCACTATTCCGTTCACCAATCGGCAGCTTGCGCTGCTGGCGCTGGTGACTGGCAGTTACTATCCGGTGATCCTCTTCTTGCCAACGGCTATGCAGGAAACCCTAAACGTCTTCGTCGGCCTCGTGTTGGCGGCGCTCTTTTACCACGCATTCCAGCGTCAAGCTGAGCTGCCCCTGACCGCGAAAATCGTGGGCGTCGGTTTTTTTGCCTTTGCCATCTTCACCCGTATGTCGTGGGGCTTACTGCTGCTGCCGTACCTGTATTTGATTCTGCCCCGATCCCGCGCCCGAATTCCGCTCGCGCTGCTGGGCACGCTGCTCATCGGCGGCAGCCTCGTCTTTATCATGGGACGCATCATCCCGGCCAACGACTATCACATGGTCTACCGGCTGCTCACCGCTTTGCGCGAAGATCCAGCCGGTGGCTTGGATCTACTCGTCGAAAATATCGTAATCAACCTCTCCCGTTACACCAGCTTGCACAAACCGCAGAGCGATATCGCTTTAACCATCGTGTTTTGGGCGGTGAGCGCCATGCTGCTGGCGATACTATGGAAGAATCGGCACGCACAGGCGGCGGATGCTGCCAATCCCCGGTTACAGATCGGTTTTCACCTCTACAACCTGTTCAGCGTGTTGATCCTCAGCTTGCTGCTGTATATTATGGGCACGTGGGGGGATTACCGGGTCATTTCCATACATCTGCTGCTTACGTTCGTGCTGCTGATCGCGTTGGGACAGGAGCGCTTGGTGACGGTCTATCTGGTCTTCAACCTCCTCTGCATCCCGCTGCTGCAGCCATCATTTCAAGAACTGCACGAGGCGCACTTCCCGCCAGAGCCGCGACCGGATATGACGACCCTCGAACCCTACCTCGTATTTGAGCCAAACCAAACGGATCCCTGGTGCAATTCGATTGCCGTCCAAGATATTCTGTTCGACAATCGAATTCTGACGGTTCCCGGTGGAATTGGCCTGAATCTAATTCAGCCCGGCGTCTTCACGGAGCTGTCCATCTTGCGCTCACGCTACCTGTGGCTAGCCCCGGATGCCTATGAGCGAGTCCGGCACGAAATGGGTGTAACGGAACTCACGCTGGCCGTCCCCGCAGAATTGAACCTACCCATCTACCTCAACCCGAATGCTGACTGTTAGGCGCAGGAGACAGCCATGAGTCGCTTACTCGGTGGGCGCGAACTCTTCATCGGTGAGATCCTCGACACGATTCCGCAGCGCGTCGCGCCTGGGCTGGTACTCGGTCCGATGCGCCAGGGTTGGCCAAGTTATCGCCTATTGGAACAGCACATCTTCGGCCTTAAGTGCTTGGTGGCGGATGCACGTGGCCCCTATGAAGATCGCGAATGCGTGCAGCAAATCTTCGAGCTGACGCTCGACGCTGACTACCCCCTCGCTGAATTGGAATCCCGCTATCTCACAAAAATTGAACCCGTCATCGGTCGCCCGATCAAGGCGAACCGCTATGCGACCCAAAGCGCCGCACAGGTGGCGTACAGCGCCGATTGGGACAGCGCCGATTTACGCGTGACGCTCTCGATCTACGGCGGACCGCGGGCAAGTCACGGCGGCATGGCAACGGCGGGGCTGTTCGTCAACCTGCGCGACGAGCTGCCGATTATGGCACGCTATGCGGCGGCGCTCAGCGCGCGCGAGTCCGCTCTGTGGGGGACACTCACCAGCCCGGATGTGCTGCACATCAGCCGACTGCAAACCAAGTTAACCCCCTTCTCGCTGCAACCGTGGGCGGTGCAGAGTGATCCCGTCCGTCGGAAAGCGCAAAAAGCGTTCTACAAACGCGATCTGCTGGAAACGCCGCCGTTGGTCTCACAGCGCCTCGCCGCCAACGAGGTCATGCTGTGGCGGCACAGCGCTCACCTCTTCGTCTCGACTCAATTCGACACGGTGCAGCTCGTGACTGGACAAACGACTCTGGAAGTCGTCAACATCCTTCCGGCGCGGGGCGGCGGCGGGTTGAGCGTGCACGTGGGCGAACTGCAAATCACTGACGTGCCGGGATCGCGTCCGCTCACGGAGCTGGTGGAGGCGATCCAAGCGGTGTGCGCCGTCCGTTACCGCTATCAGGAAACCTACGACGACTGAACCGTTCCCTGCGCCGACTTATTCCTCGAAAAGCATGTTAAACTAGAACATCTGTCCGCAAGCCGAGGAAGAGAAACGCATGCAGATGAAACTGGAGTTGGTGCCTGTTCCGGTGCGCGATCTGGAGCGCGCCAAAGCCTTCTATGCCGATGTACTGGGTTTCCACGTCGATCACGACACGACGATCAGCGCCGAGGTGCGCCTCATCCAGCTGACGCCGCCGGGTTCGGCGTGTTCAATTGTCATCAGTCAGGGCATCCCGAATCTCGACGAGATGACGCCGGGAACGATCAAGGCGCTGCATCTGGTCGTCAAAGATGTCAGCGCCGCCCGCGCCGAGTACCGCGCTAAAGGCATCGATGTCGGCGAAATCACGGATCATGGGCGCGGCGTGAAATCGGCGGGTTTCAGCGACCCGGATGGCAATTCATGGTTGTTTCAGGAAATGGCATGGCGTTCCGCCGAATTTGAGGGGACATGACCAAACTGCATCTCGATACGGACATCGGCGGCGACATGGACGATCTATGCGCGCTCGCCCTGCTGCTCAAACTGCCGGATGTGGAACTGACGGGCGTGACTACGGTCGCCGAGGAGCAAGGTCGACGCGCGGGCTATGTGCGCTATGTGCTCGACCTGATGGGACGCAGCGATGTAGCGTTTGCGGCGGGCGCGGATACCGCCGACGGTTACTACCGCTATCCCACACTCGGCTACCCGCCGGATGAAGTCAATTATCCCGAACCCGTGCCGCGCATTCCCGGTCACATCGACGCGGCGCTCGAGCTGCTCAAGCGGAGCATTGAACAAGGTGCGCTCATCGTCGCGATTGGACCGTTCACCAATCTGCGCCTGCTCGATGAGAAGTACCCCGGCATCCTACGCGACGCGCGCCTGTTCCTGATGGGCGTGTACGTCGACGATGTGCCGCCCGGCTACCCGGACTTCGCCCGCACCGACGACTGGAACGTGCAAGTCGATGTGCCGTCGGCGCTGCATGTGCTGGAACATGCCGAGCCAACCTGCATCCCGATCACCGTGACCGCGCAGACCGCCCTGCGCCGCGCTGATGTGCCGCGCTTGCGGTCAGCGGGCAGGCTCGGCGCGCTGCTGGCCCGGCAAGCCGACGCGTTCTGGGACGAGTGGCACAACGGCGAGAAATTCGCCAGCTTTGCCCATGTGCCCGCCGATATGATCAATTTCCATCACGACCCGCTCGCCTGCGCCATCGCGCTCGGATGGTCAGAGGGCGTGACCATAGAGCGCGTGCCGCTCACGTGGGCAGTGCGCGACACCTACCTCTACGAAACGCGTGATCCGCAGGGCAAACCGATCAACCTGGTGACGAGCGTGGACGGTGCGGCCTTCAACCGCTACTGGCTAGAGGTGATCTGCGGCGGCACATCGGGTAAAATCGGCTGAAAATACTCTCGCACAAAGGAATAAAGCCATGCTGGATTACAAAGCCCGCATCGACGATTTACAGGCGATCAGCGGCGTCGATGCCGTAATGCTCGTGCCGGGTTCGAACATGATCTATTTCACCGGGCTGGAATTTCACCTCTCCGAACGTCCGGTGGTCGCCATTTTCACCGCGGAGGGCTTGAGCATCATCATCCCACAGCTGGAACTGCAGAAGATCACCAAACGACCGGATCTCGAAGTCAACGCCTTCCCGTGGTCGGATACCGAAGGCCACATGGGCGCGTTCGCCAAAGCCATCCACGACCTCGGATTGACGGGCAAGCGCATCGGCATCGACGGCATGACCATGCGCGTCACCGAATGGATGAACTTCCAGAGCATCGACCCGACGCTGCAAGTCGTCCCGGTCGAACGCGAACTGATCAACATCCGCGCGCACAAGAAAGCCGACGAAGTCGAGTTGATGCGCGCGGCCATTCAGGCGAGCGAACGCGCGCTGGAACAACTGCTGCGCGAAGTCAAGCCGGGCATGACCGAGCGGCAGATCAGCGCGCGGTTGAGCGAACTCGTGCTCAGCGAAGGCTGCAATGGTCTCGCCTTTGACGCGCTCATCCAGACCGGACCGAACAGCGACAACCCGCACGGCTTTGTGACCGACCGCGCGCTGCAAGCGGGCGAATTCCTACTCATCGACTTCGGCGGCAGCATCGACGGCTATCCAGCCGACATCACGCGCACGTTCTGCATCGGTCAGCCGACCGCCGAAATGCAGAAGATCTACAACACGGTGCTGGCGGCCAATCTCGCGGCGCAGGCCGTCGCGAAGCCGGGCGTGCCGATGGGCGCGGTCGATCGGGCGGCGCGCGGCGTGATCGAAGCGGCGGGGTACGGGCCGTATTTCACGCATCGTACGGGGCATGGCCTTGGCCTCGGCGGGCACGAACCGATCCCGCAGATCGCCTCGAACATGGATGATCTGCTGGAGCCGGGCATGAGCTTCACGATTGAGCCGGGGATTTACGTGCCGGGCATGGGCGGCGTCCGCATTGAGGATAACGTCGTCATCACGGAGACGGGTCTCGACGTGCTGACGAGCTTCCCGCGGTCGCTGCAACTGCCGGGGTAAAGGTCAACCTCACCCGCGCCCTCTGCTTCAGGAGAGGGGCTTTTCTTGCTCCGCGTCCTGAATTCGGAGGCGTGGGGCCGTCGCCGGGTCGGATGCGGCGGACGCAATGAATTGCGTCCCTACGAAGATCACTTTGGCTTGGCAGGCCAATGTTGGCTCCCCTCCCCGAATTCGGGGAGGGGCCGGGGGTGGGGTCGGAATCTGACCTTTTTCAACACCCTCAAGCCTCTCGCCTACGTGTGTTTTCCCCGTATCGAACAGTCTGCATTAGCCAAAGCCCAAAGAGGCGGCCGCAATGAATTGCGTCCCTACGAAGATCACTTCAGCTTGGCAGGCGTTGCTGGCTCCCCTCCCTGAATTCGGATGGGGTGAGGTTACGCTTTACCCCGCGTGTTCGTCGTAGAATTTTTGCCATTCGGTGCGGAAGTCATCCCGCGGCTTGTTGACCACATGCGGCACGGAGGCGGGCAGCGTCCCCACTTCGACGGGCGGGAAGTGTTCGAGAGCCTTGCGCACGAAATAGATCATCTCACTGACTTGCAGCGCCGCATTCACCCAGTGCCCGAACCACGACAGCGCGAACAGCAGCGCGATCAACAGGGCGCGGACGGGCGTCGCCCACGGCAGCGAGGCGATGATCGAGCCGATGAAGGCCGGGATGAGGAACGAGCTGAGGATGTACGGCGCGTGGATGCGCGTCGTCAGGCGAATGGCGGTGATCGACTCGTCGCCTTCTAGGGTGGACACCTCACCGAAAACGGCGGCAGCGACGCCGGTACGACGGCGGCGACCGCCCCAGACCTGGCGCGTATCGCTGGTCAGGCGAAAGCCCGTCGCGCGCGGCTGAATGTAGTAGCGCCGCCCCTCCATGAACAGGTTGCGCAGGTGCAGGCGTTCCGTGCTGGGGCGCGCGGCTTCGATCAGCGTTTGCACCGATAGAGCGGGATCCGCGCGCACGACGACCGCCACGGGGCGATGCAGCACAAATGGATTCGCCAGCGGCCGCCACCGCGCGAACGGCCAACGGCGGCGGCGAACGGTCATCCGGCCTCCGGATAGAGCGCGCGGGTGGAGTCGACCAGCTCCGGCAGGTTGAGCGCGGTATACAGACGCACCGCTTCGTCGAGCGCGACGATGGCTTCATCGGTGCTGCGCAGTTCGAGATTAAGCGCGCCAAGCGAGCGGAGCAGATCGGCTTCGCTGCGCTGATCGCCGAGTTCGCGGACGATCTCCAAAGTACGGACGTAGTATTTGAGCCCGTTTTGCTGGTATTCGATCTGGTTGCGACGCGACCCGCCGCTGCGCCCTAACGCCGCATACAGATTGCCGATCACGCCGAGCCGCTGTGCCTGCATGCCTTTTTCGCCGAGGTCACGGTAGAGCAGCGCCGATTCTTCAAACAGGGGGATGGCGGCCTGAAACTGATGGAGCGCGACATTGCTGTTGCCGAGGTTGCCGAGCCGCACCGCCAGCCCGCGCTGATCAGCGAGCACCCGAGCGATGCTGACCGCTTCTTCGTGCAGGCGCACCGCGTCTTCCGGTTGGCGCATATCATCGTAGACGAGCCCGAGATTCGCCAACCAGATGCCGCGGCCGCGCTCATCGCCGACTTCGCGCGCCAGCGTCAGCGCCTGATTCAGATGCAGAATCGCCTCGTCAAAGCGCCCCATTTCGCGCAGGATGTTGCCCATATTGCCGAGCAGGCCATCCTCGGTCAAGCGGTCGCCATCGGCGCGAGCGCTCAACAGCGCGCGGTGAAAGGCTTGCAGCGCCTGTTCCATCAGGCCGAGGCGGTGGTAGATCAGGCCAAGGTTGCCAAGATGCCGCCCTTCGCCCGCGCGGTCGCCCGCCTCCCGCGCAAGATGCGCGGCGCTTTCCAGTCCCTGAATGGCGGTGGGATAATCGCCCGTTTGCAGCGCCAGGCGCACCTGACGAAGAACATTTTCACTCATGTTTTGCGAGGCGTACCAGACTGACGATCAGCGCAGTCAACACACCCGCGGCGATCAACCCGACCCACACCCACGCGAAATCGGTTGGCAGGGGGGGCAGCGGGGTTTCCGGCGCGTTGGGCTGCGGATCAAACCGGACGATGGTGAAACGGTCGCTGACTTCGGGGAGCGTCTTGGGCGAAATCGAGTCGCGCGCGCTCATCCGCGCCAGCATAGGATCATACACAAACGGCGCAGCGCGGCGAAACAGATGCAGCACGCGCAGCACCTCCCCCGCGTTGGTGACGACGGTCGCGCGCGCTTCGATGCGTTCCTTGCCGAGCTGCAGCGTCACTTCCGGCGACGCTAACAGATTTTGATACCAGTGGGGCTGTTCTCCCCAACCAGACATCACATAAATTTTGCTGCCGTGCCGCCGATATTCAATCGGCGTGTAGCGCGCCAACCCGGTGCGGCGGCCCACTGTGCCCAGCACCATGATGCGCGTCATGTTCAAGAATTCCCCAAGACCGGCGCGATACATCCATAATGGCATTTTCAGAAACACGCGCTGCACGCCCCGAGGATGAGGGATGAGCTGTCCGTTGATCATAACTTTGATAAAGACCTCGTTTCCTAGCCCTATCTTACTCTGATCTACGTTTGTGCGCACGGGTGGTTGCGCGGTTCGGCCCAGCAGTTTGCGCGCAGCGGGGCAAAGACGCCCAGCCAACCTTGATCATTCGGGATGCGCCCCTCATTCCAGTCCCCTCTCGCCGTTAAACGGGGTTCACAGCAGGGCAGTATTCATATTTCGAGACTGTCTTCCCTTAACGACACCTTGTAGGGACGCGCAGAAGCGCGTCCCTACACTAAGACGGTGTTTCTCGTAGGGACGCGATACGAGCGTGTTTAAAAAGGTCAGATTCCGCCCCCCCGGCCCCTCCCCGAATTCAGTTGACGGAGGGACAGTTTTAACATTGGGAGCCATTAAGGCACCCCGGGGGACGTAGGGACGGGCAAATGGCGCGCCGTTGCGGCGGCCCGTCCCCCATCCCCGATTGTTAAAACTGTCCTCTCCTCAACCGAATTCAGGGAGGGGAGCCAACATCACTCGCCAAGTCAAATTGGTTTTCGTAGGGACGCAATTCATTGCGTCCGCTGGACTAGAAACGAGCCAGACGCCCTGTTGGGCATCCCTACAGAAGACCATGCTCGCCGTAAGGGTTGCATTCCAGGCGCAAATTCGCCTATGATAGGCGCACGGACTTGGGAGAGATGACGATGCTCGTGCGCTGCCGCAGCCGCGGTTGATCTAATCACTCGCTAACCGCATATTTCCTCGCGATGCTGTGGGCAGACTGCCAACGGCATATTTTGATTCCCAACAGGAGACAATTGGATATGCTCAAGTTTCTCAGCCGCCGGCTGACGCGCCGCGTCGGCCTCTTTGTGTTCGTGCTGCTCGCCATCGAATTCGTCGACGAGGTGGCCTTTGGACTGGATCAAGCCGCCCTGCCGCTGATTCGCGACGCGCTCAACCTGAACTACGTGCAGATCGGCCTGCTGTTCACGATTCCGGGGTTGGTCGCCATGGTGATCGAGCCACTGTTCGGGCTGATCGCCGATGGTAAGGCGCGCCGCCGCCTGATTCTCGGTGGGGGCGTCGGCTTTGTCGCGGCGTTGGCGCTGACCGGATTCAGCACCGACTTCCTCATGCTGATCTTCGCCTTCTGCCTCTTCTACCCGTCGTCGGGCGCATTCGTCAGCCTGTCGCAGGCCGCGCTCATGGACACCGATCCCACCCGCCATGAGCAGAACATGGCGCGCTGGACGTTTGCGGGTGCGGTCGGCGTGTTCGTTGGGCCGCTGCTGCTCGGGGCGATCATGGGGACGACGGGCAATTGGCGCGACGCTTACTTCGCGGTGGCGATCATCGCGCTGGTGATCTGGTTCGCGGCAACGCGCTTCCCCTTCGCCAAATCAGCGCAGATCGCCGAACCGGAAGAGGCGGGCGTGCGCGCCAGTCTGCGCGAAGTGTGGCGGGCGATCCGCAACTGGAACATCATCCGCTGGCTGGTGCTGCTCGAATTCGCCGACCTGATGATGGACATCCTCAACGCCTATCTCGCGCTCTACTTCGTCGATGTGGTGCGCGCGGGCGAATCGAGCGCGGGCATTGCGGTGGCGGTGTGGGCGGGTGTCGGCTTGATCGGCGACCTGCTGCTCATCCCGCTGCTGGAACGCGTGCGCGGCCTCACCTATCTGCGCATCAGCGCCGCGCTCAACTTCATCCTCTACCCGGCGTTTCTGCTCGTGCCCGGCTTCATCCCCAAGCTGATCATCGTGGCGCTACTCGGTTTCACCAATGCGGGCTGGTACTCGATTTTGCAGGCGCAGCTCTACTCGGCGCTGCCGGGGCGCAGCGGTCTGGTCGTGACGATCAACAGCGTGACGAGCATCATTCATGACCTGCTGCCGCTCATGATCGGTGTGGTAGCGGAGGCGTTCGGCCTCGGGTCGGCGATGTGGTTGATGCTGCTCGGCCCCATTGCGCTGACGATTGGCATTCCACGCGGTCAGAAAACGCTGACCGCAGCAGCAGAAGAGAATGTGCAGTAAGCTGAGTGAACGTTTGGCGGCGGATCGCAGAGGCTGGCGTTCCGTCGCCAGCCAGCACCTCGGCTCAGAGTATATGAGGGAGAAACGATGGATATTCAGGCAGTCCGCGACCTGTTTGACTACAACTATTGGGCGAACCGCCACCTGCTGACGGTCGCCGCCCAGCTCACACCCGATCAATTCACGGCGCCATCCGCGCACAGTTGGGGCGGCGTTGAGGGTACGCTCGTGCACATCCTCGACACGGAAATGGGCTGGCGCGAACTGCTGTGCGGTCGCCCCGGCGCGCCGGAACTCAAACCTGCGGACTTTCCCACGGTCGACGCGCTCCAGCAAGGTTGGCAGGCCGACGAGCAGATCATGCGGGCGTATCTCGACGGTCTGAGCGACGCCGATCTGCAGGGCATCATCCGTTATCACACGAATACGGGCGCGCTCCGTGAACGCGTGTTGTGGCACTGCTTGTTCCATGTCGTGAATCACGGCATGCAGCATCGCAGTGAAGTCGCGTCTATGCTCACGGGCTACGGTCACTCGCCGGGCGATATTGACTTCACTGTCTTCTTGAACCAACGCGCCGGGTTGGAATAACGGGGATCTCACCCCCAGCCCCTCTCCCGTGGGAGAGGGGCTGGGGATGAGGTTAACCTACGCCTTCTTTTTCTCTTTGCGGGCGTACATGCGTTCCAGATACGGGATGATCTCCGGCGTCTTGCAGTCGGTTTGTCCGTGGTCGACATAGACCTTGCCGATCTGCCGCGCGAGGGCTTCGACGCGGGCGCGCAGCGTTTCGTTACGCGCACCGACGCAGATCAGGAAGTTGTTCATGTTGTAGCGCACGCGGTTTTTGGCTGTATGGATTTCGTTCTCCACGCGCTGCAAATACGGGTCGAAGAAACTGTCGGGCAGCGTCATATCGTTGAGCGCCAGATGATTGAGCAAGCCCCAACCCGCAGTTTCGATCCATTCGCCGTCCGCCGCCGTCCATTCGAGCATCTTGGGCATGATGAACTTGGTTTGCGCGACAACGCCCGCCAGATAATCGGTATCGGCGTAGTTGTTGAGAGCGCTCAGCCAGCGGTCAATCTGTTCCTCGGTGATCTGCGCCGGGTCGATGATCATGGTCGCCAGCGTGCGGGCGTCGTAGTTACCCGATTCCCACAACTTCACCGCCAGTGCGTGATCCTGCTTGATCTTCTTCTGCAAGGCTTTGAGATCGCTGGTCAGCACGCCGAAAAGTTCACCCTGGACGCCGTGCCGCATGTAAGTCTTGCGCGTCTGCGCAGTTCCCGCTTGTTCCAACGCTTGCATGACTTCCGCAAAGTTCATCGCTCACCTCACCACTCAAACTCCGTTTACGAAAATAGCGGCCTCACTCGAAGGTTGAGGCTTGACGGTATGGGCTGTCTTTTGGCATTTTGCGGACGCGATAAATCGCGTCCCTACGAAAACCAACTTACTTTGGCGGGTGATGTTGGCTCCCCTCCCTGAATTCGGAGGCGTGAGGCCGGGGGTGGGGTCGGGCCCTCATGCCTTAACCCCTTCCCAGCCCTTCGGAATGCGCTCGGTGTACGTGATCTGCTTGGCTTTGAGGAATGTGCCCAACTCCTCAATCGCGCCTTTGACCGCGCGCACAGTGGCCTTGTTTTTGGGTGCGTCCGCTTCAGCATACACGGCATTGATGCGCAGCGTTTGACTTTTCTTGTCGTAAGTCGGGTCGATGCGCCCGATGAAGCGGTCGCCGTGCAGAATCGGCAGCACGTAGTAGCCGTATTCGCGCTTATCGGCGGGCACGTAGATTTCGATGCGGTAGTAGAAGTTCCACAGTTCTTCGGTGCGCTTGCGGTCGCAGATCAAATTGTCGAATGGAGAGAGGAGCACCGTGCGCCCGCGGAAATCGCCATCCTCGACTGCGCCCAACAGCGGCAGATCGGCGGTGTGCACGTACCACGTCCGCTTGTCACCGTCGACCTTGACGCGCTGCACCAAACCGTCGGTTTCGAGATCAGCCAGCACGGCGGGTAGATCCGGGTAGCGCCCGCGAATGAAATGCACCTTGATCTGCTGCGGCGTGGCCGCACCGAGCGCGCGGATCGCCCGCTGCGCTGCCGCATACGTCACCTGCCGTTCATCCCATTCATCTTTGGGCGTCCATTCGGGCAAAAAGCGTTCGGTCAAATCCCACACCTTTTGACCGCCCTTGCGCCCCGCCACCATGATCGTGCCGGACGACCATAAAAAGTCGAGCATGCGGCTGACGTTGCGCCCGCTCGTCCACCCGCTCGACACCCAGCCTTCCGGATGCAAGCCATCCGCTTCGAGTTCACGCGAGAGACGCGCACCGTTTGCGGTGATATCTTTTAGGATGAAATCATGCAGCGCTTGATTCGTTTTCACCCACTGACGCACACTCTCTGACCAACCGTCGACGCCGGTACAGTAGTCGCGCATCCGCTTGTGATAGATGGGGAAGTCCTCGGTCAGCACAATCGAGGCGACGTGCGCCCAATATTCGAACAGCGCCCGGTCTTCCCACTGCAATTTGTCGAGGAGTTTGAGGTCATACGCGCCGACCCGGCTGAAGACCACCAGTGTATGCGAGCGCGCCACTGCGCTGATCGGGTCAAGCTGCAAGCAGCCGAGGTTGCGGGCGACGCCGAGAATGCCCTCGGCAGTGGCGGGGGGACGGTCAGCATCAAGGTGTTGGCGGCGGATCGCCAACCGCCGCACGGTTTCGGGCGTGATGGTACGCAGAGTCATACGGTGTCTCCGGCCTCACCTCAGCACCCCACCCCCGGCCCCTCCCCGAATTCAGGGAGGGGAGCCAGCCGACTCGCCATGCCGCCCCTCTCCCCGCTTGCGTGGGAGAGGGGTTGGGGGTGAGGGGTAATCCCCTCAAACTGCACCGGTGCACGCCCCAATCTCAGGACGCAAGAGGTGAGGCAAATTGTTTGGAAGCAATACGGAGAGGATATCAAAATTCGCACAAATGTGCAACTTTATTGATAGAGCGGAATCCGAAAGCCGAAGATACTCCCGACCTTATACACGCTGTTCCACACGAGGTCGCCGCGATGCCGCGCCACGATCTTGCGCACGAGGTACAGTCCGAGGCCGTTGCCCTCAATGCCGCGCGCTTCGCTCATTTTGATGCGGGAGAAGGGCTCAAAGAGGCGGGCTTGTTCGCCATCCGGCACACCGAAGCCGTTGTCCTCAATTTCGATCTGCCCGTACCCCTCGGTGATCAGCAGGCGCGCGCTGATGCGGCCCCGTTCCGGCGTGTACTTGATGGCGTTATCCAGTAGATTGTTGATCGCCTCGCGGAGCTGCCCCTGATCGCCCGTCACATACACCGGGTCGGCGGGAATGCTCAACGTAAGCTGCTGATTCTTGTCACGGCACTCGTCATAGTGCTCGTCAACGGCCGTCTGGAGCACCATCCCCAACGCGACGATATCCTCCGGCAGAGACGTGTCCGTCTCCAACCGTTCGACCGCGAGGATGTCCGCGGACATGCGATCAATGCGCCCGACGGACTTACGAATCGTGCGGACGGCGTTCCGATGATGCTCGGTCATGTACGGCTCAAGGTCTTGATTGAGCAGATCCATGTACGAGTAGATGATCGCCAGCGGGCTGCGCACATCATGCGCCACCACGCGGATCATGTCGGTTTTGAGCTGTTCAAGCGCGCTCAGTTCGTGATACAGCCGCTGGAGTTCGCCGAGCTGCCGCTGCGACTGCTCGTACAACCGGGCGTTCTCGGTCGCGCTGGCGCTGCGCGCCGCCAGCAGACTCGTAAACTCGAAGACTTGCGGTGTGAAATCATCCGGCGCGTCGGTTTCCATGTTGAGCAGACCGATGATTTTGTGATGGGCCAGCAGGGGCAGCACCATCTGCGCACGCGTTGACGGGATGACCGCCGCATACTCGGCATCGAGGCTGACATCCGGCACATATTCGGCGCTCGCCTGGCGCAGCGCCCGCGCGGGCACGCCGATCTCCGGCAGCAGCGGCAGTTCCGTGTAGCCACCAAACCCGCGGCTAAGCGTCACCTCTCCGTTGTCGTCCAAGAGGGCGATGCAGCCGGACTGGGCGCGGCTGACAATCTGCGCGGCATGCAGCGCGATCTGCAAAACCGAGTTCAATTCGAGCGCGTGATTCAGTTCAGCATCGACTTCCTGCAGGACAGCGAAGAAATCAATGCGCTGGTTAAGCAGCGCGAGCGCCGCGGAATCGCTCAGGGAGTCGTCGGGTTGGATGGCAGGGACGGGGGACGGCATACGGACTCTACTTGATACTAACCAAATTCCTACGCCGCGATCCTAACACGAAAGCCACCGGAAGTAATGTTCACAAATGTCTGAAGATTGTTAGGTTTTGCCGAAGGGCAGATTTAACCTCACCCCCGGCCCCTCTCCTAGAGGAGAGGGGAGAAAAGAGGCTTTTTCCGTCTCCCCTCCCTGAATTCGGGGAGGGGCTGGGGGTGGGGTCAGAATATCTGCGTACCGGACAACCCTGTTACGGGGTGAGGTTACTCAGCCAGCGCCGCGCAGCGAGCCGATGGCGTCGCACGCGGGGCACGAGCCGTCCGGTCGGATGATGGCGTAGCCGCCCTGCGGGTCACCATCAACGAAGCGCGTGAAGTTGACGTTGAACACAATGATCAGGCGCGTTTGCACGTCGCTGGTCTCCGCGGCGATCTGAATCGCGTCGCGCAGCCAGTCGGCCTGCTCCTGGACGCTCGTGTTTGCGCCCCACGCGAAGCCGCCCGGGAGTTCACCGTACCCATCCGGGGACAGGTAGCCCATTTCACTGAAGCAGAACTGGGTCGGCGTGCTGTTGAACGGGAACGAGGCGCGCTGGAGCATCAATGGGAAGTAGTACGTCGGGTAGTCGCCGCGCGGGTCGCCGCCCTGCTGGTTCGGCGGGATGATGCCTTCGTTGTAGTGAATGCCGATGCAGTCGGCGAAATTCGCTGCGCCCGCATTCGCCATGCCGAGGTAGTAGCGATCATCGTTCCACACGCGATCCAGCCCGAACGCGCCTTCCGCGCCCGTCGGCGAGGGCGCACCCGTCACCACGAGGATCGACGGATCGACGGCCTTGATCGCGTCATGCGCTTGGCGCAGCAGTTCGACATACTGGCGGGGATCGATCTGCCCCTGCGGCCATTCACGGTCGAGGTTCATTTCGTTCCACACCTGAATCGCGTCTGGCTGGAGCGCGGCGATGCGCCCGACGAAATCGGCGTACTGCGGATAGTAGGCATCGCCCTGCGCCGCAAGCTCGTCCTTCAGCCCCTTGATGCTGAGGAAGGCGAAGAAGCCCTGTTCATGCGACCAGTTGATGCGATCGCGCGCTACGTTGATCAGCGAGTCGTCGCCGATCACATAGGGGATCTGCCACTTCATCCACGTCATACCCGCCGCGCGCATGAGTTCGGCGGCGCTTTCGTCGAAGTCATCCATCTGCCCGCCGACCGGGATCGGCAGTTCGTTGACGACGTTCGGACGCGGGACAATCGTCGGCTCTTGCGGCTGCTGCGGTTCCACAACCTGTGGCTCGACAGTTGGTGCAGCGATGATCGGCGCGGTGCTGCCATCGAGGCGCACGAGCTGGTTGGCTACGCGCAGCGGCCCGACCACGTCAAACTGTTCGGTGAAATCGGTCAGAATCACGTGCAGGCGCAGGTTGTACACGCCATCCGGGACGACCGTCGTGTCCCACCGCGCGATCACGCTGCCCGTGACCGGGTTGCGCGACGGCAAGGTGATCGGCGTCCACAGCGCCGAGTCAACGGGCTGCGCGTAATCCGCGACTTCGAGATAGTAGCTTTGCAAGTTGGGCAGGTTGACCGTGCCGAACACATCGACCGCACCCGCGAGGTCATAGACCGCATACGGGAAATCAATGCTGACCGTCGCGTCTTGCGCGGCGACTGGCGCGACCATAATCAGCACCAGCAGCAGAATAAACCATCGACGCATATAAGCTCCTCAAGAAAAGTGAAGGACTCAGGACTGAGGGCCGAGGACTGAGTAAATTTCACTTGTCCTCTGACCCACTCAGTCCTCAGTCCTGTAGACTCAGTCCTAATGATTTACGGGCACGAACCCTTTTGCAGGACGTATTCGACCACGCGCTGCTGATCCGTTTCGTTGTTTTCCGGAATGGCGTTCGACGGGTCGATGATCAACGTGATGCGGTGGGTTTCGTTGTACCACGTGCTGACCGTCAGCGGCATGACGACGCGGAAGGTCTGGCCGGGCGACAGAATCGGGAAGCCGCCGATGGTCGTACCCTGCGTCGAGCCATCTGCCGCGCGGACATCGACGAGCGAGACCGTGCCGCTGGCGCTGCTGGCCGTCGAGCCGAGGTTCGCCACGTCAAAGCCGACGTTGAACGTCTGACCGCAGGTCGGCGTCGCCGGTTCGAGCACGACGATGCCCGCGACGAGGTTCGCGCTGCTGGTCGGCGTGGCCGTGAACGGAACCGGCGTCGGAACCGGGGTCGCAGGCGGCGGCGGAGGCTGCACGCGTGGCAGTCCGCCAACATTCCCGCTCACCGTGACGATGCTCGGTGCGACCCACCCGGTGCTGCCATTGGGCAGGCGGACGTTGTACCAGCCAGAGCCGGTGGTCGAAATGCCGACGATATCCAGCACCGTACCCTGCGTCAGCGTCACGATGATGTTGTAGTTCGTGCCATCGCCCTGCCGGACGTTGCCGGTCGGCGTGCTGATGGTGACGCGCGGCGTCGGGTCTTCGGTCGGGATTGCGGTTGGCTGCGGCGGGGTCGTCGGTTGGACAACCTGCGGTACGGGTGTGTTCGTCGGCAGCACCACCGGGGCGAACGGCGGCGGCGTGTTTTCGAGCCGCACCGGGCCGACCGCATCGGTGATCGCCGTGCCCCCGGTCACATTGACCGTCAAGCGCAGTTCATAGATGCCATCGGGAACCACCGAGGTATCCCACACGGCGAGCACATCATCCTGCACGGCAGCGGCATTCGGCAGCGAGGCCGGGAACCAGACTTCACGCCCCGCGGGGGGTTGGAGCTGCTCGTCCAACGGACGGAATTCAATGAAGAAGTTGGCCATATTGGGGACATTGGCCGACCCGCGAATTTCAAATTCACCACGCAGCACATAGACCGGCGGTGGCCACGTAATTTGCGCATTGGGGTTGTCTTGGGCTGGATCGCTTTGCGCGCTGATCGGGATACCGACCGCCGCAACGATCAGCGCCAGCACCAGCAAAAGCAGTCGCTTTTTCGTCATCACACAATAACCTCTCGTGCATAACCGTCACACTTTCCATTGTAGCGAATCTAACGGGAAAGTTGCGAACGCTTACCCCACGGGAGCTGTACGCTGCCTGAGCTTTTAGTCCCGTTGGAGCGCCCATGCGGTCAGGCGCAGCGCCACCAGCGTGATGAGGATCGGCGCGATCAGCGGGAGGATGGTCTCGACGAACAGGCGCAGCGCCGGGTCGAGCGGCAGCAGGCGCAGCAAGTTAAGGGCGAAGAAATAACCGCTGGCGAGCAGCACCGTGCCGACAATCGCGGGAATGCGCGCCCACAGCGTTGCGCCCATCAGCAGACCGAGCGCGCCGACCATGATCGGCTCCAGAAACACGCGAATCAACGCGGCGCACTGCGCAAGGATGAGCGCCCCGCGCATCAAAATCGGGTTGTCTTCCAGCGAGAACACGACATCATATTGGATGATGAGCAGCGGCATGCTGAACAGCACCACCGCCAACCAGATCAAGCCGAGGTTTTCGATTTGCCGCCAGATGACCGCGGCGAGTTTGCTGTAGAGCACCTGCATGAGCGGGCGCGGGATGATTAGCAGGAGGGGCAGCGTTTCGTTGCGGCGTTCGCTGACAATGCTCGTGGTGCTCATGATGGCGACGCTCGCCAGCACCTGCAAATAGATGAGCGCGGCGGCGGGCAGCAGCACCAACGACACGGTCACTGTGGGCATGAGCACGGTGAACAGCAGCGGCAGGACATACGACACGGCGACGAAGGCCGCTTGCAGCGTAAACAGGCGCACGATCAAGCCCAGGTCGGGCAGCAGCGTCTTCCAATAGGGGCCGAGATGTCGACGCACAATCGGATTGTTGCGCCGCGCCCATTCGGGATACTGCTGATCGATGTCGGTGTTCTGCACGATGATGGGGATACTTCGTGCCGCCTTGTCTCTCAGCACGCGCTGTGCCATATGCGCCCTTTCCGTTGCGTTCGTATCCATATAATAACCGCAAATGGGCACAAAAGTTCAAGTGGGTGATGAGCCGTTAGCGATTAGCGGTTAGCTCACAGCGAAAAACAGCGGACGGCGGGACGTGGCTGAAGGGTGTTGGAAGAGGCCAAAGTCCGATCCCATCCCCGAATTAAGTTGAGGACAGAACACTTTTAACAAGCGAACGCTTGTAGGGACGCGCTTCTGCGCGTCCGTGGTCAGCGGACGGCCAGAAAGCCGTCCCTACAGGGTATAAACACAGAGGACACCGCGATCATGATCGCGGTGTCCTCTGTGTTCGCTGTGGTTCGAATCTTTTCGTTACAGGCCGAGTTTGCTCTCGTAGAGTGTGCGGTGCTTGACCGCTTCGCCGAACACGGACACGCCCGCGTTGAACAGGATCAAGCCAACCAAGCCGAACAGGAACCACACCACCGTCGACTTGCGCCGCGATTTCAACACAATCGCCTGACCGATCACCGAAATGCCCGCGCCGATGAGCAGCAGCCCGCGCGGCGCGTTTTCGCTCCATTCCTGATAATGCTGATCCATATGCCCTCGCTCGGATAAGCCTCATTTCTAGCTCAAATCATAGCGAGTCTTGAACGTTTCCGCTATTCGTCACGCAGCGACTCGCTCTATCCCCTCACCCCCAGCCCCTCTCCCACGCAAGCGGGGAGAGGGGAGAAACACGCTTTTTCTGGCTCCCCTCCCTGAATTCGGGGAGGGGACGGGGGTGGGGTCAGATCTACCCTAGCCGCGCGGCGTCGAGGATGCCCGCGCTTGCGCCATTCAGCAGATGATCGACCGCGCGTTCCGCCACGCCCGACCCGAACGCCAGCCCGTGCCCCGTGAAGCCGACGGCAAAGCCGATGCGCGGCGAGCCGGGGATCGTGCCGATCAGCGGCAGGCCATCCACGCTGAAGCCCATGATCCCGCCCAGCGTCGATCGACCTTGGCGGTCACATCGGGGAACTTGGTGCGCAGGTAGTTGTCGAGGTACGCCTGCACCGGGTCGCTGATGCGATCTTCGCTGGTGCTTTCCAGTTCTTTGTACAGCTTGCGCCCGCCGCCGATCAAGAGGCGGTTGTCGAAGGTCATGCGGTAGTACATGTAGCCGTAATCGCTGTAGCCGCATACGGGCATGACGTTCTCGGTGAGCGGTTCGGTGACGAGACACTGCCCGCGCGTGGGGATCACTTTGCCGACGAAGTACGGGTGCACAAACTGCGAATAGGCATTTGTGCAGATCATGACATAGCGCGCCTGAAATATGAATTGGCGCGTGTGCACGGTCACACATTCCGCGCCCGTCTGTTCGACCTTGTAGACCTCGTTATTGTTGACGAGTTCCGCGCCGCTCGCCTTGAAGACCGTCCACACCAGTTCGTAGGGCTGCACGGCGGCATCCCACGGATGTTCGACCGCGCCGAAATAGCCGCGTTTGAGCGGATCATTCGCGTGATACACCACGTCGATGCCGTCGGCGTTGAGCGCGCGCGCCGCCGCTTCCAGTTCCTTGCCTTCCTCTTCAGATTCCGCCAGAAGCATTGAGCCGCAGTTGTCGAGGCGTACGTCACCCTGCTTGGCGAATTCCCGCCAGTACTTGTGCGTTTTGTCGGAGAGCGCCCATAGTTCGCGCGTGTTGGCATGACCGTACAGCTCAATCGCCCGGTGATAGTAGGTATCCGGCCCGGTGATCATGAACCCGGCGTTGCGGCTGCTTGCGCCGAGCGCCACATCGCGCATTTCGGTGATCACCACGCTGCGCCCGGCCTGCGCTGCGAAATACGCGGCGGCGCAGCCCGCCAGCCCCGCGCCGATCACGAGCACATCCACTTCGCGGATTGGTTGGGTATCTTCGGCCTGCCAGATCGAAACGGTCATAGAGAGTCCTTTAAATTCGCAAAGCGCTAATCATAACAAGGCGTTCTGGCGCATGGGGCAGCGAATCCGCAGATTGGGCATTGTTGAACTTTTCTGACCCATCTATAATCCCTCGCGTCCGAAATAGCGAGTAGAACCCTGTAGGTAACCCGCTGGTCCATTCCGGAGAGACTATTTGACTCTGTCACGTTTCAAGAAGTTTGTGTCGTACTACCGCCCCTACCGGGGGTGGCTGCTCATCGACGTGGCCTGCGCTTTCGTGGTCGCCCTCACCACGCTCCTGCTTCCCCTCGGCGCGCGCTACATCACCCAAAATGTTTTGGCCGAAACCACGCCCGACACCCTCAATCAGATTTACGCGATGGGGGTGGTGATGGTTGGTCTGGTCGCCCTGCACACGCTGAGCCAATACATCGTGGACTATCGCGGCCATTCAATGGGCGCGCTGATGGAACGCGATATGCGCGCCGAATTGTTCGATCACTACCAGAAGCTGTCGTTCAGCTTCTACGACGATCAGCGCACCGGGCAGTTGATGTCGCGTATCACCACGGACACCTTCTGGTTCTCGGAATTGTGTCACCACGGCCCGGAAGACTTCGTCATCTCGGTGCTCAAGTTCAGCGGCGCGTTCGTCATCCTCATCACCATCAACGTACCGCTTACCCTGCTCGTGTTCGCCTTCCTGCCGATCATGGCGGTGTACGCCTTCTACTTCAACAGCCGCATGAGCAAAGCCCTGCTCGCCAGTCGCGCGCGCATCGGCGATGTGAACGCACAGGTCGAAGATTCGCTGGCGGGCATGCGGGTGGTCAAGTCGTTCACCAACGAAGCCGTTGAACAGCGCAAATTTCGGCACGAAAATAATCGCTTTCTGGACAGCCGCCGCCTCGGCTATCGCAGCGAAGCCAACTATGACGCCGGGATGATTGGCTTCACGCACTTGCTGACCATCGCGGTGGTGGTCTTCGGCGCCGTGGCGATTGTCAATCGGTCGCTCGACTTAGCCGATCTGCTCACCTATACGCTGTGTGTCGGCATCCTTGTCGATCCGATCAAGCGGGCGATCAACTTCACGCACCTGTATCAGGAAGGCGCAACCGGCTTCACGCGCTTCATGGAGATCCTCGAAATCGAGCCGGATATTCAGGATGCGCCCAATGCGCGCGACCTGAAGCACGCGCGCGGCGACATCGAGTTTCGCAAGGTGAGCTTCAAATATCGCGCCGAGCATGAGGACGTGGTCAAAAACCTGTCGCTGACCATCCCGGCAGGCGAATACGTCGCGCTGGTGGGCACGTCCGGCGTCGGCAAGACGACGTTGTGCTCGCTCATTCCGCGCTTCTACGAGGTGACCTCCGGCGAGATTCTGCTCGATGGGATCAACATCAAGGATGTGAAGCTGCGTTCGCTACGCCAGCAGATCGGCGTGGTGCAGCAGGACGTGTATCTGTTCGCGGGGACGGTCGCGGAGAACATCCGCTACGGCAAACCGGACGCGACCTATGACGAGATCGTGATGGCGGCCAAACGCGCGAATGCCCACGACTTCATCATGGCGCTGCCCGACGGCTACGACACCGATATCGGACAGCGCGGCGTCAAACTCTCCGGCGGGCAAAAGCAGCGCCTGAGCATCGCGCGGGTGTTCCTCAAAGACCCGCCGATCCTCATCCTCGACGAAGCGACCAGTTCACTCGATTACGAGAGTGAACGTGCCGTCCAGACCTCGCTGGAGCAGTTAAGCGAGAACCGGACGACGCTCGTCATCGCGCACCGCCTGTCGACCGTGCGCCACGCGCATCGCATCCTCGTGCTGACCGCCGACGGCATCAGCGAGCAGGGCACGCACAACGAATTGATCGCGCGCGGGGGCAGCTATGCGCGGCTGTACAACCTGCAATTGGAGATTTGAGCGGCGTCCGGTAGATAATTTATACCGTAGGGGCGCACCTAGGTTATTCAGTCAGGCAGACACATGAGGTCTGCCCCTACAGAAACCCTGGCTGATCGAGCATTTAATCACTGGTTGCAAATTCAGAACCCGCGGCTCCGGAATTCGGGGGAGGGATAGAATCATATCCATCCGCGATTTTCACGCGTTCCTCCGGTACAATAACCCCCTAATTCGCATCTGCTTGAGGTTGATCATATGGATATTGACTACTCGTTTACCCGCCCGATTCCACCAGATGAACTGCATCGCCTGTTCGCGCAGGCCGAGTGGACACAGACGCGCACCACTGCCGAGATTCAGCACCTGCTGGCGCATTCGGTGTGCGTCGGCGCGTGGCGCGGCAACGAACTGGTGGGTTTTGCGCGCGCCGTCACCGACGACCTGTTCCGCGCCTTCATCGAAGACGTGATCGTCGACGAGGCGTTACGCGGACAGGGCATCGGCCTCGCCCTGATGCGGGCGCTGCTCGGTCGGTTGGCGCATGTGCAAGCGATCGCGCTGGACTGTGCCGATCAGCTCGCGGGCTATTACGCGCAGCTCGGCTTCGTCAAAGTCGGCCAAACGTGCATGCATATCTGGAAAGGCTTCGATTGGGCGCATTAAGCGGCGTGCGCGTGCTCGATTTCACGCGCGTGTTGGCGGGGCCGTTCTGCACCATGCTGCTTGGCGATCTCGGCGCGGACGTGATCAAAGTCGAAGACCCGCTGCGCGGCGACGAAACGCGCCAGTGGGGGCCGCCGTGGCTGGAACGCGACGGCCAGCGCTTCAGCGCCTACTACCTGAGCGTCAACCGCAACAAGCGCAGCCTCACACTTGATCTGAAGAACCCGCATGATCAGCAGATCGCGCGGGAACTGGTCAGGCACAGCGATGTGGTGGTCGAGAACTTCAAACCGGGCGGCATGGCGTCGTTCGGCTTGGGCTATGCGGACTTGCAGGCGATCAATCCGCGCCTGGTCTACGCCAGCGTCACCGGCTTTGGGCAGACCGGCCCGTACAGCAACCGCCCCGGCTATGATTTTGTCGTGCAGGCGATGAGCGGCCTCATGTCGATCACAGGCGAAATCGAGGGCGCGCCGCATAAGGTCGGCGTGGCGATCAGCGATGTGTTCGCCGGGCTGTTTGCGCATTCCGCCATCCTCGCCGCGCTGCTCCACGCTGAACGCACCGGCGCCGGGCAGCACCTCGACATCGCCTTACTCGATTCGCAGATCGCGGCGCTCGTCAATATCGCCAGCAATGCGCTTGTCTCAGGACAAACGCCGGGACGCTACGGCAACGCGCATCCGAGCATTGTCCCGTACCAGACGTTTCGCGCCGCCGATGGCGACTTCGCGCTGGCGGTGGGCAACGACGGGCAGTTCCGCCAGTTGTGCGCATTGATCGGGCGCGAGGAGTGGGGCAGCGATCCGCGTTTTGCGACCAATCCGGCGCGCGTCGCCAACCGTGTTGAACTGGTACGTTTGCTCAATGACGTGTTCGCCGGTGACACGGCGCGCGCGTGGGTAGAGCGCAGTCTCGCGGTCGGTATCCCCGCCGGGCCGATCAACACGGTGACCGACATTCTCGCTGATCCGCACGTTGAATCACGCGGGCTGATCCATGTGCTCGACGGTATCCCCATGATCGGGCATCCGGTCGGGTTCTCCGCCACACCAACCGAGATCCGCACGCCACCACCCGCGCACGGTCAGCACACCGCCGAAGTGCTGCGGGAGTTTGGCCTTACGCGGTAAGGCTGTCCCCTCTCCTCGTTCGTATGGCAGAGGGGCTAGACATGAAGTGTCGCTTAAATGGAGCCTCACGCCAGCGGACGCCATCAATTGCGTCCCTACACAACCTTTTTGGTTTGGTGAGACATGTTCTCTCCGTACCCTGAATTTGAAGGCGGATTCACCCCGGTTTTACCCTCAATTTTACCCATTATATTCGAACAAAATTTCTTGACTTTACACGAACATTCGTGCTATAATAAGCAAATCTGCTCGACCTCACAAAAGGATAAAGCACCATGATCATGCCCATCCTGTCGGTCAAGAATTTTGCTGTGTCCAAGAAGTTCTATACGGAAACGCTCGGCTTCAAACAGAGCGTGTCGATGAACGATGACAACGGGAACGAAGTCTTCGGCATTTTCGAACTCGGCAAAGCGGGCTTTGGCCTTGGCATAGATCCGGCAGGGCCGACGCCCGGCGCGACGGTGCAGTTCATGGTGTATGTCCCCGATTCGACCGACCTCGACCAGTACTACGCCGATGTCAAGGCGCGCGGCGGGGCAGCTGACGACCTCAAGACCGAATACTGGGGCGACCGCAAATTCGACATCAAAGACCCGGATGGCTACTGGATCACCCTGTGTAAAACGGTCAAACCGATGACGCAGGAAGAGGCGGCGGCCAACAACATCACGATGACGCCCGTCAACGGCTAATCAGCTCAGCGACTCAACCGGAGGACGCGAGCACTCGCGTCCTTTTTGTTTCCCCAATTAAACCGATCTCACAGTACAATACGGGCAAGGCTGGTTACAGGCTTACTGGATAGCAAGGGTGGTTGTCATGGGCGTAGCGATTAAACCCGAATTTCTGGAACGGATCCAAACAGCAGTCTATATGTGGTTCACCACCGTCCGCGCGGACGGCATGCCCCAACCGACTCCCGTGTGGTTTGTGTGGGAGGACGGCACGTTTCTAATTTACACGGGCGCAGAAGCGCAGAAATACCGCAATATCCTGGAACATCCGCAGGTCGCGTTGAGCTACAGTGCTACGCTGGATGCCGACGACTACCTTGTGATTATGGGCGAAGCGCACCCTGACCCGGCCGCGCCGCCCCCGCATCAAAACGCGCAGTATATGGCGAAATACGGGACGAGCATGCCTGAAATCGGCATGACGCCCGATGTCTTCGCCGGGACCTTCCCGGTGGCGATCCGCGTCACCCCGACATACGTCCGCGGCGAATAGCTACGGCGTCACCGTCAATTCAAGCGCGTTGGAATCGGCACCGCCCCACATGTAAGCGCCATCGGCCGCCGCAATTTCCCCGGAGGCGAACGCGCTCAACCTCGCGGTGCCGACGCTGACCGCACGTAACTGCACCACATCCCCGGTGACCCCTTCTTCAGGTACGACAAATTCAAACGGCGCCGCGCCCACCGGCTGACTCAGGCTCGGTGTGCCGCTGGCGTAGGGGATGAGCAGCGCCGCGCCCGGCGTGAGCGTGTAGCGATACTGCGGCATGCCGACGCGGAACGACTGCGCCCGCACCGTCACGATGTCACCCACCCGCACCGTCGATTGATCGGCAGTGAGCAGCACATATGGCTGATCTGCCGGGGTTGGCTCGGGTATAATCAGCGGCGCAACTCCGTCAAACAAACTGCACGCGCTCGTCAGGCACAGCACACACAGGAACAAGACTAAGTGACGCATCCCAGCCTCCCACCAGTGGACTCTCACCATAATACGTTTTTCGCCGGGATTTGGTTCCATCGGGAGGCGACAGATGCGCGTACGTGATCTCGGCATCGTGCCCGGTCAATTGCCTGCCGGGGAGTTCAATGCCATCACTGACGTGCCCGGCGTGCTGGTCGGGCATACGACGCTGATACAAGACGAAGTGGTGCGCACAGGCGTCACGGCGGTGCTGCCGCATGGCGATAATCTGTTTCGAGAGAAGGTCGCGGCAGGCGTCGCGACGATCAACGGTTTCGGCAAGGCAGTCGGCTTTGAGCAGATCCGCGAACTCGGCGTGATTGAAACGCCCATTCTGCTCACAAACACGCTCAATGTGGGCAAAGTCGCCGATGCGCTGATCGCCTACATGCTGCGTACCAATCCCGAGATTGGCCTGGCGACCGGATCGATCAACCCGGTGGTGGGCGAATGCAACGACCAGTTTCTCAACGATTTACGGGGGCGGCACGTGCAAGCCGAACACGTCTTTGCGGCGCTGGAGAGCGCGGCAGGCGGCGCAGTCGCGGAGGGGAATGTCGGCGCGGGGACCGGGACGCTGTGTTTCCAGTTCAAGGGTGGGATCGGCACGGCGTCACGGCGTGTGGACGCGTACACCGTCGGCGCGCTGGTGCAGACTAACTATGGTCAGCGCGCAGAACTGCTGTTCCTCGGCGCGCCGATGGGGCAGCAACTGCTCGATGAGGCACTGCCGCAGGTCGGCGGCGGTTCGATCATGATGATCATCGCGACCGATGCGCCGCTCGACGCCCGCCAGTTGACGCGCCTGGCCAATCGCTCCGCGTTTGCGCTCGGGCGAACCGGATCGGTCGGGCATCATGGCAGCGGTGACTTCGCTATCGCCTTCTCGACGACCAACCGCACGTCGCACACGCCCGCCGCACGGATTAACCCGCCGCTGGTGCGCGATGATGCGCTCGATCCGCTGTTTGCCGCCGTCGTGGAAAGCCTCGAAGAAGCGATCCTCAACGCGCTGCTCACCGCGGAAACCCTGACGGGTCGCAGCGGTAACACGGCGTTCGCGCTGCCGAAAGATCGGCTGGTGGAACTGCTCAAACGGTACGGGCGGCTCTAGCCGTTCAACGTCTCCCCCGTCCCCTCTCTTAAAGGAGAGGGGAAGAGTTCTTAAGTCCCCTCGCCCAAGGGCGAGGGGGATTTAGGGGTGGGGTTAGACAAACTGCCGATCCTGAAATGACTTCATGCTAGTCCTTGTTGTGCCCGCCTAGCGGATCGTCGGGTCGGCGATCCACACGTCGTTGGCGTAGCGCGACTCGCCTTCGATGACGAGGTTGGTCGTGTAGCCGTAGCGGAACTCATACACGTTCAGGCCGTTGTACTGCGAGATCACCGGCTTAACCGCGTTCGCGTTGTTGTCGAACACCTGCAGCACTGGTTCGCACCCGGTCGCGTTGACGGCGGGCTGCGCGCAGACTTCCAGCGCGACCTGCGCCGTGCGGGCTTGCAGGTTATCGAACACGTAGGTTACACGGATGTAGTTCCACGACACGAGCTGCTTGGTGGAGGCGATGGTCGCCGGGTCGGGCGTGGCAATCGGCGTCGTCTGGATGAGCACGCCAATCAGCGGGCCATACCCTGTCGGCGTGGGCGTCGGGCCGGGGCCGTTGCACCACAGCGCATCGCAGTAGGCGAGCGGTTCGCCATCGAGCGTCGGCAGGCTGCGGAACGTGATCTCCGGCAGTGTGGTGAAGCGATAATCGAGGTACACCGCGAAGTTATCGCCGCTCACGAACATCATATTGGACGCGCCGAAATTACGGTAGACCGCGCGGAACTCCGTGCCACCCGGCATGACGCCCATGTAGTCGAGCGCCGCATAGTCGAGGTAGGCGAACGCATAGTTCGACGTCGCCATCAGCCGCTGTTCCGCCGCCTGATCGACGATATCGAGCACCGGCGGGTTTTCGACCAGCGAATTCACGGCGATATCGACCTGCGCGCAGTAATCCGGCGCGGCGGGGTCAAGCTCGCCGAGCGAAATCTCGAAGGACGATTCGACGATGAACACCAGCGACCGCACCAGCGGTTGGCAGCGCTCCAGCGAATTGACGCCCTGCCAGCCCGTCGGACGGCGGTTGACGCCGTAGGTGGTATCCGCCAGCAGTTCGAGGTCGGCGCGCAGATTGAGGTACGAGGTCGCGGGCGAATTGGTCGTCGCGCCGATCCAGCCCGGCGGGCGGCTGCCGAGACCGAGCGTATTATCCGCCAGCAATTGGAGATCGAGCAGCACATCACCGACAAACGTGGGCGAGTTCAGGTCACGGCTGCCGATGTACCCGTTCGGGCGGGTGTTGAGGCCGAGCAGTTCGTCGGCAAGGCGTTCGAGATCGCCACGCACCGCGCCGAGCAGTTCAATCGGGTTGGGCAGGTTGCCGTTCGCGTCCGGTGTGCCGAACACGATGTTAACCAGCTCGTCTTCGATCTCCGCCTGCACCGCGCCGCAGTAGTTGATCGCCGACTCGGGCGTTTGCGCCTGCAAGCCATAGAAACTACTGAGCATGATCAGCGTGTTTTGCAGGGTTTGATCGCAGCGCAAGATGGGCGCGCCGCCGCGCCATTCCGCCGGGCGCGAGTCGCGCCCGAAGAAGGAGTCCGCCGCGAGTTCGAGGTCGTGGCGTACATTGCGGGCGATCACTTCGGGTACCGGCACGGTCGCGCCGATCCACGCATCTGGGCGGATGCTCGGGCCAAACACCGCATCGGCCAGTTGTTCGTTATCGAACCACAAATCCGAGACGATAGTCGGCGATTGCAGGTTGGTATTGCCCGTCCAGCTTTGCGGACGAATGCCAACGCCCAGCACCGCATCTGCCAGTACCTCAAGATCGGCACGCGCATCGAAGACGAGCAGTTCAAACGAGTTCGTTTGGGCCAGTGGCGCGGCACTCACCGACGCCGCGAACAGGCACAGGATCAGGGTAAACAATAAGCGTCGCATGGGCGCGTCCTTCTAAGTACACATCGCTGCGCTTTATTATATCCGCGCCCACACAGAGGACAATCTAGCCGTTAGTCATCCTTGGACGAAATACGTCGGCGTGACCGGGCGCGTGCCCAAACGGGTGACCGTCGACGCGCCCAAACCGACCGCGCTCAGCGCGCCAATGATCAGGACATCGGCCAACCAACCGAACGGCAGGATGACGAGCAGGGAGATACCAGCAGAGAGGACAAAACTGCCGATCACGGCGGCGACGAGCGGCGGCAGGCGATTTTTCGCCACGCGCTGCACGATCACATCGCCGACGACCAGCGCCAGCGTGACCAACCCGCACAGCATGAGCGCCACCAGCGCCACCAGCGCCACCAAGTAGACGGGCAGCAGGAGCAAACCGAGCGGCGGCACGACCGCCAGCAGCGTGATCAGCGCGAGCGTGAGCCCCACGCCGAGCGCATACAGCGCAATCCCTACGCCGAGGAAACGCGTCGGGCGGGCGCGCACCGCGTCTTCAATATGGCTGATCTGGCGTGGGAAGGCAGTCACGGCGATGGTGGCCAGCCCAACCAGTGTGATCACGGACAGCGAGAGCGAGAGCGACAGCCCGAGCGGGCTCCAGCTCACCGACAGGCCGCTCCCCGTACCATCACGCAGCGCGAGCAGCGGCTCAAACGGATGGAGCGCTTTGTCTTCCGGGCAAGGCGCCGCTGCGACGCCCTCCGGCAGCGTGATTTCATCCACGCAGGCCGTAATCAGACCCGCTTCCTGCGCCTGAGCGGTGAAAGCGGCGGTGGCGGCATTGACGAGGATATCCCCGTCGATGCGCCCCGCGACGAGCGCGTCCGACCCCATCAGGTTGACATCGCCGTCGACTACGCTCGACTCGTTCAGGCGAATTTGTTCGCCCAACACCGTGAGCTCACCCTCAACGCGACCATCGACGGTGATTTCGCTGCCGATCAGCGCCACATCGCCGTCAATGACCGCGCCGCTTTCCAACGCGATCACCCGGGCAACGACCACCAGATCGCCGTCAACCGCTTCGTCAAGGCGGTATTCGTCAGTGAACATGACATTGGTGCCGTCGATCAGCGTGGTCGGGTTGAGGAAGTTTCGCGCGAGCAGAGACAGCACGATCAACCCGATCACGACAGCGGCGAGGATGAGCAGATTGCGCCGAGTGTTCATCGCGTCTACTCCTGCTCCTTACGCCAGCCAAACCGCACCAACCAGAACAGCGCGATGGGAATGATCGCAACCATCACCACCGGCGCTTCCGGATACGTGTTGAGCACATCGCGCGCCCCTTGCACGAGCGCGTCCAGTGAATTCATGATGAGCGAGAGCAGCCCGGCGATCTGGTTGATCAGCGCGGTGAGCGCGCCCGCATTGCCGACCGCGTTGACGATCAGCCAGCCTAAGCCCGCCAGCAGCGGCGTCAGCACCAGTGTGACCAGCGCCAAACCGAGCGCCAGCGCCAAACCCGACGAGCGCATCAGATGTTCGGGCTGCAAACCTTCCGCCAGCTTCGCCATGATTTTGAGCGCCAAGCCCTGCGGGGCGCGTTCCATGGGCGCGGCGCGCAGCAGGCGGTCAACATGCTTCAGCTTCTGGAAATCAGCCGCTTCGTCGGGGTGGTCATCAATGCGCTGGTACAGCTCCTGGAGCGCTTCCGACTCCAGTTCGCCATCCAACGCTTCTTGCATTAGTCGTCGTCCTCGTTCGTTCGCCATTTACACGTTCTCCAATAGCGCCGTCAGCGGACCCGACGCCGTCTTCGGGTTGATCTTCTCGGCCAGAATCTGCCGAGCGCGGAACAGGCGGCTTTTTATGGCGCTTTCCGTCGTGTCGAGAATGTCCGCAATTTCGGTATACGAATAGTCATACCAATAGCGCAGCACGACGGCGGCGCGATATTCGGGGTTGAGTTCCTTGAGCAGCGCCTGAATTTCGCGGCTTTGCTCCCGCATGATCGATGCGAATTCCGGTTCGGGTTCCTCGCTGCTCAGGCTTAAGGCTGGCAGCGGATCATCCTCAATCGATAGCCACGTCATGCGGCGGCGGCGAATGCGGTCAATGCAGTGATTCGACGCAATCGTCAGCAGCCAGGTCTTGAACGAACGCGAGGGGTCGTACCGCTGGAGGTTGAGATAAGCGCGGAGAAACGTTTCCTGTGCGGCGTCTTCGGCTTCGCCCCGATCATTGAGCATCCGGTACGCCAGGTTGTACACCGAATCCTGATAGGTGTAGACCAGCTCCGCGAATGCATCCTGATCGCCTTCCAGCGCGGCATGTACCCATTCTAGGACAACCGGATCGGGCGTAGACAACTTGTTCTCTCCAATCGACGTCTTCCTCTCGCCTTGCGTGGCTACTTTCCTATACGCAGCGGGGCGGCGAAAGGTTGCGGCATTATACCGCTAAACAGTGTGCATGTGGATGCGTGACGGCGGTGCGTTGAACCTTCGGGGAAGGACGTGGGGTGCTTTAGGCGCTCATCTCTCGTGGATTCCCGAAGCCGCTCTGCTCAAGAACGAAAGACCAAATTACTGCTTAGGATAGCACGAACGATGGAGGCTTTATATCAGTCAAATGTCATAGGTGGTATATGAGATCAGATGGAGGCGACTGGGAGCGTTTGCAATAATCGGAGCAAATACGGGCGCAGGCTGTAACGCACCCCACCCGGCCCTCCCCAAAATTCAGGGGGGAGCCAACACCGCCCGCCAAGCCAAATAGTTTTCGTAGGGACGCGATAAATCGCGTCCGCTGGCGAATAGAAAGGCTTTAAGAGATGCTTTTTAAATCCCCTCTTGCCTCGCCAACTCAGGTGGAGAGGGATACGACTTGGCGTGCCATTGCCCCTCGCCTTCTGGAGAGGGGCGGTTGAGCGCAGCGAAACGGGGTGAGGTGAACTGACAAGCCTACAGCAAGCCCGCTTCGCGTTCGGCCTGCGTGAGCGCAAGATCGAAACGTTCCAGCCCCTGCTGCACCGTGTCGCGTTCGATCATGAGCGGCGGGCAGAAGCGGAGCGTATTCTCGCCCGCGCCGAGGATGAGCAGCCCGTTTTCCAGCGCGGCCTTCTCGACGGTGTTGCGCACGACCGCCGCCGGGGTGCGCTTCTCGTCGAGCACCAGCTCCGCGCCGATCATCAAACCCTTGCCGGCGACGCGCCCATGCTTGAGCGTCGGGTGATGCGAGCGCATCTCTTCGAGCGCTTCCATGATGTATTCGCCCTGCTCGACCGCGTTCTGCATGTAGCCCTGCTCGACCAGATCGAGCGTGACGAGCGCCGCCGCGCACGAGATCGGGTTGCCGCCGAAGGTTGAGCCGTGCGCGCCGGGCGGCCAGCTCATGACATGTTCTTTGGCGATGATCGCGCTGATCGGCATGCCGCTGGCAATGCCCTTAGCCGAGGTGACGATATCCGGCTCGACGCCGAAATGCTCAATCGCCCACCATTTGCCCGTGCGCCCGACGCCCGCCTGCACTTCGTCGGAGATCAGCAGAATGCCGTACTTATCGCAGATCGCCCGCAGTTCCTGCACAAAGCGCGGATCGGGCACGATATAGCCGCCTTCGCCCTGAATCGGTTCGAGGATGATCGCCGCGACCGAGTCGCCGGGCATGATCTTCTTGAAGACCACATCTTCAATATAGTTGGCGCACGTGCAGTGCGCTTCGCATTGACTCTGCTCGCGCCCATGCAGGCAGCGATACGGATTGTTGTACGGCACATGATGCACGCCGGGGATGAGCGGGAAGAAGCCGTTGCGCTGAACCACTTTGCTGGCCGTCAGCGAGAGCGCGCCGAGCGTGCGCCCATGGAACGCGCCGAAAAAGGCGATGATATTCTGGCGTTTGGTGTACCAGCGCGCCATTTTGATCGCCGCTTCGACGGCTTCCGCGCCGGAATTGCCTAAAAAGACCCGGGCATTTTCTTTAAACGGCGCAATCTGCGCGAGGCGTTCGGCGAGGCGCACCTGCACTTCGTAATAATAATCCGTCCCCGCGATGTGAATGAATTTTTGCGCCTGTTCGGTGATCGCCTGCACCACCTTGGGGTGACAATGGCCCGTCGAATTCACGGCGATGCCCGCCGCGAAGTCGATGTACTCGTTGCCATCCACATCCCAGACCTGCGCTCCCAGCCCACGCTCCATCACAAAGGGATAGCGCGGCACCATCGAGCCGGACATGGTTTGATCATCGCGCGCGATCAACGACTGCGCGATGGGTCCGGGGCGGGTGGACGTATTGATCGTCATAAGATTTCTCCAAAGCTATTCGGGGTAAAGCACCTTGTTACAGCAGCAGTAACGTGCGCCAAAGTCGCTCGATTCTACAGTAGATGAGCGCGTGTTCGCAAAGAACTTTGGTTATATAATCCAACGCGTTAACCGCCGCGACACAAGGGAAGCTCCATGAAAATTATCCTCATCGGCTTTGGCACAGTGGGTCAGGGCCTCGTGCAAATTCTCCGCGACAAACGCGCTGATCTGAAGGCACGCTACGGCTTCGAGCCGCAGGTCGTCGCCGTGGTGACTGGACGGCGCGGGTCGCTGTACAGCCCGACCGGGCTTGATCTGGACGCACTGCTCGGCGATTTCACTGCTTACCCGGATTCGTGGGAAGGGCTGGAACGCGGGTGGAGCGCGGAACGCATCATCCGCGAGAGCCACGCCGATGTGCTGGTCGAAGCCAGCCCGTCGAACCTCGAAACCGGTCAGCCCGCGCTCAACCTGTGCGAATTGGCGCTGCAAACGGGCAAACACGTCGTGCTGGCGAACAAAGGCCCGGTGGCGGTCGCCTACAACGACCTGATGAGCTTCGCCCAGAAAGCCCAGCGACAGGTGCTGTTCGAAGGCACGGTGATGGCAGGTACGCCGTCGATTCGCCTCGCCATGCAGGCGCTGCAGGGCTGCACCATCACATCGGCGCGCGGTATCCTCAACGGCACGACCAACTACATGCTCACGCAGATGGAAAGCGGCAAACCCTACGCCGAAGCGCTGGCCGAAGCGCAGGCGCTCGGTTACGCCGAAGCCGACCCGACTGCCGATGTCGAAGGCTGGGACGCGGCGGGCAAGGCGCGCATCCTCGCGCAGGCGCTCTTCGGGCGGAAGTTCCTCGCCTTGGACATGCATGTGCAGGGGATCAGCCACCTGACGCCCGCCGACATCGACGCGGCGAAAGCGGCAGGCGAGCGCTGGAAGCTGATCGCGCAGGTGACGCCGCAGGGTGCATCCGTGCAGCCACGCCGCATTCCGATCAGCCACCCGCTGGCGGGGGTGAGCGGCACGACCAACGCGGTCACCTATACGACCGATTTACTCGGTGACGTGACGCTGATCGGGGCGGGCGCGGGCAAGCTGCAAACGGGTTTCGCGCTGCTCTCCGATCTGCTGGCGATCCATCAGCTTGGAGATAGCCAAACGGTTAGAAATGGGCGTCGCTGGTAGCAAAGCGCCCCGCGCCCAAAAGGCCCAGGGGGGGGGGGGGGGGCGGCCCCCGCCCGAGGGGCGGGGCCCGAAGGGGGGGGGGGGGGGGGGGGGGGGGGGGGGGGGGGGGGCGGGGGGGGGGGGGGGGGGGGGAGGGGAGGGGGGGGGGGAGGGGGGGGGGGGGGGGGGCGGGGGGGGGGGGGGGGGGGGCGGGTGGGGGGGGGGGGGGGGGGGCCGGGGGCCGGGGCCCCGGGGCGGGCAGGGGGGCGGCCCCCGGGGGGGGGGGGAGGGGGGGGGGGGGGGGGGGGGGGGAAAAGGGGGGGGGGAGCGGAGCCTTTTGCGTGCGCCGGGGGGCGGGGGGGGGGGGGTTATTAATTCGGGGGGGGGGGGACAACACGGGCACGGGGGAAAAAACGGAGGGACCCCGGCGGGGGGGAGAAGGAAAAACGGAGGAGGGAGAGGGGGGGGGGAGGGGGGGGGGGGGGGGGGGGGGGGGGGGGGGGGGGGGGGGGGGGGGGGGGCCCCCCCCGGGGGGGCGGGGGGGGGCGGGGGGGGGGGGGGGGGGGGGGGGGGGGGGGGGGGGGGGGGGGGGGGGCGGGGGGGCGGGGGGGGCGGGGGGGGGGGGGGGGGGGGGGGGGGGGGGGGGGGGGGGGGGGGGGGGGGGGGGGGGGGGGGGGAGGGGGGGGGGGGGGGGGGGGGGGCGGGGGGGGCGGGGGCGGGGGGGCCGGGGGGGGGGGGGGGGGGGGGGGGGGGGGGGGGGGGGGCGGTGGGGGGGGCCGCCCGCCGGTCGTTGGGGGGGGGGGCCTTCGAGGGGTGACTCCGGGTCCGTATAGCGGCGCGGTGCGTTGAGGCGGCGCTCGTCGATTTACCGGAAATTCACGGAAAATTCCAACTTTCGCAGATCGAAAAAGGTTATATGATGAGAAAATAACGTGAGGCTCCACACCACGAAAATGCAAGTCTCGGAGAAACCGCATGCTCTCGCTGAACCAACGTAACCCGGACTCGGACGTCGCTGCCAAAGGGTTGATTATGGTAGTTGAGGACGATCTGAACCTGCTGGAAGGCATTCAGACCGTGCTTGAACTCGAACATTACGAGGTAATCAGCGTCGAGAATGGCAAGCAGGCGCTCGAAACCCTGCGGGCGTGCATGCGCCTGCCGGACCTGATCGTGTCGGACATCATGATGCCGCACATGAATGGGCTGGAACTGCTGCGCGAAGTGCGCAAAGAGCGCGCCTGGATTCGTATTCCGTTCATCTTCCTGACCGCGTTGAGCGAGAAACCGGATATTCACCGGGGCAAAATGCTCGGCGTGGACGATTACCTGACCAAACCGTTTGACGCGGAAGACCTGATCATCGCGGTCGATTCGCGCCTCAGCCGGCATCGCGCGCTCAACGATTTGCACCGCGGCGCGATGCGCGACCTCAAGAAGACGATCCTCACGATCCTCAATCACGAGTTCCGCACGCCGCTGACGTTCGTCGTCGCCTATTCGGAGATGCTCAACGACACGCAGAACTATTCGCTGAGCGGCGAAGACATGATGCTGTTTCTGCGCGGCGTCAGCGCGGGCGCGGCGCGTCTGCGGCGGCTGATCGAGAACTTCATCCATCTGGTCGAAATGGAAACTGGCGATGCCGAGCGCATGTACATGATGCGCCGCGCCCCGGTCATGAACATCAACGAACTGTTCAACGCGGCGATCCAGTCGGCGCGCCAGACGTCGGAATTCCCGCCAAACATCAACATTGAAGTCAACGAGCAGCTCCCGCCGTTTGTCGCCGATTCGCCCTATTTGCAGATGGCACTCATCCAACTCCTCGAAAACGCGATCAAGTTCTCGCCCAACGGTGCGCCGATCATTTTGGGCGCGCGCACGTTTGACGGCTACCTTGTGCTGTCCGTCGAAGATCACGGGCGCGGCATTGATCCGGCATACCACAAGGACATCTGGGAAATCTTCTACCAGCACGAACGCGATATCTACGAGAATCAGGGCGCGGGCGCGGGGCTGGCCATCGTTCAGGGCATCGCCCAATTGCACGGCGGGCGCGCCACTGTCGAAAGCGAACCCGGCAAGGGAAGCTGCTTCTCGATCTACCTGCCAATCATCTCTGTCAAAGTCGCAGCCTGTCGCTTAACGGACGCGGTTTCAAAGCGACCTAGCCGGTGTTGACCTTGGAACGCTGAAAACGCCCACCCACTGATGGTCGGCGGCCAAAATTCCCGGAGCGGCGGCGCGGCTAAACACGCTGCCATCCATTTTTGCAACCCCCGCACGCGTCCTGCGTATAGCAGTGCATGGACAAATGAAACTCGCTATACTAGACGAAATGTCTAGCTCATGGGGGAATTGGGATCAATGGCTCCTTCACTGATTGATAAGGTGAATACCCTGATCAACGCCAGCCTGCACGGTATGGTTGATCGGGCTTTGCAGCAAAATTCGGTCGCCGTGATGGATGAGTACATCCGTCAGGCCGAGAAAAATCTGGAAGCGCTCGAAGATTCGGCGGCCACGGTGGGTGGTACAGTGCGCACGCTGAAGCGCAAGTACGATGAATTTGCGGCCGCAGCCGAAAAGCTCGACCGAGATATCGACACGCTCATTCTCAAGGGCAAAAACGACCTCGCCGCCGCGGCGCAGGCTGAGCTGAACACCAAGCAGCAGCTCGCGCAGGACTACTACGAACAGTGGCAGCAGCAGGATCAGCAGTACAACGCCATGCTGGACATGCGCATGAAGCTGGAAGCGCGCCTGACCTCGATCCGGCAGGAGCGCGAACAACTGCGCTCGCTCATCGAACTGGCCGCTGCGAAGCAGGTCGCTACCAAGACGATCAAGAGCCTCGACGATCTGGCGAAGGTCGGCGATCAGGAAATCAGCAGCTTTGCGGAACAGGTGCGCAATCGCCTCGACACCGAAGATGCGCGGCTCGACATGGCGACGCAGAATCTGCGCGATCAGATTGACGATGCGGTGCGCGGCGGTGAAATCGACCGCCAGTTGGAAGAACGCCGCCGTCGTCTGCTCGGCGCGCAAGGTGGTTCGCAGCAAGCCGCCGAATAACTCGCGCGGTGAGTCCCGGCTTGACCGGAAGGATAGGCTATGTCTGAGCAATCAGTCCGCAGCCGCGTGACTGGCGCGGTGCTGCAGAACGCGATCTTGAGCTGGCAAACGGCACTCACGCTGATCGTGACAGCGGTGCTGTTCTTGTTTGTGCCGCTGCCCTTCGAATGGTGGGCGCAGTGGATGTGGCTGGTGGCCGGGGCGGCAGCGGAAATCGCGCTGATCGCGTCGAACCTCACCAACCCGGAAGCCGCCACCATTGCGCTCAACCGCGAATTCGAGGCCAAGTACGATCTCGGGCAGATTCGCAGCGTCGATGCGCGCCAGCGGTTGGAACGCGCGCTGGAATACCGTCGCAGCATGCTCACGCTGACCGAGCACCACGGTGGCGCCATGCGCACGCAGTTGCAGCAGACGGTCGCCGATGTCAACGACTGGATCGGGCACATGTACGATCTCGCGCTGCACATTGACTCGTTTAACGGCAACGATCTCGTACGGCGCGATCAGGCGGAGGTGCCGCGCAAACTGGCGCAAGCCAAGCGCGACCTAACCGCAACGGCGGACGCCGACCTTAAGCGCGATCTGGAAGAGCGCGTGCGGTCGCTGGAACTCCAGCAGGAGAACCTGCGCGAGACGGAGAACGGCATGAAGCGCGCCGAAATCCAGCTTGACAACACGCTGGCGTCGCTCGGCACGATTTACGCGCAGATGTCACGGCTTGGCACGAAGGAAGTGGATAGCTCGAAGGCGCAGCGCTTGCGGCTGGAGATTCAAGACGAGGTCACCGGGCTGCAGGACACCATCGACGCGCTGGAAGAGGTACAGGCTCAGCGCCTGCGCATGCGGTAAACAGAATTGCGTAATCATAACGGTAGGGGCGCAGCATGCTGCGCCCCTAGAATGACTTCTAGACTACCGAATTACCCGTTCATCCGTTCGCGTTCTTCGGGATGATAGCCATTGCTGGTCGGGGCTTGCGAGCGCCCACTGCTGAGATTGCTGCGGTGCTCCTGCACGATGTACTCCGGCACCACCGATTCAAACAGGCGCATGGCCGCGAGCACCAGGCCGATGTCATCCAACTGGCCGAGGCCGAGGACAAAATCCGGGATGAAGTCGAACGGCGACAACACGTAAATGATCGGCACGATCACAATTGCTTTTTGCCAGGCGGGAATGCGCTGGTCGAACATCAGCCGCCACGTAAGTTGAACCTGATTGAGAATCCCCTGAATCATTCGCTTACCCTATCTGTTCATGTGATTAGTAACAATTCTAGCACAGATTCGCCGCGCAACCATCAGTGCCTTGTGAGAGTTCGGGCTATACTAGGCAGTTAAAAGGCGAAAGTTAAAAGTCAGAAGCGGAACACGCTGCCTGACATTGGTCGCGGTCCCCAAATGAATCTAATTCGTACCGTTCCAGCAACCGACGAACCCTGACAAAGCTTCAATGAGGCGATCTATGCTGCGTCGGCTGATAGTGATTCTGACGATCTGCTTGTTCACCCTTCCGGCGGTGGCGCAAGAAGCGCTCAACCTGCCCGCCGATCTGTTCGTGCTGCTCAACGATGGGCGCATCGAGCGGTACGGCGTGGGCGCGGCGGGCGTGCGCACGGTCACCCCGGAGGGCGCGTACATCATCGATTTCGGGGTGGATGCCGCGGGCGAACGTCTCGCCTACCGCACCGAGGACGGCCTGTACATCACGCTGATCCCCGCGACGGACGTGCCGCTGGGCGATCCGATTCGTCTGGAAGCGGAGAGCGCCAGCGTGCCGTACTTCCGCGGCGCGGGCGAGACCATCGCTTGGTCACCGACCGGGGATGCGCTGGCCTACACCACGCTGACCGGGGCGAGAGTCTATTTTCAGGGCAGCGGCGGCTTCGTCGACCTGCTGGAAAGCCCCATGCTCAGCCTGAGCTGGTCGCCGGGTGGCACCTTCCTCGCCGCGCAAGCCGAGCAGAACGTGTGGTGGATCTATCGCCGCGATGGCAGCCTGGCCACGCTCACGAGCATCATCCCGTCGAGCATTGGTACGGCGTGGGTCAGCGACAGCGAATTGGTGTTTGCCCCGGCCGATGGCAGTCTGCGCGTGATGAATCTCGCGGCGGCCAATGCGCAAAGCATCCTGCTCGACGATACGATCCAGTATCGTCTCCCCTATTTGACTGATGAAGACGCGCTGGTGTTCTTCGCCCGCGATCCGGAAGTTCCGGAAGGCTACGGCGTGCTGATGCGCTTGCAGCGCGGCGCGACCGAAGTCGAAACGCTCGGGCAGGTGCCGGTCGCGCTGACCGGTCTGCGCTGGACGCCGGATGGTTCGCTGCTGGCGGCGTTTCAGGGCGGCGTGATCGCGCTCTACGACCCGATCACGGGGCTGGGCTTCCCGCTGCCGCTCCAAGGGGCGGTCGCGTATGGGTGGGGGCGCCCCGCGCCAGAAACTACCATCGCGCCCACGTTGATCCCGGGGCCGACGCAGGTGGTTGTTCCGCTCGCCGCGCCGACTGAGACACCCCTACCGCTGGCTACGGCGCCCGCTCCGGTCGCTGTAACCTCGACACCCGCGCCCGCCGTGCCCGTCACGGCGCTGGTCCTGTCATCCGATGGCTACTTCCTCTCGCCGGATTTCAACGGTACGCTGCAAGTGTGGCGCATGCCCGCTAACGGCGCTCCGCCCGGGCAATATACCGGGTCGCTGGATGATGTGGGCGAATACGCGATTGCGCCGAACGACGGTACGGTCGCCTATGTGGTGACGGGAGAGCTGTGGATTCAGCCCTTCAGCCGCGCCGCCCCCTACTACCTCACCGAGATCACCAGCTTCGCGCCGACCAACCTGACATTTAGCCCGGATGGGGCGCTGATCGCCTTTGCCGACGAGGAGCGCGGCATTTTCACTGTGCCGATGGATGGCAGCGAAGACCCGTCGCTACTGATCGTCAACGCGGCGGACACGATCTATCGGCGTCCGCAGTTTTCGCCGGATGGCTCACGCCTGCTGGTCGATATCTATCGTGGGGATCGCGTGTGGACGGGCGTGTTTGACCTGACGAGCAAGGCGCTGATCGAAGCGCCCGTGCCCGAGTCGGCGGAAGATACGCGGGCGGCGCGCGCGCTGGTTAGCCGATGGTCGCGCCTACAGCTACGCGGATGCGGCTGCGCCTTCGGGCGTGTCGGCGGGTTTCTATGTGTTCGATCCAGTCGCGGCGGGATCTGCGCCCGCGCAGTGGGTGCCGTTCGACTCGTCGATCAACGTGCGCGCGGCAGTCGAAGTGCTGCCAGGCGTCATCCGCGCGGTGATCGCACAGGCGGACGTGCTGCAAGTTGTCGACATCGACCTTTCTGGCGGCGGGCAGACGCCCGTGCTCGCGCTCGACGTACCGCTAAACGCGCCGCGCATCTCCCCGAATGGCCGTTTTGTCGCGGGCTACGAGAACATCACCGACCGCCTCGGCACGCTCACGATCATCGACCTGCAAAACGGTCGGCGCTACCAGCTCACCACGCCAGAAACCAGTACCGCCTATCAGTGGCGAGAAAGTTGACCAAAGCGCTGCGTTTCCAGCCACATGCAGGCGGACGCGATGAAGGGGGGGTCTTCCACTAACGGCGTCATCTGTCGGGAAGAGGTATGAGGCGATGTCACAATTAGTGAAAACACTCAACCTCACCTGCCGGCGGGGGTCCCTCCGGGGGAGGGGGCATGAACCGAGCACATTGGTCCTCTCTTTTAGGAGAGGGGTGAGGTTTTGTCTAAACACAAGGGCGCACAACCGTGCGCCCCTACATATCTCCGCATCCATTTCCCCTCTCCAGGTTAGGGGATGAGGTTAATTCTCCCGTATGGCCGCTTTGAGCACCCCGCCCAACCGCTTGATGCCTTCGACAATGCGTTCTTCCCGCGAATTGCTGAAGTTCAGGCGGAACGTGTTCTTGCCCGCGTCGCCGATGTAGAAGCCTTCGCCGGGCACAAACGCGACATCGTGCGTCAGCGCCTGCTTAAGCAGGTCGGTCGCGTCGAGATGCGCGGGCAGGGTCACCATGAGGAACAGACCGCCTTCGGGGCGTGTCCAGGTGACTTCCGCCGGGAAATATTCGTCCATCGTCTGGAGCATCAGGTCGCGGCGTTGACGGTAGACCTCCCGCAGATGGGCGATGTGCGCGTCGAGGAAGGCTTCGTCGCGCGCGACTTCGTAGGTGATCACCTGATTGAGCGTGCTCGTGTGCAGATCCGCGCCCTGCTTGACCTGCACCAGTTTGTCGATCACCGGGAAAGCCGCCGCCACCCAGCCAATGCGCAGACCCGGCGTCAGGATCTTCGAGAATGTGCCGCAGTAGATCACATTGCCGTCGGCGTTGGTTGCGCCGCGCACTTCGGCTTCCATTTGCAGCACGGAGGGCACTTTGTCGCCGCTGTAGCGCAGTTCGCCATAGGGATCATCTTCGATGAATGGCAGCCCATGTTCGACCAGAATGCGCGCGAGTTGGGCGCGGCGTGACTGCACCAGCGTCGTGCCCTGCGGATTCTGGAAGGTCGGAATGGCGTACATGACTTTGTGCGGTTCGGCGAGGAGCGTGGGCAGTTCGTCGACCAGCATGCCGTCGTTGTCGGTTGGCACGGCAGAGAAGCGCGGGTAGTACGATTTCCACGAGCTCATCATGCCGACGTAGGTCGGGTTTTCCACGACGACGCGGTCGCCTTCGTTGAGGAAGATGCGCGCCAGCATGTCAATCGCCTGCTGCGACCCGCTGGTGATGAGGATGTTGTCGGGGTGAATCTGGAAGTTGCCATGCGCCAGCCGCTTGGCGATCAAGCCGCGTAATTCGGGCATGCCTTCGCTCGTGCTGTACTGCAAGACTTCGCGTCCGCGCTCCGCCAGCACGACATCAGTCGCCTCGCGGATGCGATCCACGGGGAAGAGTTCGGGCGCGGGCAGCCCCCCCGCGAACGAAATCACTTCCGGCTTGGCCGTCAATTTGAGGATTTCGCGCACGGTCGAGCGTTTCATTTGTTTGGTACGTTCGGCAAACAGAGAATCCCAGTTCATCAATCCAATCCTTATCGGCACAGCAGTAAATGAAACCCGGATTTTGTAGGGACAAGGCCTGCCTTGTCCGCTTTGTCTGTCTCGGAAAAGTCAGGCCGAGGCAGGAGCGTCTATAAACCCCTCACCCCCAACCCCTCTCCCACGCAAGCGGGGAGAGGGGAGACATTGCGGGCAATGTTTGCTCCCCTCCCTGAATTCGGGGTGGGGTCGAAAAAGCCATAACCGGATGCCTGTTAGTTCTCGGAATCAGCATCCGTGGGGCGCTTCAAAAACAACGCGGAGCGGGTAACTTCGCACACCACGACATCATCCTGATTGCGGCCAATGTGCTTGAGCGTGACCACGCCGGTATCGGGGCGCGACTTGCTCTCGCGGCGCGACACGACGGTCGTCTCGACATAGATGGTATCACCGTGAAAGACGGGCGCGGGGTGACTTACGTTCTCGTAGCCGAGGTTGGCGATGATCGTCCCGATGGTCAGGTCGTTGACGCTGATGCCCACAACTAGACTCATCGTCAGCAAGCCATTGACGATCCGCTGCTTGAACTGCGTTTTGGCGGCAAAGTCTTCGTTGATGTGCAGCGGTTGGGTGTTCATCGTGAGGCTGGAAAACAGCACGTTATCGGCTTCGGTAATCGTGCGCGCCAACTCGTGCTTGATGATCATCCCCGGTTCAAGATCCTCGTAGTATTTCCCCGGCATGGGCAATTTCCCTTGATGCGACGCGATGCGGCGTTCGCTGGTCGATGGTAGGGACAGCCAGAAGGCTGTCCGCTTTACCGGACGCGCAGAAGCACGTCCCTACACTGCTGTAGCCGGGGCGAATCGATACCGCATAACGTCTGTATGCGTGAAGAGGGGGATTATAACGCACTGTCGGAAAACCAAAACCGCCCGATGTGAGGGGGGACACATCGAGCGGTTCTAGAGGGATGGGCATGTGAAGGGTCTATTTTACCCTAGCCCTTGAACTTGGCTGCTAACAGTAAGTCACGAGCCTCGCCTAGTTCGTCATCTCAATTCGACCAAGTTCAAATGAAACTGTCTCCAAGATAAGTTTCCCGGCTAAAGATCACATGAAGCAAAAGTGAGAACCGGGTGAGAGCAGTTTCATTGTCCCGGTGGCGCGACCACACCTACAGGCGCAACCGCACCGGGCGTCAGCGCCCAATTCGGATCGACGGTCGGCGGCGCGTTGAGGCACAGGTTCTGCGCGTTGGCATATTTGCCGTTCGCCGTGCCGCTGCTGAAGATATTCATCGCCTGTTGATACTGGCTGGCCGCGCTGCAGTAGTTGGTCTGCGCGAGGTACGAGTCGCCGATCAGTACGTACTGGTTATACAGGAGCTGCATGGCGTCGTCGTAGTAGCGCCCGCCCGCGCCCAGGCTAATTAGCTCTTGCAGCGTCGAAATCGCGACCGGGCTGCCGAGGCCAATCGCATTGCGCGCGCGCAGATACAATTCGGCGGCGTAGCGTTCATAGTCGAGGCCGGAGTCAATCTGGCCATATTCCTCCGCACGCCCGACCAGAATGTTGGCGGCGGCGGGTTGATTCGCGTTGTAGAGTTCGAGCGCGCGGTTTTGCAACGCCTGATTCAGCGCGCGGCGCACTTCGTCGCGCCGGAAGCTCGGATCCAGCCCGACGACCACGTCGAGCAGTTCAATCGCGTCTTCCCACAGCGATCCGTTCATGGCCGTCTCCGCCTGCTCGTAGAGCGCAGCGACATCAAAGCCGCTGTCGGAGTCCTCGACGGTAGCAATCGCCAGTTCGTTGGGCGCGGCTTCGGTCGTCGCTTCCGGCGTCGGCGAGGGTGTGGGCGTGGTCGTGGGCAGTGTGTTGAGATAGACGGCTGTCCCCGTCAGCGCCAGATTCGGGAGGTCGTTGTATTCGGGCGCGGATGTCGCCAGCCATTCGAGGCGCGTGCGCAGCAGCACCGTGTTGCCGGACGCGACATCGCCGGGAATGCGGTCGACTTGATCGCGGATGGCAGCGTCGCGCGTGCTCCGCACCAGCGTTTCCGCTTCGCGTTGACCGGACGTCCAGCCTGCCGCGCCCGCCAAGGCGACGATGGCGACCGCGAACACCACCAGCACCACCGAGATCAAGGCGTACATGCCGCAGCCGCTGGACGGGGGCGCGTCTTCGACATCATCGACGCTGATGGTGGGTTTCAGGGGAATGTCCTTGAGCGGCGAGCGGGGTTGGGTATCATCGTCAAGCTGAGGTGTATAGCTCATGCAAAAATCTCACGCTTCCATGGCAATTGACCCGTTTGCCGGGCACGCCGATTATACAGGACGCTATGAACAGATGATACCCTACGGTTACCCTACGAACAGCGGACTGATCCGTAGGGACGCGCAACGGCGCGTCCGCTGTTTTTACCCCACCCCGACCCCTCCCCCGAATTCAGGGAGGGAGCCAACACCGTTGGCTAAATTGAATTCGTTTTCGTAGGGGATGCGCGAATCGCGTCCGCGTGCCTAGAAATGCGACGGACGCCCCGTTGGGCGTCCCTACAAGGGCTCAATTGGTAAGTGTATTTCACTGTCAACCGAATATGGGAACGGCGCGAGGAAAAGCCCCTCTCCGCTCGGAGAGGGGTTGGGGTGAGGTGAACTGACCACTGTCAACTGTTCACTGACCTAAGAGCTGTGCGACGCGCTGGATGATGTGCTCTGCGACATTGGCTTTGCTCGCCAGTTCGAGCGCTTCCTGGCCGCCGCGCGCGTCGAGGATCACGACGCGGTTGGTGTCCACGTCGAAGCCCGCATCTTTCGCCGTGATGTCGTTCGCCACCAGCAGATCCAGCCCCTTGCGTTCCAGCTTTTCGCGCGCATGGGCGATCAAATCTTCGCTTTCCGCCGCGAAGCCGACCACCACGCGCGGGCGATGTAGATCGCGCCGCCGCTCTTTGACTGAGAGCAGAATGTCCGGGTTTTTCTCCAGATGCAGCGTGAGCGGATCGCTGCCGCTTGTCTTCTTGATCTTCTGGTCAGAGATGCTGCGCGGGCGGAAATCGGCGACTGCCGCCGCCATGATGAGCGCGTCTGCGCCCGCCTGATGGGTGAGCACCGTCTGCTGCATCTGGTATGCCGATTCGACCGGGATGACCTGCACGCCATACGGGGCAGTCAGCCCCCGCGCCGCGCTGATCAGCATGACTTCGGCGCCGGCATCGGCGGCGGCCTGCGCCAGCGCGTAACCCTGTTTGCCGCTCGAACGGTTGGTGATGAAGCGCACGGGATCGAGCGGTTCGCGCGTACCCCCCGCCGTGATCACGAGGTTCTTACCCTTGAGCGCGCCGCTGCGCCCCAAGCGGTGGCGGATCGCGCCGATGAGCTTGGGGGTTTCGGGGAAGCGTCCCACGCCCACCAGACCCGAGGCGAAGCGCCCGGTTTCCGGCTCGATCAGCGTGACGCCGCGTCCCTGCAAAATGGCGAGGTTCTCCTGCACGGCGAGGCTGGCGTACATGTGACCATCCATGGCCGGGGAGATCAAAATGGGGGCAGTCGTCGCGAGAGCCGTAATCGCGAGCAAATCATCGGCGAGACCGTGCGCGAGTTTGGCGAGGGTGTTGGCGGTCGCGGGCGCGACGATCAGGAGATCGGCGCTTTCGGCGAGGCCGACATGGGCGACATGCGTCGGCAGCGATCCACCGCCGGAGGTCCACATGCTCGTGTAGACCGGGCGTCCGGTCACCGCTTGAAACGTGAGCGGCGTGACGAACTGCTGCGCGGACTCGGTCATGATGACGTCGACCTGCACGCCGAGCTGCGTCAATTTGCTGGCGAGATCCACCGCTTTATAGCAGGCAATGCTGCCCGTCACGCCGAGAAGTAGGCGTTTACCGTCGAGCAGCGTAATGCGTTCGCTGTCCATGCGTGCTCCATCTGTGCAGAAGGATACGCATCGATTGTACCGCTACACGGTCGGATCGTCCGAGTCCAACTGCGCGCGCACCAGCCACGCCAGCGCGACGGCCAGCGCCGCGGCATCCCGCCACTCGTCTTGATCGAGGCGTTCGGGGTAGCGAGCACGCAGAATCTTGCCGACGATAGTGGACAAGTGAAACAGGGCTTCGCGGTTGAACGCGCTGAATTTGAGCGGGAGGCCATCGGGGTCGCGCATTTCGCGGCGCACAATGCGCAGCGTTTCGGCGTACAGTTCGGCGCTGAGCAGTTGGGTGATGTCGTCTTCGGAGAACAGCGGCGGGGCGTCGAGGCCGCTCAAATCGAGGTCATGGTTGATAAAATCGCTAAAACTCGTCAAGGAGTTGTCCGGCATTCCACACTCCAGTTATCTAGGGATATGGAGAGTTTACAATGGTTCACGCCGGACGTCAATTATAACTTCAGCGCCCGCGCCTGCCGCGCGAATGACCGCCAGCCGAGCACAATCGACACGGCAGGCAGCCAGATCACGCCGTAGGCGGCGAACAGGCTGACGAGGATCGAAATGCCGTCGGGATCGGTGCGTGGCAGCAAACAGCCGGTCATCACGCCGACGAAGAAAGCCACCGCCGGGAGAAGCCCGCCGGGCAGCCGCTGGGCGGGCAGGCGGTCGAGCAGCATGGCGCCTTTGACGCGCTTCTGAAACCAGAGGATCGCCGTGCTGAAGCCGACCAGCACGAGGCTGGTGATCGCCGCCACGCCGTCGATGCGCCCCTGCGCCGCGTGGAACAGGATCAGCGCCGCGCCGATGACACTGATGATCAGCCAGCCGAGCGGCGACAGGCGATAGTCGGTTGGGGGATCGGGCTGCTGTGCTAGCGCCGACAGCGCGAGGTACACGACCACGCCGACCGCAAACGTGCTGAGCGCGGTGATCAGCGGGGTTGGTTCGGCGGTGCCCCACAGCTCGACAGGCGACCAGCGTGCCCACACCCCCGCCGCTACTCCGACCAGCAGCGCGCCGCCGAGGTAGAAGAGCGAATTGCGCCCGCGCAGAAACGTGACCAGCGCGATCAAGCCGACGAGCGCGTGCGCGCCGAGCGCCCGCGTGAACAGCGTGCGCGGCATGTCGATCAGTGCGGTGGCGGGGTGAATGAACACCGCCGCCAGCAGCCCATAGATCCCGGCCAGCGTGAGCAGCGCGAACACATCGCGGGCGCGGAAGCGCGCCGCAAGGTCGAGCAGCAGCGCGCTGATGGCATAGTAGCCGGGCAGCGTCAGCCAGTCGAGTGGAGATAGGATCGGTGTCCACAGCAGCCCGGTCGAGCCGAACCACAGGAGCGCCGCCAGCAGCAGACGCTGCCGCACGAGGGGCGAGAACACGCCTTACTCCGGCTTGATGGCGACAACCTGCGAGACGTGTTCGGCTTCGCTGTTGCGCAGCACGCGCCAGTCGCCGAAGTAGCCTGCGAGTTCGCCCTGACCGAGCAGAAAGTCGCGTGGGGCGTCCGGGACGAGGTTGGCGCACCGGGTATTGAACGATTCGTAGATGATGCGCCCGCCCGGTTTGATTGCGCCGCGCAGCATCGGGAAGAGTTCGCGGCGCAGGAAGCGGACTACGCACACGACATCATAGGTGTTCGCATCCAGCTTCAGTTCGTCGATATCGACTTGAATAAAGTTGACATTGCGTAGGCCGCGTTCCACGGCTTGGTCCTGCGCCCGGGTGAGCGCCGTTCGGCTGATGTCCATCAGATCGACGACATAGTCCTGGGCCGCCAACCACAGCCCGTTCTGCCCCAGCCCGCATGCGAGATCCAGCGCGCGAAAGGTGCGCCCCATGCCGTGAATCGGCGGCACGTACTGAAAGAGCAGCGGATCTGGATACGGGTACGGAAAATTGGCGGTTTCGCGGTAGATAGCATCCCACCGCACACGATCTTTTGCGGACATTAATCCCTGCCTGCGTAAAGTGGAATAAAGGCAAGCGCGTTGGGGACGGCTTGCATGGCCTCGGCATCGCCGGGGTAGAGGTTCGCCTTCGGGTTGCGGCGGCGGCGTTCATGCAGCGCATATGCATCGCGCAGTGTGACGAAATCCGGCGTGGTGTCGAGCTGCAGACACGCCAGCACGCGGCGAATCTGCTGGCCGTTCGGCGTGCTCCAGTCGGTCGTTTTGAGGAGATCGCCTGCGTCGCCCGCCTCCGCGCCAACTTTGCCGAGCACAGTGGCGCTCATGCGGTTGAACAGCTTGCCGACCTGCCGCGGATCCAGCCCGCTGGCCATTTGGCGCACGTCGTCCGGCAGCGCGTCCAGCGGCACACCGCCCACGGAGTCGGTGCTGGTCGCGTCAAATGGCGCGGTGAGCGCCCGCTCGCTGCACGGGTAATCCGCCAAGGCGGTGACGGAATCGGCGAGCAAAGCATCGACATAGACCCGCAGTCCAGTTCCCTCCAGTGATGCTTCGATCACGCGGGGGAAAGCGGGCAGCGCGAACGTCAACGGCTTTTCCGCGATCACGCGCACCCAATCCCCCTGCGGTGGTGCAATGAATAACCGCACCGCATCCGGGTAGACGCGCCCCGGCATGAGACCGAACGCATTGAATTCAGTGTAACCAAGTTGGAGTAAACTGTCGCGTAAGCGGGTCGCAATGGTTGGCTGGTCGGTGTGATTGACGTATAGGTTATACCATGCGACCATCGCCGCTCCTAAAGCATCGTGAAAACATTATTGCAACATATACCATTTTAACTTGAGATCGCACACCAATACGTCCAATTGGTATCATCAGTGTGGATGAAGCGGTGTGCAGTTTGTAAGACTTCTCAGACAGATATGTTAACTGTAGTGCAGCTCGCAGGAAAAGGAAAGACGATGAAGATTTACACGAAAACGGGTGATGACGGGACGACCAGCCTGTTCTCTGGCGGGCGCGTGCCCAAACATCATCTACGCGTGGAAAGCTATGGCACGATCGACGAACTCAACTCCACGCTGGGGTTAGCGCGCGCGCAGCAGCCAACCGCGGGAACAGACGCTTATCTCGCCCGTATTCAGCATCAGTTGTTCAACCTCGGCGCGGACCTCGCCACCCCGCTTGACGCGCCTAACAGCTATGTCGTGCGCATGGACGCGGCGACTGTCGCCTGGCTGGAACAGGGCATCGACCAGATGACAGGCGAACTGCCACCGCTCACTTATTTCATCCTACCGGGGGGGACTGCCGCCGCCGCCGCGATTCACATGGGGCGGACGGTGTGCCGCCGCGCCGAGCGCGTGATCACAGCGCTGGTGGAACACGAACCCATCGGCGATCAGGTGCTGCCCTACGTCAATCGCCTGTCGGATTTTCTGTTCACGCTGGCGCGCTGGGAGAATCATCAGGTTGGCGGTACAGATGTGCGCTGGACGCCCTAAAAATGGCCTTGCGAAAGTTTTAGTGTAGGGGCAGACCTGTGTGTCTGCCCGGTTTCGGGCGCACACACAGGTGTGCCCCTACATCCGTTCGTGGATTTGTTTCGAGAACCTACTTTAGTACATGAGATACTTGCTAATCGATCTTCATCTCGCTGAAGCGCGCGGCGACCACCCCCGGCGGGGAATAGACCGTCACGAAAATTTCAACCTCGGCGGGCAGATCAAAGGCGTAATCGGTCGCAAGCGTGCGCCAATCCTTCGCGTCGACGCTGTACGCCAGCGTGTACAACGTGCCCGCCCGCGTCAAGCGGAAGTAAACATCGTCTTCGCCCTCTTCATAGGGCAGCCGCTCGATTTCGGTTGTCGTGCCCGCTTGCGTCGCGCTGACGACGATGTCGCCCCCCTCACGCACAATGCGCAGCCAGTGCGTGACGTCTTGCGCCGCGCGCACGCCGAGCCCTGCGCCGTTTTCCACCGCCAGCGGATCGAAATTCATCTTCACTTGCGCGGCGAAATCGCCTGCAGTGGCGTAGGCGAGCACGGGCGCAGTAGTGATCGCATCGCGCTGATCCGTCTGCGCGTCAGCGATCAGCGTGACGGTGTTCGCCGCGGCGTCGATGCTGTGCACGAGGCCGCCAGCGCTGCCCTGATACCATGTCCAAACTGAGCTAAACGTGTAAGGGTCGCCCGCCGCGCCGAAGGGGAGGTATTCCGAACCCAGCAGTTGGTAACCAGTCGCCAATTGGCGCACGGCCCGCTGGATGAACACGGGGCAATTCGTGTACTCTCCTACCCACGCGTCGATGTCCGCCGCCTGAGCAAAGGAGACAATCACCGCCTCGCGCGTACAGGGATCGTCCTGCGCGCGAAGCGGTGCCGCTGCGATAAGCAAACCGATGGTAAACAGCGCCAAATGTTTGAACATACCGCACCTCAAAAACTAGGAACCGAAGGTCGTTTAGTCTCCCGTCGCCGGTTCGCGCGCAGCGCGCACAACGTTGAGCATGTCGTCGACGCGGCTGAACTTCACGCGCGGGCGACCTGAAGCCGTCCCGTTGGCGACTTCGGCCTCATCCAGCTTCTGCCATTCGGCAAAGCTGATGAAATCGACGCCGCGTTCGCGCAGCACGCCTTCGACGGCCGCGCGGGAGGGCGCAGACGGCGTGAAGCTTGACCCCGCCTTGGCGTCTTCCAGCGCCTGATCAATCGTTTCCTGCGAATCGGGTTTGTTCGTGCCAATGATACCGGACGGGCCGCGCTTGATCCAACCTACGGCGTATTCGCCCACCGCCACTGACTTATCCGCGTTGAGGATGCGCCCCTTCACGTTGGGGATCACGCCGCCGCGTTCGTCAAACGGCACGCCGGGCAGCGCCACACCTTTGTAACCAATCGAGCGGAAGACCAGATCAATCGGCAGGGTGATCTTTTCGCTGGTCGCGCGCGGGCGCAGCGTCCCATCGTCGGCCTTGTACAGCTCGTTCTTGACCAGTTCAATCGCTTCGACGTTCTCCGTGCCAAACAACGCGGTCGGTGACAGCAGAAACAGCATGTGAATGCGCTTGCTCTTGCCCGCAGGCGTCTGCGTGGAATAGCGCATGAGCGTTTGCGTGTTGCGTTCCGCGTCGCGGTCGCCGCTGGTGAGCACGTATTCGCTGCTCAGCGGGTCGAGTTCGGCGGTTTCCGGCGACACGATCACATCGGCGTCGTGCAGTTCGCCGAGTTCTTTCAGTTCCGGGTTGGTGTACGCGGCTTGCGCCGGCCCGCGCCGACCAATGATGTAAATGTCCTTAACGTTACTCGCTTTGAGCGCTTCGAGCGCGTAATCGGCGATATCGGTTTTGACCAGCTCATCATAGGTGCTGGCAAGGATGCGCGCCACGTCCATGGCGACGTTGCCGTTGCCGATGACCGCGACCTTCTCTTTGGAGAGGTCAAACTGGAGTTCGCGGTAGTCGGGGTGCGCGTTGTACCAGCCGACGAATTCGGTCGCTGGGTGGCTGCCGAGCAAATCTTCACCGGGGATGCCCATGCGGCGGTCGGTTTGCGCGCCAACGCCGAACACCACCTGATGATAGTGCGCGCGCAGATCGTCAATCGTCAGGTCACGCCCGAATTCGACGTTGCCGTAGAAGTGGAAATTGGGGTTGGCCGCAATGCGATCATAGACCTTGGTGACCGTCTTGATCTTGGGATGATCTGGTGCGACGCCGCCCCGAACCAAGCCGTAAGGGGTCGGCAGACGCTCAAACATGTCGATCTCCACCGCGAGACCGCTCTTGAGGTAATGCTCGGCGGCGTAAAACGCCGACGGGCCCGATCCGATGATTGCTACGCGCAGAGGAGTCGCCGTTGTCCCCAGAGTCATGTCTATCTGTCTCTCATCAGCAAAAACACATGCCGCCCATTGTACCATTCTTCGCAATCTACAGACGTAGGAGGTGCAATTGATCAGGGGTGGGAGGTAATCATTGACGCGCGCGGAAAGAAAACGGGGTGCACAATGTGCACCCCGCCCGGAATTGATGTCGTTTCTGCAGCGTTACGAGGTGGTAGGCAGGTAGAACCCGAAGCTGCTGCCCTGCTTGTACACGCTCTTGAAGGTCACCTTGCCGCCGTGGCGCTCGATGATGTTCTTGACCAGATGCAGCCCCAGGCCTGTACCGCCGATCTTGTAGGTTTCGTCGGTGGGGACGCGGTAGAACGCCTGAAACAGCCGCTCCTGATCCGCTTCGGGGATGCCGTAGCCAGTATCGTTGACCTGAAACAGCAGGAAGTCGCCCTTATCGTGAATCTGCACGCTGACGCTGCCGCCCGCCGGAGTGTACTTGATCGCATTCGTGAGCAGGTTTTCGATGGCTTCGCGGAGCTGGCCGGGGTCGCCATTCAGGTTGTACGCGCGGCCTTCATCGGCACTAAAGGTGTAGCTAAGGTTGGCGATGTCCGCATGGTCGCGGTTGGTCTCAAACACTTCGTGCGCCAGCAGGCGGAAATTCACCGTCTGGTAGTTGTTGGCGGGATCGCCCGTGATGCGTTCCAGCGCGAGAATGTCTTTGATCAGGCTGAGCATCTTCTGGCCGCTGCGCAAAATCGAGGTGACGAATTCGCGGTGATGTTCCGCGAGTTCTTCGCCTTCTTCCAGCATGAGTTCGCTGTAGCCCATGACCAGCGCGAGCGGGTTGCGCAGGTCGTGCGCGGCGACGCGGATCATGTCCGATTTCACCTGCTCCAGTTCGACCAGCTTTTTGTTCATCGCGGCCATGTCCTGAAGCTGCTGCGCTTGCAGCAGCGCGATCTGCTGTTCCGCGCGGCGCTGCGCTTCATGCGCGTCGATCAGTTCGATCTCCGTCATCGCCGATGTGGCCAAGTCGGTCAGGGTGTCAATTTCCGCCTGTGTCCAGGTGCGCGGCTGATGATCAATCACGCATAATGAGCCGATGGCGATGCCGTCGGCAGTCACCAGCGGGATACCCGCGTAGGCAATCGCGTTCAGCTCACGGATGGCGAGGTTGTGCTGAACGAGCGGCTGTTCCCGCGTGTCGCTGATGATGAGCGGCGCGTTCGACCGCACGACATGCTGGCACAGGGAGTGCGACAGCGGCGTCTCACGCTGGCTGGCCCACGGTTCAGGCAGGCCGATCTGGCTTTTGAAGAACTGTCGGTCGTGGTCAAGGAGCGTCACGAGCGAAACCGGCGAATGCAGCAAGCGCGCTGCCAGCCGCGTCAGCCGATCAAACGAGGGATCGACCGGGCTATCAAGCAGGCACAGGCGCTTCAAAGCGGCAAGGCGAACAGAGTCGGTGCTGGAGAGTTGGGTGTCTGTGTACACTTCTGTAATATCTCGGACGTTCTTGACAAACATTACGACAGTATCATACACCGGTCGTAAGATTTATGACATAGATTTTTCGTGAATTTTGTACCTACGACTCGCGCAGGGGCAAAACTAAGTCTTTGCGAAAATCGGTCAGACTTAGCAATTCGCCGCTGTTGGTGATGTAGAACGTGTCCTCGATGCGCACGCCGAAGCCCTGCTCCGGGTAATACAGACCGGGCTCAATCGTGATCAGGTTGCCTGCGACCAGTTTATCCGGCGACAGATGGCCGATACCGGGGCGCTCGTGAATGTTCAGCCCAACGCCATGCCCGAGGCTGTGCACATAGCCGACGCTCGTGCCCGGCGTGCTGCGCCCGGTGGGATGCCCCGCCGCTTCAAAGTGATCGAGCACCGCTTCCTGCAGCTTTTTGGCTTCGATGCCGGGGCGGAAGGTCTCGACGGCGATGTCGAAGGCATCCATCACCTGCTGGTAAACCCGCTCGACTTCCGGCGACGCGTAGCCGATCGACCACGTGCGCGTCATGTCATGGTGGTAGCCGCCGCCCAACTGGCGCGGGAAAATGTCGAAGACAATGGCCTGCCCGAGCTGGAGCGCCATATCCGCTTCGCCACGGCTGTGTGGGAAGCCGCCATCGCGTCCCTGCGCGAAGATCATATCGGTGTCTTCGAGGTCACGGTCGAGCAGAGCGCGGCGCACAAAACGCTTCACGTCGCCAATGGTGAGCGCCGAGCCATCCGTCTTGACGACGGTTTCGCCCGCAGCCCGATGTCCGCTGATGAAATCCCACGTCGCGGCGACGACTTCGGTGGTACGCTTGGCCACCGAGCGGATGATGGTGAGTTCGGCCTCGTCTTTGGTGATGTAGGCTTCGTCGAAGAGCGTCATGCCCGTTTCGCCAACAAACTGATAAACGGGATAGGTTTCGCTCAACAGGCGCGTGAATTCGATCTGCGAGTGCAGGTTGCCCACGCCATAAATCCCCACGCGCCCGCTCGTGATGCCGAAGCGTTCCAGCATCGCCCCCCACAGCGCGATTCCGGCTTTCGTCGCGTCACCCTTCGCCTCGCTGACCATCTGCGCATAGCCGAGGTCGGAATAGGAGAAGACCTGTAGGCCGCTCTTGGCCGCTTCTTCCGTCTCCATGCCGTTGACGACCATCACCGCATCGCTGCCCTGCTTCTTGATGATGTAGCCACCGGTCACATGCGCGCCATTGGACAGATAGCTGCGCGGCGGGTTGTCGTGCGCTTCGCCGGTGACGACGATGGCCGTCAGGTGGCGCGCCGCCATCAGTTGATCGAGATCAGATTTCATGAGGGTTCTCTCTATCGCATCAGGGCGGGTGTTGATGGGGTGCAATGAACGCGGCACGACGCGGCGGGATCTACGCCTGCCGAGGCTGCTGCTTTCAACATCCGACTGCCGTTGAAAGCGCAGATTATAGCGTTGAATCTCCAATGTCGAGGAATCCGGTTTGCGCTGACCGCACCACAAAGGGCCAAACCCGGGGGGGGGGGGGGAGGGGGGGCCCGGCCGGGGGCGGAGCGCGCACAGAGGCGCCCCCCCCCCCGTTCGGGGGGGGGGTTCGGGAACACGCCGAAGAAAAGGGGGAACCAAAAAAAAAACGCCCCCCGGCAGGGGGGGGGGGGGGGCGGTTGGGGGGGGGGTCCTGGGCAAAGACCGGCTGTCCCCCAAAGGAAAAAGGGGGGGGGGGGGGAGGGGAGAGGGGCGGGAAAAAGGGGGACCCGCCGGGGTTGGGGGGGTGGGGGGGCGGGTTTTTGTGCGCCCCCCCCCAAAAAAAAAAAATTTTCCCGGAGGGGGTTGGCCCCCCCTGGGCCTTTTTTGTTGTTTTGGGCCCCGGGCCCAGGGACCCAACCCAAAACAGGTGGGGGCGGGGGGGGAAAAAAAACCGGGCCCCGCCCCGGGAGGCCGGGGGAGGGGGGGGGGGCGCGGGGGGGGGGGTGGGGGGGGGGGGGGGGGGGGGGGGGGGGGTGGGGGGGGGGGGGGGGGGCGGGGGGTAGGGGGGGGGGGGGGGGGGGGGGGGGGGGGGGGGGGGCGGGGGGGAGGGGGGGGGGGGGGGGGGGGGGGGGACCGCCCGCAGCAAGTCGTCGCCTTGCGTCGGGAGGATAGTCCGCGGATCAAACAGCACGCGCCCGTCCGCGATCCGCGCGATCACGGGAGGATCGGCGGCGCGGAGCTGCGCGGCGAACGCGTCCGCGTTGGGCGGCGTGAGCGCCAGCAGCGCGGTCGGCAGGGTCGCGCCGGGCAGACTCCCCCCGCCGACCATCGATCGCCTGTGATAACTTCGCCACCGAGCGTGTGCGCCCAGCTTTCCGCCGTCGCGCGCAGTTGATCGAGCGGCGCGGCGATCATCTGCCAGATCGGGATGTGCGTGAGCGCCTCGCCTTTGCGGTAGTGATCGAGTGTCGCCACCAGCGCGGCAATCGTCAGCTTGTCAGCGCGGACAGCGCGCGCCAGTGGATGCTGCTTCAACGCGGCGATCAACGGCGCTTTGCCCACGATGATCCCGGCTTGCGGTCCGCCGAGCAGCTTGTCGCCGCTGAAAGCGACCAGATCCGCGCCCGCCGCGAGACTTTCGGCGACCGTCGGCTCGTGTTCCAGTCCGTAGACCGCCGTATCGAGCAGTGCGCCGCTGCCGAGATCGTCCAGCAGCAGCAGGCCGCGCTCGTGCGCCAAGCCCGCCAGTTCAGCCAGCGGCGCAGACTCTACGAAGCCGATCTGGCTTGAAGTTGGAGGCATGCGCCCGCAGCAGCGCCGCCGTCGCCGGGGTGATGGCGCGTTCATAATCGCTCAGGCGCGTCTTATTGGTCGTGCCCACTTCGACCAACCGCGCGCCGCTCTGCGCCATCACGTCGGGGATGCGGAAACCGCCGCCGATTTCGACTAACTGCCCGCGCGAAATGATCACATCGCGATCTTTGGTCAGCGCCGTGAGCAGGAGCAGCACCGCCGCCGCGTTGTTATTGACCACAAGCGCCGCTTCCGCCCCGGTCAGCGTTGTGAGTGCGCGTTCCGGGTGCGTCAGGCGGCTGCCCCGCTTACCCGTCGCGAGGTCGAATTCAAGCGTGCTGTAGCCCGCCGCCACACCGATCATGGCGGCTTGCGCGGCCTCCGACAGCGGCGCGCGCCCCAAATTGGTGTGAATGATGATGCCCGTCGCGTTGATCACGGGGCGCAGCGACGGCGCAAACTGCGCATGCAGCGCGACCGCTACCGCATCGAGCAGGGCATCCGCGGTCAGCAATGGTGATGCACCGGAGCGCAGTTCCGCCCGCACGTGATCGAGCGCGCCGCGCAGCGCCTCCACCGTGGCGGCGCGTCCGTAGCGGGCGATGAGCGCCGTGCCGCCGGGTGCGGTAATCAATGCATCGACCGCGGGCAGCGCGCGAAAAGGGTTGTCTGTCATGGGTGAGTTACCTCTTAGTCGCCCCTCACCCCAACCCCTCTCCCACGCAAGCGAGGAGAGGGGCGGCTTGGCGAATACGTTTGGCTCCCCTCCCCGAATTCGGGGAGGGGCCGGGGGTGGGTGACTTTCATCTTACCGCTGATTGACAGGCCGCGCATTTGCTGCTATTCTAGTTAAAATGAACATGTTCACTAAAGCACAATGACTGACCTGACACCGAAAGCCCAGCACACCCGGGCGCTGATTCTCAAGACCGCGCTCGATCTTTTCGCCGAGAAAGGCTACGAAGCCACCACCATGCGCGACATCGCGCAGGCGGCGGGCGTCTCGCTCGGCCTCGCCTATCGCTATTTCGCCAGCAAGGAGTCGCTGCTGCTGGTGCTCTACGAGCAGATGTCGGAGGAGACGAGCGCCGCCGTCGCCGCACTGCCGCCCGCCACCATTGCTGACCGCTGGTTGGCGCTGATGACCGCTCGGCTCGAACAGGCCGCGCCGCATCGCGCATTGTTCGGCGTGCTGTTCGGCGTGATCATGACGCCGGGGACAAGCGCGGCGGTGCTCGGCGCAGAGGCGGCGAGTATGCGTGCCAAGGCCGAAGCGGCCTTCATCGATCTGGTCAACGGGGCGACGGACAAGCCGAAACCGGCGGTCGCGGAGGATCTCGGCAAGCTGCTCAACGCGCTGCACTTTGTGGTGATTCTGTTCTGGCTGCACGACAAATCGGAGGGGCAGGCATCGACACAAGCGCTGCTCAAATTCATTCACGGTTTCGCGCCCATGCTGCGCGTGAGCCTCAACCTGCCGCCGATGGCGGGAAATCTCAAGCGCTTCGTGCGCATCATCGACGGGGTCTTTGGATAGACCTGACTATGTGCCCCTCTCCCACGCAAGCGGAGAGAGGGGCGAAAGCGGCGAGCTAGCGGCGCGCTAGGATGCGCTCAGGTGTGTCTACAGACTGCAAATTGAAGATGGCTGAGCCATTTTCTTTTTTGCCCACAAAAATGAACATGTTCACTATAGGAGAAGAAACATCATGAAACACGCAGTGACCGGCGCTTTCGGCTATTCAGGCAGTTACATCACGCGGCACTTGCTGGCCGCGGGCGCGGACGTGCGCACGCTGACCAATTCACCGCGCAAAGCGGACTCGCCGAACATTCCGACCTACCCGCTGACTTTCGGCGACTCGCTGGTCGACTCGCTGTACGGCGTCGACGTGCTGTACAACACCTACTGGGTGCGCTTCAATCACCAAAAGTTCAATCATCAGTCAGCGGTCGAAAACACGCTCAAGCTGTTTGAAGCGGCGAAGATCGCGGGCGTCCGCCGCATCGTGCATGTGAGCATCACCAACCCGGATGAAAGTTCGCCGTTCGAGTATTTTCGCGGCAAAGGTGTGCTCGAACGCGCGCTGATCGCGAGCGGTCTATCCTACGCAATTTTGCGCCCAGCAGTGCTGTTTGGCGGTGAGGATGTGCTCATCAACAACATCGCGTGGCTGCTGCGGCATCTACCCGCCTTCGGCGTGTTCGGCGACGGCAGCTACCGCCTCCAACCGATCCACGTGGATGATATGGCGTGCCTCGCCGTTGAACAGGCGTACAACCGCGAGAAGGTGATCGTCAACGCCATCGGCCCGGAGACCTTCACGTATCTCCAGCTCGTCAAGACGCTGCGGGAGATCCTCGGCCTGCGCCGTCCGATCCTCCACGTGACGCCGGAGATCGGCTATCAGGCGGGCAAGGTGATCGGCGCGCTCATGGGCGATGTGACGATCACCCGCGAAGAGATCGGCGGGTTGATGGCGGATTTGCTGTGCGTCGACGCGCCGCCGACTGGATCGACGCGGCTCACCGACTGGGCGCGGACAAATCACGCCACGTTGGGTACACGGTACGCGAGCGAGTTGGCGCGGCGGTAAAAGCCGACCACACCCCGTTTCGCTGCGCTCAACTGCCCCTCTCCGGAAGGCGAGGGGCAAGGCCACAGGCGACAATCGACGAAATTGTCGGACGCACCGTTGCGCATCCCTTAGCAGGCGGGGTCATGATTTGTCCACGGGTAGTGGAGCGTCGCCTTATCTACAGAGGTGAAAGCTACTGCTCGTTGCCCATTTCGCGGGAGCGCAGGAAGACCTCGATCACGCCGAAGGCCAGCGCGAGGAAAAACATGATCGGCACGGTGAGCACGCGCGGAATTTGCAGCCATGCGCACGTCACGACGAAAATGCCGATCCACACGCTCTGGCGAACGATCACGCCGCCGGACGGGAGCGGGCGCGTGATCGGCGTGAGGCGGATGTTCAAATAGCGCACGAACGGCATGACCGTCCCGGTCACGGCGATGTGCAGCAGCACGAAGAACAGCCAGCGCTGCCCCACCCGGGGAATTTGCGTGGTGACGAGGGTATACAGACCGTACCAACCGACGATGATCATCAGGAGGGCGGCGAACAGCACGCCCGCATAATCGGGCGGAAGTTTGGTCGAGGGCGGTGATTGTTTCATAATGGTCATTATACCTGTGAGCGCAACTTGTGCTAACCTCGAAAACAGTGATATTGAATGTCCTCATCCCAGCGCCTCGCCCACACGAGCAGATCGGGGCATAACGGCGCGACTGCCGTCTCCCCTCCCTGAATTCGGGGAGGGGTCGGGGGTGGGGTCGGATACTTGAGTGCCTATGCTCCGACTTCTATTTCGCCTCAGCCTGTTGATCTTCGCGCTCACTGCCGTCATGCTCGCGCTCGCGCCGCTGGCCGCACCTCGTCCTGTCGATGCGACGCCCGCGTGGACGGCGTATGGCTTCGCGGCGTGCGAGCTTCCCTGCTGGGCGGGGATCACTGTGGGCGAAACCCCCTTCGCAGATACGGTCGCGCTCACCGCCGCCAGCGTCCCTGCCCTCACCTCGCATACGATTGCCGGGTCGCCCGTGTTTTTGTGGGGCACCGCCGATCCATACTATTTCAGCGGCTTGGTTTATCTGGGCGAAACAACCGTCGGGCGCGTAGAACTCAGCCTGAAGCTCCCCGCCGACTATCTGATCGCGCGCTTCGGACTGCCCGCGTGTGTGTTGAGCGGCCCGGATGTCAATCAGGCCGGGCATTTGAGCGCGATCTACTGGGGCGGCGCGGACTGGGTGGCGGCGGCGTTTGTCAACGGCAGCGCGAACGGACTGTTCGGCCCGGCGGCGACGATCTATGCGTTTTCGGTCTTTCGAGGGAACATGTCACCTTGTCCAAAAACAACAGCCCCGTGGCGCGGGGCTGCTGCATGGTGGCGATATACGGCGTGGATCGAGGAGCAGGCGGATTAGCGGCCTTCGATCATCCCCATCAGTTCCTGCGTTTCGCGGGACGGGTCAATGCCGAATTTGTCGTTGAGAATTTGCTTCAAACGACGATACTGCATCTTGGCATCATCGATCAGATTCATCTTAAAGTAAATGGTCATGACCTGACGATGGATGTCCTCACGTTCGGGCGTTTCTTTGAGCGCCCGCGTGTAGAAGCCGAGTGAGCGGTTTTCGTCGCCGCGCTTGGCGTAAATGCGGCCCATCTGAATGAGCGCCTGCGCGTACAACTGACGCAGCGTGTCACGGCGCTGCTGCACCCACGGCATTTCGACCGTTTGCAGGAAGGGCGCGCGGTACACGTCAATCGCGCGGTTGAGGAGCGCCATTTCTTCGCGTTCGCTGTTGGCAACGAGGGCTTTTTCGACCGTATCCTGAAAATCGCCGACATCGTAGTGGCGGACAAGCTTTTCGCTGGGCATGTAGAAGCCGGAATTGTACTGCGTCAATTCGTGATTGCCGCCATCCGGAATTTTCATACTGATACGTTCGGTGATTTTACGCTTAGTCACATGGAAGACGTTCGTCGCCTCTTTGACCGAGAGTTCCGGCCAGAAGGTTTCGAAGATTTCGTCGCGGGTGACCAGCGGGTGATCCATGAAGAAGAAGAACAAGTTTCTGGGCAGCGCGCCATCCCAGTTCGTGATCGGTTGGCCGTTCACGAGCGCGTGTCCACGACCAAAAGCGTAGACTTCGAGCTGTGGCTTAGGCATATTTTCCACCGTGAACATCAAATCATCCCGGCGCTGTTCCGTACCGAGCACGACGGCGTCACCGCGTGCGACCATGTCATACCACGGTTGGTACATCAGCAAGCGCGACGAGAACGCGATCTGCGCGTTCGGGGGCATGGCTCCAACCACCGCTTTAATAAACTGGTTGAAGTCGGCGTCCATCCCAATACGATCAAGTTCGTCGATGAAGAGGGTGGTGGGTTTGTCACTAAAGGCGGCGAGGTCGGCAGCGAACGCTTCCCCGAGGCGAGTGGGGTTTGAGCGATCGTCGAGGGCTTGCTGGAGGTTGGGGCCGAAGTTGGGGAGCACGGCTTTAAATTCCTCCAGAAGGCCACCTAACCAATCCACCAGGGTCTTCTGTTGTTCGGAAATTCTATAATATAGAAAGCCTTCTTTAGCATTTGACAAGAAATGCGTTAAGAATAAATTCCTATAGCTTGTCCATGGGTAGAGCAGGACGATCTTCTTACCTTCAGAACGCTGCCGGAAGGACTCGACGGATACGTTGGTTACCTGATGCACCAGCATTCTGAAACTCCACCCTTCCATAACCGCTGTTGTACCCATGTCGTTGTCCTAGTATGCAGTAGGGCTGGGCCAATTCCGCGAAACGATAACATTACTCCCCACTTGAGTATAATCCCTACGCTGTTCAAATCACAATGCTCAAACGTTAGAGATTATTAACAAAGGTGTATGTAAATACAAATGGAGCGACTATTATTTACATTTTCCCCAAGGATTGTAATATTTGAATGATAATAGTGAAAAACATTTGGTATGTCAATAATACGAATGGCTGATACTGTGGTTCGGCCCGGCGGTTAGGCCGTCACTGTTGCGCTCAAATGTACGGGACGCCTGCGCGCGCCTGAGGTCGAGCGCGCGCGATTCGTTTGTGATCAAAACCTGACAAAACGGCTTATCCTAAAAACGTATGAATGCTTGAGGCTGCAACAGTGAAACGCGTATCCTTAATTCTCTTGTGTTTACTGATGGCGGCAGTCCTGTTCTTGAGTCTCCCCCACAGCGCCAACTGGCTGCTGCGCGTGGATGTGCTGCTGATTTACGGCCTGCTGACCGCCGTCTCGCTCACCTTCGGGGTGGTGCTGGCCGATCGTCTGCAACTGAGCAGCGCTCATGTCGTCGGCATGCTCGCGTTCCTGTCGCTGCCCTTCGGCTTGATCGGTATGATGACATGGGCGCTGGGGTCGGGCGGCGTGCTCGCCGAAGTGATTCGCGTCGTGCGCGAGCGCCGCTCCGGAAGCCAAACATACCGCGCCCCGGCGCGCTGGTGGCGGGTGATCTTTACGGTAGCGCGGATCACCGTTCCCTTCTACTGCGCGGGCATCGTCTACCATGCAGTCGGTGGTACGCTGCCACTGAACGACTTGACGCCGACCTCGCTGCTGCCGCTGCTGATCTACAGTCTGTTGTACGTTGGGCTGTACATCGGCATCTACCTGACAGAAATCTGGTACGGCGGTCAACCGCTCGATAGCTTGCGGCAAATGCGCGCCGAAGTGCTCATCGCGCTGTTCCTGCCGATTCCGTTTGGGCTGCTCGGCTCAGGCGTCTACAACAACGGGTCTGATGTCTTGTTCAGCGTGTACATCACCGGATTTGCCGCGCTGCTCATCACTCCTTACGCGATCAGTCTGACGCAGCGGCGGCTGCGCACCCAGTTGGATAACTATCGTCAGCTCTCCTCGGCCAACCAAGCGCTGTACAACAGTCAGCGCCAGCGGGTGGCGCAGTTCAGCGCGCTCAACGAGGTGCTGATGCGCCTGAACGGTACGCTGTCGTTTGATGTCGTGCTCGAAACGATCACCGACTCGGCGCTCATGCTGTCGGGTGGCTCGGCGGTTTCCGTATACATGTACTGGGATGATGTCAAAGGCGCGCTGGCGCTCGTCCGCAGCAGTGGGTTGAGCCAGCGCTTCACCATCAATCCACCGGACCCGCTCATGAGCCAGGCGGCGAGCAAAGGGACGTCCGCGCCGATTGTCCCGCTGATCATCTCAGATGCGGGGCAGAGCGAACAGGCCGCCGCGCTCCGCGATCTGCTGCTCGACGAAGGCAAACGCGCGTGGATCGAGCTGCCGCTGCTGGTCGGCGGCGTGCTGGTTGGCGTGCTGGTGCTGTACTTCGACCAGCCCCACGAGTTCGCGCCTGAAACGATTGAAGTGCTGCGCACCTTCGCGAATCAGGTGGCGCAGGCGTTGAGCAACGCGCGGTTGTACGCTATCACCGACGAAGCGCTGGAACGGCGCGTCGGTCAACTGCTGGCGCTGGCGGCCATCGGTCACGAACTGACGGCGACTATCGACCTCAAGACGATCTGCAACCTCGTGCTGAATCACGCGCTCGATGCTACCCGCTCGACGATGGGACTGATGCAGTTGTTTGACGAGCACGACCAGACCGAACTGGTGGTCAAACGCGGCTACAACGCGGCGACGCTCGATGATCCCATGCCCTATCTGACGGGCATGGTCGGCGAAGTGCGGCGGCGCGGTGAGCCGATTCTCATCAGCAATGCGGAAGCCGACCCGCAGTATGCGCGGTTCGCGCTCTCGGCGCAGTCCCAGCTCACCGTCCCGGTGCTGCAAAATACCACGCTGCTCGGCGTGATTATGCTGCAAAACCCGCAGCCCGGCGCGTTCAGCACCGAAGACATCGATTTCATCATGCAGCTCGCGAATCAAGCGGTGATCGCGCTGGACAATGCGCGTCTGTTCCGCCGCACCATGGAAGCGCGTGACCGCCTCCAGTTGATCCTCAACAACGTGCAGGAAGCGATCATCCTGCTGGACAGCACAGGTACGATCACGCTGGCCAACCCGCGCGCCGATCTGCTCGGCTTCCAACCGGAAGCCCTGCTCGACAAGTCGGTGCTGACTTTGATGGAGGAAAACCCGAATTTTGCGACGGTGCTGGGCTACACCCCCCAGGAATTGACCGAACTGGTGCGGCATCTCACGGGCGGCGTGATGCCAGCGGACGAACCGACCAGCTACAGCCTCGAGTCGCGGTATCTCGCGCGGCAGGTGATTCCGATTACCGACGACGAAATGCGCGGGGCGCTGCTCGTGTTCTACGACGAAACGGAGCGCATCCACTTGGCGCAAACGCGCGAAGATGTTTCGCGCATGTTGATCCATGACCTGCGCAGCCCGCTCACCGCCGTGACGACCAGCCTTAAGCTGCTCAACGAACTGACACCCAAGGACAGCAACCTGCGCCCGCTGGTTGACTCCACCAGCGAATCCGGGCGGCGCGCGATTCGCAAAATCCTCCAGCGCGTCGACTCGCTGCTCGACGTGTCGCGCATGGAGTCGGACTTCCTCGCGCTGGATGTCGAGCCGACACCGCTCACGGCCGTCGTGCAGACGGCGCGCGAAGAGCTCGACCCGATTGCGCAGGAGATCAACGTCACCATTATCGCCGAACTCCCCGACGACCTGCCGCTCCTGAGCATTGACTCGGATAAGGTCGAGCGCGTGCTGCTGAACCTGATCGACAACGCGCTCAAGTTCAGCGGGGATGGCAGCGCAGTGACGATCCGCGCGCAGCACAACGGCGGACGCATGCTGCAAATCGACGTGATCGATCAAGGTCCCGGTGTGCCGGACGACTACAAAACGCGCTTGTTTGATCGCTTCGTGCAGGTCAAAGACCAGAAGGGGAAACGGCGCGGCAGCGGCCTCGGCCTGACCTTCTGCCGCCTCGTAATCGAAAACCACGGTGGGCGCATCTGGGTGTGGGATAACCCGGCGGGCGGGAGCATTTTCTCGTTCACCCTGCCCACGCTCAAAGAGAAAGACAAGACCAAAGAAGTGCAGAAGGCGTAAAAGCCGCTGCTCGACCGAAGTTCACCAGTGGACGTAGGGGCGCAGCTTAGCCTCTACGAAAACTGCTAATTCAGCGTTACCAGTTGCTTCCACAATCTTATGCTCGGCGATGAAAGAATTGCGCTATCATTGCGATAGTGTCAGTCAATCTCAAGGAGCTTAACTATGGAACCAGTGACGGGCATCATCATCATCTTTGTGGTGGTCATCATGGTTATGGGGTTCTTCGCCTTCCGCCTGCTCAAACCGGCAGCGGCGCAGCCCAGCCAGGATGAAGCGCAGTCCAAGTAACGGTCTTGCCGCAAGTCTAACCGTTGGAACTGGCCGCTCCGGCTGGTTGTCGATCTCTAATCAGTGGGATGAGGACAAACCTCATCCCACTTCCTCGGTCAACCCCAATTGATTCAGAATATGTGCCGCGCGAGCATCCCACGTGTAATGGGTCATGACCTCGCTGTACGCCTGATCGGCGAGCCGCTGGCGCAGCGCGAAGTCGTCGCGCAATTGGCGGATCGCCTCGGCCAGCGCGATCACATCGCTCGGCGGCGTGAGCAGCGCCGATGCGCCATCGGTCACGACTTCACGCGTGCTCGGCAAATCTGAGGCGACGATGGCGCGGCGGGCGGCCATGTATTCGAACAGCTTGAGTGGTGAGGCGTGATAGGCGAAATGCGGCGTGAAGGGAAACGGCATCGTACACACGTCGAAGGCGCGCAGGTACAGCGGAATCTGATCCGGCGCGACCTGCCCCGCGTACAGAAAATCGTCTTCGGGCAAACCAGCGGCGATCCAGCGGTCGCGGAGCTGCGCCGCGCGATCATCCGGCCCACCGACCAGCGCGATGGCCGTGCCGCCGACCTGCGCCAGCGCGTCGACCAGCGTGCCGACTCCCTTATCCATTTCCATGGTGTGCAGGCGTCCAACATAGCCGACGATGAAGCCTTCTGCGCGCCACCCGAGCTGCGCCCGTGCTGTCGATTTATTCGGCAGGTTGGCGAAGCGATCCCGGCGCACGCCATCATGCGCGACGTGCGCGGACTGCGCCCCACGTTCACGCAGATCGGCGGCGAGCTGCCCAGTGGTCGCGAACACATGCCCGACGCGGCGCACCGTCCAGCGCTGAAGGGTAGCCCCGACGCGCCCGCTCGCCAGTTGATGCGCCTCATAGGCCAACTTACGCCGCGGCTTGACGAGGCTCAACGACAGCAAAACCAGCGGATCGCGGCTGTAGTACACGTCTGCCGGGGTGAACAGCGCCCCGATCAGCGCGGAAAGCGTGAACGTGAGCAGTTGCAGCAGGAAAATTACCTGCGCCAGTCGATCCGACCGATTCGGCACGAGCGGCAGCAGATCGAGACAGGGCAAACGGCGCACGCGGAAGTTTCGGCGCACGCCGTAGTGCGCCCAGAGATCACGGACGCTCGCCAGCGCCGCCGTGTTGATGCGATTGGTCACCCACAGCGAGACATCCGCGCCCACCTCGGCGAACGCTTCGCAGTTCTGCATGATTTGCAGACCATGCGCCTTTTCGGTCGGCAGGCGGATATTGGCGATGTAGATCATGCGCGTCATTCGGCGCGCACCGGATGCAGCATCCATACATTCGGCTCAACGTAGACGGCGCAGTCGCGTTCGACATCCACCGGCACGGGGACAAGTGCGCCGGGCACGATATAGTCGCCGCTTTCGGGGAGGCGCAGCCCCGACCATGCCTCCCACTGCGCGATTGTGCCGGGGACGCGCATCGACTGCGGCGCCACCTTGACGATGCGCGCGCCTGCCCGCCAGTGAGCGCGCAGCCACGGATCAAACGGGGCGACCCCGTCGGTGTGCTTCCATGTGACGTAACGTTCCATCGGGGTGAGCGGGTAGCGGCTTTTGAGGTTGGGGCGCACGGGCGCGATCAACTGCCTGAAACCGTGCTGCCGCGCCAGATCGCGCATGGCGGCGATCACCTGGTGACTGATGCCCTGCCCCTGATGTGAGCGCGCGATGGTGATCGAGATGGCGCACAGCGTATTCGGCGTGATGCCCGCGTCTTTCCCGGTGAGCGCCGCTTCCAGCCCCCACGCCCACCCGCGATCGGGCAGGTCACCGCCGTCCCACGCGACCGGGACGCTGTAACCATGCGCGATGAGCGTGTCACTTTCGTACAGCCCGAACTGGAACGCGGGCAGTTCGTCCACCATGCGATCCCAGTAGCGGGCAGCGGTGTCGTCTTCCAGCATGAAAGACGCCCAACCGTCCTGCATGATCTGCCACTGCGCTGCGCCATCCATCGGGCGCACATCCGTTGGGAGAGCGCGATAGGGAGAACTCATCCTGCTTATCTCACAATCTGTTGGTACAGGGCTTCGTAGCGATCCGCGACAATCCCCCAACTGTAATGATCTTCAATCAGTTTGCGCCCATACGCGCCGAGCTGTGCCGCCAAGGCGTGATTATTCAGCAGGCGGATGATCGAGTCGACCACGGCGGCATCGCTGTCCGCGACCAGCACTTCGTGGCCGTCGCGCGCGTCGATCCCGTCAAGGCTGAGCGGTGAGGCGATCACCGGGCAAGCCATCGCCAACGCCTCCAGCACTTTGTTCTTGATGCCCGCGCCGAGCCGCAGCGGCGAGACGAATGCCGACGCCTTGGCGAGATACGGGCGAATATCGGGCACGCGCCCCGGCACGCTGACCGTGTCGCTGTTGAGCGCGCACATCTCCGGCGGCGGCTTGTTGCCGACCAACTGCACTTTCGCGTCAGGGATGACTTGGCGTACACGCGGGAGAATGTCAATGGCTAAGCGGATAGCCGCGTCGACGTTGGGCGCGTAGTCGAAGTTGCCCGTGAACAGGAGCGTCGCCGGGTCACGCGGCTGATCAGTCTGCGGCGTGAAATAGCTGAGGTCGATGCCGTTCGAGATGACCTCGACCGGGAGTTTGGGGTTCAGGCGCAGCAGTTCGTCGCGGTCGCGGTCGGCCACGACGACCGTCTTGGCATACGGCGTGAACATCCAGCGCTCAAATTCGCGGGCGACCTGCAGACGCAGCCACGTGCCCACATCGCCGTTTTTGGCGGCGAGACGGCTCAGGAACAGAGTGTAGCTTTCGTATGGCGTGATGAGCATGGGCAGCGGTTCAACCGCCCGCGCGAATTCATACACGTGAATGCCGCCGAACAAATGCGCGAGGTCGTAAGCATGCGCGTCAAAGGCGCGCTTGATCGCCCGCCACATGTCTGGCGACCACGCTTCCGCTTCGACTGCTGGAAAGCGCCCGACCGGGTTGGCGAGGCGGCGCAGGTAGCTGCCCACCCCGCGCGGCGATTCGGGAATGATGTGAATGTCGCGGAAATGCTCGGCGAACGGCGTGCAGTCCTGTTCGGGATCGCCAAAGGCCAGCAGGTCAATTTTGTGGCCGCGCGCCGCGAGTTCGCGGGCGAGATGGTAGACGATCAGCCGATCGCCGAGGTAAAGCGGGTACGGGGTGCAGCGCGATATGAGCAGAATCCGCATGTTGTTCTTCCTACTTAAAGCCGCGCCCCGTTTGACAGCGTCTAGCCCTTGTGAGGGAATCAGGGGTGCAGCCGTGTCTTACTGTCTATGACCGCCGTAAATCGATCCGCCATCGCCTGGGCGGAGAACCGCGCTTCAACCCGCGCGCGCCCCGCGAGGCCCATACGCGCCCGCAGCGCCGGATCGCGCAGCAGAGCGATCACCTGCCGCGCCAGCGCCGCCGCGTCACGCGGATCGACCAGATAGCCGGTTTCACCGTCGGCGACCGTTTCGGAGGGGCCGCCGCGCCGCGTGCTGACGACGGGCTTGCCCGACGCCATCGCCTCAAGGTTGACCATGCCGTAACTCTCAAAATCGGAGCTGCACACGACCACATCCGCCGCCGCGATGACACATTCGGCATCGGCGCGGAAGCCGAGGTAGATCAGGCGGTCGCGCAGGGCAGCGTCTGCGCGGGCAGTCTGCAGGATGCGCTGCTTGTAGGCGGTATCCGCCGCCGCGCCGTGCACGTTCTCCCCGGCAACGATGAAGCGGGCTTCGGGGATGGCCGCCGCGACGATGCGCGCCATGTCCTGAAAGGTATCGTGCCCCTTCACATCCTGAAAGCGCGCGATCAAGGCGACGAGCGGCGTGTCCGCGCGCACGCCCGCATCGGCGCGCACGTTGGCGCCGTCGCGTCCCGGCCGGAAACGCTCCGTGTCCACGCCCGGCGGCAGCACTTCGACCTGATCGGGCGGGAGAAAGGGCGGATCGCCGAGAAAACCCTCTTTGATCGCCCACGAGGCGGCGAAGGTGTGATCCGGCTGCGCGAAGAAGCCACGCTGCCACGCCTTCGGGTGAAACCACCAGCCCCAGCACGTCCACACCAGCGGCACACCGACGGCGTGGGCGGCGGGCAGCGTAAATGGCAGGCTGTGATAGTCGCTGTGCACGGCGTGGATACCCTGTTCGCGGATCAGGCGTTCGATGTGGCGCCGAATCGGGAACTGCGCGTAGAGCGCCGGGATGAAGTACACGCTTGCGCCGCGAAACGGGCGCATGTGCACCGGCCAACCGTGCGCGCGCCAACGTTCGGCCAGTTGTCCATCATGCGGGATGAGCAGGTGCGGCACAAAGCGTGCCGGGTCAAGGTGCTCGACCAGCGTCAGCAGCGACGTCTCGCCGCCGCCCAAGCCCACATACGTCGTGATGAACAGCAAATTCCGTCGTGACACAATGCCTCGTCATGAAAAAAGAAGGACTGAGGTGAAAGGACTGAGTGAAAATCAGGCCACCACAGCCCGGATTAGCCTGTATTTCTCAGTCCTCAGTCCTGCGCACTCAGTCCTTTGGTTCGCGTCAGTCTACCACTTCACAAATGTATAAGCTACGCCCGGAGATGCCCTCCGGGTCGCGCAGCACGACTTTGAAGCCGCTGCGTTCGACGGCGCGGCGGTACTGTTCGTCGGTGAACAGGCCGAGACGGTGCGTCTCGTCAAATGTGAAAATGCCATCGGCCACGGCGACCATATAGCGAAAGTCGAGGACCGACACCGTGCCTTCGATGCGCGAGACATTCATCCGCGCGATCTTGAGATCCGGCTCGTCGACGAAGCGGGCATGCACTGTATCCGGCACGTACTCCTCCGGCGAGAACCACGCTTCGAAAATCAAAATGCCGCCTTTGACGAGGTGCCGCCGGAAGGCTTCGGTGGCCAGCTGTAAACGCGCTTCCGTTTCGACATAGCCGATGGCGCTGAACAGGCAGGTGATCACATCAAATTGTTTGCCGAGGCTGAAGCTGGCTAAGTCGGCGTGGTAGAGGAGGAGGTCAGGCAGGCGATCATGCGCGATGGCGAGCATCTCCTCGTCGAGGTCAAAGCCCTGCGCGTTGTAGTAGCGGCGCAGGTAACGCAGGTGCTGCCCCGTGCCACACGCGGCATCCAGCAAACGCGAACCGACCGTCCGCTTATACCGCTGAATGAGTTCGTGAATGTAAGCGGATTCGCCCGCATAATCTTTAGAGGCATAAATGAGATCGTAAAATTCAGCAGATTTGGTGAACATCCGCGACTCCTCATTCGCTTCTGCTACTAGCTTAACATCATTACTTGACGGCCGGCATGCTTGATTCTGCGCGGCGGGCGGCGCTGCATCCCGATCAGCGCGACCCGGGTTGTTTCCATGCGGCTCGATCTGATATTATCCCGCGCATGAGACGATTTGCACTGTTTATGTGTCTAATTTTTACACTTGTCATGCGCGTCGGCGCCGCGCCCGGTTTCCCATCGGCGAATCCGCTGGCCGCGCCGCTCCTCGCGCTGGACGTGGCCGCGTCGGATCACCTCACGCTGTACGATGTGACCAACGACGCCTACCGCGATCTCACCTTCGGGCGAACGCTGCACCGCGTGTGGGGCTTCACACCAGACGGCTGCCGCCTGATCATCACCTTGGGGAATAATCCGGCGCGGCTGTATAGCGCCCGCCTCGACGGGGGCGATCTGCGCGAACTGGTGCAGTATACGGGGACATCATGGAGCGTGTGGGATGCGCACATGCAGCCCAACGGCGACCGCATCGCCTTCACGCTGATCGACACGGACGGGAACGGCGACCAGCGCCATCGCCTCGCGGTAGTGAGCGTCAACGGGGGTGAACCTGCGTTTTTGAGCGTCACGGGCGATGAACACACGCCGCGCTGGTCAGCGGACGGTCAGTGGATCGTGTATGTCTCGTATGAAACGTCGCCGGAAGGCAGCCGCGAAGCCGACCTGTGGATGGTCAGCGCGGACGGCGTCAACAAGTACCGCATGACCAATTTCAACGCGGGCAGTGTGAGCATGCCGCGTCCGTCACCCGATGGCGACCTGATCGGCTTTGTCTATTCGCCTTCGCCCAACAATGACCAGTTCTGGATGATCGGCGCGCAGCCCGACGCGCTGCCGACCCAGTTGAGTTACAACGCCGTGCTGGCGCTCGATTTGACGTGGCTCCCGGACAGCAGCGCCATGGTCGCCGCCGCGCGGGATATGCAGGGGATCGCAGAGAATCGGCTGTGGCGGATTCCGCTCGTGGGGAACGCGGACTCTGACGCGGCGCAGATCCCCGTCGATGCGGCGTTGAACTATCTCGACTATCCGCGCTTTGATCTGGGGTGGCTGGCGTTCCGCAGCGAGTATGGGCTGGAACTGCTGAACATGAATGACGGGGCGTGGCGCACGCTCGACAATGCCGCCAACACCCCGCCCGTGTGGAGTCCCGCCGGGTTCACGGGCGAAGCGGCCTGCCCGGCGTAAGAGTTAGCGGCGCTGGCGATACGCCCGCTCATCAAACTCGACCGCGTCCGCGCTATCATCGTCATCGCTGAACGCCAGGGAATCTTCGCGCTTGGGCTTCTCGGCATACCGATCGGCTTTGCGCTCCTGTTGCAGCGCACGGCGCACGGCGAAATCCAGCCACTCGGTGTAGATCAGCCACAGCGTGTGGCAGCCGACCGCCACCAACCAGACCATGCCCACCTGCCGGAAAAACGGATCGATGTTCCAGCTTCCGCCGAGCCACGCGCAGTAGATGATGAACAGTGTGAAATCGGCCAGCAGCAGCATGCGCCGCTGCCAGCGCCGCTTGACCTTCCGTTCGATCTGCGCTTCCCACTCGTGATCGCGTGTCATCAGCGGCGCTTCCGGTATTCGCGCTCTTCAAACTCCAACGCATCTTCCAATTCGCCGTCATCGTTCAGCGTCAGCCGCTGATCGCGCTTGGGTTTCTCGTGACGGATTTCGGCGAGTACGGTTTCGGCAATGGCGCGATAGTAGGCATTGCGTTCTTTCTCTAGGGCGCTGCGCACCGCGCGTTCCGCCCATTCCCAGTAGATGACCAACACGCTGTGAATGACAAACGCCATAAACCACAGGACGCCGACCACCGGGAAAAAGTCGCTGATGTAGGAGCGACCGCTGATCACGGTTCCATAAACGAACAGCAAGCCGAAATCGGCCACCAGCAGCATGCGCCTCTGAATGCGCCGCCGCACCTGCCGCTCAATCTCAATTTCTCGTTCCCGGTTATAGTCTGACATGCCTAATCCCCCGCTGGCTGTTACGTAAATTATACGCAGCAACGGTCGGTCGTCCGCGGGGGGGCGGGGGGGGGGGGCGGAACGGGCGACACGTGGTCTGCCCCTACATAGAAATTTTCTGGTGTTCTACTTTTGCGCACCGCGTGGTCTGAGTCCGGAATTTTGCTTTTTTGCTCAAAATCGAGCAATCTGTGTCAAATTTCTTTCCATACAACAAGGTCATTTCCATGTCTACCATTCGACTGCTCACCGAAGTGCCGGGACCGAAAAGCCGCGAAATGGCGGCTCGGCGCGAAGCCGCGACTCCGCGCGGCGCGTCGAAAGTCTCCGCGATCACGATTGAGCGCGCCGACGGCGCCGTGCTCACCGATGCCGACGGCAACACCCTGCTCGACTTTGCGGGCGGGATCGGTGTGCTGGCGGTCGGTCACTGCCCGCCGAACGTCGTCGCCGCGATCAAAGACCAGGCCGATAAGCTGATCCACTTCTGCGCGATCATGGGCACCTACGAACCCTACGTGCAGGTCGCGGAGATGCTCAATGCGGTCACGCCGGGGAACTTCCCCAAGAAGACCATCCTGCTCAACAGCGGCGCGGAAGCGCTGGAGACGGCGGTCAAAGTGGCGCGCAGCTACACCAACCGCTCCGCGATTATCGTGTTCGAAGGTGCATATCATGGGCGCACTAATCTCACGCTGTCGATGACGAGCAAATACGGCCTGTTCAAGAAAGGTTTCGGCCCGTTCGCGCCGGAGATCTACCGCCTGCCGTTCCCGAACCTGTACCGCCGCCCCGACGGCCTGAGCGAAGAGGCATTCGTCGACGACGCGATCAAGCGGCTGGAAAATGCCTTCATCGCGCAGGTCGATCCGAGCGCGGTCGCGGCGATTGTCATCGAGACGGTGCAAGGCGAAGGCGGGTTCATTCCCACGCCGCCGCGCTTCCTGCAGCGCATCCGCGAACTGTGCGATGAGCATGGTATCGTCATGGTGTCGGATGAAGTGCAGTGTGGTTTCGGGCGCACCGGGCGCATGTTCGCCGTCGAGCACTATGGCATCGTGCCGGATCTGATTTGCATGGCGAAGTCACTGGCCGCGGGCATGCCGCTCGCCGCCGTGACCGGGCGCGCCGAGATCATGGATGCCCCGCATCCGGGCGGCCTCGGTGGGACGTACAGCGGCAACCCGCTGGCCTGCGTCGCCGCCATCGAAGCGATCAAGATGATCAACGCGCCGGACTTCCTCGAACACGCGAACCATGTCGGCGTGCGCCTGCGCGAACGCCTGCTGCGCATGCAGGCCGAACTGCCGATCATCGGCGATGTACGCGGCCTCGGCCCCATGCTGCTGATCGAGTTCGTCAAAGACCGCGCGACGAAAGAACCCGCCACCGCCGAAACCCCGCTGATCGTCAACGAGGTGCTCAAGCGCGGCGTGGTGACGATTCGCGCGGGGTTGTACAGCAACTGCCTGCGCTTTCTGCCGCCGCTCAATATCACCGACGACCAGTTGGACGAAGGTCTAAACGCCATTGCCGACGCCATCCGCGCGGTGGTCAGCCAGCCGGTGGCGTAGAACAGTAACCTCACCCCGTTTCGCTGCGCTCAACCGCCCCTCTCCAGAGGGCGAGGGGCAAGACCGCCGTAGTTCAGGTCCCTCTCCGGGTGGAGAGGGACGGCTTGCGGAGCAAGCAGGGTGAGGTTGCGCCTTCCGCGTCCGCTGCAACACCAAATTTTGCGTAAATGCCCAATGCGACATTAATTGCTCTCGAATGGAACTCGGTGTAGACTGATCACAGATCCGTGTAGATAGAGAGCGAATCGTCGTGGTCGATAATGTCGTCCTCAGCGCCAGTCCTGCCAACATTCATGAATGTATTGAGCTTGCTCGTGAGCATGATTTGGGCATTGAAGTGATGGCGTTCGCGTTTCCGGCGGTGTTGGACGGCGACTGGCGGACGCTGACGGAGCAGTATCGCACGTGGCTCAAGCCGATCACCGGAGCGGTCACGCTGCACGGCCCGTTCATGGATATGGCGCCCGGCAGCCCGGACAAACAAATCATCGATGCGACGCTCAGCCGCTTCAAGCATGCGCTGCAGATCGCGCATGATCTCGACGCCGAGAAGATCGTCTTTCACGCGAACTTCCTCTCGCAGGTGCACTCTGAGGATTACCGCCTCGGCTGGACCAAACGAAATATCGATTTTTGGGGGCCACTCGCCTCCTACGCGGCGCTGCTCGGCGTGACCATCGTCATCGAGAACATGTGGGAATCCGACCCCTATTTGATCGCCGATGTACTCAAAGCGATTGATCACCCACGGCTGCGCGCCTGCCTCGATGTCGGGCATGCGCACCTGTATTCGCGCGTCCCCTTCGAAACGTGGGTGCGCGTCACCGCGCCCTACCTCGTGCATGCGCACATCAATAACAATGACGGCGAAGACGACGTGCATCGCGGTCTGCTCGATGGTGTGATGGACTACGGGCGTATTCTGCCGCTGCTGCGCGCCCTCCCTGAGCCCGCGACGTGGGTGCTGGAGATGGATCGCGTGGTCGATATGCGCGCCAGCCTGCCCCATTTCGATCTGCGCGTCTCTCAAGCCGAATAATCCCGCTGCCGCTCCGACGCCCGACTCACGGTGAGCCGGGCGTTTTTGTTGCCCCGCCGATCACGACAACGTTCGGGGTGGAGCACCTTAGCCACTTGACCAAGCCGAAAAATCACTCAGAAATCCGCGCCCCCTTGTCCCCTATCTACATTTAGAATCATATTAAGCTCCACATACGGTGAAGCGTTCAAGGGAGGTATTGTTATGTCGAAACGGTTTCTAGTGGTGTTGGCGGCGCTGCTGTTGGTGGTGGTTGCGCTGCCCCTGAGTGCGCAAGAAGTGACCCAAACCCCCGGCGGTGATCTGGGTAATACGGGGATGATGTCGGACGTGACACGCGTGCAGATCGGGCATTTTGCGCCGGATGCGCCGCCCGTGGTCGCCTATATCAACGGTCAGGCGGTGCTGGAAGCGCTCACTTACCCGGCGCTGACCGGGTGGCTGGAATTCCCCGGCACATCGCTCAATCTCACGTTCGTGCCGGAAGGTGCGCCGGAAGATCAGGCGGTGCTCGGCCCGGTGACCGTGAGCAACACGCTCGGCGGTTGGCTGACGCTGGTCGTGGCCGGTTCCGCGACGAATGGCACGCTCGGTCTGTACGCCATCAATCAACCGACAGGCAGTCTGGCACCGAACTGCGCGCGCGTGCTCGTCTTCCACGGAGTGGAGGGTGGCCCGACGGTCGATTTGCAGGATGCGGGCGGCATGTCGTTTGGCGCGAATCTCGCCTTCCCCGGTGGGATGATGGCCGGCGACATGCTGGCGACGCAGGAAGTCGGCGGTACGGCGGGCGGTCAGGCGGGCATGGCGACGATGAGCACGGCCTGTGCTATGACCGGTATGGACAGCGGCATGAGCGGCGGCGCGCAAGCCACCCAGGATCCCAGTCTGATGGGCACGCAGGAAGCGGGCGATACCAGCGGCCAGACGATGGGCAACATGATGATGACGGGCATGCGTGATTACTCGCAGGGTCAATCCCTCGCCTGCTCGTTGATCGCTACGCTCAACACAGGGGATCCAATGATGAGCGGTGACGCTCAGGCGACGCAGGACGCGATGGCGACCGCTGAACTCGGCGCAGCCGAAAGCCCTGTCGGCGCGGATGCCGGGTCAATGCTCGGCACGTACAACAACTGCGCCTACGTGATCGATGTGCCCGCGGGCGCGGGGACGTTCGGCGCGTATGCGGACGGCGGCCTGCTGGCCGACTTCGGCACAACCGAGTTCACGGCGAATACCTACACCTTCGTCGCGCTGATCGGCACGACGGATGCGCCGCAGGTGTTCACGTTCACGCTGCAAGGGGCGGATGTCGACACGCTGCTGGCGAATGAGCAGGAGCGGATGGGGCAGTCCGCTGGTATGGGCAGCGACGGTCAGGCCACGCAGGAAGCGGGCGGCTCGGGCTGATCGCGCTAAGAAGGTTAACGTCAGTTAGGGATAAGCTGCTTGTCAATCCATGCGCATCTGCACCCATATTGTGATCACCCGCCAAACCGCTCAGGACGAGGCATGCCTCGTCCCTACACAGACACACTTATCTGTCTCCCCTCCCCGAATTCGGGGAGGGGCCGGGGGGTGGGGTCGGATACACAGGGCAGTCACGCAAAATCATCGCCACTCGGCTGTTTTATCCCTAACTGACGTAAGGTTATCCTCTCTCTGTGTGTCGGGGCGCGCAATTTGTGCGCCCTGACGCCTGTCTAGCCACTCGGACGCCAGGCGGGCGCGGCATTGACCGCGCGGTCGAAGGTGAGGCGGCGCAGCGACCGTTCCCCGTTTAAGCCGACGACATACAGTTCGGACATGCCCTCGCGGTACGAGACAAAGGCCAACTGCTGACCATCCGGCGACCACACGGGCACATCGGCGTATTCGCGCCCGGTGCGCACCAGCAGCCGTTCGTTCCGGCGGCTGCTGTCGCTGATCCAGATGCCCCAGGCGCCCTCACGATGCGCCAGAAACGCGATCTGCTTGCCATCCGGCGAATACACGCGGCTGAAACTGCCCGGTTCAATTGCCAAATCGATCACCACGCCGATCGGCGGCAAGCCCCCACCCGCCACCTGTTCCATATTCGTGCCATCCACATTGATGGCGTAGATCACGCCATTGCCTTCGTGCAGCGCGAAGAACACCACCTGCTGGCCATCGGCGGACCACGCGGGATTGGTGTAGACGCCATCGTTGGGGGTGAGGCGGCGCACATTCCGCCCCGTGCGATCCATGAGGAAAATATCCGGGCGACCATCACGATCTGACATGAAGGCGATCAGCGTGCCATCCGGCGACCACGTGGGCGTAGCATCGTGCGCGTCGTGCTGCGTCAGGTTGCGCGCCAAACCCAACCGGACATCCAGCACATAAATATCGGAATTGACGTACTGATATGACATATAGGCGATTTCGGCGCGCGGCAGCGCATCACCGATCCCCTCCGCCGCCCCGATCAACAGGGCGCACAGGGCGGTGACGACTCCGCTGACGAGTAGAAAGCGGCGCAGCATCGGTTGTCTCCGCATATTTTGTGTATTCTACGCGGAAAATGATCGGAGGGTTCAGAAGCCCCCGCCAAACGCGCGCCAGCGTCCGGTCAGGCCGCCGAAGTCGTCGACCAGCAGCACAGTCTGCGCGCGCCCCGGCAGATAGATCGCGCGCCCATGCTCAAACGCGAGGATCGACACGGTATCGCCCGCTTCCGGCACGACCGCCCAACCAAGGGCGGCGCGCACGTCGAGATTGGTGCGCCACACTTTGCCAAAGCCGCGCACGGGTTCAAGTAAGCCCGCGGGCGGCACTTCGCCGAGGCTGTCCGGATCAACACCTGATGTCCACGTATCGGTGAACACGCGGAACGTCCCGTCATTCGCCAAACTGTAGATTTGCCCCGGTGTGCCCGCGAGGTAGACCATCAACCCGCGCTCAAACAACTGTGACGCGCCGCTGCTCTGGGTGGCGGCGATGCTCAACGGGCAGCCGATCTGACTTTGCAGCACCGGATCGACGGCGAGCACGCCGCTCAACGTGGCAGGCGGCGGAATCATGCAGATCACCGGAGTCGCCGCGCTGGTTGTGGGGACACCGACCGCGGCAGGCGTGCCGAAATCTGGAGGGAGAGCCACGATCACATTGCGTCCGGCGATCTGCGTCTGCTCGGCGATGTGAAAGGCGGTCAGCGTCGGCGCATTGTAGAGCTGATCCGGCGGGAGAATCGTCGTCCGCGCGGCCAGTTCGCCCAGCGAACCCATGCCAGAAAGCGGCATGGTCGGTGTGAAGGTCGTGGTGGGCGGCACGGTGTTCGTGTTGGTGATCGTCAGGCTGGGGGTGCGTGTGACCGTCGGCGTGTCCGTGCTCGTCAGCGACGGCTGCGGTGTCCATGTGGGGGACGGCGTCGCCGTCGCCGTTGGCGGTATCGTCGGTTCCGCCACCGTCGGCGGTACGGTCGGCGCAAGGGTATCGGTGGCCGTAGGCAGCACCGCGACTTCCAGCGTGGGTGGCGCCTCCGTGTCGGTGGGGAGCGCGGTGAGCGTCGGCAGCACCACCACGGTCGGCAGACCGGGCGCGGGCGTCGACTGGCAGGCGGCCAGCAGCAGAATCAGGCAGGTCAAGACAAGTTTACGCATCATGCGCGTGATTATAAACGCGAATCCGCTATACTCAACGGAACACCTTTGTCCTACCCCACCCACCGGATTGACCGGATAACTCACTTGTGTGGAGCGATTGTATGCCCGAAGCGAATGATGTTTTGCTGACGTTCATTCACATCACCGATACCCATATCAGCCCCGACCCGCGCTATAACGCCGCGGGTGGCAGTCACACGCCGCTGTTCGGCGCGAAGGCGCTGGTCAAGCGGTTGAACGCCCTGCCCTTCAAGGCAGATTTTGTACTGCATACCGGTGATGTGTGCTACGACCCCGACCCGACGGCTTATGCTGCGGCGCGCGACATCTTCGCCGAGCTCACGCTGCCGATCACCTACCTGAACGGCAACCACGACGACAAAGTGGCCTTGCAGCGCGTGCTGCTCGGGCGCGAACCACAGCAGCCCCGCTTCGATCAGGAATTCGAGGTCAACGGCGTGCAAATCGTGTGTCTCGACAGCCAGCACACAAGCAAAGAGGTCATTGGCGAGGTGACGGCGGAGCAATTACAGCGGCTGGAAGCTATCGCGCAGGCACATGATCCGCGCCCGCTGGTGGTGGCGACGCATCACAATGTGCTGCCCATCGGCGTGCCGTGGTGGGACGAGTTCATGGCGCTGGAGAACGGAGCCGACTTGCACCGCGCGCTGCTGCCCGCCCGGTCCCGCTTACGCGGCGTGTTTCACGGGCATGTGCATCAGGCGACGCAGACCTATCGCGACGGCATCGTCTACACGAGCGGTTTGAGTAGTTGGTATCAGATTCAGACCATGCCGGGGCAGGATCGCACCATTGAGGATCGCACGGCGCTGCCCGGTTTCAATGTGGTGACGGTCACGCGCACGCAGACCTTCATCCGCACGCACACCTATGTCGTGGAAATTGATATCGAGGGGTAGCGCCTCATCTTGCTGGCGGGTGAGGCAAGAGCGTATTTCACAATTGGTGAAGATGCTGAACCTCACCCCAACCCCTCTCCTAGAGGAGAGGGGAGACAGGCAAGTTTTTAAGTCCCCTCGCCCTTGGGAGAGGGGATTTAGGGGTGAGGTTAGACAAACTGCCGATTCTGAAATGACTTCAAGCCTCGCCCCTACAAATGCATCGTGAAATTCAGGTATCGACCGCTCAACCGTGGGGAGAGATGGCTGAGCGGAGCGAAACCGGATGAAGTTACCGCTTTACCACGCGTAGGCTTCAGGAGCCGTACCGCCGGGGCCGGGGAAGATTTCGTCGAGCGTCTTGAGCTGTTCCGGCGACAGCTTGATCGTCATGGCGTGCAGGCTGTCCTCAAGCTGACTGGACGTGCGCGGCCCGATGATCGGCGCGGTGACGGCGGGCTGATGCAGCAGCCAGGCGATCCCTACATCGGCGGGCTTTTCGCCAAGTTCCTTGCAGAACGCCTCGTATTTTTCGATCTTCGCGTGATGCTTCTCGATTTCCTTCTGCATGCGTTCACTGGCACGCCGCCCCGCCGCCTGCTTTTCCAGCACGCCGCCGAGCAAACCACCCGCCAGCGGGCTCCACGGAATCAGGCCGAGGCCGTAGTGCTGGCACGCCGGGATGACTTCCAGTTCAATCGTGCGGGCGTTGAGGTTGTAGAGGCTCTGTTCGCTGACGAGGCCGTAGAAGTGGCGGGCTTTGGCCGCTTCGTTGGCCTGCGCAATGTGCCAGCCCGCGAAATTGCTGCTGCCCACATACAGCACCTTACCCTGCTGCACGAGCACTTCCATCGCCTGCCAGATCTCATCCCACGGCGAGAGGCGGTCAATGTGGTGCATCTGATACAGGTCGATGTAATCGGTCTGCATGCGCTTGAGGCTGGCTTCGCACGCCTTGCGGATGTGCAGCGCGGACAAACGGCGCTCGTTCGGCCAGTCGCCCATATCGCCATAGACCTTGGTCGCGATCACGACTTTGTCGCGGCGACCGCCGCCCTGCGCCCACCAGCGCCCGATGATATTTTCGGTGACGCCTTCGCCCTTCTTCCAACCGTAGACATCGGCGGTATCGAAGAAGTTGATGCCCTGTTCGAGCGCTTCGTCCATAATCACGTACGAATCGGCTTCAGTGGTCTCCGGACCAAAATTCATTGTGCCGAGGCACAGACGACTCACCTTAAGGCCAGTACGACCGAGTTGTGTATATTCCATGTTGAAATGGCTCCTTGTATGAAACACCCTGCTGCTAGCTGCAAAGGCGCAATAGTAAACTGTGCATTCGATTTCAGACACAATTCTGACGCATCTGTAGTAAAATTGCATCTATTGGGAGTGAAGAGTTTCGATGCGGTATGCTGTCCGGCGACGTAGCGAGAAGGCGCTTGACTAGACGCGAAAACCGGGCGCACCAAGGCATATGGCAGACGGTGGTGCGATTCCACCCACTTCCACACACACGACCGGGCGATCACGTGATCGCCCGGTTTTGCTTTCTAACCTCACCCTGCCTGCTGCGCAAGCCGTCCCTCTCCGTGGGGAGAGGGACATGAGCCGATTTGCCTTTGCCCCTCGCCTCATGGAGAGGGGCAGTTGAGCGCAGCGAAACGGGGTGAGGTCAACTGAAGTTCGCTACGACTTGAAGTTGATCTTCTCGTTCTCGCCGCCTTCGTACTGCTGTCCCGTGACCACCGCCTTGAGGAAACCGACCAGCGTCACGAACTTGTTCGACGGCGCATCCCAGTATTCCGCTTTGTCGACGGCGACTTGCAGCAGCGCGATATCCGGCGTGTCGAGGCCGTCGGGGAACCATGCCTTATAGATCGTGTCCCAGTATTTCTCCATCGTCTGGCGGTCACGCACGAGCAGCGCGCGCCCGGAGACCGAAACAAAACGGTTGCTGCCGGGGTCAGCGTAGCTGACATTTACCTGCCGATCCTGCTGCACGTCCTGCACCTTGGGCGACCGACCGTAGGTGAAAAACCACAGGTAGTGCCCGTCGAAATCTTCCAACTGCGTGCCCATCGGGCGGCTGCGCAGCGATCCATTGTTCTCGTCGACCGTGGTGAGCATGGCGATTTTGATGTCCTTGATCAGTTCGCGGAACTTCTCGACATCGCTGTGACCGTTTTTATTTTCCATCGCTACCAATACCTCATCACCTAGTTTACGAAATTAAGTTTATAATAAAGTGATGGACCAAGGCAACGATATATCATCAAACATTCATGCATTACGGCCCGGTGTAGACCACGCGCCACACCGAGCCGTACACGTAATCGACCACAATCAGGTTGCCCGCCGGATCGAACGTGACATCGGATGGACGAATCAGCCCGGTCACGAAAGCGGACGGTACATACTCCGGTGACTCAGCCGCGCGCGGGTCGATGTGAACGACGCGCTGCCCACCCTCCACGCCATTCCACAGCGCGACAAACAGGTGATCGAACAGATTGACCGGGTAAGCGTTCCCGGTGTTGACCGCCACACCGCGCGGCAGGCTCATATTCGGCAGGCGGACGAGATCGGGCTGGGTGACGATGATCGCGGGCTTGATCCAGCACTCGGTGCAGCCATAATCCAGCCAGTACGGGAAGCCGAAATGCGCGTCCGCTGCCAACCGCAGTACGCGATTGCCCCCACCCGTGATCAGGCCGCTGTCCGCCGCGTACAACGTCCCAGCGCTCGCCAGCGCCACATCGACCGGGTTGCGGATGCCCTGCGCATAGACGCTGTATTCGCCCGTGTGCGGCTGAATGCGCAGCACCGCCGCCTCGAACGGCTGCATATTGATCACGCCTTCGGCGGAGCGCGTGCGGTTTTCCGCATGGTCGCTCAACGCACCAACGCCAAGATACAGATAGCCGTCCGCGCCGAAGGTCAGACCGTTGGGCTGGTTGTCGATCATCTGGTAGCAGCACGGCAAATCGGTAATCACGGGCGTGACCGCGCCGTCCGGGTCAACGCGCCATACGCCGCCGCCCGCATCCAGCGTCAGCCGCGCGCTGACGTAGAGTACATCTGTCCCCGGTTGGAAGGCGAGGCCATAGGGCGACACAAAATCGCCGGCATGGCGTTCGGTAGAACCGTCCGCGTTCATGACGTAAACCGCGCCGTTCCGCGTGCCATTTTCGAGCACCGTGGCGTACAGGCGACCGTCCGGCCCGTAAGTGATTTGGAGCGGCTGGCCGGGGAAGCGTCCAACCGCCTCCACCTGAAAGCCTGTCGGCACTTGCAGGCGTCGCGACCACCCAGCGAAATCATCGGCGCAGGGGAAATCATCGCACGACCAACCCGTGATATTGGCGAGCGCCGCCTCGGCCAGCGGGATCGCCGCGGGCGCGCCGAACGGCGCGGCGGGTGTGAGCGTCCACAGCGGCTGCGTCGGCACCGGCGTATGGGTCGGCGTTAGGGTCGGCGACGGCGTAATCGTCGCCGTCAACGTAGCGGTCGCCGTTGGGGTTGGCGTGATCGTCAGCGTGGGCGACGGCGTCAGCGTCGCGGTCGGGACGAGCGTCGGCGTCTCCGTGTAGATCGGCGCGCTGCTCGCTTGCACAATCGGCGTGGCGCGGAAGGTCGACTCGGTCGCCGGAGCGCAGGCGGCCATCAGCCAAAAACTCAACGCAAAGACGCAAAGACGCAGACACGCAAAGAATTTTGAGAACAAATACGCTCTCCTAAACAGCCAATCAATCTAGCGACACGCCTTTGCGCGTCCGATCATACAGACAGCCTTCTAGCTATCGCCACCTTCAGAAAATACGTGATTGTGTAGGGAAGCGGGTATTGAAAAGCAATCCCTAGAGCCCAACCACCCATGCGGACGCGATAAATCGCGTCCCTACGAAAACGAAATTGGTTCGGCGAGCGCTGTTGGCTCCCCCTGAATTCGGGGAGGGGCCGGGGGTGGGGTCAGAATCTGACCTCTTTATCACCCGCTTGCCTCACCCCTACATGTTTCGCGGTACAGGAATCAAAAACGCCTGCGATTATACACAGGCGTTTGGAAATACAGGTGGGGTCGCGATTACATCAGCGTGTTATACGTGCCGTAGCTGAACTTCTGGATGGCCTCGAAAGCGGCATCCTGCACGAGCGTGCTCTCATCCTGCAGCCGATCCGCCAGCGGTTCGACGGCGCGGCGGTCGCCCAGTTCAGCCAGCCCGACAATCGCGGCGCGCCGTACCCATTCGTTGGGGTCGTTCAGCGCGGCGAGCATGGCGTCGAACGCGGACACATCGCCAATGCGACCGAGGGCTTCGACAGCGACTTCGCGCAGCGTATCCCGATAATCGCCCGTCAGGCCGATCAGCGGCTCAATGGCGCGGGCGTCCTTCAGCCAGCCGAGCGCCTCCGCCGACGCGGTTTGCAGGGCTTCACTGGATCCGCCGAGCAAATCAATCAGCATGTGGACACGATCAGTCGCGCCCGCCTTGCCGAGCAGCCGAATCAGGTAGGCATGCTGCGCTTCGTCCATCGTCTGCGTATCGATCGCGTGCAGCACGCGGTCGACCACCGCCTGATCGCCGAACTGCACCAGTTCAAGCAGGCCCATGCGCAGGCGCAGGCCAATATTCAGTTTGAGCAGATCCCACACGCGGCTGTTGAAATCCGCGGTCAGCATGTTGACCATCGGCAGTGCCGCCTGTTCCGCGCGCAGCTTGATCAAGCCGGAGAACGCGGCGTACTGCACCTTCGCATTGGTGTCGGCCAGCAGTCCGATCAACGGATCAGCGGCCCGCCCATCACTGGACGCACCGAGCTTTTGCGCGGCTTCGTAGCGCACCGCGGGGTCGGTATGGCGGACATCAACGATCCATTGTTCGTACATGGTCACAACTCCACTTCACTGGCATTTGAGAGATTCTGGGGAACGTTAACAGTATACGACTCCCATATTAGAAGTCCAGTAACACTCTATCAGAATTCTACTTGAAATCTTCGGAATCGAGCAGAATGGTCGTCGGGCCGCTGTTATGAATTTCGACCTGCATCATTGCGCCGAACACCCCCTGTTCTACCCGCGTGATGCCTTCCGCGCGCAGCCGTTCCGCGAAGTAGTCGACCAGCGGGGAGGCAATATCCGGCGGCGCGGCATCGGTGAAACCGGGGCGGCGACCGCGGCGGGCATCGGCGTAGAGCGTGAACTGCGAGATCACCAGCACGCCGCCGTTTGTCTCCAGCGCGGAGAGGTTCATTTTACCCTGCGCGTCTTCGAAGACACGCAGATGCGCCGTCTTTTTGGCGAGCAGTTCGGCTTCGGCGCGGGTGTCGCCGTGCGTCACGCCGACCAGCGCTACATAGCCGTTGTCCACCGCGCCGACGATCTGCCCGTCCACCGTGACGCTGCCCTGCGAAACCCGCTGCAATACGACGCGCATGGATTGATATCCTCCTACTCGTAGCGCGCAACGCGTCTGTCGTCACCATGGGGAGCTGCGGACCCGTTGGGCGTCCCTACACAGTCACGGTCTTGGGTGTGAGTTTTGCGGTCTGATCTTACGCTTCCGGCGCGCTGACTGTCAACCGCACGGGGAAAAAATGGGTACTGGCAACCAATTCACAGGGATCACGAATATCGACTTTGCGGGGTGACAGCGGTGACGTACAATGGTGATCGAAGTGGAGAGTAAAAAGTTGATGGCTGGAAGCCTTTTCGATAACCGTTACCGATATGACTACATTTACCCGCGCGGCCGCTCCGGGGAGACGCTCCGCGCGGTTGACACGCAGGATGGCGAGCGCCCGGTCGTGATCAAGCGGCCCGCGCCGCAGGACGCGCCGCCGATTCGCTTTGGGCAGGAAGTGAGCATCCTCAACGAACGCAAGGCGCTCACCCGCCTGGCCGGGCATGCGGTGGTGACTGCACTGCTCGGCAGCGGGCAGTTCACGATTGGCGGTATGGCCCACCAATACATTGTGATGGAGCGCGCTCAAGGCGTGATCGTGGCCGATCACGTGCTGGAACTGGCCGGGCGCGGTGAACGCCTGCCCGAACTGGAAATGCTCGTCATCATCGACAGCCTGCTCGACCTGCTGTTCACCGCGCACGCGCATGACATCGTCTACAACGATGTGGATGCCAAGCACCTGTTCTGGGATCGCGACGCTTACCGCCTTAAAGTGATCGACTGGGGGAACGCCGTCTTCCTCGAAGGCGACGACGTGACCGCGCAGGGCATCAGCCGCCAGACCGATGTGTTTCAGGTCGGCGAACTCCTCTACTTCATCCTGACGGGCGGCGGACGGTTGGAATCGCCACGTGACGCGGGCGCCGAGTTCCGCGTGAACTTTGGGCACGACGCCGAGCACATCCATTCGCGCTTGGCGGCCATCATCAGCCGCGCCGCGCACCCAAGTCCGCGCCTGCGCTACGGCTCCATTGCCGAACTGCGCAAAGACCTCGCCGATTATCGTTCCCCGCTGGAACGCGAACGCAACAGCACGCTCGGGCGCGTCAACGAACGTCTGCGCCGCGACCTGAGCAAAGACGAGCTCAACGGCTCGCTGAAGATGCTCGACAACATCTTCGCCATTGATCCGGGCTATCCGCCCGCGCGGACGGCGCGCGAGGAAATCCTCAACCGCCTGAGCGATCTCGAAATCGACGCCGACCTCGACGCGGCGCGCATCTATCTCGAAAGCGGCAGTTGGGCGCGGGCGATCAGCGTGCTCGAAGAACTCGCGCCGCGCGCCCGCAACGAGAACGCCCGGCAGATCGCGCTGCTGCTCGACTGGGCGAAGCTGGCGCAAGAGGCCAATCTGCGCCCCACGCCGCACAGCGTGCTCGACGCGATTACGCTGCTGTTCGAGGGGCATATCGACCGCGCTGCCTACCGTCTGCTCACCGAAAATCAGGCGAACGACACGCTGCGCAATCTGCAATTGCAATTGGCCGAACGCATCTCCGCCCATCTGCCCGATATCCTGCTCCTGCGCCCCAACCTGTATCGTCTGGAAATTGCACTCGGTCAACTGGCGAGTGAAGGTATTCCGGTCGCCGAACCGCGCAGCTTCCTGACCGAGTTATACCGCCAGCTCGACCGCATCTCCGACCCGAACGACGCCAGCCTGATCCGCCTGCGCGACGGCTACAGTGCCGTCGTCGACCAGATCAACCGCCTCGGCGTGTTTCTGGAAAGCGTGCGCGAAGATCACGCGCTGCCGAATACCCGCCTGCCGCTCTCCGCGCTGACGCGCGCGCTCAATGCCAGCATGGCGCTGGCCGACTACATGCATGTGATCGGCAAGCAGGCGACCGGATCACCGCGCGACGCCCTCAGCGCCTTGGATTCCGCGCGCGCCATCGACCCAAGCAATCGCTCATGGGACGCGGTGCGCGGCATGCTCGGCGGGCTGTACGAACTGCTCGGCGTGTTCCAGCAGTACATCCCCAGCGCCGACGCCTCCGATCTCGAAAACTGGCTCAAGCAGACCGAAGCCCAGTTGGAACCGTACGTCGAGCGCCTGTTTGACGAGACGCTCGTCGGCATGGTGGTCGGCTTGCGACTGGCGGGGCAGTCGTGGCAGGCTTACGCCGACGCGGTCATTCAAGGCAACCGCTCCGCTGCGACGATGGCGCTCCAGCAGGCCACTGAATCGATCAGCACGGTCAGTCCGGCGCTCGCGGGTTGGCTCAACCAACTGCGCGCCATCATCAACAACGCCAGCTACATCGAGCGGAACGCGCTTTACGGCGCGCTCGGTCGGGCGCTGGCGGATGGCTGGGAGAACTTTGACCGCGGGCGTTTGCCGGAAGCCGAACGCCTCGGCATCACCGCTTATGAATCCGCGCGCAGCGACGCCGAACGATTCGCCGCCCGCCGCCTGCGTGATCTCTCTGAACTGCTGCGCGACTGGCTGGAACGCAGCGGCGTCGCCAGCCTCAAAGCCACTCAGACGATTCTCACCAAAGTCGAACTGCTGTACACGCCGGATGAGATCGGCGCGCGCGACAACTTCTCCGCGCAAATGCCGACCAAAGAGACGTTCATCAAGGCGATGACCAAGGGCTTGGTCGAAGTGTTCGCGCGCCAGAACACCGCCGCCAACCGTGTGCTGTTCGCCAATTACACCCTGTTCGGCGTGCTGGAAGCCTACGAAGATCACCTCGACGATGCGCGCTTCTGGCGCGATGCCGCCGTCAAGGCGCTCGGCGAATTCGGCGCGCGCCATCCGGCTACCAAAGCACTTGAAGACATGCTCGACCGCCGCCGCGATCTGATCGCCGCCGCCGAACTGCTCAACAGCATCAGCAGCCCGTACGCGCTGCCCGGTCTGGAAGCGTCACGCCGCGCGCTGGAAGAAAATCCGCAGGCGAAGTCGATTGCGCCCGCGGTTTACAGCCTGCGTGAGCTGGAAGCCGCCGCCCGTGACTGGTCAGATGGCGAGTTCCGCGCCGCGGGGATCAAACTGGAAAATGCCATCCGCGCCGTGGACGAAATCGAGACGACCGCGGGCATCACCCTGACCACCTACCGCGCCTTTTTGATGGAACTGCTGCAGGGCGCGGCGGATTTGCATGCCGCCGCCCGCAAAATGGTGAGCACCATCGAACGCCGCCCCGATGAGCCGGTCGATTTCATCCGGCACGCGCATCAGCAAATGGTGGAAAACACGTCACGGCTGCTCGGCGCGTCCTACGCGGCGACGCTGCGCACGTGGGCGGAGACTTACGAATCGTTCCTGTCGGTCTATACCGATCCGGCATCGCGCCGTTCGGCCAAGCTTTCCCGCTTCAACGATCAATTCCGCGCGTTGTTCATCGACCGCCACCCGGCCTATCCGCTGTATCGTCACTGGTACAGCGTGACCGAAGAAGCGCCGGAATTCCCCGCGCCGCCGACCAATGAACCGACGCCGCGCATCGCCGAAGAAGCCGATATCACCGTGCCCGATGAAGACGCGCAGAGTCGCCCACCTCGCGCCCCGCGCACCCCACGGTCGACGGCAACCGTCCCCGACGAGGAGGACGACGAACCGCGACCGCGCCGCCGGGGCCGTGCTGGCCTGATCATCGGCTTGGGCGTCGGGCTGCTGGTAGTGCTGGCGATCATCGTCGCGGCGAATGGCGGCGGGGGGATCACGGCGACGTTCACGCCAACACAGGGAACGCAGGTCGCCATCAACCCATTTGATTTAACCAGTACTTGTGAGGCGCTGACTGGATTAGAGGCGCGGTTCATGGGTGAGACGGAGACTCAACGCGCGGCGCTGGCGAATTCGCAGACCGCCAACGCGCCGCCAACCGAAACGCGCCCGCAGGTCGTCAACACGATTGCGCCGCGCGGCAGCGAAACCGCACTGCCCTCGCGCACGCCGTCGATCACGCCGACGTTCACCGCGAGCAGCACCTTCACGGCGACTTTCACGCTCACCGCGACCAATACGCCCCTGCCGACGAACACGCCGACGCGCACCGCTACCCCAACGCCGACGCTGCCCCCGCAGGGCTTGCAAGGCGAACAGGACGTGCTGCCCATCGCCGCCGAACTCGGCAGCCCGGAATTGTTCACGTTGGGGCAGGATGGCACGTACTATCGCATGGGAACGGGATCGCCGTCGAACAATGAAGTCTACACGCTGGCGCTCCCCGCCGAATTCCTCGACATTCGCTATGGTGGGAACCCCGCCGCGCGCATCAGCAGCGTGCAGGTGACCATCGAACTGGCGACGTGGAATCCGCCGCTGGTGCTGGACGATGACGTGTATTTCGGCGTGGTGCTCATGCCCGCCGACGATGCCGCACGCGCGGTCGGCGTGCAGTTGAACCTCGTGCAGGATGAGGTCTACAACATCGCACGGCGGGTCGGCAATCAGGTGAACGTCAACGCGCAGCGCGGCCTGAACGGCAACACCGCCCGCATCCGCCTCGAACGTGATGGTGATATGGTGGCGCTGTACGTCAACAACGAGCAGATCGGCGAACCGATTCCGCTGGCCGACGACAACGTGATCCCCGCCGTGTACGTCAAAGAAGGCGGCGTGGTCATTTATCTGCGCAGTTGGAGCATTACGCTAAGATAGCCCCAGTTAGGGATAACATCTCTCTGACCCGCCCCCTGTCAGGGGTGGATTCGTAATTGTAGGGACGAGGCATGCCTCGTCCTCGTGTGCTCCTACGATCACCACATGCCGTAAAGCACCTCTTTTGCTTACACAGGTAACCGATCTCTTGCCTAATCCAAAGGAGAAAGCAGGACGAGGCATGAGGGTGTTGAAAAAGGTCAGAGTCCGACCCCACCCCCGGCCCCTCCCCGAATTCGGGGAGGGGAGCCAGCAGCGCTTGCCAAGCCGAATACGTCTTCGTAGGGACGCATTCATTGCGTCCGCTAACGGAAGGCTTTAGGGATGCTTTTTAAACACCCTCATGCCTCGTCCCTACAGGTTCTCGACGAAAAAACCTATGTTCGATGGGGCAGCATGAGGTACCTACCTTGTAGCGCCTCCACCTGATCTACTTAGCGACGGTCGTGTGCGCCTTGTACCACTCAATTGTCTTGGTGAGACCGTCCCGATACGGCGTCGCCTCGACGCCGAACGTGCGCGTGAACTTGCTGCTGTCCACGATGAACGGCTTCTCGAATTCATACATCATCTCGATCATTTCGCGGGCCGGAGGGATGAACAGCCCGCCGATGCGCAGCATCAGCTTGCCCATCGCGCTGAACTTGGGCGGCACTCCCGCGATCTGCGCGGCCAATTCGATGATCTGGCGGGTGCTGAGCGCGGGCGCGTTAGGCACATGCCAAATCTCCCCGACCGCCCGCTCATCCCGACCGAGCAGCGCCAGCGCCTTACCGATATCTTCCATGTACGTGTAGGTGTGCGGCGCATCGGGATCCCCTGCGATCTGCGCCGCCTTGCCCGCCAGCAGCGGCTCGAACACGCGCTCGCCCAGCCCGGAGTCGCGCACACCCGCGCCGTAAAAATCCGAGGCGCGAGCGATGACCGCGCGCACAGCGCCGCGTTCGTGCGCTGCCATCAACTCCTGCGACATCTTCGCGCGCACCTGTCCCTTTTTGGTGTGCGCGTGGTACGGCAGGTCTTCGGTCAGCGGTCGATCCACGTCCCCGTAAGCGTAGACATTCTCCATGGCGACGAACTTGGCGCGGACAGCGGTCGCCGCCTTGAGGATCGCCGTGTGCATGGGCGGGAATTTCTCCGCCCACTGGTGATAGGGCGGATTGACGCAGAAATAGACCACGCTCGCGCCCTCGGCCAACTGCCGCGCCTGCAGCGGATCGGCGGCATCGCCCGCGCAGACTTCCACCCCCGCCGGGACCTGCGCCTTGCCGCTGCGATTGATGACGCGGACGCGCTCGCCCGCCGTGACGAGTTCATGAGCGGTCGCTTGCCCAACCGGGCCAGTTCCAAAAATGACGTGCAGATCAGAGGTTGCCATGTGAGTTGCTCCCTGCGCTCAGGCGCACTTAAGAGACCCCCGGTGCATCCGAGGGAATTCGTGAACGAATGGATTGGTTGTTAGTTCTGGTGCTCGCTGCCCCAATTCCGGGCAGGGGTCAAATTACTCGAAATTCTCCGGCAGCAGGTTCATGTCCTTGAGCATATGCCGCAGCTTGAGGCGGTAGTACGCCTCGACATCGCCGACGGTCGCCGGACTGTGCGCCAAAATGTGCAGCATGATCAGGCCGTACAGACGATGCCACACATCAATGGCGATACTCATGTGCCGGTAGGAGAGCGGCACGCCCTCGGTATGCACCAACGCCTCGAAGTGCGCGCGCATCGCCGGATCGTCGACTTCGTCCTCTGTGGGAACGGTCAGCACGCCTGCCTGATCCGCTTCGAACAGAATGCGGACGAACGGCACAAATGTGCGCTGCACAGCGGGCACCGTCTGGTCGCGTGGCGCGACATAACCGGGGATCGGTGTGCCGTAGATCAGTAGGAAGTCGGTCGGGTGCTCGACCGCCCACATCCGGTAGGCGTGGATCGCCGCGTACATGCGCTCAGCGTAGTGGTCTGGCGGCTGCGCTTGATCGGCGGCTTCGACGGCATCGGCCAGCGCGTTGAACGCGTCGACGATCAGGTCGGTGATCAGCGCGTCGCGGTCGGGGTAGTAGCGGTAGAGCGCCGGAGCGGTGATATCTAACTCGCGCGCAATCGCCCGCAGGGAGATCGACGCACTGCCCACCTCACGCATTTGCGATCGCGCCACCTCTTTGATGCGGTTGACGATCGCGACGCGCTTGCCGTCGTCGTCCGAGTCAACTTTGATTCGCGCCATCCGCTTACACCCTTAGTAAACACTGTATACTTTAAGTTTACGGCGTTTACTTTGATTGTCAAGCAGCAATTTTCGCAGGTGTTTGAAATCAGGATTAGCAGGGACAGCAACAGCGGCGGACGCGCAGTAGCGCGTCCCTACGAAGACCAACTTGGGGTGGCAAACGATGCTGTCTCCCCTCCCTGAATTCGGAGGCGTGGGGTCGGGGTGGGGTCAGCAGCGCCGGGGATTTACGCGGAGGTCACCTGATGCATCTGGATCAAATTCCCGCAGGTATCGTCGAACACGGCGACAATCGTCATGCCCATGTTCGTCGGCTCAATCGAGAACTGCACGCCCAAACGCTTGAGGCGCTCGTACTCCGCGTAGACGTCGTCCACCTCAAAGGTCGTGAAGGGGATGCCATCTCGCACCAGGTCTTCCTTGAGCGCCTTCATCGCGGGGTACTCCCCGTTCGGCTCCAGCAGCAGTTCGACGCCGTCCGGCGCATCCGGTGACACGACCGTCAGCCACTTCGCCTCGCCTAACGGGATATCGCGCTTCTTGATGAAGCCGAGTACCTCGGTGTAGAACTTGAGCGCCTTGTCCTGATCGACAACGGGCAGACTCGTCACTGTAATTCTCATGTGGATTTCCCTCTCCTCAACAGTTCGGTCGCTTTGGCACAGCCGAGTTCGCGAAACTCCCCCGGACTGATCCCGAAGTGCTTTTTGAAAGCTTTGGCAAAGGCCGCGTGCGAGTCGTAGCCCGCCGCCAACGCCACTTCGGTGATGTCTACCGCGCCCATGCGCAGCTTGCGCCCCGCGCGTTCCATCCGCACGCGCCGAACATAAGCCGGGGCGCTTTCGCCGGTGCAGCCCTGAAAAACGCGGTGAAAATGCGGGATCGAAAAGCCCGCGACTTCCGCCAGGACTTCACGGCTCAGCGCCTCGTCAAGATGCTCGTGGATATAGCGTTCGACGGCGCGGATTTGTTCGTGGTAGACGTTTACCATAGCGTCATCTTACTGCTGTAGAACGGGCGTTCAGTAGTCCAAATGTATCAAGTTCGCGGGCGATCACCGGTTCAGCCACGCGAGCGCCGCCGCGCCTACCGCCGTCACTTCGATTTGTGACCAGCCGAATCTGAGCTTTTCGAGCATGGGTGGATACACGCGCGTGGCCAGCGTCGTGCGCGCCCGCGTCAGCAGGCGGTCGCCGAGCACTTTGCCCATACCCCCGCCGATCAGAATCAACGCCGGATTGAACATCGCTACCGACCACGCCATGACCGTGCCGAGCGCATCGCCCGCCTCAGCAACCACCAGCCGCGCCAGCGGATCGCCAAGCTTATCGGCGGCCACAACCGCCGCCGTTGAGAGTGAGGAGCGGTGCAGGGGACTCTCCGGGAATGCAGCCAGATGTTCGCGCGCGCCTTCCAGCACGCCTTTGCCGGAGATGTACATTTCCGCACAGCCGCGTGTGCCGCAGCCGCACACCCGCCCATTCGGATCAATCGAGATATGCCCGACTTCCATCGCCATGCCCTGCGCGCCGCTGATCAGCTTGCCGCCGGACATCGCACCGCCGCCGAGCCCTGTGCCCACGGCGAGATACACAAAATCGCTGACACCCTGCGCCGCCCCGAACAGGTATTCGCCGAGCGCGGCGACATTGACATCGTTTTGCACCTGTACCGGGATATCAAATTTGAGGCCAGCGCGCACCCCCGCCGCCAGCGGCACATCCGTCCAGTTGAGGTTCACGGCGTTGAGGATGACGCCGTACTCGACATCAATCGCGCCGGGGGAGCCGATGCCCACGCCGACAACATGCCCGCTGACGAAACCGGAGGTCGCCTCAATGCCCTGCACAATCCGGTCGATGACCGCATCCGCGCCTTCCTGCGCCAGCGTCGGCAGCGTGTAGTCGGCCAGCACCTGCCCCTGCCGATCCACCGCCGCAAAGGCAATTTTCGTCCCACCCAAATCCACGCCGATGACAATGTCCTGACTCATTTGCGCAGCATTCCTCGATAAATACTCGGCGTTGAATCGGGAATTTCAATCGCGCCCACGGTCTGTTTGTACCAGTCAATCGGGCCAGCCGCGCCGATGATCGCATAGGCGTAGCCCGCCGCATACATATCATGCAGGCACACGAGCAGCAGCGCCTTGCCAATGCCCTTGCCGCGCTGCGCTTCGTCAACGCCCGTCGGGCCAAAATAGGCTTTGTACGAGGCATCCCAGCACGCGAACCCGACCAGCCGATTCTCGAAGGTCGCCAACCAGCACGAGACCGGGCTGCGGTTGAAGGCGACGTCCGTTTCGCTGGCCCAATGCGGTCCAAAGGTCGCGCCAACCCACTGGGTGACGATGTGCTTTTCCGGGGCAATCCCCCGGCGAATATCAACATTGTGTTCACGCACCCGCGCGAGATCCGGGCTGGCATCGGGCAGCGCATACAGCCTGACCAGTAAGTCTGTCATGCAAGTTCATCCTGTATCCAATTGTTAAGCCGCTGACTCTAGCGCGAAGGTGGGGTTTGAGCAATCAACCGCATCAACGGCGCGCCAACATCCGGTGACACCGCCATCCAGCATCAACCATTACAGAGTTTGTATCAAGCAGCATTTCGCGGTATGCTTATAGTCGGGAGTTCGTCCCCACATAGATTGCCCAAGATTACCTTCAGGATCAGATGAGTACACTTTCTGACAATATCCAGCGGATACAGGAAGAACTGCGCTTACATGATCGGGCGATGGCGTCATCAAGCTGCGGCATCACGATTGCCGACGCGCTCGATTCCGAGATGCCCCTGATTTACGTCAACGAAGCGTTCGAAGCCATCACGGGCTACCCCGTACCCGAGGTGGTCGGGCGCAACTGCCGCTTTCTGCAGCGCGACGACCGTGACCAACCGGGGCTCTATACCCTGCGCGCCGCGCTCCGGCAGGGCGAAAACTGCACGATCACGTTACGCAACTACAAGAAAGATGGCAGCCTGTTCTGGAACGAGCTGTTCACCTCGCCCATCTTCGACTCCGCCGGCAATCTGACGCATTTCGTCGGCATTCAGACCAATATCACCACGCGCAAAACCGCCGAAGAGCAGTTGGTGCAGCGCACCACCGAGCTGGAAACCACGCTGCGCGCACTACGCTCCACGCAAGCCATGCTTGTGCATTCCGAGAAGATGAACGCGCTCGGTCAGATGGTGGCGGGTGTCGCGCACGAGATCAACAATCCGATCTCGTTCGTCAACAGCAACCTGCACAGCCTGCGCCGTTCGCTCGATGACCTGTTCAGCGCGTATGGCAAGCTCGAAACGCTCATCCGCGCCGCCTCCCTGCCGGAGATGCTGGCCGCGGCGGAAGTCATTCGCAAAGACGGCGATCTCGACTTTTTGCAGGATGACACAGGCGATCTGCTCACCGCGTCGATGGAGGGGCTGGGGCGCGTCCGCCGCATTGTCGAAGCGCTGCGGACTTTCAGCCGCCTTGACGAGGCCGAACTCAAGGTGGTCAATCTGGCCGAAAACATCGAGAGCACGCTGTTGATCGCGCGGCTGGAGCTGCAAAACCGCATCGACGTTGAGACGCACCTCGACCATCTGCCCGCCATCAAGTGCTACCCGGCGGAGCTGAATCAGGTGTTCCTCAACCTGATCGTCAACGCGGCGCAGGCCATTCAGGGGCGCGGCAAGCTGACGATCAGCGGGGAAGACGAGCCGGAGCACATTGTGCTTAAATTCAGCGATACCGGGGTAGGCATGCCGCCAGAAGTTATGGCGCATTTGTTCGAGCCGTTCTTCACGACCAAACCCGTCGGTTCGGGCACCGGGCTGGGGCTGACTATCGCCTACAAAATCGTCGTTGACCGCCATAAAGGGACGATCAGCGCGGAATCAACCCCGGGGCTGGGCACGACGTTCACGCTGCGCCTGCCCAAAGATGTCGAAGCGTAATTTATCTGCTAAAGGATGTTGAGTGTGACCCAACCACTGCCGGAACGCGGCCAACTGCTGATCATCGACGACGAAGAAGAGATTCTCAAAGCGCTCTACCGCCAGTTCCGCCGGGAATATGATGTTTACACCGCCCCGAGCGCCGAGCAGGGCTACCGGTTGATGACCGAGAACCCGATTCAGGTCATCATCTCCGATCAGCGCATGCCGGGCATGAATGGCGCCGAATTCTTCGGCAAGATCAAGAACGAGTACCCGGACGCGATTCGTCTGCTGCTCACGGGGTATGCCGACATTCAGGCGGTGATCAGCGCGATCAATGATGGCAATATTTTCCGCTACATCGCCAAGCCGTGGGATCCGGTCGAACTGGATACGATTGTCCGCGAGGCCTTCGAGCGCTATCACCTGATCGTGCAGAACCGCAAGCTGCTCGAAGAACTGCAGGAGTCCAACACGCGGCTCGAACAGCGCGTCGCCGAGCGCACCGCCGAACTCGAAGAGATGAACGGGCGCTTGTTGACGCTCAATCAGCAAAAAGACAGCTTCCTCGGCATGGCGGCGCATGACCTGCGCACCCCGCTGACCGTGCTGCAAGGCTTCACCGACCTGCTCACGCACCCCTCCGCCCGCCCGGAAGACTTCAAAGAGTTCATCGTCATCATCCGTGAGACGATTCAGCAGATGCTGGTGCTGCTCGACGACCTGCTCGATATCACGGCGATTGAGGCGGGCAAGCTCACGCTGCGCCCCGAGACCGTGGCGATTGCGCCATTCATCGAGCGCATCTGCAAGCTCAGCTATCGCATTGGCGAGCAAAAGGGCATCCAACTCGTGACCGATGTCGCGCCAGATTTGCCGCCTATCACCTTTGACCCGCGCCGCATCGAACAAGTGCTCAACAACCTGCTGAGCAATGCCTTCAAGTTCTCGCACGGCGGCACGACCGTCACCGTGCAGGTGCGGACGCGCCCCGACGCGGTCGAATTCGCCGTGATCGATCAGGGGCAGGGCATCCGCGCCAACGAGATCGACATGGTGTTTGGGGAATTTCAGCGCGTTTCGACCAAGCCAACGGGCGACGAAGGCAGCACCGGCCTCGGCTTGTCGATCTGTCGCCGCATCGTGGATCTACACAACGGGCACATCGCCGTCGAAAGCGAAAGCGGCCAGGGCAGTCGTTTCTATTTCACGCTGCCGCTCACCTGACCAACGAGGCCTTACGGACGTAAGCTGGTGGTGATTGAGTTACTGCTCGGCATCGGCAAACATCGCCTGAGCCAAGCGATAAATACCGATGAAATCGGGTAGAGGATCATTCCACAGCGTCGGCACATGCAAACGAAACTTCGGCAGCAAGGGCGTGCTGTAAACACCGTCGGTATCCGGGTGTACTAAGTCATACAGACCGCGTTCATTCAGACGATAGAAGCGATGAAATTTGCGCTGCGGATCGAAGATCCAGTATTCGCGGACGCCAGCAGCTTGATATTCATCGACCTTTTCGACGTAATCGCGCTCGCCGCTTTCCGGTGACACGATCTCGACACACAGATCGGCAGCACCGTGCATGTAGGTTTCGGTTAACTGCCCGGGGTTGGTGTTGAGGACAACCTGAATATCCGGTTCACGTCGAGCCGGGATACTGTCGAGACGCATGACAAACGGCTGCTGAATCACGCGCCCGCCGCCGCTATTGAAGGCAAAATAGGCGTCGAGCAGCTTGGCGACAAAGGCAATCAGCAGCGTATGCAGCAGCGTCCCCGGCATATTCTTGATCAGCTCCCCGTTGACCCATTCAAAGTAGTGTTCAGCGTACTTCTCCATATAGTCATCAGCCGAGATATAAAGTTTCTCGTCCGCGCCCGGAATTGTGTGCTCAACCATCGTCGCTGCTCCATCCAACTTCAGCTTGATTATACCTTTATTCGCTAGGCTGCTTCGGCTCGACCTGCCGCAGATTTTCGTGGCGCGGCAAGATCTCGCCGGAGGCGGCGCGTAAGCGCAGCGTCACGATGGCGATCACGATCAGCGTGAGGTAGACGAGTCCCACGATCAGCATGACGCTCACACCGGGAATGATGCCGATGTGCGCGCGCTGCACCAGTTCGCCCCACGTTCCAATCGGCGTGGGGTACAATGAGAGCTTCGCGATCCACGCCAGCAGCAGCACCATATAGATCCACAGGTAATTGCGCCGCAGCCGCCGCCCAAACGCCTCCCACGCGGAAATCGGGAAGCGCGGCACCAGCAGACTCTTCGCCAGCTTATCTGACCATTCCGCGCGCGGCTTGAACGGCGGAATGAGCATCGCCGCGTAGAAATCCGTCTCAATCAGGCGGACGCGATAGCTCCACAGCTCGTAATAGCGGTAGCGCCGCGCCTCGATGAACAGAAACAGCGTGATCAGCACCGAATTCAGGATGATGATGCTGTGATTCGTGTACTGGTCGCTGAAGCCAAAGGTGATTGCCGCGCCGGTCGCCACGAGCGCCCAGTTCGTCGTCACGTCGAGACGGCTGCGCCAGGCATTCGCCCGCGCAATCTCTGCCCGGTAGAAGTGCACGAGCGCCGTATTGAATTCGGACGGTCGCAGCTTGTAACCGCGATACGTCCAGACCGAGAGCTCATTTGGTGAATCTTGCATGAGAACAATCATCCATATTTGTCATTTCTTTCGTTATTATAGCAAAGGTTGTCATTTGAATTGTTAGCATTTTCACGTATGATCATGTGATAAGGGAAAGTAGAAGTTCAATCACTATGGGCAAGGTCTCGCACGTATTCATCTGGCTGCTGCTCATGGCAGTCTTCAGCGTCCCCGTTACCGCTCTGGCGCAGGTCTGCACCGGGATTGTGCAGCAGGCACTAGAGGCGACCCATGCGCGGTGCGATGAACTGGGGACGAATCAGGCGTGTTATGGTCATGCGCGGCTGGAAGCTCAGCCGCAAGCCGGGCTGCCTGAATTCACATTTCAAGCGCCGGGCGACATCATCAACGTGACCGCGCTGCGCTCGCTGCGCCTGAGCGCGCTCGACGAACAGACGGGTATCTGGGGCGTCGCGCGGATGGCCGTACAGCCGAGCGCGCCGGATGTCGACCCCGGCGAACAGGTGACGTTTCTGCTGTTCGGGGATGTCGAAATTCAGAACTTGATCCCCCAACCCTCGGCAACCGCTGCCAGCGTGCTTTCACAGCTCAACGTGAATGTCCGCCGCGAGCCCTCGCTCGAAGCGTTTGTCACGCGGACGCTGGTCTCAGGGGAAGGTGTGGTGGCGCGCGGGCGCACAGAGGACAACCGCTGGCTGTATATCCAAACATCCGATGGAGAATACGGTTGGGTGAGCGCCCCGGCCATGCAGATCGAGGGCGGGATCGCTGCGGTCAATGCAATTGAACCGTGGACCACCAATTTTGGCCCTATGCAGGCGATTCGGCTGGAGACGGGCGAAGATGGCGTGCTGTGCGATGATATGCCGGAAAGCGGCGTGTTGATTCAGACGCCGGATGGCGTCGCCGAAGTCAGCCTGTGGATCAACGAGGTGAAGGTGCGCCTCGGCTCGACGGCCTACATCCGCGCCGGACGCAACCGCGAGATGCGCATCACCATGCTCGAAGGTCAGGCGCAGGTCGAAGCGCAGGGCGAAACGGTGACCGCGCCCGCCGGGACTGAGCTCACAATTCAGCTGGATCAAAATCTCGCGCCCGTCGCGCCGCCGAGCGTCCCGCAGCAGATTCAAGCGCCGGTCAACAACCTGCCCGTCCAGGACTTGGAACGCCCCGTGCCCACCCTCCTGCCGACGGTCGTGCTGCCGACGCCCACGCTCATTCCGACGCTAACGGAGACGCCGACCGCGCTCCCAACCCTCACACCGACCGATACGCCCACGATCACGCCAACGAATTCGCCGCTGCCCACCAACACGGACACGCCTACGCCCTCCCTGACTCCCAGCGATACGCCGCTGCCGCCGTCGGATACGCCCACGCCGACGACTGCCGCGTTCATTCCGCCAACGGCTACCCTGCTCGAACCATCCCCCGACCCGCCAACACAGGTGATCAGCTACCAGCCAGCTATGCAGGGTCGCCAGTTATCACGCACGCCGCCGGGGCGAGGTCGCCGGGGTAACAGCGGCGGGGACAACAGGCATGGTCGTGGGAGCGCGCACGAAGGCACAGGGGAGTAACTCGGTTCTCGAAAGTGGAATATGAACAAACGGGGCGCAGTGCGCCCCGTTTTTATGCGTTAGGACTCCGCCCCGCACGTGGGCGCGTACGGCTCAGCGCCAAAGTAGATCGTCCACTCGTCGGCGGTCAGGTTCCGCCCGGCAATAGTGCAGGCACGTTCCAGCAAGCCTGCCGTCTCCAAATTAATCGGGTCGATCCAACCGTTTTGCCCGGCGGCGTACAGCGTCAGCCCGTGGAAGGCGAGGTGATTCAGCCACCCGTCGCTGACCGGCAGCGGTTCGCCCAGCGCTAACCAGCGCTCTGTATCCCACAGCCGCAGCACACCCTGATGATCCGCGGTGGCGAGCACCCGTCCGTCGCCGCTGAACGCCGCGCCCGCGACCCAATCCGCATGCCCTTCCAGCCGATGCAGCGCCGTGCCCGTCGCAAACTGCCACACGATGACCGCGCCATCGCGCCCGGTCGAAATCACCGAGGCGCCGTCCGGACTAAAGGTCAGGCTCATCACGCCATCGCTGTGACCCGCCCATGTCTGCGGGGCAGCAGCGTCCGGTCGCCACAGGTCGATCACGCCACTGCGTTGACCAACCAGCACGGTCTGACTGTCCGGCGCGAACGTCACGCTGAGCGCGGCGCTCGGGTAGCGGCTGAGTTCCGCGCCGTCATCGACCGCGAAGACCGCCGCGCCGCCCCCACCCACCACGGCGATGCGCTGGCCGTCCGGGCTGTAGGCAATCTGCTGGATCACGTCGACATTCGGGTTGAAGTCGCTCAGGCGCGCGGTGGTCTGGGCATCCCACAGGCGGACGCGGCCATCATCCGCGCCCGTGGCGAGGACGGTTCCCGCCGGGTTGTAGCGCACCGCCGTCACCAGCCCCGCATATTCGCTGTCGATCACGCGGGGTTCCACAGCCTCCGGCGCGCCGACGTACACGAGGTTATCGATCCCGGCGGCGGCGGTCGCATCCGGCAGCAGGTCAAACGCCTGAATCGCGCCGACCTGACGCCCGGTCGCCGGTGCCGCCCGCCAGCGCAGCACATAGGCATCCTCACCCGCCGAATACAGCGTATCGCCGGCAAACAGCACACTCCACACCGCGCCGCGCTGCCCGCGCAGCACCTGACCGTCGCCCGTAGCGAGATCCCACAGGCGCACCGTGGTATCCGCGCTGCCGGATGCGAGACGCGAGCCGTGGGCGTTGAAGGCCAGCGCCCGAATCCAATTGGTGTGGCCGCGCAGCACCTGACCGTCCCCGGTCGCCACATCCCACAGGCGCACGGTGTTATCGGCGCTGCCCGACGCCAGCAGCGTTCCATCAGGCGAGAGCGCCAGTGCCAGCACCCAGTTGGTGTGCCCTTCCCAGATCCCGATCTCGTCCCCGGTTTCAAGATCCCACACGCGGATCACGTTGTCCGCCCCCGCCGAATACAGGCGCGAGCCATCCAGCGCGAAGGCCAAGCCCCACACCGTATCCGTGTGCCCACGCAGTTCGCGAAGCAATTCGCGGGTGTCAGTATCCCATAAGCGAATGACGCCATCGTCCCCGCCCGAGGCCAAAATTGCGTCATGCCACGCCAGCGCGCGCATCTCTGTATCTGTTCCAGTGTCAATGGTCACGCGCGCGCCCCGGTCAGCGCCAGCGAGCACCTGAATCACGCTCCCCGCGCCCGCCAGCGCGATCTGACTCGCGTTGCAGGCTACGGCGTTGATCGGCATGGCGACGGCGCGCACGGCGGCCGCACTAAGCGTCTCACCGCCCGCGTCCAGGACCTGCGCGACTCCGCCGCGTCCCGCGATGATAGTCTGCGTGCCGCACTGACTCAGCGCGCGTAAACTGCCCGCACCGGGGTACAGGAAGCCCTCCAAGAGCGGATTAGCCGTCAAGCGCGTGAACAGCGCGTTGCGGGCTTCGTACGTGTCGTGGACGGCCAGCGCTTCGACGCTCAGGAGCAGCGAGAGATCGACCTGTTCGGCAGCGCTTAAGCTGCCGGAGGCGAGTTCGCGCGATTTGGAGATGCGCGCTTCGCCTTCCGCCCGGCGCTGGCCGTCCACGGCGAAAATCGCGGAGAACACCGCGATCAGCGCGACCACCGCCAGCCCGGTAATGCCGATCTGCGTGCGCCGCCGCGCGCGCTGGCGCGCCGCCACACTATCGAGCACGTAGCTGCGCTCGGCCTCGGTCAGTGTGAGCGTGGCGCTCGTCAGCAGCGGCTCAAAGGCGACCAACCGCGATCCGGTCGCCAAGTAGCTGGGGTCGCGTTTGGCTTTGTCCCACTCCGCCGCCACCGCCGTCAACGCGCTGCGCTGCCGGAGTTCGCCTTGCGCCTCATCGATCCAATGCTTCAGCCGATCCCACGTGGCGATCAACGCCTCGTGCGCGACTTCGAGCGTCGGCGCGCGCGTTTTGGCATCGTAATCGAGCGTGAGCAGGCGGCTTTCCACATACCGTTTGACCATCGCCTCGCGACCGCGAATGTGGCCGAGTTCGCTCAACAGCACGCGCCGCCGCGTCAGCGTGAACGGATCGACCAGCCGCAGCAGCACCTCACGCGCCGCCGCCTGTTCGGTCGCATCCAGCCCCCCGTAGATCTCATCAGCGCGGCGCTGCAAAGCTCCGCTGATGCCGCCGCGTTCCTCATACACCTTCTTGGTGATCAGGTGGCCAATGCGCGCGTCGAACAATTCGCGCAGCGCATACTGGAGCAGCGGCAGCCCGCCCGGCTGATCGCGCACGTCTTCGATGATGCGCGCCACCAACCCCGGCTCATACTTAATCTGGTCGCGCTCGGCGGGCTTTTCGATAGCCTGCGTCATCTCGGCGATGCTCAGTGGCAAAATCACTTCGGTGTGCTCGGAAAGCAGCGGCGCGAAGTCGGGATAACTCAGCGGGCGGTCGTAGAAATCGGCGCGCAGCGTGAGCACAATATAGATGCACTCATCTTTGAGCGCCTTGAGCAGCGCGGCCAAAAACAGCTTGACATCGGCCCGCTGGGTGAACAATTCTTCAAATTGGTCGATCACCAGCACGAGGGTACTATTAGGCGGCAGACCTGCCCGCCATTCACCGTTTTCCAACTGCGCATAGCTGATGCGCCCGGTATTGACCCCCCGCAGCGCATCGTCGAGCGCGACGAACGCCGTGCCCGCCTTCATCACCGCGTAGAACCACGTTTCTGAGCCGGGGAGCGCCCCCATGCGCAAGCGGGGCAGCACCCCCGCCAGCACCGCGCTCGACTTGCCCGAACCGCTCGCGCCGATGATGGCGACGAAGTGGTCCGCGCCCAAGCGCAGCACGACCTTGTCGGCGAAAGCTTCGCGCCCGAAGAACTGATCGGCGTCGGCCTGATCGAAGGCTTGCAGCCCGCGATACGGATTTTTGACTTCCGGCGCTGGCGGCAGAATCCGCGTGGTGCTCTCCTGCTCCCCACTCGATAGGGTGATCTTGCCTACGGTGGTGATCTGGGGAATCGGCGCTTCGCCCACCACGCGGCGCAGTTCTTCGGCGAAGGTGAGCGGGTCTTTATAGCGATTCTCCGGCGAATAGGCGGTCGCCTTCCAGAGAATCGGGTTGATTTCGTAGGGGAGGTCGGGGCGTTCTTTTTGCACAGGCGGGAGCGGGTTTTGTTCCGGCAGTGCGCCTGTGAGCAGCTCATAGGTGATGATGCCGAGGCCGAACAAGTCGGTCTGCGGGCTGGCGATATCTTCGGTGAATTGTTCCGGCGCGGCATAGGCCGCGGTGCCGAAGCGTTCGCCCGTCGAGGGGAAACGCAGATCGCGCGCGATGTTGAAGTCGGCGAGATAGGCGTTGCCGAATTCGTCCAGGAGGATATTTTCGGGCTTCACGTCGCGGTGAATGACGTTGCGCAGGTGGGCAGCGTTGAGCGCCGCCGCCATCTGCCCGACAAGGCGCGCAACGCGGGTCGCTTCCAGTTTCGGCTGGTTCATGAGCACGCCGCGCAGATTGCCCCCGCGCAGGTAGCGCATCACCAGATACGCGCCGCCGGGGTCGCGCCAGTAATCGTAGAGCGGCACGATGTGCAGATGCTCCAACCGGGCGATCATCTGCGCTTCGATCTCAAAGCGGCGGATGAAATCGGGATGCGCGGCATATTCCGGCAGAATCACTTTGATGGCGACATCGCGTTCGAGTTCCGGCTGATACGCCTTGTAGACCGCGCCAAACCCGCCGATACCAATCTGCTCCGCGAGATCGTACCCTGCGATGTGTCCAGTCATGTCGTGATCACCGCCATTGTGAGAGCGCTGAACGCCAGCAGATGGAACGCCGCCAACAGACGATCAATGTGGACGACTTGTCCTAAGGCTGGAACATTCGGCGAAACGTGACTTAAATAGTCTAGCACCAAACGCAGTAGATCCGGCTGGAGCCGCACGCGCAGGTCCTCTCGCTCGATCAGGATGCGCTCGCGCGTTTCGCTTTCGCCCAGCCAGCTCAGCATTTCTTCCAGTTCATTCATCAGGCGCACCACATCTTCGTGCTGCGCGCGCCAGCGGGTCAGTTCCCGCTCGGCAAACTGCAGCGCTGCCCCCGCGCCAGTCAGACACACCTGCAATCGCCCGTTTTCGCTGCCGATCTGCTCAATAATGAGAGGATCATCGTGCTCCCGGATGGTATCCGCAACGAGTTGGAGTACAGCCAGCGCCGACAAAAACGGGGTGACGGTACGACTGAGGTAGTCCGGCGTCAGTAGATGCGGAGCGCGTGCGTCATCCAGAAACACACGGGTCACGAACACCTTCTTTCAAATTTCATTACGAGTACCGGATTATAACATGGAATCGATTCGCCACAGGTTTTTATGTTATCATCGCTCTAGAATACACCAGCGCTAGAGGAACTGTATGTCCGACATCATCGTTTCCGCGCTCAACAGCGCGGCTGACCGCCTCGACCAACCCACCGTGCATGAAGCCTATCAACAGTTGGCGCACGTCCTCGGCGTCGTCCTCACGGGGCAGCCGTTCGATGCGCAGCTCCCGCTCACGCCGACGCAGCTCGTGCTCATTCGGCATGCGCTCCAGCGGTTATCCCCCGCGCAAATGACCGTCATCAACAGCGCGGCGGAAGAACTCCAGGGCCGGGTGGGCGTGAACGTCACCGGCAATACGGTGATCACCAACTCGATTGGCACTGTGACCGGCGGCAGCGTCATGATGATCGGCATCAGCAACGGCGAACCGCCGTACATGCCAGCCGCGCCCACCCCTGCTCCCGCGCCGACCAAAGCGCAGGCCGCGCCGCCGTCGATTTCGGTCTCCCAGGTGCATGATGTATTCATCAGCTACAGCCGCAAAGATGCGCCGTCGGCCAAGCGCCTGTACGCCGATCTGCGCGCCGCCGGGTTGATCGTATGGATGGATAACGACGAACTCCAACCGGGGAATCCGTCGTGGCAAAAGGCCATTGAAAAGGCGATTCGCTCGTCGGGCTGTGTCGTCGCGCTGCTCACGCCCTCGGCGAAAGCCTCGGAATGGGTCGAGCGCGAGATTCACCTCGCCCAAACGCATCACATCCCGATTGTGCCACTGCTTTATTCCGGTGATGAAACCAACGCGCTGCCGCTCTCGCTGTTCAATATCCAGTGGACGCCGATGCGCACGCCGCGCGAACATCGCGCCAATCTCCAGAAAGTCGTGGCGGCGATCCGCGAGTTGAATGCCTGACCTGCACGTCGGAATTCTCGCGCCCGACCTGACGCATAAGCACGGTTGGGCGCACTACAGCCTCAGTCTGATCGAAGCGTTGCAGCGCGCGGGCGTGCGTTTGACCGTGGTCAGCGCGCACAACAGCCCGCGCCTCCCTGGTCTGGATCAACACTTGCTGCTGCCCTCCGTCGACCCGCTGGATCGCGGCATGTTGGCGCGTCTGGTGCGCAGTCTGCCGCAGGTGCAGGCCGCGCTCCGCCCCTGTACTATGATTCACGCGCACATCGAACCGTATGCGCCGCTGGCCGCGCTGATCGCTGGCCGGCGTCCGCTGATCATCACCGGGCACGGGAGCTATGTGCGGGCAGCTGCCCGCCGCTCCGCCGCGATCCGCGCGCTGTACGCGTGGGCGTTCCGCCGCGCGACGGTCGTGTGCGTCAGCCACTACACCAAACAGATCACCCGCGAAACGATCCCCGGCGTGCGCACACAGGTCATCACCAACGGAATCGACTTTGCCCGCTTCGGCGCGATTCAGCCGGAAGGCGGCGCGGTGCCCACCGTGTTGAGCGTGGGTGCGGTCAAAGCGCGCAAAGGTACGCTCGAACTGGTGCGCGCGCTGGCACAGGTCCGCGCAGCGATCCCGAACGTGCGCGGGCTGATCGTCGGGTCGCTGGACATGGAACCGGAGACGGTCGAACAGGTGCGCGCAGCCATCCGTGACCTCGGTTTAGCCGACACGGTCACGCTGACCGGGCGCATCTCCGATGCCGAACTGCTGCGCCTGTACGCCACCGCCGACGTGTTCGCGCTGCCCTCGGTCAATGTCGATTGGAAGTTTGAGGGTTACGGCCTGTCGCTGATCGAAGCGAGCGCCGCTGGCCTCCCGGTGATCGGATCGCTGGACTGCGGCGCAGAAGATGCCGTGCAGGACGGCGTGACCGGGCTGCTCGTCCCGCAGCGCGATGAAGCGGCGCTGGCGGCGGCGCTCGTCCGCCTGCTGACGGATCGCGAGCTGGCGGCGGCGTATGGCGCGGCGGGGCGCGCTTGGGCGGCCACCCAAACGTGGGATCACGCGGCGCAAGCCCTCCTCCGCCTGTACCAACGATAAAAACTCAACGCAAAGTCGCCAAGTAGCAAAAAGGACGCGATGCTATCGCGTCCCTTCGATTCCTTTGCGCCTTCACGTCTTGGCGTCTTGGCGTTGAGTCTTGTGCTTTTAGCTCTCGGCGCGGGCGACGAAGGTGATTTCCAGCGTCACATCCTCCGACACGTTGGCGACGCCGGGGGCGTTGGGGATGGTCAGCTCGTACAGGGCGCGCTGCACCACCGTCGACGCAGTGCCGCTAAGCTCCGTTTCGCTGACCGGGGTCACGCGCGCCGCAAACGTCACCCGGTTGGTGATGCTGCGCAGCGTGAAATCGCCCGTGATGTTGAACGTGAACGGTTCACCGATGGTCACCGAGGCGGGCAGGTCGCTCAATTCGATGTTGCTGAATTCGGCGAATTCGAACTGATCCTGATCGGACTGGAGAATAGCGCGGCGAATGGCGCGGTTCCGCATATCCGAGTCGGTTGCCAGCGTGCGCACGTTGATGCGGATCGTGCCGATCTGCGTGGCAGCGGGGTTGGCGAGGTCGACGAGGAGCTGCCCCGCGACCTGATCCGTGATGCCAACCACGTTGGTCGGATTCCCCATCAGCACTTCGCTGAGCGCGAACGACACCTGCGATTCTTCCGGCACAATGTTGAAGATCACACCACCACTGGTCGCGGCGGCCGCTTCCGCCGTCGCTTCATCCGTAGCGGACGCCTCAACGGTCGACACCGCGGCCTCGGTCGTCGGAACGGGGGTATTCACAGCCAGCGTCGGCGCGCTGATCACTTCGCTCGCCACGCCCGATTCTCCACCAAAGAAGGCATACAAACCAACTGCAACGGCGGCGATGACGAGGACAGCGGCAATAATCAGAATTCGGGTTCGATTTCCCATAACGTTACTCCCATATCAGTTCTTCTGCGTAGGACAACGATAGGATATAGGCAAATAGATTGTTTCTGGACAGACCTTCAGGATACTCTCAGGGAAATACCGAGAAAGTGTAAAACTGCACAAGTTCTGAACACAGGGTTTTAAAAAGCCTGTTGCGGACAAGTCTGGACTGGACTCCGCTGCCTCACACCAGTTTATTCTCCCACTCGATCCCAAAGTCAGCGCGCAGCACGGTGAACATCCAGTCGACAGATATCCCGTGCGGTCTTTACGCTTGCGCTCCAGCAAGGCAGCGAACAACGCCCGCAGTGATGTGCCGCGCACGTGCAGTGCCTGATCGAGGTCGGCGAGTGGGGCGAGCGAGCCGAAGACGCCGCCCGGTTGGATTTTCTCGGCGAACGCTTCCGCTGGTGCGCCGAGCAATTCCAGCGCGAACTGTTCGCTAAAATACAAGTTCAACGCCTCGCCGATTAAGCGGCGGTCGGAGCGCGGGCAGTCGGGCGCGGGATACAAAGTCGACTTGTAGCGCCCGCTCCAGGCGGCAGTCGTGTAGAAGTGGAGGAGCTCGTGCAGCAGACCGCTGACCAGAAAAGCGCGATAGGTCGAATAGCCGTACTTGGCGAGTTCGGCGGGGGCATCTGCCCCATACGCGACGATCTCGTTGAGCACGTTTTCGCCGGTCGCGAACGTGTTTCCGCCCTTTGCGCCAGATAACCCTCTGGAGCACGCAGCAGCAAAACATCGATCTGCTCCAAACCGCTGTACGGCGCGAGGTTCGTCTCCAGCCACTCGAGCCAGCGGCGTGCGCTGTCGATGAGGAACGGCAGATCAGGGGATGTTGTGCCGTGCTGCGTCAGCCAGCGGAACGTAACGTGCTTCTCTTTGCCCTCATACACACTGATTTCTGGCTCACGCCGCGGGCAGCAGTAACAGAAGAACCCGTCAAGCTTGGCGGGATGTGCGCCGCCCGTGCTCAGGCTGCTAAATGCTTGCCAACCGTCTGGCATGTCGATGATTTGGAAGTCCACGTGTAAATCATCGGCAATCTGAGGGAGATCAGTCGGGTAGGGGATCGCGCCTGTTCCGAGAAACACTTCCTCCGCATTGATAAACGGCACGAATAACTCGCCGACAGGCGGCTGGCCCCACACGCCCAACACTCGCGTGGCTAGACGGCTACACCGCAGATGATGCAAGAGTCCGGGCCTTCAATGGCTGAAGCTGCGTCGCTCATCTGAATGGGCAGTGGTTTTCCGTCCGCTTCCGCTGTTAAGTCGTTCACCTGCGCCAGACCAGCCAGTGCTGCCAACTCAAACGTGGTGACGCCGGGACGATCCCACACGAGGGCGCAATCCAACCGTCGATCCAGATAGTGCTGCAAGCTCACGGTGATGGCGAGGCGCATGGCGCGCTTCATCGCCAAGCTGTGTCTGCGCTTCCTGATCGCGTCGACCCTCCCTGGAGACTGGTCCGCCAGACAGGATTCGCGTTGGTAAGTTCATCGTCAAGCTATGCCCTGATAGCGGTGGTGCTGCCCAAACCCTTCGGCTCGCTGGGGTGTGCCAGCGGCAAAAAGTAATTGGGCAGAAGCTGAGTTTATCCCGGCGCAATTTTCTCAAGCTGTCCGGCGCAACCGCTCTCGCAGCGGGCGTCAGCCCGGAGATGGCCGCGCTCTGGCGCGCGCCGACTCCACACACAGCGGCGCAAACAACTGACCCGGTGCTGCACCTGCTCAACCGGATCTCGTATGGCGTACGCCCGGAAGCCTACGAGCGCGCGCAGCAGATCGGCTATGAAGCGTATCTCGACGAGCAGTTGAACCCGGAAAGCATCGACGACAGCGACACGCAAACGCGCTTGCAGTGGTATCCCATCCTCAACATGGATCGGCGCACGGGCTACGGCGTGAGCGAACGCTATGGCCGCTCGTATCGCGCGCTGCTGGACGGCACGGTGATCCGCGCAACCTACAGCCAACGGCAGTTATTCGAGCGCGTCGTCGAATTCTGGACGGATCACTTCAACATCGCGGAGAACGGCGACTACAACGTCGATCTGATCATCCTGCACCGCGACGTGATCCGGCGGCATGCCTTCGGCAATTTCCGCGACCTGCTGCTCGGCGTGGCGCGCAGCCCGGCCATGCTCTACTACCTCGACAACTACCTCAATGTCGCGGAACACCCGAACGAGAACTACGCCCGCGAACTGCTGGAACTGCACACGCTCGGCGTGGATGGCGGCTACACCGAAGATGATGTGAAAGAGGTCGCGCGCCATCAACGTGGCGGCTTGCACAACCGGCACGGCCGATCAGCTTGACTTGGATCCGATGGCTGCACGACACCGAACAGAAAATGGTGCTCGGGCACAAAATTCCCGCGGGGCGCGGCATCGAAGACGCGCTGCATGTGCTCGGTTTGCTGGCGGTGCACCCTCGTCGGGCTTCATCGCATAATTCTGGTTGCGCTTCGTGAGCGACGACCCGCCCGCGAGTCTGGTCGACAGTACCGCGCTGCAATTCATCGTCAACAACGGCGAAATCGCGCCGGTGCTGCGCCATATCTTCACCTCGCAGGAATTTCTGGCGGCGGCAGGGCAAAAGCTGCGCCGCCCCTACGAATTCTTCATCGGCGCGCTGCGGGCGACCGACACGCAAATGCCGTTCTGGCGCATGATCGAGCTGCTGCAAGACCTCGCGCAGCTTCCTTACGGCTGGCATCCGCCGGATGGCTACCCGGATGTGGCGGGCGCGTGGATGAACAGCAATGGCGGTGCGCGTCTGGAATATCGCCATGACGCGAACAATTGCAGCGTGAGGGTTGCCTACAACGACCGCGCACTTGTTGGAGCGATGACGCCAAACCACGCCGACCAGAACTGGTCGACGCGTAGGCCCGGCAGGTGTTCGGCACGCGCGTTCCCGCCGGCGTGACTTCGACTACGAGGACGGCCTGGACAAACTGGCGCTGGATGAACACATGCTGGCGACGAAAACTCCCACCCTGTTCGGATTAATGCTGGCATCGCCCTGACTTTCTCAGTGGCGGCCCGCAGGCGCGGGAGTTGATCTGACCCCCAAGGCCCTATCCCACAGCGGGAGGAGAGGAGGCGTAGCGAACCGTGTTGGCTCCCCTCCCTGAATTCGGGGAGGGGCCGGGGGTGGGGTCGGCACATCGCTGCTTGCTCGAAAGGATAACGATGATTTCTCGACGCGATTTCATGAAAACCTCGGGCGTGCTCGGCGTGAGCAAGGCGCTCTTTCCCTCGTGGATGCCGCGCCTCGCCTTCCGCCCGCCCCAGCAAACCGGGCGCGGCGACGTGCTCGTCGCGATCTTTCTGCGCGGCGGCATCGACGGCTTGAGCGCGGTCGTGCCCTTTGGCGAAGGCGCGAACTACTACGATCCGCGCCCATCGCTGGCCGTGCCGGAACCCGGCAATGGCGCGAACGCCGCCATCGACCTGAACGGCTATTTCGGGCTGCATCCGGCGCTCGCCCCGCTCGCCGACCTGTACCGCGCAGGTGAGCTGCTCGTCGTCCATGCAACCGGATCCATTGATCCCAGCCGTTCGCATTTCGACGCCATGCAGTTCATGGAGTACGGCACGCCGGGTGTCAAGACGACGGGTACGGGCTGGATCGGGCGGCACTTGCAGTCGACGGCGTGGGAGAACGAGTCCCCATTCCGCGCGGTCGGCATGGGCGCGATGGTGCCGAATTCGCTGCGCGGGGGCATTCCGGCGCTCTCACTGCGCTCGATTGCCGATTTCCACCTGCGCGGGCGCGAAGATGAACTCGCGCAAGCCCAGCAGATGCTCTCGCGCCTGTACAGCATCGACGCGCCGACCGGGGCGCTCGACTCGCAGGCGCGGTTGGTGTTCGAAACCGTCGATCTGCTCAAAGCGATCAATGCGGGCGGCTATACCCCAGCCAACGACGCCGCCTATCCCGGCGATAACGAAGGTTTCGGCCTCGGGCTGCGGCAAATCGCCCAACTGATCAAGGCGGATGTCGGGCTCGAAGTCGCGTGCGTTGATGTAGGCGGCTGGGATACCCACGAAAATCAGGGTACGACCAATGGCTACTTCAACGCCCTGCTGACCACGCTCGGTCAGGGGCTGGCCGCCTTCCGCGCCGACCTCGGCGACCGTCTGCGTGACGTAACTATCGTCACCATGAGCGAATTCGGGCGGCGCGTAGAAGAGAATGCCAGCGCGGGCACGGATCACGGGCATGGGAACTTCATGTTTGTGCTCGGCGGCGGGGCGCGCGGTGGACAGGTCTTCACGCAGGGCTTCTCGCTCGCGCCCGAAACCCTGAACGATGGCGATCTCGAAATCACGACCGATTACCGCGATGTGCTCGCGGAAGTCGTCGGTCAGCGGTTGCTCAACCCAGCACTCGATCAGGTGTTCCCGAATCACAGCGTCACATCGCTGGGGCTGGTCAACCCGCGGTAGCGTGCGGCTCGTCGGCAGCCCCCGCACCCCCAACCCCTCTCCCACGCAAGCGGGGAGAGGGGAGAAAGCGAGCTTTTCTGTCTCCCCTTCCTGAATTCGGGAAGGGGCTACAGTTCGATACGAGGGAAAGAAGGGTAGGGGCGAGGCAAGCCTCGCCGCTACAGATTTACGCCTGAAAATCAAATACCGCCTCCGTCCAGGATTCGTGGACGGGGTGGGTCGGAGACTGCGATACAGAGGACTCCCGCCGGCACAAATTGGCAGGGATCATTTGCATAAAGATTAGTGACTTTCGGCTTCATCCCTTAAGTTTGCTCGCATCGGAGCGGTTGTATGCTAGGGATGAAGCGAACGCTTAGACAAGCCGACGCGGGCGACCGCGTGGTTTCAGGAGATCGATCATGAAACGCATTGTCATGCTGCTCGCTGTAATACTGCTGTGTGCTCTCCCCCTCGCCGCGCAGGATGATGCGCAGCGCGTTATCGACCGGGTGGCGCAGCTCCCCGAATGGGTCGATTGGCTGGCGCAGTATCCGGGGTCGTTTGGTCAGGCCAACGACGACGACAGCGACGGGGTGTGGTACGTCGAGTTCTACGCCGAAGAGTGGTCGGAATGGCTCGGGTATGCGAATGTGGTGCTGGAGACAGGTGAAATTGTCGACAGCTTCATCCCCGCGCCGCTCTCCGCCGAAGAATTCCAGCGTGGGCAAGATCGCGTGCTGCCGCTGGTGCTCAACGACGCAGAGATCCTTGCCGTGCTCGGCGACACGCTGTTGTGGGATCACTACATCGACTTCAACCGTTACGACCGCCGCTGGGAAGTCACGTTCTACCGCGGTGTGCAGGCGGTGCAGGCCGTCATCCAGTTCGACGAGGCGGCGAATGAGTTTGCGATTGAGGAAATCCGCGACCCGAACGCGCTCGAAGAACAGGATCAGCGCGAAGCGTGGCGCGACGAAGCCATCAGCCTCGCGTATTCCGGCGAGGGCGCGGGCGAAGCGCTCAACGGGCGCGACGACTGGACAACCTACACCGAAAATCTGCGTCCCGGCATCTGGAGCGTGTCATTTGTGGCCGGGGAAACCGAATTGTACTTTGCACTGATTAACGTCGATACCGACGAAGTATTGGAAACACTGCGACCGTGAACATTCCGTTTCGAACCGGCGTCAACCTGCGGGAATTTGCGTACTATGGGACATCCTCCGTACCGTATACGCGCCTCGAATTACAAGCCGCTCAGCTCACCGAGTTGAGCGGCTTCGGTGTCCAGTTAATCCGCTTGTTTGGCGCGTGCCAGCGCTTGACCGTTGACCAGAACATCGCGCGTCTCAAAGCGGCGCTCGACCTCATCCAGCGGGCGGGCATGCAGGCGATCATCGCGCTCGGCGATGCATTTGGCTCCGAGTGGATCATCCCCGGCGAGAGTCACTATCACACGGCGACCGGGTCGCACCTGCACAAGAACTACTTCCTCAACCGCCTGTACCAGAAGACTTATATCCCCTATATCCAGCGCGTCGCAGCGGCGTTGGCCGGGCATCCCGCCCTGCTGCTGTGGGAACTCGGCAACGAATTCGCCATCCACCCGCAGCCCGCTTACGCGACGGACGAACGCGCCTTCTACAACTTCGCCGCCGAAGCCAGCGCCGCGCTCAAGCAGATCACGCCGCTGACGCTCGTCAGTACCGGGATCATCAACAGCAATCAGATCACCGTACCCGCGACGCGCGCTGCCGCTTCCCGCCGCCTGTACAGCCTGCCCACCATCGACGCCGTGTCGATCCACTTTTACGCTGAAGATGGCGAAACCGAGTATGCGACGCTCGATATTCAGATCGGGCGCGAACTCGGCAAGCCGTTCTATGTCGGCGAAATGGGCGGGTCGATCACGCGCAACCCGGATCGCACCGCGTACTATGCCAACGAGTTCAAACGCTGGCGCAGTGCGGGCGCATTCACGATTATGCCGTGGGCGTTCGACACCTCGCCGTGGAATGTCGGTGTGAGCGACTTATACGCCTTCGCGCGCATTCACCGCGACTACAACGGCCTCAAGGCGGTGGTGGGCAGCCATGCGACCAACGCCCCCGCCTATCGCCCCACGCCGACCGGAACCAAGCGCTATCAGGTCGTGCTCGGACCGCTCAGCGTGCGGACGGAACCCGCGATCACTGCCAAGCGGCTCGATCTATTGGCGAATGGCACGTGCATCGACGTCGATCCGGCGTCACGCACGGAAAAGGGCGGCTATGTGTGGTGGCGGCACTTCGGCAAGCAGCAGTGGTCCGCTGAGAAGCGCCTGCTCGATAACGTGGATTACATGCGCGAAGTCGCCGTCGCGGTGAAGTAGCTGTCAGTTGACAGTTTTCAGTTGACAGTTCACAGTTTGGCGGCTGCCCCAACCTCACCCCTAAATCAGATCGCCAAAGAATTGCAGGAATTGTAGGGACGCCCAACGAGGCGTCCGCAAATCAAACGGCCCTTTTCAATCCCCTCATGCCTGCTCACCCAGCGCGCTCGGGAGATCGTGACCTGTCTTGAATTTTCTCGGGTTGGCAGATCTCACAACTTATTTGGGCTGGAATCAAGATACAATCAATCACGGTGCATAGTAGAATGAATGGTAATAAAACCTTTATTTGAATGAGTTCATCAAACATGTCGAGTGGTTTTATATAAATCTCTAGACTAATCCGGTCTTAGAAAACTGAATCAGCGTTACAATCAGAATTAGTGAACCAGAAGCGCTACCGCTCCGACCAGCAAGTCTGGAAACACTGGGTGTCAGAAGAGACAGGCTATGAATGATCATCATCCCGTCGATGCGGATACATCACTTCTGCAAGATGGGGCGCTCGCGCCAACGCGTACCGAACAACGCTACCGCGCTATCGTCGAAGACCAGACTGAGCTGGTCTGTCGCTACGATCCCAATCTCAATCTCACCTTCGGCAACCGAGCCTACTGCAAATCCTTCGGGCTCACGCCTGACGAACTGATCGGCAAATCGATTCTGAGCAAAATCCCGCCCGAAGAACGCGAAGCGGGCATTGCCCACATTCGCGCGCTCACTCAGACGAACCCGGTGGCGATCAGCATGCACCATTCGCTGCAAGCGGATGGCAGCCTGCGCTGGGTGGAATGGAAAGACCGGGCAATCTTCGATGAAGGCGGGCAGATCGTGGAATATCAGGCGGTCGGGCGCGACATCACCGAGCAGAAACGCGCCGAAACCGAACTGCTCGAAACGCAGGAGCGCATGCGTCTGTTCATCGAACACGCGCCCGCCGCGATTGCAATGCTTGATACGGATATGCGCTATGTTGCGGTCAGCCGCCGCTGGCTGAGCGATTATCGCCTCGGCGATGAGAACATCATCGGACGTTCTCATTACGACGTCTTCCCGGAAATCCCGGAACGCTGGCGCAATATCCATCAGCGCTGTCTGAAGGGCGCGGTTGAAATGAGCGACGCCGACCGCTTCCCGCGCCTCGATGGTTCACACGATTGGGTGCGCTGGGAAATTCGCCCGTGGCGCCACACCGATGGGCGCATCGGCGGCATTCTGCTCTTCTCCGAAGTGATCACGGACCGCGTCAATGCGCGCAACGACCTGGAAGAAGCGTATGATGCGCTGGAACGCCGCGTCACCGAACGCACCATCGAATTGGAACGCGCGAAAGAGCGGCTGGAAGCCATTTTCAATCACAGCGGCGATGGGATTCTGCTGGTCGATGTGCAGCAGGGTATCCAGCAGTCGAACGACACGTTCAACCGGATGCTGGATCTCGGGGAGCGCAGCGCGCTCGGTTTGAGCCTGCTGACCTGGGTGCATCCGGACGATATGGCACGTATCAACGCCAGCCTGAGCGACGCCGCCAGCGCACAGCACCCGCAGGGCGTAGAAGCGCGCCTCCGCCGCAGTGACGGCACCTTCATTGAAGTCGAAATCAGCATCGCGCCCATCAATCGCTCGGTCTATTCGGTGACGAATCTCGTGTGCATCATTCGCGATATCACCGAGCGTAAACAGGCGGAAACGACGCTCAAGCTGATGCTTGAACAAGAGAAAGAACTGGTCGAACTGAAGACGCGCTTTGTCTCAACCGCGTCGCATGAGTTCCGCACGCCCCTCGCCGCAATCCTCGCCGCGACCGAATCGCTCAGCCTCTACCGACACCGCATGTCCGATGAGCAAATCAGCGAACGATTGACGCGTATCGGGCAGCAGGTCGGGTTCTTACAGTCGATCATGGAAGATGTGCTCCAGCTTTCCAGCTTTCAGGCGCGGAAAATGGAGTGCCGCCCGGTCGTCGGGGATGTAGCGCGCCTGTGTCGAGATTTGGTCGAGGAATTCGACGCGCAGGCTGAGCATCAGGGGCGCATCCGCTGTGACTGTCCCGACACCGCGGTGCCGGTCGCCTATGACCCGCGCCTGCTGCGCCAAGCGGTCAGCAATTTGCTGCACAACGCGCTCAAATATTCCGCCGGGGAACAACCAGTCGATTTACAGCTCAGTCACGACGAGCAGGCGATTCGCATCTGCGTGCGTGACGCGGGAATCGGGATTCCGCCGGATGATATTAAGCACATTTTTGAACCGTTTCATCGGGCGGACAACGTTGGCTCGATTTCCGGGACAGGCCTCGGCTTGAGCATTACCAAGCAGGCCATTGACCTGCACAACGGCACGATCACGGTGGAGAGCGAAGTCGGCAAAGGCACCAGCTTCACCGTCACGTTCCCGCGCGAACCTGAGCGCTACAGCGCCCACGATGCGCTGTAAGTACCGACGGGTGCTACGCCTTGATCGGCACGCGCACGGTGAATGTCGTCCCAACGCCCACCTGCGAGGCTACCGACAGCGAGCCTTTATGTAAGGTCACCGCCTGTTTCGCGATGCTCAACCCCAGGCCCGTCCCGGAGATCGTGCCGACATTCGCCGCGCGGTGGAACGGCTCAAACAGCCGTTTGAGATCGTCTGCCGGGATGCCGATGCCCTGATCGCTGATCTTGAGGATGAGCTCATCCTCATCGCGATCCAGCTCAACGCGCACCTGTTTCTCCGAGTATTTAAGCCCGTTGTGCACGAGATTGGTGACCACCTGCCGGAGGAGGCGCGCATCGAACTGCGCGGTCGGCTCGGCGAGCGGTGTGCTGAAGACCAGCCGATCATGATAGTCGGGCTGGCTGTTGAATTCATCGACAATCGCCTGGCACAGCGCGCCCAAGTCCCCATCCGTGAGCTTGAAGTCGGCATACCCCGCCTCCATTTTGGTCAACTGCAGCACGTCTTCCATGATGTTGCGCATATGCAGCACCTGAGCGCGTATGCGTTCCAGCCGGTTAGCGATCTGTTCGTCGTCCATGCGCTGGCGGTACAGGCTGAGCGATTCGGTCGCAGCGAGGATCGCCGCGAGCGGCGTGCGGAATTCATGCGAAGTCGTGGACACGAAGCGCGCTCGCAGCTCGCTGAGCTCTTTTTCGCGCGCCAACGCCTGTTTGAGCGCTTTTTCGGCGGCGGCCCGCTGAGTCATATCGAGCACATGCAGCATCATCACGGACGACGACTGGATCTCGATATAGCTCAATTGGATATCCGCCGGGAAGCGCGTGCCATTTTTGCGCCGTCCGACCAGCGCCATAACATTCAGGCGTTCGCGCTCGTCGTCAGCGCCAGCAATCACAGGCGAAAGTGGGAGATCGGTCTCGTCCAGCGCCTGCGGCATGATGATTTCCAGCGGTTGGCCGAGCATCTCGGCGCGTGAATAGCCGAACATGTCCTCAGCCGCCTGGTTGACCAGCGCGATCATGCCCAACGTATCGCTGATGATCGTCGCGACCGGCGCGGCTTCAAGGAGCAAGCGGAACTCTTCCTCACTGGCCCGCAGCGCATCTTCGACCTGCCGGCGCACCAGCGAGGCCGACACATAGATGCCATACTGCGCCAGAATCTCGATCTGCGTGGGCGTGACCGGACGCCGATGAATGTAGTTATCAGCCACCAACCAACCGAGCACCCGGTCACCCGACCACAGCGCTACGGTGAGGTTCCAGCCATAGCCAACGACGTCCTCCTTGTGATACAGCGGCGCATTGTCATTAAAGTGAAAGCGTTCCGGCTTGATCATCGACGTATACATGCCGCCGTCCGGTCGAATGAGAAACCGGATATACTTTTCCGCCTGAATATTGCCCACGTCATCGGTGCCGTAAACGCCCTGCGCCATGTTGGCCGCCTGGTCGTAGAGGAAAATACCGACGCGATCCATGCCGAGGCGTGTCAGCCCCATCTCGACCACCGCGCGATAAAACTCGTCGAGCGTTTCGACCTTGGTCAGCTCAATGCTGATGGCATGCAGCACCTGCAAATTCTGCTGCAGCTCCTGTTCTTCATCCAGTTTCTGCTGCAGCGTCATTTCAGCGCGTTTGCGCTCGGTGATATCGACCCCGACGGCCTGCACGCCCGTAATGGTGCCGTGATCATCGTAGAGGGCGACATCTGTCCAGTACTGCCAGTATTTCTGGCCATCCGCGCCCGAAAATTCGTATTCGTGCACGCTGGCTCCACCATTGCGCAGCAAATCCAGAGCGTGCAGGCGCACCGCGTCCCGCTCCCGCTCCGGGATCAGGGGCAAAAAGCTCTGGCCGACCAGATCACGCGGCAGTTGGTCAAAGCGCCGAGCGTAGGCGTCGTTGACGAACGTCAGCTTCAAGTCGGTATCGTAGCGGCAAATCAATTCCGTCTGCGTCTGGACGACATTCAGGTAGCGCGCTTCACTGGCGCGCAGCGCGGCTTCGGTGCGCTTGCGCGCCGTGACATCGCGAATGATGATGACGAGCTGCGCCAGCTCGCTCTCATCGCCGGAGACCGGGGCGTAGCTGATCTCCACATCGTGACTGAGACCGCCCGGACGCTGCAGCACGGCCTCGACCTGCTGCGGTTGGCGCGTTTGGGCGACTTGCAGCTTGAGCGCGCGCAGCCGGACGACCGTTTCTGGCGCAAAAATGTGTTCGAGCCGGAACGTCGCATAGTCGGCGGGCGTGATGTTGAGCAGCGCTTCGCCGGCGGGGTTCGCGGCCTGAATGCCGTGCACTGGATCCAGCAGCAGCACGCCGTCGCTGATCGTCTCAAAGATCGTTTCCAGCCGATGCTTGATTTGGTTGAGCTCGGCCGTCCGCTCGTCGACGCGTTGCTCAAGCGTCGCCGCCGCCTCGCGCAGCGCCGCCTCTGCCTGTTTGCGGGCGGTGATGTCACGGCCCATGGTGTTGACCGTGAGCGGGTGCCCCTCAGCATCGTAATTGACCCAGATCCGCTGAAACTGCCAGTGGATGCTGCCATCGGGGAAGACAAGGCGGCGTTCCAATTCGACAGATCCCTTGTCAAACAAATCGTCACGCTGCCGGATCACCAACGCCAGATCATCGGGGTGGACAACCGTTTTGTAGAAATCGGGATCGCTGAGATAGCGCTCAACCGGGTAGCCGAAGACTTGTTCAAACGACCGGCTAGCGAAAATCAGCTTTCCATCCGGGGTGACACTCATAAACGCATCTTCGACGCTGTCGAGAATGTCGCGTAGGTAGTTGCGCTGCATTTCCAGCTCCGCTTTGACGGCGTCGAGCTGCTGCGTATCCGTGCTGGGCCCCGGCGGTGGAGTGGGAGGCAGGTTGTCGGTCATCGGCTTCATAGAATTCATTCTGTTGTTCGCCACTTGGAACGAGGGTTGGGGCTGAGAAATCATCATGTGCGTTTAGCTAACGTGTTTAATCTCAATATAACTCAATTCTCATTAATTGTTCGTAGATATCCGTAAACTAACGTCGGGGGGCGGGGGGGGGGGGGGGGGGGGGGGGGGGGGGGGGGGGGGGGGGGGGGGGGGAAGGGGGGGGGGGGGGGGGGGGGGGGGGGGGGGGGAGGGGGGGGGGGGGGGGGGGGGGGGGGGGGAGGAGCGGGGGGCGGGGGGCGCGGGGCGCGGGGCGGGGGGGGGGCTTCGTGTTAAGTCCGGCCTCAACCTAAAGGGGGGAGACACCGGACTTTTTAATCTCCCGGGGGGGGGAGTGAGTTGCAAAGTGCCGAGCGAAAGACCTCAGCCGTCAGCCGGGGGCAGAAGTCCCACAACGTCACTGGGCGGGGTTCCCCCGGCAAATTTCGCGTATACTCTAGAACAGGCGAGCGAGATCCGGTCGCGACCGTACGTGTGAGGAGGAACTAAGCATGTGTCGAAATATCAAGCCGCTGTACAACTTTGAGCCGCCCGTCACCGAGGACGAGATTCAGGCGGCGGCGCTGCAATTCGTGCGCAAGATCAGCGGTTTCAACCAACCCTCGAAGGTCAACGCCGACGCCTTCAACGCTGCGGTTGTCGAAGTCGCCGCCGCGGCGAGCAAACTGCTCGGCGCGCTGGAAACGGCCGCGCCGCCCAAAACCCGCGAAGTCGAGGCCGAGCGCGCGCGCATTCGCAGCGCGAAACGCTTTCCCAGATCCGCCGATGCCAACTAAGGAGATACAGTCGTTATGGCCGTGACCTTCACCACCACCGTTCAGCAGGCCGAAGGCGTGAACGCGACCGGCCTGCCTGTGCCCGCCGACGTGGTCGCCGCGCTCGGTTCACATAAGCGTCCGCCCGTCGTCGTCACGATCAAGGGCTACAACTATCGCAGCACGGTCGCCGCGTATGGCGACGTGTTCATGCTCCCGCTAGCGGCTGAGCATCGCACGGCGGCGGGCGTTCAGGCAGGCGATACGGTCGAAGTGACGCTGGAACTGGACACCGAACCACGCACCGTCGAGGTGCCTGCCGATCTAGCGGCGGCACTGGCCGCTCAGCCCGGCGCAGCTGAAGCGTTTGCCGCGCTCGCGCCGTCCAAGCGCAAAGAGTTCGTGCGGCAGGTCAACGAGGCGAAAGCAGCGGAGACGCGCGAACGGCGCATCGCCGGGATCGTCGCGAAGGTCGCGCCGTAGAGCGTCATCCCGTTGCGCTGCGCTCAACCGCCCCTCTCCCACTGGAGAGGGGCAAAGATCCGTTCGTGAGGCTGAGAAATGTACGGCTTTACGCAGGATGCGCGACGAACGTTCGTCGCGCAAAATCTTCGATGCTGTCGAGCTTCACGTTGAAGACTTGGCGCCAATGCTTCATGTCGATGGAGCTCTCATAGGTCTCCATGCCCCACATCAGCGCGTTGAAAATGTCAGGCAGCAGGGGCAGCGGCGTCCCGATGGGTACATACTGCACCGGGATTTGGCGCTTCGTGGCGTGCGCGACCATCTGCACAATCTCCGTCCACGAGGCGCGCGTGGAGCCAATCGGGATCATCTGGTTGATCGCTTTGGGGTTGCCGATGGCCTTGACGGCAATCTCGGCGATGTTGTCCACGGCGATGAAGTGGTGATGGTGATTGCCATGCCCGACGAGCGTGACAGCCTGACCGGCTTGCAGGGGAATGCCCACAACCGCGCCGATCCACACTTCCATGAAGACGGCGGGCTGCAAAATCGTATACGGAACGCCGCTGGCTTTGAGATACTCTTCGACTTCCGCTTTGACGCGCATCAGTTCGGCGGGCGCGTCCTTCGTTGACCCGTACGCCGAGGTATAGATGAACTGTTTGGCGCCAGCGGCTTTGGCCGCATCGATCAGGTTTTTCGTCCCCTGCAGATCGACCGACTGGAAGTCGCCGCCATCAAAAAAGCGGGCAATCGCCGTGGTGATGACGACATCCACCCCGGCACACGCCGCATCCAACGATTCCCGGTTGCGCAGATCACCTTTGACGGCCTCTGCGCCCTGATCAATCCAAGTCTGTGCTGCCGGATTATCCCGCTGCAAAATGCGCACAGGCTGGGCTGTTGCGAGCAACCGGCGCGTGATCGCGCCGCCGAGCAAACCGGTTGAGCCGACGACCAGAATCATATTGAACTAGTCCTTTCGCATGAACCGTTTCCCCAAGCCCTAGTACGTACTACATCTTTGATTGTACTCCCGAATTGGGCGGCCTTGGCTGCTCGAGCGACGCGGCTCGCGCTTACGACCGTTTGCGCCAGTAGTGGAGGATCGTCCCGCCATCGATGCCGGGGATCGGAGCCAGTGCGCCGACCGACATCAGCAGACTTTCGAACAGGCCGAGCCGAAACAACCACGCGAGCACATCGTTGAGGTGGGCGGTGGCCAACACCAGCACCAGAAAGATCACAGCGCAGATGCCGCTGGCTATCGGGCCGCCGAGCGCGCGGCGAATATGCACGCTGGCAGGCAGCTTCGGTTCGGTCTTCGGGTACAGCGACATCGCGAGGATGCCCAGCATACCGATCCGGACGCCGAGCATCGGGTAGCCCGTGCGCTGCGCCAGGTAGGCGTGACCGAGGTGGTGGATCATCTCCAGTGACCAATGCAGCACGGTGCCGAGCAGCGCGCCGATCAGCACCATGTCGACGGTGAAGTTGAGCACGCTCGACAGGATGAGGAACAGGATGGCGAAGATCGCCAGTGAACCGAGCAGCGTGGGCACAGGCAGAATCTCGATGTCCCAACGGTAAAACGGACGGGTAGGAGTCGTGTTCATGGTTGTCCTCAAGGCTAGGCGAAGGCTGACCTGATTCTAGCGCGTCTGCTAATCGGCGCTATTCATCGAGTTGTAACGTAAGCCACGGCGGAATCTGCTAGAGTGAAGGCATGCGGCTGTATAGGAGTGATTTATGTTCGAATGCATCCGATCCCTGCTCTACCGGCTGCCGCTGGTGGAACACTTAGGCATCCAACTGCTGATCGGCCTGCTTATCAGTCTGGCGTGCCTCGGCGTGTTCGCCGCCATCGCCGATGAGGTGCGCGAACAGGAACTGCTGGTGCGCATTGACACGGAAGTCGCCAATGAACTGCACGCGCAGGCCACGCCGAGCTCCATTCAGTTCTACCGTCTTGTGAGCTGGATCGGCATGGAGGGGTTGTGGATCATGGGGGGCGGGCTGGGCCTCTACTTTCTGCTGCGCCGGCAGTGGCTGCATCTGGCGATCTGGATCGCCGCGCTGATTGGCGGGACGCTGCTCAACAATGTGCTCAAGCTGATCTTCGCCCGCGCGCGCCCAGTCTTCGCCGACCCGTTCGTGATCGAGCGCAACTTCAGCTTTCCGAGCGGGCACGCCATGATGTCGCTGATCGGCTTTGGTCTGCTGACCTACTTCGCGTGGTCGCTCTTGCGGACTTCCATTGGCCGGATTATCCTCGTGTTCGCAGCGCTGATGCTGATTCTGCTGGTCGGCATCAGCCGCATGACGCTGGGCGTCCATTATCTCTCCGATGTGGTCGCCGGATTCGCGGCGGGCGGCGTGTGGTTGGCCGTCTGCCTCACCGCGCTGAACACGATCCAACGCCGGAAACGGGCGGGTGATCCTGCCGCACAGGAGCAGACTGGCCTTGCTGAAGCTCCCTGAAATTCAGGCTTTGACCACCCTTTCGCGTGATGGTTGGCTGTTGTTCGCCACGCGGATGGTGCGGCTCTTCGCATATGGTTTCCTCGCCGTCGTACTCGGCTTGTATCTGGCCGAAGTCGGCCTCAGTGATCCCCAGATCGGCCTCGTGTTGAGCCTCACGCTCCTCGGCGACGCGCTCATTTCACTGCCGATCACCATCATTGCAGATCGGGTTGGGCGGCGGCGTATGTTGATGATCGGCGCAGGCTTAATGATCTTCGCGGGTCTCGTCTTCGCGCTGACCGACAACGTCGCCCTGCTGACAATCACGGCTATCATCGGCGTAATGAGCCCGAGCGGCAATGAAGTCGGCCCGTTCCTCGCCATTGAGCAAGCGGCGCTCCCGCAAACCACCACCGACAAGCAGCGGACGCAGGTGTTCGCGTGGTACAGCCTCGTCGGTTCACTGATGACCGGGCTCGGTTCACTGGTCGGCGGATCGCTGGCGCAGGGACTGCAAGCCAGCGGCTCGACCCCCTTGGAAAGTTACCGCGCGGTGATTATCGGCTATGCGCTGCTCGGCGGCGCACTGCTGCTGATCTTCGGGCGTATGTCACCCGCCGTCGAAGTCGCGGAGGTCAAACCCGCGCCGACGCTCAGCAGCCTGTTCGGGCTGCACAAGTCACGCCAGATCGTATTTCGGCTGTCGCTGTTGTTCATGCTCGACGCGTTCGCGGGTGGGTTCATCGTGCAGAGTCTGGTCGCGCTGTGGTTCAACCGCCGCTTCGGGGTAGATACAGCGGTCATTGGCTCGATCTTCCTCGGCGCAAATCTGTTCGCGGGCTTATCGGCGCTGGCGGCGGCGCGGGTGGCCGCGCGCTACGGGCTGATCAACACGATGGTGTTCACGCACGCCCCTTCGAATCTACTGCTGATCCTCGTGCCGCTCATGCCGACGCTGCCGCTGGCGGTGCTGGTCCTGCTCGTCCGCTTCAGCATCTCGCAGATGGACGTGCCCACCCGCCAATCGTATACGGTCGCCGTGGTTGACCCGAGCGAACGATCGGCGGCGAACGGCGTCACCAGTATCGCGCGCTCGGTCGGCGCATCCTTCTCGCCGGGGTTGACCGGCGCTTTGTTCAACCTCGGCGGGATCTGGTTGAGCGCGCCCTTCTTCCTCGCGGGTGGGCTAAAACTGGTCTATGATTTTTTGCTCTACCGCAACATGAAGGCGATCAAGCCGCCGGAAGAACGGGAACAACGGGCGTAAGCCAACCTCACCCCGTTTCGCTCCGCTCAACTGCCCCTCTCCATTGGGCGAGGGGCATGGGCATGTCGAGGCGTGTCCCTCTCCCCACGGAGAGGGACGGCTTGCGCAGCAAGCAGGGTGAGGTAACTGTCATCCCCCGAAAATCAAGCAAAAGTTTGGTGTTTGTCTCCGACTTTCGCTGGACGCCGTCGAACATCCTTTGCCAGACAATAAGGACAATGACTATCGATCGGCCTAGAGGGGAACATCATGAACCGCCGACGCAGTGTTGTGCTCATGCTGGTATTGATCGCTTTATTGGCGTTTGCCGGAACGGCTTCGGCGCAGGATAACGACGGTGACGGCTTACCCAATGGACAGGATCGCTGTCCGGCGCAGGCCGGGCCGCGCACCAATGGTGGCTGTCCGCTGCCCACCACCAGTGTCCCACCGCAGGATCGCGACTCCGATGGTGTGCAGGATTTCGTCGATGCCTGCCCGGATCAAGCGGGGACGGGCTTCAGCAATGGCTGCCCAACGGGCATTCAACCGATTGACATCGCGCCGACCCAGCGCCGCAGGTCGTGATGGTGTGGGACTCGATGGATGTGTGCATGGTCGGCGTGCCGTTGACGGCGACTGGTAATGTCAACGTGCGCGAACAACCGACGACCAGCGCGAACATCCTCGGTCAGCTTACCCCCGGCTCCCAGTGGGAACCCTGGCTGCGCGACTACGACGAGAATAATCAGGTATGGTTTGATGGCGCGCCCTCGCCGGGTGGTTATGGGTGGGTATCCGGCGAAGTTGTGATCACCAACGGCCAGTGTGTGTATCTGCCGCAGGTCATTCATGTGGATGCGTCGGACAATGGCCAGTCCATCGATGTGAAGTTCGACCCCAGCATCATCCCGCCGGAAATCATCGACGAAGACGGCGACGGCTGGAACTTCGGCGACCTGTTCGACGAATTCGACGTGGTGATCATCGACTGGGAGGATTTCGAGGTATTCCCGCAGCCCGATATCACGCTCACCCCGCACCCGCAGCCGCCCCAGCCTGCGCCGACTCCCGGTGGTCACGTGCGTGTGTTCGACGGCAGCCACTTAATCATCAACTTCCTGAACGGCGATGGCTCGGTGATCCCGACTGACCAAAAGATTCTGATCGGCGCACACCGCCAAGCCGATGGAGAGACGTGTCTGGAAGTTGGCGGCGGGCTGTGCATGGATTACGGCTTGCTCCTCCCGGCGGTCAATGAAGCTGATCCGCCGAGCGAAAGCCCGCTGTGTACACCGGATCAACTGGCGCGCGGCCTGGATTTGATCAGCGCCGGGGACGGTACACAGGGCATTTTGATCGGCTTGCTGCTGCCCGCCGTGCAGAAGGTTCGCGAGGCCGCCTCGCGCGCACAAATGGGCGACGGCAGCGTCATCCCCGGTGAAGACGTTATGCAGGATTTCCATTTCCGGTCGCTGAGTGCGCTTCTGACCGACCCGCCCGACCCGGATCATCCGCAGTGCGGCGTGGTCATCGTAACGCCCGGCGCAGAGGGCGCGGTCGGCATCCTGATCGGACTGGATGTGCTGCTGCTGCCCGCGGTGTAATGAGTGAGGTCTGATGCAACGGACGCAATGAATTGCGTCCCTACGAAATCTGTTTCGCTTTCGCCCCTCTCCGCTCGGAGAGGGGTTGGGGGTGAGGTTAGGCTACACCACCGCTGTTTGCGGTCGATTGGGGCGGCGCGGCGGGCGCAGGCGTTTGATCAGCTTGCCGACCAGCGGCCCGATCACCATGATGACCGCCGCCGCTGCCGCGATGAACCAGAAGTCGAACAGCACGCCGTCAAACGCGTTCCAGTTGAGCGTGATCGCGTCGTCAATGCCGCGGCCTTCGCGGCCAAAGCCTTCCGGACGTTCGCCCCGGCGAAAACCTTCCGGTGCGGCAATACCGCCCGTGCTACCCTGCGCCGCGTCACCCGTGGGCGGGTTGAAGCCTTCGGGTCGTTCCTCGCGTTCAAACCGTTCGCGCCCAAACCCACCAAACTGATTGCCCGTCAACCCTGCGAACACGGCGAACGGGTTGCGCAGATCGCCGGTCTGCGCGAGCGCAACACCACTTATGACGACCAGCGCGATGAACGCGATCTTGATGATCCACGTGCGGCGGTTCGATCTACGCGCCATGCGCTTCCTCCCGTCGGGGCGCGCCGAACTTCGGCAGCGTGAGCAGATACTTCTTGCCGAACGTCGCGATCCACTTCCAATGCATGCCGATATGTGCCGCGATGATCACGAGGCTGAGTTCGGCGGACAGGATGTGCCACTGCTGCCACGGCAAATTCCGCCCGACGCCCTGCAAATTCAGACCGAGCGTGCGCGAGATGATCAAGCCGCTGACGACGAGCACGAGCGCATCGATGAACAGCAGCCAGTTGAGCAGGTAATTGAGGCGCGACTCCTGCAGGAGGTTGCGGAAGAGCGTCTTGGTGACGCCCCAAATCCAGTCCCAGTGCAGGAGAAGGTGCAGCGCGAAAATGAGCGTGAACGCCAGCCCGATCAGCTCGTGCAGGCGCAGCCCGGTGAAACGAAATTCGAGATCGACGACGAAGCCGACCACGAACAGGATGTCGAGGAAGAAGTTGACCTTGGTCTTGTTGATTTTCATGAACTACTTCGCTGTCAAGGCGGGATGATAATAGGTTGAGGCAAGCGCCAAGACGGCAGCGATGCCCAAAATGCCCGGCGCAAGCAGCGGGTTCGCGCCGCCTAACGCGTCGAGAAACACCTCGCCGATGGTGGCATTCGGGCGAATTTCCAGCTCAAAGGCAAAGTTACCCGTCACGTGATAGTACAGCCCCAACAGGCTGACCAGCCCCATACCGAGCATGACGAGGCGCATAGCCTGTAACGTCCAGCGTTGGGGGCGGACAATCGCCGCCCCCAACGCCAGCAACGCGATCACACACATGACAATCGGGATGTACTGCTCGGTTGCCTGAAAGTGTTCGATGACGAGCAGTTCGCCCAACGTTCCCACCACCATGAACGCTGCCAGCCCGAGCAGCAGCCGCCGCAGCCGTTCGACAATGATTTCCGCGCTCATGTTATGCGTTCCCTCTGCCCAGTGTGTGATCCATGATTATTGGCTCAGGTAGTTCGCAGCGTACTGCACCTGCGCCGCCGACAATGTGCCGCCCAACGCTGCGAGGAACGCATCATTCGAAGCAAACGGCCGCGTCGCGATCAGAGCGTTCGCCGCCGCTTCGTCCACGCCGGGAATCTGCATGAGCGTGGCGGCGTCGGCGTTGTTGACGTCAATCGGGACGTACACATACTGTTCCCATTCGGCGGTCTGCGTATCGCCGACGTACTTGCTGATCTCGCGGCGGAACTGCTGAATGCTCACATACGGGCGGTATTCAAGGAATTCGCGCACCATGCGGTTCGGGAAATTCGGGATCGTCGCGGAGAAATCATCCCCCGACGCCGTATTCAGGTTGAGCAGCGTAAACGCGACCACGGCTTCCGCTTCCGTGCTCACCGCTGCATTCGCGGGGTTCGCTTGTTCACTGACCACGGTCAGGTCGTTGTCGAAGTCCGCGACGGTCGCGACCGGGTAATACGGACCTTCGGTCTGTTCCGGCGTGAGGGTCAATGTGCCCGCTGCGCCGAGGCTGACGATGATGTCTTTCGCGGCCAGTTGAAAGGTCAGGCCATTGGTGTCCGTGACTTCGGCGGGTTCGAGGATCATTAAAACGGCGTCAGCACCCGCCTGCGCGAACCACTGATCGCTCGCGGCGCTGTCATCGCCCGCAAAATAGAACTGCGTGGTCAGCACTTCGGCATCATCCACAAACACCTTGACATGAATGTGCAGCGGTCGCCCGATGCCCTCTTCTTTCGGCACGACGGTGCGAAACGTGTAGAAGCCGTCCGCGTCGGTCACATACGCGCCGAAGTGCTGGAAATTCGCGTCGATGTTGGTCGCATCGACGTTGGGGTGAGCGTACACGCTGTTATCATCCGTCTGCCAGATTTCGACACGTGCGCCTTCGACCGGAGCCCCGTTCGCATCGAGCACATGCCCGGTGAGCACGAGCACCGTGCCCGCTGCTTCGACCGGATCACTGTACACTGGTATGATCGCCGTCGTCATTTCCTGCGCGCTCACCGCGCTAACGGCCAGCGCCGCCAGCACACAAGCGGACATCATCCGCACCATTGACTGTTTCATGGAACTCCCATTACTCCTCTGATCATCGGTTGTGGCACAATTGCAACACCTTTACTCTAAAACAGGCTGGCCAGAAATGCTTTATCGAAGCATCAAATTACCTTAAATCGACCTTAAATTTGCCCACCGCTGCGCGTTTCTGATGGGATACTGAAGCTATACCGAAGGATAACTTGCCATGCCGACTGTCCTCCTCATCGAAGATGACCGCCTGATCGCCGAGCCAATTGCCCGGGCGCTCAAACTGCAAAACTACACCGTGCTCACGGCGACCAACGGCGCGGCGGGTCTTGAAATGGCGCTGACCGCTCAACCTGACCTCGTGATTCTGGACATCATGCTGCCGGAAATGAACGGCTGGGATGTGTGCAAAGGCATCCGCCAGAAGAGCGTCGTGCCGATTTTGATGCTCACCGCCCTGAGCGAAGAGATCGACCGTGTGCTCGGCCTCGAACTCGGCGCGGACGACTACCTGAGCAAGCCGTTCAGCACGCGCGAACTCATGGCGCGCATCAAGGCGCTGCTGCGGCGCGTCGAATTCGACACGGCGCGCACTGCGCAGAACGAACAGATCGAATTCGCGGACATCATGATCGATCTGAACCGCCGCCAGATCTTCAAAAGCGGCAAAGAAGTCGCGCTGCGCTTCAAAGAATTCGAGCTGCTGTCGCTGCTGCTGCTCAAAGCGGGCGATGTGGTCACGCGGGCGGAGATTTTCGATAAGGTGTGGGGCACAGACTGGCTCGGCGATATGCGCACGCTCGACGTCCATATCCGCTGGTTACGCGAAAAGCTGGAAGACGACCCGAGTGACCCGCGCCTCATCCAGACCGTGCGCGGCGTCGGCTATCGCCTCGTGACCGGCAAACCCACATGAAATTGACGAGCATTCGCGCGCGGCTGTTATTCGGATCGGTGGGCGTGTTGTGCGCCGGGTTCATCGTGCTGATGGTGATCGCCGGGGCGCAGATTTCGTCGGCAGCACGCGCTGACTTCGAGTACCGCCTGCAGAACGAAATCCAGTTGATCGCGCAGGGCATCCGCTCCGAACTACGGCAGGACGATAGGCTGACCGACGACGAACAGGCCGCTTTGATCGCGGAATATGAAGGTCGCACCCATGGTGAGATCACCCTGTATACGCTGGATATGGATGGTGGCAGTCCACGGCGGTGGCAGTGGGGCGGGGGACCGCGTCGCTCATTCCGGGACGCGCCGGAAATGGAAACGGCTCTGCGCGGCGACACGATTGTCGTGGAGCGGAACAATGAGCAGGGCAATCCCGCGCTGTATACCGCCGCTGGCATCAATTCACAGCCGCCTGTGCTCGTGCAGTTGAGCGTGCCGCTCGCCAATCTGCAGACCGTGATCTTCGAGCGTTGGGCGCTGCTGTGGCTGCTGTTCGGCGCAGTGCTCGTCGCTGCGGTGATCGCCTCCGTGCTGCTCGCCCGCTCGATCATCCGCCCGCTGACCGCGCTCAAGCAGTCGGCGCACCAACTGGCGGCGGGCGATTTCTCCAGCCGGGTCGAGTACACCCGCGACGACGAGATCGGCGAGGTGGCGCACGCCTTCAATGAGATGGCGCATCAGGTCGAAAGCATGCTGGAAGAACAGCGGGCTTTCGCCGCCAACACCTCGCACGAACTGCGCACGCCGCTGACGACCATTCGCCTGCGCTCGGAGGCGCTGCGCTATGAAGAGGGCGTGGATGCGGGCACACTCAAGCAGTACATCTCCGAGATTGACGACGAAGCCCAGCGCATGGGCACGCTGATCGAAGACTTGACCGTGCTGGCGCGCTTCGACGCCGGACGCGCCGAACTCGGCAGCGACGCGATTGACTTCGCGCTGCTGGCGGCCAGCTTGCAGCGGCGCATTCAGCCGCACGCCGACGCCAAACGCATCGGTTTGGTCGTCAACGTGCCAGCGGGATTACCGCCCGTACGCGCCAGCCTCAATCACCTGACGGTGGTGTTCCGCAACCTGCTCGACAACGCGATCAAGTACACGCCCGAAGGCGGCGTGGTCACGTGGACGGCGCGCACGGAGGATGGCGGCATTTGCAGCATAATCAGCGACACCGGGCGCGGCGTCGAACCGGAGCAGATCCCCAAGCTGTTCGAACGCTTCTACCGCGTCGACAAAGCGCGATCACGCGAGATTCCGGGGTCGGGACTCGGCCTCGCCATCGTCAAATCGATCATCGATGCCTACGGCGCGACGATCCGCATCGAGAGCGCGGGTAAAGACCGGGGTACAGCCGTCACGGTGTGGTGGAAAGGTCAAACAAACGGGTTATAATGGGTCAAAACGGATTTTAGAGAGGGTATTAGGGGGACCGGCACACTCGAACTGGAAAGTGCATGCATCAGATTCACGCTCACTCGTCTTTGACCTCGTTGTTCGCCGTCTCTCACCTCACTTTTGTCGTCGACGCCATGCAAGCGGGCAACAGCCCCGCGCGCATCTGGGTCGATGATTTGGATGCCCCACGCAGCGCCTTTATCTGGGATACCACCCACTGCCTGTATGCAGGTGGTGATGCCAGCAATCCAGCATTCAATGACTGGCTGCGCGGTTTCATCGCCGACACGTATTTACCGACGCTGGAGCGCGAACAGCTCGGTGGGTTCAAACTCACGCTGGCGTCGCCAAACTGGGAAGAGCCACTGCGCGCCGCCTTTCACCCACTGGAATTATCGAAGTATCCGCGCGTGTGCTATCGCCTCAACCCGGCGCTGATTCCGCCTGTGCCGGAACTCCCGCCCGGTTACAGCTTGCGTCCCATCACCCGCGAACTGCTGACGGCTGCCGATGAGCCCGGGGTCGCCGACCTGATCGAAGAAATCGAGCTGTGCTGGCCGACGCGCGACCGCTTTTTTGAGCGGGGCTTCGGCTGGGTGCTGTACAGCGATGCGGACGGCATCGTGTGCCGCTGCACCGCCGAGTACGCCAGCCCGGGTCAGATTGGCGTGGGCATTGCAACGCGCGAATCACATCAGGGACGCGGCTTCGCCACCGCGACCGCGCGCCAGTTCGCGCAGCACGCGGCGCAGTTGGGTTTACGCACGCATTGGGACGCGTGGACGCGCAACGTGCCGTCATGGCGCGTCGCCGAGAAAGCGGGCTTTGAGAAGGTCAGCGACTATGACGTGTTGTTCTGGGGGGGAGAATAGCCTCCCCTCCCAGCACAGAGGGTTTCGGGTAACGCCGATAAAAAAGGACGAGGCATGCCTCGTCCCTACAGACGCCATTCTATTCCCTCTCCCGTGGGAGAGGGCTAGGGTGAGGTTAAATTACGACCCGCCCGTGACGCTGACCGTCTCGGCGAGCTCAATGGACAGAGCGCTGATCTGGGCCTGCCGCGCGAGGTCAATCGCTTCGGCGAGGATGCGCGCTGCTTCCTGCGGGCTGTGGAAGCCCGTGCTGTTCTCCGACGAGACGAAGTCCCAGCGCATCTGCGCGCCGCGGTGCAGAGTCCGCGCGTCGAGGAGCTGCTCGTCGGTCGCGCCACCCGCCATGGCCGCGCTGATGGCATCCATCGCGGCGAGGATCGCGACTTCGGTATCATCCACCAGCCCCGCGGTCGTCGTCTGGATAGCGACCACCCGCGAGATCAGTTCGTCCTCGTCGACGTTGTGGCACGTTTGGCAGGCCGCGCTGACGTTGGTCAGTGGGCTGCGCAGCCAGTGATCGCTGTACTTGACGCTGCCGACGCGGGTATAGGGCATGTGGCAGTCGGCGCACGCGACACCCGCGCGGGAGTGAATGCCGGAGCTGTACATTTCGAATTCCGGATGCTGCATCTTGAGCAGCGGCGACCCGGTTTCCGGGTTCGTCCAGTCGATGTGGCCGACTTCCTGATAATAGGTTTCGATGTTGTCGATGGAGAGGCCGTTCGCCCACGGGAAGGTGAGCACCTTGTCTTCGCCCGCGAAATAATATTCGACGTGGCACTGCGCGCACACGTAGGTACGCATTTCCTGCTGTGTGGCTTCCGCAACATCAATACCACGGGCCGCCATCGCGTTGATGAAGGCCGGACGGGTGATCGTGAGTTCCATCGTTTCCGGGTCATGGCAGTCGTGGCACGAGCTGCCGGTGTGCAGGTTCGCGCTCAGGTCGTTGTAGGGCGTGTGATTGAATTCTTCCCAGCCCATTTCGGCGATCAGCAGAGGGGCTTCAGCGGAGTGGCAGTTGGCGCACGCGCCGGGCTGCTGGCGCTGGAGCACGCGCTCCGATTCACGCTGGTCGATCAGCGCGTAGGCGTGGCCGCGTTCCTCGTTGTATTCAATCGAAAAGGCGTAGCCCGCATACAGGCGCAGCAGATTCGGATTGGCTTCGAGGTGGCTGAACGGTTCCGAACCACCAAAGGTCGTGCGCCCGTAGTTTTCCGCCGTGCGCTGGAACATCTCATACTGCACGGGGAAGTTTTGCCCCCACACCGCCGGATCAAGTTCATCCGCGCCGATTTCGACGATGCGCAGCGGTGACTGCCGCGCTTCGTTTTGCCGTTCGTTGATGTTCAACAGCAGCGCGGCCACGCCGACGGTGAGCAGGACCGCCCCGATGAACACGAAGGCGTAGAGTAAGGCTTGACGTGATCTCTTCATGAGCAGTTTTCCTCTTTATTGCGTGTTGCGATTCTGATGACCGGGATTGCCGTGGCATTCAACACAGCGCCGCTCTTGATCCGCATGCATGCCGTACACGTTGCTGATCAGCGTGGCGTGGCAGTGAATGCAGTTCTCTTGCGCGATATCCGCGTTGAAGTCCGTGATCTGGATCACTTCCGGATAGTTTCCGGTCGTGAACGCCAAACTATGGTTGAAACCGTTGATCCCCTTGACCACCCATTTCCCGACCGGATCGTGCGGGGTGTGGCAGTCGTTGCACGTCGCGAAGTTTCGATGGCTGGATGTTTGCCAGGCTTCGTATTCGTCGCGCATGATGTGGCAGTTGACGCACGTCTCGGGGTCGTTGGAAAGATACGACGTGCCGCGGGCATACACAAACGTGAAGCTGCCCAGCCCGACCAGCACCCCGAGTACTATCATCAACAAGCCGCCGAGCAGCAGTGAACGAGCGCTGCCGAGTCGCCGCATAGCATTACCTCCCTCTAGCCGTGACAGCGGTTCTACGCTTACATTAGCACGAGGTGAGAAGTAGAAAATTGATCCAGATCAAGTTTGCGGGGAGTTTCCCACCTGCCCGAATCCCCTCGCCCGAAGGCTCAGGAAAATCCAAGGCAGGCGTCGATCAGCCGGGGTAACGCAGATAGAGTGCGAAGGTGTGAATGTGGAGGTTAGGAAAGCTCAGCGACTACCTGCAGCGCGGCTAGATCGCAGATTTCCAGCCGCTTATGGGAGCAGATCAGCCAACCCTGTTTTTCCCACTGTGTCAGCGTGCGATTAATCGTTTCGACCGTTGTCCCACTGAACTCGGCGAGATCCCGCTGCGTGAGCGGCACATCGATCAAGAGATTGCCATCCAGCGGTTTGCCGAATTTCTCGCACATTTTAAGCAGTGTCAGGGCGAGGCGGCGGTCGACCCGTTTGGTCGCCATATGCCGGACGCGGTCATGCCCTTCGTGGACATGCGCGGTGAGGAGGTCGATGATCGTAAGCGCCAACTCCGGGTAATCGAGCATCAACGCGCGGGCGTCCTGCCCGTCAATGCCGATGAGCGTACTTTCCTGAATGGCTTCGATCTGTGTGGGATGGGGATAACTACCGGAGATCGCCAGCAGCCCAAAGACATCGCCGACCCCGTACACCTTGAGGGCGACGCATTGTCCGTCTTCCGTATACTGGAGGAGGCGCATCCCACCCGACTGTAAGATGTAAAACGAATGGATGTAGTCACCCTGATACAGCAGTACTTCACCCGCCTTGAGCGTGAGGGTGCGTGCAACGCTCAGCATGGCGCTGAGGATCGTGCTGTCCAGATGTTGAAAGGCGGAAATTTGGGGCAGTTGAGCCGGAATACCGCTGCGAATCAAGGTGGACGCTCCGATGGTCTAGGACTGACGCCCACTATAGAAGATCGCGGCGCAGCGTCCTAGTGACGATGCGCCGCGAAAACTCAACTGGATGTCACTACCGCAGGAACGCTTCGAGCAAGCCGCCGTCCACGCTGAAAACCTGCCCGGTCGTCTTGCTGAAGGCGTCCGTGCTGATGAGGTACGCGACTTCCGCCTGATCCGCCGGGGTGATCGGCAGCTTGGTCAGCGTGCGCTGCGCGTAGAAATCCGCCAGCTTGGCGCGCAGCGCTTCGGTGCTTTCGTCTTCGCTGTGCGCGATGTTGTATTTGACCAGCGAGCTGATCACGCGGTCGCGCGGGAACATGGTGCTGCCATCGACCACCGTTGCGGGTGCGAGGCCGTTGACGCGCACCAGCGGCGCGAGTTCGACCGCGAGTTCGCGCACGAGGTGATTGGCCGCTGCTTTGCTCGTGTCGTAAGCCAGCGAGCCCTTCTTGGCGACCGCCGCGTTGACGCTGGTCGTCAGTACCAGCGTGCCGCGCAGCTTCTGCGCTTCCCACACGGCGCGCGCTTCGTCGGCGACGATGTAACCGCCGAGCACATTCACGTCGAAGGTGAAGCGCCACTTGTCGTCGGTGATGTGCCCGGTCTTATCCGGCGATACGAACACACCCGCCGTGACGATGATGTTGTCGATGCCACCGTAGGCCAGCACGACGCTGTCGAGCAGGGCGCGCACGCTCTCGCGGTTGGTGATGTTCACCGCGCAGGCGATGGCCGGTCCCGAACCGGACAGCCCCGTCCCCGCCACGCCGATGCCGACGCCGTAGATCTTCAGCAGTTCGTCGGCGGTGGCCTGCGCCGCGTCGCCGTTGAGGTCGGCGCACACGACATGCGCGCCTTCTTTGGCGACCCGGTGCGCGACCGCGTGCCCGATGCCGCTGCCCGCGCCGATCACGATGACGACGCTGCGTTCAAACGGCTTTTCCGGCGGCATGCGCTTGAGCTTGGCTTCTTCGAGCAGCCAGTATTCGATGTCAAAGGCTTCCTGACGCGGCAGCGCGACGTATTCGCCGACGGCTTCCGCGCCGCGCATAACTTCCACGGCGCAGTTGTAGAATTCGGCGGTGACGCGGCTTTCGCTCTTGTTCTTGCCCCACGCGATCATGCCGAGGCCGGGGATGAGGATCACCGTCGGGTTCGGGTCGCGCATGGCGGGCGAATTCGGGTGCTTGCACGCGGCATGATAGGCGGCGTAGTCGGCGCGATACTGCGCCAATCCGCCGTTCAGCTTGGCGACCAGCGCGGCGGCGTCTTCGACCTGCGGGTTCCAATCGACGTACAGCGGCTTGATCTTCGTGCGCAGGAAGTGATCCGGGCAGCTCGTACCGAGTTCGGCGAGGCGGGCGGCGTCGTGGCTGTTGACGAATTCGAGGATCGTCGGGTCGCTCTGCACCGTGCCGATGAAGCGGTTGTACTGCGACACCAGCCCACGCAGCGTGGGGAGCAAATCGATCAGGCGGCGTTCCGCATCAGCCAGCGGTTCGTACTTCGCGCCGCCGAAGGTCGCCGCGCCTTTGTCATGCGCTTCAAGGTAGCGCGCCGCCTTCTCGATCAGCGTGAGCGACAATTCGTAGCATTCCTTGTCGTCGTTCGCCCAGTTGATCAGACCGTGCCCGCCCAGGATAATGCCCTTGAGGTTCGGGTTCTGACGAATCGTTTCCTGCAGCAGCAGGCCGAGTTCAAAGCCGGGACGCTGCCATTCGACCCACGCGACTTCGTCGCCCCAGATTTCGCTGACCAGTTCGCGACCGTTGCTGCAGGCGGCGATGGCGATCACCGCGTTGGGGTGGGTGTGGTCGACGTGATCGAACGGGATGAAGGCATGCAGCGGCGTATCAATGGAAGTGGCGCGCGGGTTGAGGTTGAACACGGTGTGCGTGTACATGTCGACCATAGCGTCTTCCATCGGCGTCTTGACGCCTTTGACGTCCGCCGCGGCGTAGATGCCCTGCAGCGCCATCAGCTTGTCCATGTACAGCGACGCAAAGTTCGCCTTCTTGGAGGTGCGCAGGTCGCCGCCGGAACCCTTCACCCACATCACGCGGACGGGTTCGCCCGTGAGCGGGTCGGGCAGCGTGACCTTGCTCGACGTGTTGCCGCCGCCCGTGTTGGTGATGCGCTGGTCGGTGCCCAGAATATTGGACCGATAGACGAGACGCTCGACAGGATCGAGGGCGTTGGCGCGGGCCTCGTCCCACAGATAGTTGACATGGCGATAGTCGCCCGGGTTATACAATTGCATGGGTATCCTCACTAAGTGCTCGCAATTGGCGTGAATCCAACAAGAAGGTTCTTTTGATGATGGGCATTCGGATGACAATTGCCCGAAAATAGCATCAATCGATGCAAAACGCAAGTTTGTGAAAGAAAAGGCAATCTTCTATCACGCTAGATCGAAGGCCAAACGCGCAGAACGGAGTCCACCTTGGTCGCCTCAACGCTCGTCGGGATGTGCTGTTGACACGATCTGACGATACACCGGATAATCGAGATAATCGGTGTGAGGTATGGTTCAGGTGCGTCACGTGCCCGCCTTATGGTTTTCGCATAGAGTCGCCCTTGTGGCTGGATTCGCTGCCACGCTCTTGGGCGGAATCGCGCTTATAGGTTGGTACTTGGATATCCCCCTGCTGCGGTCGCTGGGCATGCAGTTCTCGCCGCTGTCGCCGAATGCATCGGCCAGTTTTGTGCTGGCTGGCATCGCCTACTGGGCGACGGTCAACAGCCGGGCGCCGCTGGCGCGGGGGCTGGGCGGCATCATCAGCAGCATTGCCCTGCTGACGCTCATTGAAAACCTGTTCGGGGTCAACCTGAGCATTGATACGCTGCTGATTCCCGTCAACCATCCCGCTTACCTGCATCCCGACCGCATGAGCGTCGTCACCGCGCTGAATATGCTGCTCCTCGGGACGGTGCTCGTCCGCGGCCTCGGGCGCGCCTCGCGCGTGAACGCCACCTGCATGCTGCTCATTCTCGCAAGCAGTTGGGTCGGGCTGCTGGGGCTGGTCTACAACGTCACCTCACTTTACAGCCTGCCGATCTTTCAAAGCTTTTCCATTCTCTCAGCGTTCACCTTCATGGTGCTGGTGGTGGGCTACTTTTATTCGCAGCCCAGTCCCTTCCTGACCGTCTTGCGCTCGAAGACCAGCGCCGGCCTCACCGGGCGGCGACTGCTTCCGCTGGCGATGATCGCCCCGCTGACCTTCGGTTGGCTGATGTCGGAACTCACCCGTAACGGCGTTGTCGACACCGCGATGGGCGTGGCCGTGATCGTCATGCTCACGTCTGGGCTGTTCGTGCTCGTGATCAACGTGACGATGCGGATTCAGTATGATGAAGAACTGCTGCGCCAAGCCGCCGCCCACGACGCACTGGAATTCGCGCTGCACCGCGAACGCAACCGCCTGCTCAATGAATTTGTCACCAATACGCTGCACGATTTACGCACGCCGCTCAGTTCGATTGGCACGAGCGCTTACATCGCCGGGCGCATCGAGGATGCGGCAAAGCGCGGGGAACGCCTTGAGCACATTCAGACGGAAGTGCGGCAGATCGGCAAGCTGCTCGATCAGTTTGCGGAGATGGTGCGCCTGAATCAGATGGAGGGCGTCGTCCTCACTCCATTAGCGCTCAATCCCATCGTCGTACGAGCCGCGGCGGAATATCAGGTGCTGGCAGAACGCAAGGGCGTGCGCGTCGTCACCGAGGTCTTCCCCGGTGAGCTGGTCGCCCCGGTCAGCGATTTACTGCTGCAAACCGCGCTGATACAGGTGCTGAATAACGCGGTGCGCTATACGCCGTCCGGCGGGCTGATCACCCTACGCACGCACTGCCGGGAGACGCACGCGCTGATCGAAATTGCCGATACGGGCGAAGGGATTCCGGCGGCGGCGCTCCAGCGCGTGTTCGATGTGCAGTACAAAGGCAACACCGCGCGCACCGCCGATGGCAGCACGGGCGGCATCGGCCTCTCGATGGTCAAACGCATCCTCGAACTGCATCACGGGCGTGTCGACATCACCAGCATCGTCGGGCAGGGGACGACAGTCAGTTTGATCATCCCGATTCACACCCCGCCGAGCTAAACACGCGGCTTCAACCAACGCTCCGCCCGCAGCAGGTAGAGCAGCGCGCACAGCCCCGTCAGCCCGCTGATGATCGCCCCCACGCCGAGCAGCGGCGTCGTAAACTCGAATTCGACCGTCGGCGCGCTGTGCGGCGGCACGACCACACCGATCAACTGCCCGACCGACTCCAGCGGCGCAGGCTGACCATCTAGCCGCACCACCCACCCCGGCCACGCGACATCCTGCACGACCAGCACCAGCGGCTCGTCGGTCGGGTTGTCAATGGGGATGGTGATCCGACCGGGCACCCACGTATAGGCGTCGATGCGTGTGGTCAGTGGGGTGAGGGCGGGGAAACGGCGGTCAGCCAGCAGATCGGGCAGCGGGTGACTCACCAAATCAGCATAGGGGATGGTGAACACATAGCCGAGCGCGTTTGGGTTGCGCCATGCACACGGCACACCGTCCATGAGTGGACTTCCGGGCTCCGGCGTCCAGCCGCGACCGCCGAACAACTCGCGTTCCTTCGCAAAATACAGAATCGCCCAGTCTGGCGCGGCCTCGCTGAGATCGGCATTGTAGAGCGTCGGCGCCAAACCAAGCGGATCGTAGTCGGCGGAGATATTGCTGAGCCGGATGCCCGTCCGCAGGAAGGCGCTGGCGTTGCTGTAATCGAGCGCCCACACGCTGATGAAAGGCGCGTCATCGTTGGCTTGAATCCAGTCGAGACAGGCGTTCATCTCTGCCGATTCAGGTTCGACAAACCCGGCGCGGACGCGCGTGGTCACTGTCTCCCACGCGGCGACCAACGTGAGCAGGATCACCAGCGCGCCGATGGCCGCGCCGAGGAGTCCGCGCACCCAAACGCGGACTGCGCCGCTCGTGAGACTCGCCGCCTGCGCCTCAGGATCGATGCGCTTCCACAGGCGATCCACGGCCAACGCGGCGAAGACCGCCGCCCAAAACGAGGTGAGCGTCAGCATGCGGTTAACCCCGCGCCAGCGCCCCATGATGGCGGTATGCTCGCGCAGCCAACCGATGAGCGGGTTGGTCGCCGTGCCCCATGTGGTGAAGAAGATCAGCAGGAAGCCGCCCGCCACCCACACGCGCCAGTGCGCGCCGAACAATTTGCGCTCGCCGGGGAGTGTGCGCTCCAGTACCGGAAACAGGATGAACACGACGAAGCCATACCACGCGGGCATGGTGTAGAGGTAGTAGTTTTCACTACGCACCCCCGCACTGAGGACGATCTCTTCCGAGGTGAACAACTGCGCCAGCACGCGCAGCGGATCGGCGTAATCGCCCCACCCCGGCTCGGCCAGATGGCGACCAATATAGCCGGAGGTGAGCAGCGTCGGCAGCAGCGTGACCGCTGCCAAGCCGATAGTCAGCAGCAGAGCCAAGCCAAGCCGCCGCGCGATCACCCGGTCAAGGCGGAACGACCGCCCCGCCGCCGGATCACGCTGCACAAGGTAGATGCCGCCGATGCTCAACGCCATAATCAACGCGGGCAGCGTGTAATAGACGTTGCCGCCGAAAAACACCAGCGTGATCCACACAGCCAGCAGCACCACCGGGCGGCGGCTCTCACGAAACTTGACCAGCGCCACCGCCGCCGCGGCCACCCACGGTAGATAGCTCTGTGTGATGCCCAGTTGAAAGAAACCCTCCGCCAGCGAAGCATGCTGCGGGCCTTTCACCGCGAACAGCAAACCGAGCAGCAGGCGCGCGGCCACGCCAAAGCCGAGCACACGCGCCAGATACCACCCGCCCCACCCGGCGATCACCGCGGACAGCACGATGCTGATCTTGAGGCCATTCGGGTAACCCACGATCAGGCTGGGCAGCGTTTGAAACGGGTTGAGCAGGAAGGCCACGGTGTTGTCGACGGTGGGTTCGCCGTGGTTGAAGTAGGGCTGCCAGAGCGGCAGGGTGCCCCGGTCGCGCAGACTATCGGCGGCGAACTGCGCCGACCCGGTCAGCCACTGCGCTTCCCACCCGCTGATGGTCAGCGTAGCGTCAAAATTGAGGTAGGCGCGCAGACCATAGATCGCGAAGGCGGCGATCAAGATCAGCTCGAACAGGCTTTGGCGCAGCCGCAGGGCAGGCAGGGAGGTCACGGTAGTCTTTCCAGTTGATCAGGCAGCATACTCCCCCTACTGTACCGCCAGTTGCGCCGCTCTGCACGATCAGGAAATGCCCTGAGCGGCAGCTTTGAACCCCTCTGGACTCACGTGAATAGCTGGTGTACACTGATCGTCTTGCATAACGAAGTTTGCTACGGAAACTAATGAACGACAGCAATCACGATCATTTCAAATCAGACCGCATGGCGACGTGGATCAAGAGCGCCTGGCTGCCGCAGCACCCGACAGCGATCACGGTGTGGACCTCGGTGGCCGTTGTCAGCGAGACGGTGGTCGAGCGGATTGATCGAAGCATGTCGTTTGCGGGGTATCGCTTCACGGCCAGCGAAGCCCTCGACTGTCCCGTCGTCGCCAATATCCGCCAATTGGATGATCGCAGCTTTGTGTGGCGGCAAACGGGCGCGTTCATCTATCACTTCAACCCGGAAGCGGGCGGCGACGTGATCGACGTGCTGGTGCTGTGCGCGCAAATCCACGAAGTCGGCTGGAGTTTCGTTGTGCTGGCCGCGCTGCCGGAACACTTCAAAAAGGGCTGGACGGCCTTCGTCGAAGAGGCGAATCGGCTGGACGAAGCCTACGATCAGCATGACCGCGTGATCGTCATCGGCGGGCGGCAGAATTCGTTTGTGCCCACGGTTGACTGGGACGAGATCGTGCTGCCAAGCGCGCTCAAAACCGATCTGCTTAACGATGTGGACGCTTTCTTCAAGAAGGGCGTGAGCATCTACCTGAAGCTCAACCTCAAGCCGTTCCGCAAGCTGCTGCTGGCGGGCGTGCCGGGGACGGGCAAGACGATGCTGTGCAACGCGCTCGCCAAGTGGGCGATCAGCGAAGGCTATCTGGTGATTTACATCTCCAGCGCGCGCAAGACGAGCAACGAAGAGGAATACACGACCTCGTTCAGCAAGATCGAACGAGCGCTCGAAGCCGCGGCCTCGTCCAGCGTCCCCACGCTGATTCTGCTCGAAGAGCTCGACGCCTACCTGCACGAAGACGAGAAGGCGCTCGTGCTCAACGTGCTCGACGGCTCGGAAGCGCCGCTCAACACCAAAGGCACGCTGCTGGTTTCGACGACCAACTACCCGGAAGCGATCGACGAGCGCGTGCTCAAGCGGCCGGGGCGGTTGGATCGCGTGTTCATCATCCCCGAAGTCAAGACGGATATGGACGCGGTCGAGATGCTCAAGCGCTACCTCGGCGCCATGTGGAACGACGAGTTCAAGCAGTTCGCGCACGAGCTGGTCGGTTACCCCGGCGCGTTCATCCGCGAAGTGGCCATCTACGCGCTGACGCAGGTCGCGCAGGATGACCTGCCGGAACTGCCGCCCGCCCTGCTCGAAAAGTCGTTCAAGGCGCTCAAGGCGCAAATCGACGCGCGCGACAATTTCCTCAAGCAGCGCTCGTTCGGCCTCGGCGATCCGCTGCGGTCAGCAAACGGGAGCTAACCCTCGTTAAGATGCTTGTCGTAGGGGCGCACGGCCGTGCGCCCCTACAGGAAAGAATCTTCCCCACACGCAAGGAAAACCAAGATGGAACTGGAAGCCTTTCGCCGCTGGACGCAGCGCCTCATCGATAACCTGAAACAGGATGAGCGCGTACTCGGTTTGGTGATGCTGGGATCAGCCGCGGAGATCCGCCGTATTCCGGATGCATGGTCAGATCACGACTTCTTCGTCATCACGCGGCCCGGCGTGCAGGAAGCCATGCGGGTGAACCTCGACTGGCTGCCCGACGCCGAGCAGATCGTGCTCTCTCCGCGCGAAACCGAGCACGGCCTCAAAGTGCTGTTCGCTGACGGGCATGTGATCGAGTTCGCCGTGTTTGATCTGGAAGAAGTTCACCGCGCGCGCGTCAACGATTACCGTATATTGTTCGAACCCGCCGACGGCGCGATCAGCGCATTGGTGCGTCAATCTGAGGAGCGTGATGCGTCCGCGCCGCCCTTTGATCACGGGCGCGAAGCCGAACTGCTGCTGTCACTGGTAGTGATTGGGAGTGGACGGGTCGCGCGTGGGGAAGTGCTGGTTGGGTCGCGCTTCATCAAGGACTTCGCGCTCTCGGCGTATTTGCGGATGCTGGCGCATCAGGTTGCGCCCGCGCCGGGCTCGATTCCCGACAACCTCGATCCGTTCCGCCGCGTCGAACAGTGCTACCCGCAGATCGCGCCGCGCATCCATGCGCTGCTGCTGCTGCCCCCGCTCGATGCGGCCACCGCGCTGGTCGATCTGGCGGTGAGCACGCTGCATTCGCTGCCAGCGGCGGCGCTGCCCGTCGTGCGCAGCGAAATCGAGCGGGCGAAAAACTACAACGGGTAGATGTTGATCCCGAGCGCAGTCGCAATGGCGACCAGCAGCGGGGCAATAAGCAGGGCGGGGAGGAAGTTGGCGATGCGCGGCTGCTTGATGTCGAGCAGGATGAGCGACAAACCGATCAGCATCAGGCCGCCAACACCCGTCATCTCGTTGATCATCGGGTCGGTCATCACCTGCCCGATCTGGCTGCCGATCAGCGCGAGGCCGCCCTGCACCACCAGCACGGTGATCGCGCTGAAGCCCACGCCAATCCCCAGGCTGGACGCAAATGCCAGCGCGCCGAACCCGTCCAGCGTGCTCTTGATCGCCAACTGCTGAAAGCCGAGCGCCAAGCCCATGCCATCCTGCATCGAGCCGACGAACGTCAGCGGGCCGATGCAGAAGACGAGGCTGGCCGTCACGAAGCCGTTGATGAAGCGCACGCGGTCTTTAGCATCCGACGTGTGTCCCCCCGCCCGGGTTTGCAGCCACGCGCCGAGCTTCTCAAAGGCCACGTCGAGGCGCAGCAGTTCGCCGATGATCGCGCCGATCACCAGACTGAGCAGCGGAATGATGATGTTGCCGCTCGCGCCCGCGTTGCTGATGCCCACATACAGGGTCACGAGGCCTAAGCCCGTGATGACGGTTTGCTGAATGCGTTCCGGTAAGCGATTGCCGATCAGCAGGCCGAGCGCCGTACCGATCAGCACCGTGATGATGTTGAGGATGGTTCCGCCCAAGAGTTACCGCCAGTTTTCGAGGTTGAGGTTGAGGCCGCTAAAGTCTTTGGTGTTGTCGGTCACGAGGATGGCGTTTCTGAAATAGACCACATTATTCATCCTCAAAACCAAGATCGCGTTCCGGAAACACGACCCGATTTTCCCGCAGAAACGCATCAAATTCAGCCCACCATTCATCATCGCCCGGCTCGTGTTCCAACGAATCCAGTACTTCCATGATCCGTGTGATTTGCGACTTTTCCTGATTTTCAACCTGTTCGTACTGTTCACTAGGAATCAGAATGTATTCTTTTCCTTCCAGATCGTGAACGATGATCGCCCCTTTAGGCAGGTTTACGGTATCCGTCATGGTTCACCTCGCTCAAACTCAGGCTGAAGCAAAGCATACAACAGCAAATCGTGATAGTCACCCCAGTCCCAGTACTGTTCGCGCAGCCGCCCCTCAAACTTAAAGCCGAGCTTCTCCAGCACGCGCATCGACCCGGGGTTATCCGCGCTCACGTCCGCTTCGACGCGGTGCAGCTTCATGTGGTCGAAGCCGAAGCGAATGATCGCCCGCAGCGCCTCGGTCATGATGCCCTGTCCCCAGTGGGACTGCGCGAGATCATAGCCGATGGACGCCCGCTCGTCTTTGCGAATCCAATAGTTGTAACCACACATGCCGATCACCCACGCGGGATCATCTTTGAGGGTGATTCCCCAGCGCAGTTCATAGAGATCGGGGTAGTTCCATTTGATGTTGCGGATCAGTTCGCGGGCTTGCTCGACATCCGTGTATGGGGCACCGATGTTGTGGCGCGTCACCTCGATGTCACCACGAATCATGAACACGGCGTCTGTATCGGTTTCCAGCAGTTCCCGCAGAATCAGCCGCGGCGTTTCCAGCGTCGGGAACGTTTTGAAGTCGTAGTCGGGCTGGATCAACGTAAGCGGCGCTCCTTGCTGCCGTTGCCGAGCCGCTCCCGCGTTGCGCCGAGGGGTTTGCCGCCGATCTCGCCGCGCAGCATCGCCTCGTAGAAGGCCTCATCATAGCTGCGCGTTTTGACCACGACGGGCATCGGCACAGCATGCCCCATGATGATCGCCTGCTGCTTAGTATCCAAGCGCGAGAGCACTTCGCGCAAGCCCGCCGCCCCGCTGATCCCGGTCAAGACAGCGTTGATGTCGCGTTCGTTGTCGAGCAGCGCCGTCACGCGTGTCCCCACCTGACTCAACACTTCCTCGTCAATCCCGCTCGGGCGCTGATCGACAATCAGCAGCGTGACGTTGTACTTACGCATCTCACGCGCGATGATGCCAAACGTCGTCTGGCTGGCGATCTTCGGGTCGAGGAACTTGTGCGCTTCTTCAATCGTGATCAGAAGCTGCGGCGGTTCCATTGAGGCGTCACCCATTGCCCGCTCGACCTTGTCGATGTACAGGCTGTGAATGCGGCGCGTCAAATAGTTGGCGACCAACATGTACGCTTCCAACGAATTGCCATAGCGCCCGAATTCGAGCACGACGCTGCGCCCGCCTTCCAGCAGCTTGACGATCTGCGCGACGCTGTCGCCTGGTGACTGCGGCACGAGAAACTGCCAGCGTTCGAAACGCTGCAAACGCCGCTGTAAACCGACAAACGTCCCGGAGCGGATCGGCGTCGTCTGCTCGATTTCGTCAATATCTTCGTTATTCGCGTTGATCGTCCGCTCGATCCAGCGTTCACCCCAGCGCTTGGCGACGGTGCGCGCCGCGTCGAGCATGGCGTCGGTCAAGCCCATCGTTTCGCGCAGCGCTTCGATGTCTTCCGGCTCGACCTCGTCATAGCCGAGCTTGACCTCAAAGTCGACCTTCGCATTGCGCTTGAGCGACGATTCGGGATCGAGCGTGCAAATGCTCACCTTGTCGTTAAATAACTGCTTCAAGCCCTTGACGCGCGGGCCGCCTTCGTTGGTCGCTTCCCAGCCGTAGTCGTTGTGCATGTCGAAGATCAAATTGACCGCTGCGCCTCCGACCGAGCGTTCGACCAGCTTCTTCAGGTTGAGGTTGATCTGCGTTTCTTCCAGTTCGAGCGGCGCGCCGACGTTGAAATTCATGCCCTCTTCTTCGCCGAAAACCGCGTTCACGTCTTCGACCGTGGCATTCATCACGCGCATGAAGTGACCGGGGATCGTCTTGACCGGCTTGGGTTTGGGGTGACTTTCGGTATCGTCAATCGAGAGCATGGGCTGTGCGTGGATTTTGCCATACGCCGCCGTGCCGATATAGATCGCTTCGAAGAACGGGTCGCTGATGTCCGGCGGCGCATTCTGAATGTCCGGGTTGCTGCTGTCCAACACGACATCGGTGATCATGCAAAAGAAGCGCCGCTGATGCCCATGGACGACGATGTAGCGCCCAACAGCCAGTTCTTCCACCGACTGACCGCTGTCCAACTTGATCACCAGCCCCTTGCTCAATGAGCCGCTGACGACCACCCCGAGCCGCGCCTCGCTGTCCAGCAGGCTGACGCGTCCGGTTCTTGGGAACATCTGTTCTAAATCAGTGGAACTATTGGATAGAGACATATGCACACCAACCTATACATTTTAGCCTGTTGGGGATGGTTGTATTATACCATGAATCGGCGCACAATGGGATGAATTGAGCGAGTGAGGAGGCATCATGAGCGCGTTGCCCCAAAAGAGTTTCGTCGAGATGACCGAGGAAGAGTACTTGGCATTTGAGCGCGCTAGTCAGTTCAAGCACGAGTTTCGCAATGGTGAAGTGATCGCGATGGTGGGAGCAAGTGAACGCCATACACTGATCGCTGGTAGTACCCATTATTCCCTGTACGGACAGCTTCGTGATCGTCCAATTAAGGTCTATCTAGAGACGATGCGAGTCAAAATCCGGGCAGTAAAAGTAAATACCTATCCAGACATCAGTGTCATCTGCGGCGAGCCTCAATTCGCTGACAGGGAGTTTGATACGCTAATCAATCCCACCCTCATTATCGAAGTATTGTCACCATCCACGGAAACCTATGATCGCGGCAGGAAATTTTCCTATTATCGCGCGTTAGGCTCGCTGCAAGAGTACGTCCTGATCAGCCAAGACAGCCCGCACATTGAACGCTATATCCGTCAAAATCATGATGGTTGGCTGTTGACTGAAGCACAAGGCTTGGAAGCATCCATCGAACTCACTTCGATTGACTGCACCCTAAACCTAGCCGAAGTCTATGAGCAGATCGATTTCACCGATACAGAGCCTTAAGTGCTTCGCGTTTCCGTAAGTTCGCCCGAAAATCCGTGTTGTCGCTGAACTGATCGATGCTGCCGATGAGCGGCTGCTGCGCGATGTGTTTGACCTCGGGATCGGTGATCACCTTGATCAGTGCATCCGCGAAACGGTCACCATGAATCACGTTGAACGGGCGACCATGATAACGCGTCACATCCGTTGGCAGCGGATCGGTCACGCCGAGCGCGTTGTGCAGTTTGGCGATCGTCTCATAAGCGTGGCACAGATGCGCCTCGCGCTGCTGCCAGTGCTGCGCCGAGAGCGCCCGGTGAAAGATCGGCGTGAGGGTCGGCGCGCACGTCAGCCGCGCAAACCCTGTACCGTACCATTTGGGATACGGCGCATAAACCTTCTCCATCAGAAAGCACAGGAACATCAGATCGCGGATGAGGCGCGCAGTGATCACCCGTGAGCCGAGTTCGTCGCCGACTTCACCGCCGCGACCGACAAATGCCTCTTCCTGACCGATGCGCGCCCACCCCGCCGCCAGTAGATACAACCAGACATCGTGCGGAAAATAGGCCAACTGCTGGCGCACGCGCTCCACAGCGCCGAGCCCACTGTACCAGACGCCGCCCGCCGTGAGCACGCGCAGATTCTGCTGCGGGAAAGTGAGCCAGTCGGTGACGTCGAGCGGCGTCACGCCATCCCACTCCAGCGCCTCCTGCAAGAAGTCGCTCAGCGTGCGAATCGAATTGAAATGCGCGACTTCCCCGGCTGTGCGTCCCTCGTCGAAGTGGAGCACCCACGGTTCGCCCGCGTCCGGCGTCATGCTGGTGGCATAGCCGCGAAACCGATGCGGCAGTTCGCGCCTCAGCGCGGCGTCCATCTCTGGCGCACAGCGTGTGTGATCGGCCTCACTCAGAAACAACATGACCCGGCAGCCCCAATGATGATCAGTCGAGCGAGCGGTGTCGAAGCCCAACACCTCTGAGCCGGAACCGATCAGCGCGGCATCGTAGCGGAGATCGGGAAAGTGTGCGTCGAGAATCGGCTTGACGGCTTCCAGATAGTACAAACGGGAGAGCTCAAGACCTTGTATAAATTGCGCCATACGCCATCTTCCCTAAGACTCGGTATAATGTCACCGGACTCCAATAATTAAACTGAGGAAATAGAATGTCGAACGAACGCTTGCAAGAACTGCGCGGGCAAGTTGACGTCATCAACATGCAGATTTTAGAGCTCCTTTCGAAACGTGCCAGCATCGTCACGGAAATCGGGAAGTTGCACACGTCGATGGGGAACGAACATTACGATCCCGAACGCGAAGCGCACATGCTGCAGGCGTTGGAGCAAGCGAACAAGGGGCCGTTCAGCAACGAGACGATCAAGGCGCTGTTCCGCGAAATCTTTCGCGCGTCGCTGGCGATGGAAGAACAGCAGGCGCGTGCCAAAATCCGCGTGCAGCGGAAGTCGAAAGACGAACGCACGGTCATCACGCTGCCCAACGGCGCGGAATTCGGCAGCGGTACGTTCCAGGTCGTCGCCGGACCGTGTGCGGTCGAAAGCTTTGAGCAGGTCGACGAAGTGGCGAAAGCGTTGGCGGCGCGCGGCGTCAAGCTGATGCGCGGCATGGCCTACAAACCGCGCACGTCGCCCTACGAATTCCAGGGCTTAGGCGAACCCGGCCTGCAAATCGCGCGGCAGGTGGCCGACAAATACGGCATGGCCATTTGCAGCGAAATTATGGATCAGAGCCAGATCCCGATGTTCCTCGACTACGTGGATGTGTTGTGGGTGGGCGCGCGCAACATGCAGAACAGCTTCCTGCTCCGGGCGCTCGGCAAGGTCAACAAGCCGATCATCCTGAAGCGCGGGGCGGGCGCGACCCTCGAAGAATTCCTCTACTCGGCGGAATACATCGTGAGCAGCGGCAACCCCAACGTCATGCTGATCGAGCGCGGCATCCGCACCTTCGAAAAGTGGACGCGTAACACGCTCGACATTGGCGGCGTGACCGTGCTCAAGCTGGAGACGCATCTCCCGGTGATTGTCGATATTTCGCATTCGGCGGGGCGGCGCGACATCGCCAATCCGCTGGCGCGCGTGGCACGGGCGAGCGGCGCGGATGCGCTCATGGTCGAAGTGCACCCGAATCCCCCGGTGGCGATGAGCGATGCCAAGCAGCAGCTCACGATCCCCGAATTCAATTCGATGATGGACGAAGTCATGCAGATGGCGTAAGTCTGAGGCCGGAGGACGTTCAAGAGACCATCTGAACATTCGCAATTTCTCGCGTAGGGGCAAGGCGCGCCTTGCCCCTACAGAAGCGAAAACCGTGCGTTATTCGAATGGTTTCTCAAACCCCTCATCCCTACAGTGGGGTCGGTAGCAGCGGACGCAATGAATTGCGTCCCTACAAAAAACGATTTTTCTCTCAGGGCACGCGGCTACACCGCGGCAACCAAAAAACAAACCCATAGTCTTGCGCCTACTTCTTCGTCGTGCCCCCGAGTAAATCCCCCAACCCCAGACCGTCGATAAACTGCTGCGCGAAACCAAACGCACCCGCTGACATGGCGAACGAGAACAGCACCGTCACGATAATGAATACGGCGACACACCCGAAAATACGATTCGACGTGCTGGCCGTGCGCATGAGCACTGCTTCCTCCGGGCGTTCTGGATCGTAGAAGACCTCGATCAGCGCGCCGGTCGGGTACTGATCGACGATCTTCTGCGCGGGGCCGGTCCAGCTCGTGCCCCAGTCCGCACCAAAGCGCACGCGGTTGCTCTCCAGGCGCCGTCCGTTCACCATGTACTCGTACACCACCACCGGGTAGAACGCCGTCGTCGTGCCGCTGCCGCTGCGACTGCGCCGCCGGTCGACGTAGGACATGAGCACGCGCCCCTGCGTCGCCTGCCAGTTTTTGCTGGCGCGGACTTTGCCGCCCGCCCGCAGCGCCATCACCACGAAGACCAGCGCAATGATGATGAAGGGTGTAATCACCAGCGCGGGAATAGCGATACTGGTGAAATTCGGGTCATTCAGCAGTTCGTTGATCGTATCCACTGAAGTTACCTCCGCGTTTACTTCTTGGTCGTGCCGCCGAGCAAATCTCCCAAGCCCAGCCCATTGATGAACTGCTCCGCGAAACCGAACGCACCAAAGGTCATCACGAGCGTGCACAGCACCGAACCAATAATCACGATGGCGATAAACACAAACATGAGGTTCGCCGTGCGCGCTGTGCGCTGCAAAACGGCCTCGGTCGGGTCATTCGGGTTATAGAAGACTTCGACCATCGCGCCGGGCGGGTACTGATCGACGACTTTTTGCGCGGGGCTCGTCCAACCAAAGCCAACATCGCTGCCGAAGCGCACCCGGTTGCTCTGCAAGCGTCGCCCATTCACCATGTACTCGTAGAGCACCACTGGATAGTAAGCGGTCGTCGTACCGCCGCGACTGCTGCGACTCCGGCGCATTTCGATGTCTGAGGCGAGCACACGTCCGGAAGTCGACGGCCAGTTCTTGCTCGCTCGCACTTTGCCGCCCGCCCGCACGACAATGAACAGAAAGACCAGCCCGACGATCAGAAAGGGAATCGACACCAGCAGCGCGATCCCGCCGCCCATCAGGTTCATGTTGTTAAAGAGCTGCGTGATGAAATCCATGCAACGGCCCCCCATATCTCGATGAAAGTTTTACTATATAGAGATTTGAAAATTATCGCTGGATTTCATATTACGAACACGATCATCAGGCGTTAATCTGGTACTGATGTCATAGTCAGCTTGGGGAATTAAGGTAGAAACATCGAGACAAATCGGGGGGAGAGTGCACCATGGCCATTGAACTGTACTGGGACAACGACGAACGGACAGTCATGCTCTGCGAAATCCGCGGCGACTGGACGTGGGAGCAGATGTACGAGACGCTCGGCAAGATCAAGAAGGTGACCGAAAAGGCCACCAGCGTGATCGCCGCGATTATCGACATCAGCGACGGCGCGAGCATCCCCGGCGGTTCGATTCTCACCCCGGCGGCGTTTGACCATGCCAAGAATATGCTCAAGATGGGCGAAAATGGCACCGGCCCCATGGTGATCGTCGGCGCCAGCCCAGTGATCAAGACCGCCTACAAAATGTTCACCGGCATGGCACAGGGCAAGGCGCTGAGCAAGATCGCCTTCACCGATACGACCGATCAAGCGCGCGCGCACCTCACCGAGTATTACCCCACGCGCGTCACCGCATAAAGACGAAATAATTCAACCACAGAGAACACAGAGAACACGGGGAAAAGTTCAAACTATCTCTCCGTGCTCTTAGCGTTCTCTGCGATTCAAATCTCTGCTTTTACTGCTCGGCATTTTCGGAGTCGTGTAGAGTGGGCTGCTTGGCGCTCTCATGCAGGTAGGTGAGCAGTTGTTCGCGCGCCGCTTCGACCATGCGCGCTTCCACCTGCGCCAGCGTCTCACGCGGGATGTGCACCCACAATTCACGTTCGGCGCGCTCGTGATCAAGCATGAGGGCGCGCAGTTCGTCCGGCGTCATCCCGACGCGCGGCGCGATGATGTCGAAAGTTTTGCTGTAGCCATTCGGCTTGACCTGATCGTACATCAGGTCGCCCCACTCGCGCAGCGCGGGCGCGGGCAAAAACGGCAGCCAGTCCCCCGGCGTCGACTCGTGCATGGCCGACCATGAGCGCTCATCCAGTAAGCCAAGATCGCGCTCATCCATACCGATCAGCATGACATGCAGCATCAAAAAGCGCTGCTGCTGAGTCCCCCACTGCCCGTGACCAAAATGGGCGGCGAGCATCTCCATCGTCCACACCTCATCCAGCGTCAGGTGAAAAACGTACCCCGCCAGAAATGCGCGGTGCTCGGCGTCACTTGCCAGCCACAACCGCGGATAACGCATAAGCATCACGCGCCACGGCGTCACCGTGATCGGCTCATCGTAACTGTAAAAGTGCGTATCAGCACGGCGCAGTTTGGCGAGAAAGTGGCCATCAGCGACCACGCTGCCCAGCAGATAAGCGCGCTGGTGTTCGTTGAGGAACTGGCGAGTGGCCTCAGGGATCAGCGGGTCGGTGAGCGCGGCTTGCGCGGCGTATAAATGGGTAAAGGGTGTGGGCATACGACCTTACCAGATGAGTTTAATCAACGCGGAATGATCTAACCTCACCCGCGCCAGCGGAGAAGGGTGACATGGCGAGTGTTGTTGGCTCCCCTCCCTGAATTCGGGGAGGGGCTGGGGGTGGGGTCGATAGAGACGCGACGACATCACGGGCTCGGTTCGGAACAGCTCGGCAGTTCCGACGGATTGCGCGTCCAGTCGCGCCCGTAGAATTCAAGATATTCGGACAGATGCGCGCGCCAATATTCGTCGTCGTGCTCACCGACCGGGTGAATCACGTAGGTATGGGCGATCCCCCGCGAACTCAGGCGGCTGGAGAACAATTGCAGTTCCGTGCCTGCCGGGTCCGCCGCGCCGTTGTCGATGTACATGGCGAGATTCGCATCGGTCAGGAACGGCGTGTTGAGCGCCAGCTCCAGCGGGTTGAAGGCGGGCGGCGCGTTATTCGCGTCAAATGAGGCGCTGTGACCGCCAGCACGCCCGAACACATCCGGGTGGCGCATGGCGATGCTGAACGCCCAGAAGCCGCCGCGCGAAATGCCGCCGATCGCCCGTTGATCGCGGGTGTTGATCGTGCAGAAGTCGCGCTCCACCGCCGGGAGCAGTTCATCCATGAGCACCGTCTCGTACGACGGATCCGGCAGGAAGCTGTTGTCCGCGCCGATACGACCGTAGTCCGGCATGACGAGGATCATCGGCGGGAGCGCGTTCAGGCGAATCCCCTGATCCATCGCCTCGACCACACCAAGTGACGGCCATTCGCGCTCGTCCTGCTGTAAGCCGTGCAGCAAATACACGACCGGGTAGCGTTTCCCCGTTTCGAGGTAACACGGCGGCATATAGACCTGATACGGCAGAGTCGCCCCCGCGGTTTCGCTGCGGAAGTCGTCGAACGCGATCACCTGCCCCCCGTCCTGCGTACAGGGCAGCGCAGTCGGCGGCGGCGTGTTGGTCGGCGTCGAGGTGGGCGGCGGTGTTTCCGTCGGCGGGCGCGTGGCGGTGGGAATCGGCGTGTTCGACGCTTCGGGCGTCACGATGATCACCTGCGGCGTTGGCGTCGGGATCGGCGCGAGTGGATCACAGGCGACAATTAGGAGCAGTACGAGTAGAATAAGCAGGTATCGTGTCATGGTTTTGATTATACCGAAAGGCCCTTGATGACGCTTGATATTCGCGCTTTCCTGTTTGATCTGGACGGGGTGATCACGGACACCGCCGAATTCCATTATCTCTCGTGGAAACGCTTGTGTGAAGAAGAAGGCATCCCGTTCACGCGGGAAGATAACGATCAACTGCGCGGGGTATCCCGCCGCGAAAGCCTCAACCGCATCCTCAAAGCTCGCGCGATTGACGAAGCGACCGCGCAGGCGTGGATGGATCGCAAACAGGGCTACTATCTGCAATATCTCGACACCATCACGCCCGACATGGCGCTGCCGGGGGTGCGTGATCTGCTGCTCGAAGCCAAGAGTCTTGGGATTAAACGGGCGGTCGCCTCGGCGAGCAAAAACGCCAAGCCCGCGCTCGAAAAGCTGGAACTGATCGACCTGTTTGACGCTATTGGCGACGGTTACAGTGTCGTGCACACCAAGCCCGCGCCCGACCTGTTCATCTGGACGGCGGGGCGGCTCGACATTACGCCGACGCAGGGTATTGTGTTTGAGGATGCCGAAGCGGGCATCGACGCCGCGCTCAAGGGCGGCTTCTGGACCATCGGTTTAGGATCGGCGGATGTGAGCCGCGCGCATGTGCGCTTGCCGAACCTCGCCGGGGCGCGCGTCGGGGATTTGCTGGCGAAACTGAGTGAACCTAGCCTGACGTAACCGCCCCGCACGACTCGCGCACGACGAGGCGCGGCGGCAGGAGGATGTGCCGCTCAAATTCCGGCACGTCCTTCAGCACACAGCCGAGCATGCCGATCAATTCCTGCGCGATCATCGCCAAGGGCTGCTGCATCGTCGTCAGCGCGGGGCGAATGTACTGCGTCATGGGCGCATCATCGAAGCCCACCACCGACAAATCATGCCCAACGCGAATTCCGCGCCGCTCGGCCTCATTGATGACGCCAATCGCCATCAAATCGCTGCTGGCGATGATCGCCGTCGGCGGGTCAGGCAGCGTCAGCCAGTAGTCGAGCGCCTCACAGCCGGTGGTGTCACTGTGTTCGCCGCGCACCACATATTCCGGGCGCAGCTCCAAGCCCGCGCGCCGCAAGCCATCGACATACCCGGCATAGCGATAGTCACCGGAGAGCGAACCTTCTTCCCACACGACCGCCGCGATTTTGCGATGCCCAAGGCCGGCCAGATAATCCACGGCATCGGCCACGCCGCGCTGACCATCGACATCCACCCAGTTGAAATCCCACTCGGGATTCGCGCGCCCAAACGAGACAAACGGGAAGCTCTTGTCCATCAGGAATTTGACGCGTGGATCGTCATAGGTGGTACTGCCAACCACGAACGCATCGACGCGTCCCGTGCGGATCAATTCATCGTAGACGGGAATCGGATCGGTGACGGGGAACGTGAAGGTGAGGATATGGTAGCCCGCCGATTCAGCGGCGCGCGCCAGCGAATAGGTGAAGTGTTCCAGCACCGGGTTAACCATATCCGCCGGAACTTCGTGCCACGCATAGCCGATCAGCAGGGTCTGGTTGGAGCGCAGATTGCGGGCGGTGACGTTAGGGCGGTAGCCCGTCTTGCGCACCGCCGACCACACCCGGCGGCGGGTGTCTTCGCTCACCGAGTCGGATTTATCATTGAGGACGTACGAGACGGTCGCGATCGAAACGCCAGCTTCTTTAGCGACATCTTTAATAGTAGTCATGGGTTCTCAAACATTACGGCGGTCAGGTCGACTCTCAATATAACTCCAAAAGATGACAAATGGAATTGAGCCGAAAACTCCCACACCGGGTACATAGCCGACGAACTAAAATCGGTTGCCGAAAGTGTAGGGGCAGACCTATGTGTCTGCCCAATACCGGGCGCACACGTAGGTGCGCCCCTACAGTTGGCTGGCTTTCGAGCCCGGCGCAGCAGACGCCCAGATGCATATCACTACCCGGGAAGGACAATGAATGAGTCGAGCGAGCCATTGAGCGACACATCAAAAATCGGCGTAGAACGACTGCTCCGAGGCTTCATCCGGTTCCGGTGGAGGCTGCTGAATGCCCGCCGCCCATAGGCGATCCTGCACGGCGGCATTCGCCAGCACGGCGACCGCCCCGCCGCTCAACAGCAGCAGGATGGGCGGCACCAGCAAGCCGAGCACGCCAAACACCGTCGCCACCAGCACGATGACCAGCGAAAAGCCGGGGTTTTGCAGCAGCATCACGACGGCATTACGAAACGCGCCGATGAAGGTCGGCTTATCCATCGCGAAGTAGAGCGGATAGGCGAACAACTGTAGGGCGAACCACGTCAGCAGCACAATGATCCACGAGATGCGCAGCGCCAGCGCCAGCAGTCCCGGCGAATTCCAGAACAACAGCAGATTGGTGCCATTCACATAGATCACGGCGAGATTGATGAGCGCCAGCGGAATCCCCTTGCGCCACAGTGCGCGGAAGGTGCTCCAGAACTCGTCCATGGTCACGCCGGGCTGCCGCGGGATCAGGTAGCCGAGGCGAATGAGAGCCATCCATGCGGCGGTGGAGGTCACCAGCGGCAGCGCCAGCAGCAACCAGAGGACATTGCCCCACACGTATAGGTGACTTTGATGATTGAGGCGCTTCACCGCGCGCGCTACGACTTTGAATCCCGCGATCATACTGTGTAATCCTGGACTGCTCACCCCGGCTTGGCGGCGGTTGTCTCATCCCCATTCGTGACTGTTCACCTTCAGGCCGGTTCCAACAGCGTAGGGCGCGTTTCCCCTCTCCCGACAGGGAGGAAAAGGTCCCGGTTGCCGAAAAAAAAAGGACGATAGAAGGCCTACATTCCCTTTCAGCCCCGAGTAACTCACGCCTTCGACGAAGTAGCGCTGGAAGGCGAAGAAGATCACCGCCATCGGGAGCGTCGTAATCACCGCGCCCGCCAAAATCAGGTCGAACTGGAGATCCTGCCCGGAACCGCGCAGGATCGTCAAGCCCATCGGCAGATTATACAGTTCCGTCTTCGTGCCGACGATGATCAAAGCGTCCATGAAATTGTTCCACTGCCCCTGAAAGCTGAAGATCGTCAGGGCGACCAGCGCGGGCGTGGCCATCGGCAGGACAATGCGGAAGAACGTGGTGAAGCGACTCGCGCCGTCGACCGATGCCGCCTCTTCGATCTCTTTCGGGATGCTCTCGAAGAACTGCTTCATGAGCAGAATGCCGAAGGCGTCGGCGCCGAGCACGAAGAAGTAGCCCCAATAGGTGTTGAGCAGCCCCATCTGCTTGAGCATGAGGAAGCGCGGAATGAGCAGCACCACGCCGGGGATCATCAGCGTGCCGAGGACAATGAAGAAGAGTACGCGGTTGCCGGGGAACTTGAAGCGCGCCAGCGCATAGCCCGCCATCGAGTCGAACACGAGACGCAGCACGGTCACCACCACCGAGTAAATTACGGTGTTGAGGAACCAGCGCGGCAGCCCATCGCCCTCACTGAAAATGCGATCATAGCCGCTGGTCGTCGGGCGGAAGGTCGCGCCGCTGACCTGTTCGTCCGCGCTCAGGCGGTCAACGCTGCCATCCGCGGCCGTCCCCTGACACTGCACCCCCGGCAGCACGGGGATAAAGGCCGCCGGATACGCGCTGATCGCGGGTTCGCATTTGAACGAACTCGCCACGGTCATGACGAAAGGCGCGATCTCGATGAAGGCGAAGAAGATGAGCAGCGCATAGCCGACGATCACGAGCACGCGCCGCCAGACAAAGCGGGTTTCGCCCTTCGGCGCGGGGACATTGGCACTGATAGTGGTCATAGAGGTCTCCTTGTGCGCCTAGACATCCGAGCGGTCGCCGCCGACGAAGCGGCGCTGCAAAATCGTCGCGATGAAGATGATCACGAACAGGGTGATGGCGACGGCGGTCGCGCGCCCCATGTTCGGGTCGGTCTCAAACGCCTGATCGTAGACGAGATAGGCGATACTCATCGTCGTCTCGCGCGTGACGTTGGACTGGAGGATGTAGATCTGGTCGAACACCTGAAACGTCCCGATCAAGCCGAGCGTAACGACAAAGAACGTGGTCGGTTTGAGCAGCGGCAGCGTGATTTTACGGAACGTCTGCCACGCCGTCGCGCCGTCGACCTGCGCCGCCTCATATACCTGACTGGGGATATTTTGCAACGCCGCCAGATACACCACCATCATCGTGCCGATGGTCGTCCAGATGGCGAGGATCATGATCGTGAACATGGCGACCGACGGCCCACTCAGCCACTCCCACAGCGAAATCCGGAAGATCTCCGTGTCGCGCAGGAACGGGACACTGTCAGCCGTGATGCCGAAGATTCCGACAATGTTATGGAGTACCCCGCTGTTATCGGTGATCCACGAGACATCCCGAAAGCCGGGGATGATCAGGCGCAGCGCCCCATTGACCGGCCCGGTATTCGAGAACATGAACAGAAAAATCATCGACACGACGATGGACGAAGTGATCGACGGGAAATAGAAGGCCGTACGGAAGAAACTGCGCCCGCGCAGCCAGCGCTGGTTGACGATCACCGCCAGCACGAGGGCAATCGCGGTCTGCGTGGGGATGACGCCGAGCGCGTAGTAAAAAGTGTTTTTGAAGGCGTTATAAAAGTCACTCACGCGGCGACCGCTGATGAGCAGACGTTCGTAATTTTGCAGGCCGACAAAGTCATACGCGCCCGGGTTGGTGAGCGGCGTGCGCCCGTTCCAGTCGGTGAGGCTGAAGTACCCGGCGACGAACAGCGGCACGATCAAAAAGAGCACCAGAATGAGCAAGGCGGGAAACATAAACCCGATGCCCGCTACTGCTTCCTGCCGCTGCGCGTTCGGTTGGGTTTTTGTTTGCTGCTGGGGAGAGGCTGCGGCGGTCGTTGTGGTCATCGCTATCCCTCGTTATCTATATGGAGAGCGGGCGCGTCGCTGCATGTGATCGGGCGCGCCCGGTGGTACAACCGTGTACGCGAGGGGCGCCTCGGGGAGAAGCGCCCACCCACCGCACGTCGAAGATCGTTACTGTTCGGCCTGAATTTCGTTCCAGACTTCCGCAACCGCGTCGAGCGCATCCTGCGCCGTCTGATTGCCCGCCAGCACGTCCGTCGTCGCTTCGCCGAAGGACGTGTTGAAGTCACCAAAGCCGAGCGGGAAGACCGGGGCGACCGCGTAATCAGCGGCGCTCACGAACGGCTGGAATTCTTCACCGCGGGTGGCCAACCACGCTTCGCCACTGCTGGCGCGCGCCGGCATGACACCGAAACCAGCTTCCGCGACGCTCGCCGCGCCTTCTGTGCCGGTCAGGAAGTTGACCAGCGCCCACGCTTCTTCCGGATGTTCCGTGTTCGCGCCGACCGCCCAACCTTCGGTGAAGGTCAGTGAACCATTCATGCCCGCTTCGCTGCCGGGGATTTCCGTGACACCCCAGTTGACATCCGGGAACTGTTCCTGCAGGTAGCCGATGGCCCAGTTGCCTTCAATCGTCATACCAGCAAGACCCTTGCCAAACGCTTCACCGTTCCAGCCGGCGCCGCCGATGTCGCTCGGCAGAGCGCCGATGCCATCACGCACGAAGCTGCTGTAGAAGTCGAGCGCCGCGACGCCCGCTTCGCTGTTGACACCGCTCGAACCGTCTTCATTGGCGATGACGCCGCCATTGCCGTAGAAGAAGGCCAACCAACGGTTGATGTCCGCCGCCGCGCTGAAGCCCGTCACGCCTTCCTGACCGAGACCCGCAATCGCTTCGGCGGCAGCATACATATCCTGCCATGTCCAATCGGCCGTCGGATATTCCACGCCCGCCGCATCGAACAGATCCTTGTTGTAGAACAGCGCCAAGGTCGAGAAGTCCTTCGGCACCGCGTAGACTTCGCCGTCCACCGTGAACGCCTGCAGCAGACCGGGGTAGATGTCTTCCGGCGCTTCGATGGCGTCGCCCGCGGGCATCAGCACGCCGCTGTCGACATACGACGGCACGTCAAACTGACCGACCGTGAACACGTCAGGATAATCGCCGCTGGCCAGCGCCGCCTGAATCTGCGTGCCGTAGTCCGGCGCGATCAGCAGATTAACGTCAATGTTCGGGTTGGCTTCTTCAAACGCCGCGATCTGCGTTTCTTTGAACTGATTTTCCACATCCGACGACGACCCCGTCCAGACTTCCAGGGTGACCTGATCCTGCGCGGAGACCGCGCCCGCCAGCACGAGCAGAGCTGCCAGTGCGACCAACATAAAGGATTTACGCATGAGCAATACCTCCATTAAAGAGACAGAAACTCGCAAAACCACCTCATCGGAGCGATGAGGAGACTAGCGCGGGGTTTTTGACGGTAAACGTCTGTTTCTCACCCCGGTAGTACACTGTGAAAGTGACCGACCGCCAGTGTTCCGGCAGGCGGGGATCGACGGCGGGTTGGCCCGCCGCATCGATATGCAGGCCGCAGAAGCCGAAGACAATCGCCTGCCACACGCCGCCGCAGGCCGCCGCATGGATGCCGTCGCGCACGTTGCCCTTGTTGTCGTGCAGGTCGATGTGCACGGCGTGGTCAAACAGCTCGTAGGCCGTGTCGATCAGGCCGAGCCGCGCCGCAGTCCAGGCGTGCATAGCCGGGCTGAGTGACGAACCGTGATCGCAGCGCGGATAGTAGGTGTTCCAGTTGTTCAGCATGACTTCGCGCACGCTGAAACCCTCCGGCACGCCGATGTGTTCGCCGAGCAGCGCCATCAGCATGACGACATCCGCCTGCTTGATGACCTGCGTCTGGATGGTACGCGCATGTCCGAGCATGGCCTGCACGCTGCCGATGCGCGGCGTGTAGTGCGGCACGGGGATGTATTCCATGTCGAAAAAGCCGGGGAACTGCACATGAATTCCCTCGTTCGTGTCGAAGGGGAGGTACATGCGCTGCGTGATATCCAGCCACAGCGCGAGGCGTTCCGGCGTCAGCTTGAGCGCCTCAACCAGCCGCTGATGATCGGCGGGGGCGTGGGCCTTGAGCCAATCGAGCACGGCGAAGGCCGTCTGCAAGTGCCACACGACCATGCGGTTGACGAACACGCTGTTGTCGATGTTTTCGTGATATTCATCCGGGCCGATCTGCTGTGAGATCTCGAAGCGCCCGTTTTTCTCTTCGACGCGGCTGCCCCAGAAGACCGCCGTATCGAGGATCATCTCCGCGCCGTACTGGGTCAGGAACTCGTCGTCGCCCGTCCAGCGCCAATACTTCTCAATCGCGTAGGCGATATCCGTCGAGATGTGCTGCTCACTGTCGCCCGTCCAGATGCGGATCTTCGTGCCGTCCGGCTGCGGGTCCGACCACTGGGGCGTGGTTTCTTCGCCCGTGTCGGTGCTTTCCCACGGGTACATCGCGCCGTCGTAGCCATTGGCCTGCGCCTTGTGCCGCGCCCCCGGCAGGTTGTGATAGCGGTACATCAGCAGATTGCGCGCCAGCTTGGGCTGCGTGAGCAGCAGCGGCGGCACGCAGAAGAGTTCGGTGTCCCAGAAGACATGCCCCTTATAGCCGAGGCCGGAGAGCGTTTTCGCGCCGATGCTCACACGCTCGTCAAGGCGCGGCGCGGGGATCAGAATGTGATAGGTCGTGAAGCGCAGCGCCCGCTGGGCTTCTTCGTCGCCGTCGATGTGGATGTCGGACGTTTCCCAGTACTTCGCCCACTCGGCCTCGTGGCGAGCGCGGAGTTCTTCATAGCCGACTGAGGCGGCCTCGGCAATTTTGCCCTGCGCCGTCTCCAGCGGGCTCAGCGCGTCGCGGCTGGTGTAGATGCTGCTGAACTTATCCAGCACCACCCAGTCTTCCTGCGCCAGATCGAACGAGGTGACGGTATACGGACGCTTCTCGGTGCTGCCCGTTTGAATGCGGTGCGGGCTGACCAGACGCGAGGCCACGCCGACGATGTACTTCGACTGCTGCGTCTTGAGCTCCACGCCAATGGTATCGCCGCGGTCGTCGAGCGTGAACTCCGGCAGGTAGTGGGGCACCCCGGCGTTGGTCACATCGGCGTCAATGGCGCTCTCCACACGAATGTGCGCGTTCCCATCAACCGCGGTGATGCGCACGCGCTGCGCCAGCACATGAATGTCGTGCAGGCTGGCAAAGCGTTCAAATTCAAGGCGGACGATGTTGCCCGACGGCGCGCGGAACAGGACTTCGCGCGTCAGCACGCCCCGGCGCATGTTCAGCGCGCGGCGGTAGCCCAGCACGATGCCTTCCGGCGGGCGCATGAAATCAGTCGTTTTCGTGATCAGCTTGAACGGCGCGCCGTCGATGTAAATGTTGATCGGCAGCCAGTTCGGGACGTTCACCAGTTCGGGAACGAGCATCCCCGGCGCGTGATCGTACACGCCGTGGACGAGGGTAACAGGGGTATCCCCGGGATAGCCTTCTTCAAAAGCGCCGCGCGTTCCCAGATAGCCATTGCCGATGGTGAACAAGGTTTCGTAATGGAGCAGTTCATCGGGACTGAAATCGAGTTCGACAATTTCCCATAAACGGTCGTGCATCGGGAGGTCTCCTGTGTGATTGTACATCAAAAATGCGTCATGGAGACTTTAACTTAAACGTTTAAACTTAACCACAAGTTATCCCGCATCACGAAGGGAGTCAAGCAGGATTAGGCAGAATGCATAATCTTTCGCGTAACTTAAACCTTTAAGTTTCCAAATAACGCTCAAAGAGTCATAGTTAAAGGTTTTGAAATGCTGGATATTTGTTGTTTGCCACCTTCCCTCACTCTGCGCTAAACTGAGGCTGTAATAGAATCTCCATTTGGTATATTCCCCACTTCATGAGGATTTGGTATGCCCAATGAAACCGTCCTTAATGGACGCTATCGTCTCGTCGCTCAACATGGATCAGGCGGGATGTCCGTAATCTATAAGGCAATCGATCAGGCGTTGGGACGTACAGTCGCAATCAAGATTCTGCGTCCGAGTTTGACAAATGACCCTGCCTTTCTCGCGCGCTTTCGCAATGAAGCACGAAGCGTCGCCAACCTTGCCCATGAAAATATTGTTACCATTTTTGATGTAGGCAGTGATGGCCTCACCCATTACATTGTGATGGAATTTGTTGAAGGTAATGACCTCAAGCGCATCATCAAGACAGATGGAGCTTTACCCATTGAGCGTGTGCTAAAGTTAGGGATTCAGATTTGCGCAGGTATTGGGTTTTCTCACCGCTCAGGGCTAGTGCATGCGGATGTCAAGCCACAAAACATTCTCATCACACGTAATGACACAGTCAAAGTCCTTGATTTCGGTATTGCACAAGCGTTCACTGATACCCAACCACATGGGAAACAAACCGCCGTCTGGGGAAGTCCGCATTATTTCGCACCCGAACAAGCCCAAGGTGAGACTCCAACTCCGGCATCGGACGTGTATTCTATTGGTATAGTCCTGTTCGAAATGCTCACCGGACGTCTACCATATTCGGGAAGTAATCAGCAAGAATTGGGTTTGGCACACATCCGTTCAACTATCCCATTACTCTCCGAGATCGATCCCAATTTACCCGAAGACCTTACTAAAATTGTCCACAAAGTGATGAGCAAAGAACCTAAAGCTCGTTATTGGACAGCGGATCAACTTGGGCAAGTTCTAAGGAGCTATCGTGACCGAGAAACGCAACCTGCCATCATATCGTCAGTTAGAAGCATGCCTCCGCCTCCGCTCGGTATGCGAGTGCCTCCTCAACCGCCAAAAGACAATCTACTCGCTTTGGAGTTCTTCGATCTCTACGGACAAAAACCACACCCACCGACCAAAATATTCATCAGCTACAAAAGCGAAGATCGTCCACTGGTCGAAGGGCTCGCTGGGATGCTCAGTTCGTTTGGGCACGATGTTTGGTACGACAAAAAACTCAAAGGCGGTCAGGATTGGTGGGATGAAATTTGCCGTAACATCCGTGAACGATCAATTATGTTAACTGCCGTTTCTCCAAGTTATTTGACTTCCAAAGCGTGTCGATTGGAATATGAATATGCCTATGCCCTAAGAAGACGTGTACTGCCACTCGAGATCCGCGTCCTCGGGAGCGATGTTCGCAAACTCCCAGTGCAACTTCAACGCAAACAGGTCGTCCGTTGGTTACGCGGAGACTCAGCCGAACTGGTTGCTCTGAACGATGCTTTTGGAAACCTAGAGACTGAGCAATCTCTCCCTGACCCACTGCCGATGCAACCGGAAGCTCCAATAAGTGAGTTGAGTAAGGTCAATGATGTGGTCGACTTAGGGGCAATTGGTGACCTTACGTATCAGATGGGATTGATCGGCGTGCTGCGTGTGCATCTTGCCAGTACTAGAGCCGACGACCAAGCCTTCGCTCGTGAAATCCTTAGCAAACTGCAACACCAAGCAGATCTTAAACTGCCAGTTGCTCGTGAGATCGAGGCGCTTGTCGCCGCATACGACCGAAAATCATCCAACTTTCTGAAGCGCATCTTTAAGCGAAATGACCGCTAACAATGGTAGATTTCCAAAATTACCCCTTGTCAAGCGAGCGGAGCGATGATAATCTATAGACATGTTGCGGGTGTAATTCAGCGGTAGAATGCTTCCTTGCCAAGGAAGATGTCGTGAGTTCGAATCTCATCGCCCGCTCAACCAAACTCCGGTCACACGACCGGAGTTTTTGTTTTCTTAAGCGGTTAGCCGTTAGCGATTAGCCTTTGGCTAAAAGCTCACTGCTAATCGCTTTTTTTGCGCACTTCCTGCTCCCACGGTTTCTTGGATGTCCCCGTGTAGCCGATCTCCCGCATCCGCTCGATCTCCAGCCGTTCGAGCGTGTCGGCGAGCGCGGCATAGTCGCTCTGCGGAATGCGCCGACTCACCCCGCGTTCGTCGCGGTACACATAGCCGATCCCCGCACACCAGCGGCACTCGATCTCGCCGCCTTCGTCTTCATCGTCAACCCAACCATAGCCATCACAGGCCGCACAGCGCACAACCACATTGTCACTCATTGAAAGCCTTTCTCAAGGACTGAGGGCTAAGGACTGAGGACTGAGTGACAAGCTTGCATCTCGATAGCACTCGACCATATCCTTGAGCGCGGCGCGCCTCAGTCCTTTCACCTCAGTCCTGTTTTTTTACCCGCCCGTATTCCCTTCCGGGATTTGCAGCGGCTCGTAGGCCGTCTCTGCCCACCACCACGGATACGGCGCGGTATAGGCATTGAAATACGCGTCGAGGAGACGGCGCACGATGGGCGCGGCAGTTTCCGAACCCTCACGCCCATACTCAACCATCGCCGCGACCGCCACCTGCGGATTATCAGCGGGCGCGTAGGCGACAAACCAGCCGTTCGGTTCGATGCGCCCGGTCTGCGCTGTGCCCGTCTTGGCGCACACGCTGTACGGTGCGATACCCGTGCCCGTATCGTCGTCAAATACGAACCAGGCCGTGCCGATCGGCTGCCCGGTCGTCGTGCCGACCGTCGCCTGCGTGGTGACGGCGCACATTCCCTCGCGGATGAGGGCGAGCGTTTCCGCGCTCAGATTCATCTCTCCAGCGGCTTGCGGCTGTCCCTGAAAGCTGACGTTATCGCCTGCGCCGACCTGCTGCACGACATACGGTGTGTAGAGCGTGCCGCCGTTGGCGATGCCCGCCACCATGCGCGCCATCTGCAAAATCGTGACCTGCGTGTCCGACTGGCCAATAGCCACCGAAATCGCCACATCGGTCGAATTAATCACGGCGAGCTGCCCGGCTGCCTCCGGCACGGATGGATCATAGACCAGCCCGGTCGGGCGCCCCAAGCCCATACGCCGCGAGTAATTGCCTAACGTCGAAAAGCCATCCGGCGTGCGCGTGAGCAGCGCGCCCATCTGATAGAAGAACGGATTGCACGAGGCGGTCAGCGCCTGGCTCATGGTGATTTCGCCCGTGTCAAAGCGGCGCTCTTCCGGCTCCCAGTTGCGCCAGTCATAGCGCACCGGACGCGAGTCGCCGTATTCCGCGCCCTGCCATTCCATCCCACAGTAGAACAGGTCGCTGGGACGCCACGTGTGTTCTTCCGAGGCCGCCGCCAGCGTGATGATCTTAAACGTTGAGCCGGGCGGATACTGATCCTGATACACGCGGTTGGCGAATGGACGGCGTGCATCCGATTGCAGCAAGCCAATTTCCTCGCCCACCAGCAGCGTCGGCGTATCCGGGTTGAAGATGCCGGGGTCAAACGTCGGGTAGCTGGCCATCGCCAGCACGGCGCCCGTGTTCACATCCAGCATGACGATCCCCGCGCCCGGTGAGTGCGCGTCGCCCGCCCAGTTACCCGCCGCCTCGTTGTAGGCATCGGAAAGCGCTTGCGCGGCGGCGCGCTGCAAGTTGTAGTCGAGGGTGAGCGTGACGGGCTGCGGCGCGACGCTCGTCGTGCCCGCCAGCGCGCGAATCGTCAGGCCGCCCGGCTCAATGATTTGCAGCACGCGCTCGGCGCTGCCCGCGAGCGCTTCTTCGTGCAGCGCTTCGATGCCCGTCAAGCCGACCAGGCTGTCGGCGTTGTAGCCACGTTCCGGGTTGACCTCTAACTGCGCGGCGGAGATTTGCCCGACGTAGCCGATCACATGCGAGGCGATGCCGTGACCCGCGTAACGGCGCGTCGTGCGCGAATCCGTGCGGATGTTGCACGCGCTGAGCAGGCTCTCCTGCGCGTTGGTGTAATCGGCGGGGTCGATATCGCCGACGTAGAAGATCGTTTCGGGGTTAGCGCGGCGGGCGTCGACCTCAGCTTGCAAATCGGCGCGGTTCTTGCGCAGCACCGACGCCAATAGGTCAACACAGGCAACCTCGTCGAACATTTCGCTCAACGCCACGTACAGGCTGATGACCTCCGTATCCTGCTCGACAAACGCGATGCCGTTGCGGTCGTAGATGTTGCCACGCGGTTGGCTCACCGCCGCCGAGGTCAGGCGCGTGCCGGGGGCGTAACCCTCGAAAATGTCCATCTGCGTCCACGCGATGCGCCACTGGTTATTCGGCGCTTTGACCACGCGCATCATGCGCCCCGGATCGGTGATGGTGCCGAAGATCGATGAGGTGATCGTCAGATCGTAGCGCACCGTCGCGCTGACGCCCTGCTCGGCGCTTGCACCGAGCGTATAGCTCAGGTTCTGTGTGCCGATGGCGGTATCCGCATTCTCGTAGGTCGTCTCAAAGACTGAATACGAGGTCAGCCCCTGCGAATTGCTGCTCAACAGCGCGTACATCGCCTGATAGTCGCGCGCGTTCCACGCGTCGAGGAAGCTGCGCACGGGGTCCTGCGGCGCGCCCGCCAATTGGATGAGCGGCGCAGCGCCGCCCGTGCCATCGGGCAACGTCACCGTACCGCACGCCGTCAGCACAGCGAGCAGCGCGAACACGCTGAAGCGCAAAAAAGCTCTGGTCACAGTCAAACTCAACCTCTCCCGTTACGCCGAACCCGCGCCAGGCCGTACTTCTGGTCTGTTCAACCTCACCCCGTTTCGCTGCGCTCAACTGCCCCTCTCCCAAGGGCGAGGGGCAAAAACGGCACAACCAGCAGAGTGAAGTCTAGGCCAGTCGAAGCAACTCTACCGCGGCGGCGCAGCGGAATCTTGATCGATGGCGGCTACTATAGCAACGGCGGTCACGCCGCGTCCAGAATCAAAAACGCCCGCACGGGGCGGGCGTCAGGGAAGCGTAGGCTAACGGCTAGAGCACGTCGTTCTTGGGCTTGTCGTCGCCGCGCTTCGGGAAGTCGAAGTCGTCGCGGCGCTTGGTCTCCGGGCGCAGACCCAACCGGTCGCCGAAGAGCATGTACGCGCCGAGCGCGATCAGCAGGAGCGGCAGCCAGTTCCCGCCGAAGATCGGCAGGCCGAAGAAGACGCCAATCGCCAGCACAATCAACGCGTTGTGATCCGACGACCATGGTTTACCCTCGGTGACCGTGCGGATGAGCATCGACAGACCGATGACGAACATGATGCCCGGCCACCAGTATCCCGTGATAAACAGAATCGCCAAGCCGATTAGGAAACTGCCACCGAAGATTTGTTCGGAACGTTGCTTGCTGTTCATCGAAGTTATCCCCCAACTTCTGTTTGACTTTACAAACATCTATACGCGCTAACCAAAATAAAGTTGCATCTGGTCTCCGAAATTTTGACAGTGTGGCATAATTAATCCATGTGACGAAAAGAGACGACTAATGAAAGCTAAAGATCGCCGCATACCCCGACGCAAACATCCCCGTGAGCCGCAGAGCACCTCCACCCTCAGCGGCTTGATCGACATTAGTCGCGTGATCAGCTATAAGCTCGATGATTCGGCGTTGTGGGACACGGTTTACGATCACCTGGCGGCGAATTTCGAGACCTCGTCGTTCTATATTGGCATTTATGACCCGGAGCACGACCTCGTTAATTTGCCGCTCGTGGGCGAAAACGGCCTGCGTGTGGATCACGAACCGATCCCGCTGTGCGGCCTCTCGCGCGCGGTCTTTTTGCATGGCATTGAGTTTTATTTCCGCGATCTCGACGAAGAATGGGAGCGGATCGAATCGCTCGGCATTCAGCTCGATGAGCGCGAACCCGGGCAGCCGGCCAGCTCGTGGATCGGCGTGCCGATTCGCAACCGCCAGAACGAAGTGGTCGGTGTGATCAGCGCGCAGAACTACATGCCGGACAGCTTCACCGACGCCGACATCACCGTGCTCATGGGCTATGCCGCTATGCTCGCGCTGATGTACGACAACCTGCGCCTCGTGCAGTTGGAGCGCGAACGCCGCTTGATCGCCGCCTCGCTGATGGAAATCGCCCAGGTGGTGAGCAGCGCGGCCAACTATGACGATGTGCTCGACCGCATCCTCGACCAGATTCACCGTTTGATCGACTACGACAGCGCGAGCATCCTGCTCGAATCGGCGGGGATAGACAGCGATAAGCTGATCGTGTGCGCGACGCACGATCCCGAGCTGTTCGTCAAAGGTCTAGAAATTCAACTCACCGAACAGAAGCCGATTGGACAGGCGTACCTGTCACAGCAGCCCGTCGTGATCGACGATGCCGCGCCGTATCGGGGGGGCATCTTCAGCCGCGCGCGCTCGTGGCTGATCGCGCCGATGGTGGTGCAGGATCGTGTGATCGGCATCATCATGATCGGCAAGCGCACCCTGCGCGCCTACTCCCAGCACGACGCCAGCACGATCTTCGCGCTGGCGCGGCAGGCGGGCATCGCCGTGGAAAACGCGCGCATGCACGCGCAGGCGCAGGCCAACGTCGAAGTTTATCAGCAGCGCGCGCGCCGTCTCGCGTCGATTCACGAGATCGCCACCGTCATTACCTCATCGCTCGACAAAGACGAAGTGCTCAACGCGACCGCGCGCCTGCTGCAGGAATTGTTCGGCGTGGATCACTGCGGCATCATCCTGCTGGAGTCGGTCGAAAATGGCGAGAAACCGGAACATGGGACGCTGGTCGCCGAATATCCCAAGCGCGATCACGTCGGGCTGCGCTTATCACTGGACGGCAACACGGTGATGGAACGCCTCGGCGAACGCGGCACCGCGCTGGCGGTAGATGATGTCGCCACCGCGGACATCGACGAGCACACGCGCGGACTGCTGACGAATATCGGCACGCGCTCGGTGATGCTCGCCCCGCTCATCGCCCGCGATCAACTGATCGGCAGCATCGGCCTCGACATGTTCTCCCGCGCGCGCAAGTTCACCGAAGAAGAACGTGAAACGCTTATGACAATTGCCGGGCAGGCGGCGATGGCCGTGGTCAATGCCTCACTCTACACCGAAGCGCTGGAGGCCAACCGCCTCAAGAGCATGTTCCTCGCCACAATCAGCCATGAACTGCGCACGCCGCTCAACGCGATCAACGGGTACAGCGAACTGCTGCTCTCCGGCATTTATGGCGACCTGAACAATGATCAGGTCGACCGGGTGGAGCGCGTCAACCGCAGCGGCAAGCATCTGCTCACGCTGATCAACGATCTGCTGGATCTCACGAAGATTGAAGCGGGCGAAGCGCCGTTCAACCCGGTGCCAACGCGCATTTCATACATCATCAAAGAAGTGCTGGATGAAGTCGCGCCGCGCGCCGAAGCCAAACACCTCAGCATCTGCGTCGACGTGACGCCGGAAGAGCGTCCGGTCGCCGCCGACCCGCAGTATCTCCGGCAGATCCTCGTCAACTTGTTGGATAACGCGGTCAAGTTCACGCATGAGGGTTTGATCTGCGTGAATGTTCTCCCGACCCAGTTGGTGACAGCAGGTCAGGCCGAGGCGGCGTTTGCCATTCACGTCAAGGACTCCGGCATTGGCATCGACCCCGCTGACCACAAGATCATCTTCGACAGCTTCCGCCAGGTCGATGGCTCGACGCGCCGCGAGTACGGCGGCACCGGGCTCGGGTTGGCGATCACTAAGCGGCTCGTCGAACTGCAAAGCGGCACGATTCGCGTGGAAAGCGCCCGCGGTCAAGGCAGCACGTTTATCGTCACGCTGCCCGCGCATCCCGAGAAGTAACGCCGCGCAGCGACGCGGACGAACGGCTGGAAGGTCGGGTACGAACGAGATTCTGTATGCGGTAAATTGCCCCATAGAGGTTGTAGGGGCGCACCTGCGTGTGCGCCCTCAGCCGGGCAGACACATAGGTCTGCCCCTACGGCTTGAGCGATTTAGCAGATGGAGCGCTAATACGAATACAACGGCGGCGGGTTGTCGCGCGTAAGCTCGATCCACGCGCGCTGGTAGCGAGCGAGCCGCTCCGCGTCTTTCTCTGCGACGACCGGATTCGCCCGGCGCAGATCCATGTTGTCGAGCAAATCGGCCAGCTTGACCGCCCGCGCCAGCGGATTCGGCTTGAGGCGCTGGATGAATTCCTCGTAGGTCTCGTCGTCGCGCCGCGTGATGGCATCGACCGCCGCGATGATTGTCTCGGAGTAGCCGAGCGCCCGCAGATCGTCCAGCGTGTGATCGGAGTCTTCGATGGTGTCGTGCAGAATCGCCACAAAGCGCGCGTCGTCGGAGGTCATGCGCAGCATGACGCGCAGCGGATGCAGGATGTACGGATTGCCCGCTTTGTCGACCTGCCCGCGGTGCACCTCCGTCGCCCAGATGATCGCCTCTTCGATGGTTGGCATGCTGTGTTTCTCCTCAGGTTGAGACCACATCCCATTTCTAGTATAGCGCTTGACCGACCCCGCTTTCAGGGCTATTATATAAGCAGTGACTAATATATTGATACGTGGTATCAACCATGCAACACACCTACAAAATCGGCGGCATGGACTGCCTGCACTGCGCCCAAACGGTCGAAAAGGGCGTGAGCAGCTTGCAGGGCGTGACGCAGGTCGAAGTGAACCTCAACACCGCGACGCTGAAGTTTGCGGGCAGCATCGCGGAGAACGTGCTGCGCGAACGAGTCGAAGCTTTGGGATATAAGCTGGAAATCCCAACCTCAGAGCGGTATATCCCAACCCCCGGCGGCGTGATCGGCTTCGCGCGCTTCCTGCTCAAGGGCGACACCAGCCGTTTCGCGCTGGCGGGCGGCGCGTTCCTGCTGCTCGGCGCGCTGCTGAGCGTCCTGCAGGTGAGCGAGACGCTCACGAACGTCGTCTTTCTGCTGGCGACCGGGATCGCGCTGTATCCGCTGGCGCGTTCCGGGATCAACAACCTGCTCATCAACCGCGACTTCAACATCAACATGCTGATGACCATTGCGGCGGTCGGCGCGGCGCTGATCGGCGAGACGGCGGAGGCGGCCACCGTCGTCTTCCTATTCACCATCGGCGAGTCGCTGGAAGGCTACACCAGCGAACGCGCCCGTGAGAGCATTCGCTCGCTGATGACGCTCGTGCCGCCGACGGCGATCCGCCTGACGGACAACCAACAAACGGTTGTGCCCGTCGACGAACTGCAGATCGGCGACACTATTCTGATCAAGCCGGGCGAACGCCTGCCCATGGACGGCGTGATTCTGGCGGGCGAATCCAGCCTCGACCAAGCGCCCGTCACCGGGGAGAGCGTCCCTGTGTACAAGACGGTCGGCGCAGAGGTCTACGCCGGGACGATCAATGGGAGCGGCGCGCTCGACATGCAGGTGACGCGCCGCGCGGCGGATAACACCATCGCGCGGATCATCCGCATGGTGGAAGAAGCGCAGAGTGTGCGCGCGCCGAGCCAAACGCTGGTGGATCGCTTCGCGCGGGTGTACACGCCTGCGGTGGTGCTGGTCGCGCTGGTGATCGCGCTCGCGCCGCCGCTGCTGTTCAACGCGCCGTTCCTCGACCCCGGCGATGGCACGCACGGTTGGTTGTACCGCGCGCTCTCCCTGCTGGTGATCGCCTGCCCGTGCGCGCTGGTGATCAGCACGCCCGTGACGGTCATCACGGCGATCACGGCGGCGGCACGGCGTGGTGTGCTCATCAAGGGCGGCGCGCATCTGGAGATGTTGGGCAAGGTCAAAGCGGTCGCCTTCGACAAAACCGGCACACTCACGCGCGGTCAGCCGAGCGTCACCGCGACGCACGCGCTCGACTGTGAGACGGGTGCAGAGTGTCCCCGCTGCGATGATGTGCTGGCGCTGGCCAATGCGGTCGAAACCAAGAGCGCGCATCCACTGGCGCGCGCCGTAGTCGATGCGGCGGCACAACGCGGCGTCGCGACGGCCTACGCCCCCGCCGAAGCGGTCGCCTCGCTGGCGGGACGCGGCGTGCAGGGGCGCGTGGACGGCAAGCTGATCACGGTGGGCAGCCATGCGCTGTTCGATGCGCAGTACCCGCATGATCCGGCACTGTGCGCCGAAGTGGCCGCCGTCGAAGGGCGCGGTCAAACGACCATGCTCATCGCCGAGGATCAGCGCGTGCGCGGTTACATCAGCGTGGAAGATACGCCCCGACCGGAAAGCGCCGCCGTACTGCGCGATCTGCGCGCGCTCGGCCAACACACGATCATGCTCACCGGGGACAATGCCGCCGTCGCCCGCGCCATTGCGGACAAAATCGGCGTGGAGGACGTACGCGCCGATCTGCTGCCCGAAGACAAGGTCGCGGCAGTGGGGGATCTGCTGGCAAAATACGAAACGGTCGCCATGATCGGCGATGGCATCAACGATACGCCCGCCTTAGCGCGCGCCTCGGTCGGCGTGGCGATGGGCGGCGCGGGCAGCGCGCAGGCGCTCGAAACGGCCGATGTCGCGCTGATGGGCGACGACCTGACCGGGCTGCCGTTCGTGCTGCGGCTGGCGCGGTTCGCGCGCCGTTTGATCGTGCAGAATATCGCCGCCAGCGTGGGGATCAAGATCGCGTTTGTGCTGCTGGCGCTGTTCGGCGCGACCTCGCTGTGGCTGGCGATCCTCGCGGATGTCGGCATGCTGCTCGTCGTCACGTTGAACGGGATGCGTCCGCTGCGCTATAAAGCGTAATTCAACCTCATTTTCCAGCGCGGGGGGGGGGGGGGAAAGGGGGAGGGACAAGCCCTCCCCTCACCTTCCTGTGAGGGGCTGATTAGAACCGCACGCCCCGAAACAGTCTCAGGGAACGACGAAGGGCCGCCACGACACGCTGCCGACTGAGCTCCTTACTTGGCCTGCAATTTACACTGATTTTACAGACAGCCGATCTAGCCAGCGCAACATTACAGAGGTAGACTATCCGAGTGTTATGACAAGTCTACCCACTGGAATCCCTTATGGATCGAATTGCTACCGCCAGCAACCTGCTGATCGATGCGCAGCCGGAAGGCTGGCGTTTGCTGTTGAATGGGTCAAGTGACCGCACGCTGCTCGAGGCCCGCCGTGGCGCACCGATCCGATATGCGGAGATCTTTGGCACGCGGCGCAAACTGCCGCTGGAGGGTCACCTCCCCGTCGAAAGCATTGACCGGGTAGTGCTCGGCTGGTCGGTGAAAGATCAGGCGTGGCATCTCGGGTTCGTGCTGCTCCCGCCCATCGCGGACGAACGCGGCAGCCGCTGGTGCGAACTCGCGCACTGGATCGACCCAACGCGGAAGGAGTTTCAGGCGACGGCGACGGCTGCTGGCGAGGCGCTCGGCGCGCAGATTGGCCGCCCGTTCGCGCTCATTCCGCCGGTCGCGGAAGCGGTGCCCATGCCCCCGCTCCCATTCCACTTCGATCTGTGGACGTTCCAGCAAAGCGCCGAAGGCCAATACGAATTCGTCCGCGCCGCTAAGTGGGCGCGCAGCAACCTGCTGCGCGCGGCGTGGTATCTGCTGTGGATGGTGGCCTTCCTCGTGCTAGCGGTCACCAGCGTGACCAGCGGCATAGCCTATCCGCGACCGGAACTGCTCGTCCCGGCGGGCTTTGTCTGCGCGGTCGTGCTGTTTGGCATGGCGGTCGGGTTGGTCGTCCGCACCCTGCTCCGCCCCAACCGCATCGTCGTCGACAAGCAGGGCGTGCGCTGGCTGCGCGGGCGGTCTGTAACCAAAACGATCCCTGTCGACACCGTGCAAAGCGTCTACGTATCGCATGTGGTGAGCGGTGCCAAACGCCGCAAGCGTCCGGATGGCGAAGTGAGTGCCGATCCGCGCGCGGTGCACTACGGCGAACTCAACCTCGATCTGCGTAACGAACGCTTTCAGGTGGTGCTGACGCATGGCACCAGCGAAGAACGGGTCAGCGGCGAGGGTGAAGACAATGCGCTCGTCCCGCTGAATCACGGCAACCGCCGCACACAACTACAAGCGGCCGGCCTGCTGATCGCCGATCTATTCAACCTGCCCGCACATTACGATCAGCGGCGGCGCTAACGCGGCAATTGAGCGTAGTTAAGGACGCCCCGGTGGCGTCCTTTTTGTTTCTAAGAAGCCATTTGAAAATGTGTTGTTTTCGCTTCGGTAGGGGCAAGGCGCGCCTTGCCCCTACGAGAGATATTGCGAATATTCAGATGGTCTCTAAGGATTTCGTCCAATAAGAGCCTGCAAATCGATCCGTATCTGATCCTGCTGCTCATCCCTTGGCCCTCGTCTGTTTGATCCATAACGCACGTTAAGTCATGGAAAAGTCAATTAACGTTCGTGGATTCCCCTTGATTCGGTTTGAAAATGGGTATAGGCTCATGCGTACTGTTAAACTATCCGATGAATAACACATGGCCAACGAACGACCCCTCATCCTTTTCACCAACGACGACGGTATTGAGTCGCCCGGTCTGTGGGCGGCAGTAGAAGCCTTCCACGGTCTCGGCGAGCTGCTGGTCGCCGCGCCAAAGACGCAGCAGTCCGGCACTGGGCGCAGCATGCCGCTCGCCAGCGAAGGCCGCATCCATACGGAAGAACGCGTTGTGCGCGGCGAAAAACTGACGGTCTACGCCGTCGAAGGCACGCCCGCGCAGTCCGTGCAGCACGGCGTGATCGAACTAGCGCCGCGCCTGCCCTCGCTGATCGTGTCCGGCATCAACTATGGCGACAACACCGGCAACGGCGTGACCATCTCCGGCACGGTGGGCGCCTGTCTGGAAGGCGCGAGCTTCGGCATTCCGTCGCTGGCGGTCTCGCAGCAGACGCACCATGACCTGCACCTCACCTACTCGACCGATGTCGATTTCAGAGCGGCGGCCTTTTTCGCGGCCAAGTTCGGTCAATGGCTGCTGAGCAACGCGCGCCCGGACGATGTCGATCTGCTCAAGCTGGATGTGCCCATCGGCGCGACGCCGGAAACGCCGTGGAAAGTCACGCGCCTCTCCCGCCGCCGCGTCTACTGGCCGACCCGCCCGGAGCGCGTCGCGTTGAGCGATGTGGGGCGCATGGGCTATCACCTCAACTCGGATCCGTCCGAAGCCGAACCCGACTCTGACGTGTACGTGCTGATGCACGAAAAGCAGGTGTCGATCACGCCGATGAGCCTCGACATGAGCTCGCGCACCGACCTGTACCGTCTGCGCCAGATCATCACGGGTGATGAAGCCTACCCGCAGACCGCGCCGAGCAAGAAGAAGCCGCTCAAGAAAGAGCCCGCCGCTGGCGATTAGTCGCTGAACAGGTGGAAGTGCAATAGCGGCACGTCCTGATGCTCGCCACCGTTCGTGATCAACCGGTAGTTGACGATGTTCAATTCGCGGATCAGGCGCTGCGCGGTCGTGAACACTTCCACGACAAACTCCTGATCCTGCGGCGTGATGGCGAGCAGATCGGCAATCGAGCGCTTGGGCACGATCAGAATGTGCACGCGATAGCTCGGTACGGGGTGGTGAAACGCGATCAGTTTCTCCGACTCGTACAGCCGGTCGACGGGGATGAGCCAACTCATATGGGCAAAACTCCAGCCGATGAAAAATCGGGCGATAGGCGAACGCGCCAGTCGAAATAAAAACCGTTTCAAGATATGATCGTCCTTTATGACGATGCGACGTGTACTCTTCATTGTACTCATCTTGCTTGCGTACCAGCTTACGGAGGCGCAGGCCTTTATTAATGTGACGGGGCGGCTGGATAACGGCACCCCGCGCTTGGTCTATCCGTTTGATGGCCTGCGCGGGGACGTGATCAGCGTGCGGCTGACCGTCACCAGCGGCAACCTCGACCCGATCCTCACCATTCTGGACAGCAATGGCACGGTGATCGCCACGCGCGATGATGTTCCCGGCGGCGGCGGGCGGGATCTCATCCTCGACTCGATTCGGATTAGCGCGAGCAGCCGCTACAGCGTGATCGTCAGCCGCTTTGGCGACAGTCTCGGCACGACCAGCGGGGAATTCACGCTCACCGTCGAGCGCATCGGCGTGAGTTCGGCGGCGGGCAGCGCGCTGCGCTATGGCGATTCGATCTACAACGAGGTTACCAACGCCGACCCGATTGTCTACTACAGCTTCCGCGGGCGCGCGGGCGACGTGGTCAGCGTGCAGATGCGCCGCGCCACGGGTGATCTCGACTCGGCGCTGCAAATCCTCAACAGCCGCGGCGAAGTCCTCGCCGAAAACGACGACAGCCCCGGTTCGGTCGATGCCAGCATCACCGGGCTGATTCTGCGCGCCGACGACATCTACGTGATCGTCGCCACGCGCTACGGACAAGCGTCCGGCACGAGCCGCGGCGCGTTCGTGCTCACGCTCGACGCCGAATCAGAGAGCGGGTTGGGCAGCCGCCTCGACTTCCCAATCCCGATCACGCCGGGCACACCCTGCCACCGGGACGATCAGCCGCCAGTACTACCAGCGCTTCTATGCGTTCAGCGGGCGCGCCGGGCAGAGCGTAAGTATCCGCATGAGCCGCGCCAGCGACGATCTCGACACCTTCATCGCGCTGATCACGCCGGACGGACGCGAACTCGTCAGCGATGACGACAGCGGCGGCGGGCAAAACTCGCTCATCGACAATTTCACCCTCCCCGGCGATGGTACCTATCTGGTCATCGCCACGCGCTTTCAGCGACAGGGCGGCACGACGACCGGGGACTTCACACTAGAAGTGACGCTGCGCTGATCAATTTCACTCCGGCGCATCGCTGTTGGAGGAATTTTCCGGCAGTTTATGAGTTAAGCAGTTCGGCGAGAAAGGCGGCGGCGCGCTGGCGGTGCGCCTCTGCGCCCGCCGCCGTCAGCATTTCGACGGCTTTCTCGGTGCAGCGGCGCGCCCAGGTGAGCAGACCTTTGTCGCGATACAGCACGGCTTCGCGCAGGAACCCCTGCGTCGCCAAGCGCCACAGGAGCGGCGCCCGCGCGATGATCATGGGATCAATGGCCTGTTCCAGCCGCCGCCAATCCGCTTCCGCGTCGTGACCGCTCGCCGAAAACGCGCTCACGCGCAGCAGGGCGAGATACGCAGCGTTGGTGTGCAGCGGGTAAACCTGCCGCACGGTGATGCCGAGCATCAGGTTGGCATGGCCGCGCGCATGGCTGAACTCCTGACGCTCAATGTGCACACTCGTCATCGCATCCCGCGCCATGCTCATCATTTCGACGCGGCGCACGGGTTGAATGCTCAGCACTTCCGGCGTTTCCCAGCGGTCGATGAGCGCGCGCGCGTAGCTTTCAGCCGCCGGATAATCATACAAATCGGCGGTGGTGATGGCGAGGTAGGCATAGGTAAGATACAGACGGGCGCTGTTTTCCGGATTGACCGAAGCCGCCTTGAGCCGGGGCAAAAATCCTTCGAGAAGCGCCCGCGCCGCTGACAGTTCGCGCTGCATCAACCGGGTAACACCTTGATTGAGCTGGAAGGTCAGCCAGCGTGCCTCGTTAGCGTAGGCCGTCGCGCGTTCAACGCCCGCGGTGAATTCGTGATAGGCGCGTTCCAGTTCGCCGAAGACGAGGTAGGTCAGCCCGTAGTTGTTGAGCGCGTAGAGTTCGAGATCGGCATCCCCGAGATCGCGCGCTTGGTCGCGGATCGCGGCCAGTAAGTCGCGGTCACGCTCTAGGTTGACTGTGTTCATCGTCAGGATGCGGAAACGAATTTCTTCAAGATGCTGCCGGAGGATAGTGCTCTGGTAGTTGGGAGCGGCACCGCTCATAGTAAGACCACGATTGTGAGAAAACTCATAGTAACACCATAGATTTTACGCCCTGCGCTGTACCCGCGCTACCGACCTGTCCGCTGTCCGCCATGCATCTATATGAGGAAAAAGTCACATTTCAGCCTGTGGTGAGCCGATTTGGTGTGGCATCCCGATGAAGTCAAATCCCGCGCAGTGCACAGAAAAGCCCTTCTCCAAAGGAAAAGGGCTGCCACACGCCGAACAATCAATGCGCAATTGGCCGGTGCTCTACAAAATCTGCGAGAGGAACAGTTTGGTGCGCGGGTGCTGCGGATTCACGAAGAAGTGCTCCGGCGTACCCGTTTCGACAATCCGTCCCTGATCAAAGAACAGCACGCGATCGGCAACTTCCCGCGCGAAGCCCATTTCGTGGGTCACACACAGCATGGTCATGCCGCTCAACGCCAGTTCCTTCATCACGTCCAGCACCTCTTTGATCATTTCCGGGTCGAGCGCCGAGGTCGGCTCGTCGAACAGCATGATCTTCGGTTCCATCGCCAGCGCCCGCGCGATGGCGACGCGCTGCTGCTGCCCACCGGAAAGCTGACCGGGGTACTTCTCCGCCTGTTCGGGAATGCCGACGCGGGTGAGGAGTTCGCGCGCTTTGGCTTCCGCCTTGTCGCGCGACCAGCGGCGCACCTGAATCGGCGCGAGCGTGATATTTTGCAGGACGGTCAAATGCGGGAACAGGTTGAACTGCTGGAACACCATGCCGATTTCGCGGCGAATGGCGGCGATATTGCGCACATCGTGGCTCAACTCGATGTTGTCCACGACGATTTTGCCTTCCTGATGTTCCTCAAGGCGGTTGATGCAGCGGATAAAAGTCGATTTACCGCTGCCGGACGGCCCAATGATGACGACTACCTCTTGCGGTAGAACGTCCACGTTCACATCGCGCAGCACGTGGAATTCGCCAAACCATTTGTTGACGCCTTCGCACTTGATGATCGGGTCGCGGACGACGGTTGCTTCCTCGGTCATGAGACTTATACCCTTCTCGCTGCGCCGGAACCGCTGGCTTCGAGGCGGCGGCTTAAGGCGGCCATGATGTAGCAGAACGCAAAGTAGATGATGGAAATGAAGATGTAGACTTCGCGGCGCAAACCGAGGAATTCGGTCTGCGCGACGGTGGCCTGCGAGATGCCCGCGAGATCGACGAGGCCGACGATAGCCACCAGCGATGTATCTTTGAAGAGCGAGATGAACTGCCCGACCAGCGCCGGGATCACCAGGCGCAGCGCCTGCGGCAGCGTGACGAACAGCGTCACCTGCCAGCCCGCCAGGCCGAGCGCTTTCGCCGCCTCTTCCTGTCCGGGCGGGATAGCCTGCAAGCCGCCGCGCACGTTCTCCGCGAGGTAGGCCGCGCTGAACAGCGTGATGCCGACCATCGCGCGGAAGACGTTATCGACTTCCGCCAACTGCGGGTTGACGAGCGGGACGAGCAATTGCGCCATGAACAGCACGGTGATCAGCGGGACGCCGCGCACAAATTCGATGTAGAGGGTGCAGGCGGTGCTGACGACAGGCAGTTTGCTGCGCCGTCCCAGTGCCAGCAGCACGCCGAGCGGGAACGACGCGATGATGCCGACCATCGACAGCATGACGGTGAGCAGCAGCCCGCCCCAGCGCCGCGTATCGGTCAGCGGCAAAATCGGGTTGAGGCCGTAGGTCAGCACGAACATGAGCACGGGGAGCGCCAGCAGCAGCCACCACGCGATGCGCTGCGCGACGGCGCGCGAACTGCGCTGTTTGGTGCTGGCAGGCGCGGAGCGGTTGATCAGGCCGAGGGCGATGTAGCCGACCGCCCCGGCGATCACAATCCACAACAGCGCCTCATTGATCAGGTCGAGGAACGGGCCAAGGTACAGTACCAGATAATCGTTGAAGGTGCGGTCACCGCGATACTGATTGTCGATGATGATCATCATCGGCACATCGCGCCCCTCGATTTGCGGGCGGATTTCCTCGGTAATGAAACCGTCGGTCATGCGGACGTACTGCTGATAGCGCCCGGCGGAATTGATCACGTTGCCCGCTTCATCCAGCTCTTCCAAGCGCGAAAAATCGCGCTGGAGATGCGGGTAAATGCCGTGTGTTTCCAGCAGACCGATGCCATCGCCCGTCGTTTCGAGGATGTACCAACCGCTGTCGGGCAGCGTCACCGTCGCCGCGGTGCCATCGGGCGCGAGTTCGCCTTCGAGGATCGGTTCGAAGGTCGTGCCCCGCAGCACCCGATAGCTGATCGGCGTCTGGTTGAGCGCCAGCGTTTCGGCAATCGGCTCCGGGACGACAAGCCGTCCCAGTTCGGTTTCCAGCGCCGCCCGCTGATTAGCGGTGAGCGTGCGGAAGTTCGGCGTGTCTTCGGCCAACTGCGCATTGATCACGGCGATGCGATCAATGTTGGTCAGCCGATTTTCAGCCGAGGCGCGCAGCAGGTTCGCCGCTACATCGCCGAAGCTGTGCAGCGTGCGCAGCGCTTCATCGCTGGTCGTCAGGTCGGTCGCCAGCCGCAGCGACACTGTTTCGCCCGCCTGCGCGATGAAACCGACGTTGGGGAGCGGCGTTTCGGTTGACGAACCGGATTGCAGTTCGGTCGAGCCTGCTGTGAGGTAGGTCGGCGGCACTACGCCGACCGCGCGAATCGCAACCGGAATGACGAACGCGAGTGCCACGATCACCACGATGATGAGCGCGAAGAAGCGCGTGATGCGCCCCCACGCGGCTAACGCCGCGCCAATCGTGAAGGCGATCAGCAGCATGGTGAGCTGCACACGCCATTCCGCGTCGGCTTGATAGCGCCCGAGCATAAACTGGCGCATATTGAAAATCACTGCGTACCAGTTGGCCTGTGTGATCACCCAGTTGATGAACGAGACGATCACCGCGACAATCAGCGCGCCGACGAGCACCGTCAGCACGGAATTCATCACAGAGCTGAACAGGTTATTGCGCAGCCACGCCAGCGGCCCGGCGGTCAGCATGGGCGGCGGTTTGATCGGCGGCTCCTGATAGAGCACCACCGTTTGCGTAATGCGGGGGTCAGTCGTCGTCGCCATCGGGTTACCTCGTCACAATCTGGAAACGACGGTTGGCGCGTTCCGCCAGCGCCGCAATCGTCAAGCTGATCAACAAGTAGGTGATCATCACCATGACCATGCCCGTCACCGACTGCCCGGATTGATTCATGATGGTCGTGGTGATCTGGAACAGGTCAGCATAGGCGACGGCGATGGCGAGGCTGGAGTTCTTCGCGAGATTGAGGTACTGGTTGCCAAGCGGCGGAATGATCACACGCAGGGCTTGCGGCAAAATCACAAGCCGGAGCACATCGCCCCCGCTCAACCCGAGCGCGCGCGCCGCTTCGACCTGCCCGGGCGGCACGGCGAGGATGCCCGCGCGCACGATTTCGGCGATGAAGACCGCCGTGTAGATCGTCAGCGCGAGGAACAGCGCCGTGTATTCCGGCAGAATTTGCAGCCCCTGCGTGAAGCGGAAGTTGTTCTTTTGCGGCAGCTTGAGCAGCAGCGGCGTCCCGGCGTAGACCGCCTCTTCTTCCGCCGTGATCAGGCCGTCGGCCTGCGCCTGTTCGATGGGGACAATCGTCGTCTGTCCGTCCGCGTTGGTGAGGGTGACGGTCGTCGCGGCGGGTTCACTGCTCACGATCAACCACCCGACGACGGTCAGCGCCACAATCGCGATCACCGCGTAGAGCAGGCGGGGATACGCGCGTCCGGTCGCTTCTTTGAGGCGTCCGAGGTACACCCACATGATGAAGGCCAGCACCACGCCAATCGTGATGAACGCCGCCCAGTCGGCGAAGCGCGCGGTGGGCAGCAGTTCGGGGAAAGCCAGACCACGAATATTCAGATAGATCCACGGTTGAATTTCAAAGCGGAACGCCGCATTCCACACCAACCCGAAGCGCGCGCCGATCTCCGCGAGGATGATCACCGCGCCCGCCGCCCACCAGATCGGGCGGCGCAGATGACTGCGCTGCGGCGGCAAATTGCGCGTATAGTTCCACACGGCATACGCGCCGATCAGGTAGACGATCCAGCGCAGTGGGATACTCCCGTAGCCTTCCGGCGGCAGTGAGATGCTCTGCTGGAAAGCAGGCAAACTGAGCATGACCACGAAGTACCACACAAAGAGCTGAATCAACAGCGGGGTATTGCGCAGCACTTCGACGATGGTTTTGGAGCTGTTGCGCAGCAGCCAGTTGCGGCTGAGCAGAAAAATGCCGAGGAAAATGCCGATCACGGTGGAGACAACCAACCCGGCGATCACCACGCGCAGCGTGTTGATGAAACCGATGGTATAGGCGTCCCAGTAGCTGCGGTCGGATGAATACCAGGCGGGCGCTTCGCCGATGTCGAACCCGGCGCGATCCTGTAAGAAGCGTAAGTTAGGCGTAATATTTTTGTCGGCGAGCGCGGTAAAAATACTGGTCATTAAACCGTAGAGCGCCGCAATAATGACGATGGCAAAAATGATCTGCCCGATGATGGACAAAACACGGGTGTCGCGGAGGATGTTGCTAGGGGATCGGGATACTGCCATCGGTGTGCCGCTCTCCATGAACCAAGATAGCGTGGCTGTTTACGGGTCAGGGCATAGCGTCGCCATGCCCTGACCAAACAGATTACCTATGATCGTGGTGGGGCAGATTTCTATCCCCTCACCCCCAACCCCTCTCCCACGCAAGCGGGGAGAGAGGCGGTTCTGCGAACAATGTTGGCTCCCCTCCCTGAATTCGGGGAGGGGCCGGGGGTGGGGTTAGATCAACCTTAGTCAATCCGCCCTACCGACCAGCCTCACCCAAGCTATGGGTGCTGCTCTTTAACGGAACGGCGGCGAATACTGGAGGCCGCCTTCCGTCCAGAGGGCGTTCAGGCCGCGTTCCAGACCGAAGGGGGTGTCCGCGCCGAGGTGGCGTTCGAAGACTTCGCCGTAGTTGCCGACCTGCGTGATGACGGCGACCATGAAGTCGTTCGGGATGCCGTACAGCGACCCGGCGGCGTTGTCGCCCTGACCGAGGAAGCGCTGGATTTCCGGAATCTCGCTGCCGACGAAATCGCCGACGTTGGCGCTGGTGATACCGAATTCTTCCGCCTGAATCATGCCGTAGACCACCCACATGACGATGTCGGCGAACTGCGGGTCAGATTGGGGCGACAGCGGAGCGAGGGGTTCCTTGCTCAGCGTGATTTCGAGAATGGTGTGTGAACCGGGGTCTTCCGAGGTCGCGCGATACGCCGCCAGACCGCTCTTGTCGGTCGTGAAAGCGTCGCAGCGGCCGCTCAGGTAGCCTTCCCACGTCGCCGCGGCATCCGCGAAGACCTGCGGTTCATAGCTCAGGCCGCGCTGGCTGAACGCATCAGCGAGGTTGAGTTCGGTGGTCGTACCGCTCTGCACGCAGATCGATGCGCCTTCCAGCCCTTCAATTTCGGTGATGCCCGTGTCCGTGCGCACCATCAGACCCTGACCGTCGTAGAAGGTCACCGGGCCAAAGGTCGCGCCCCACACCGCTTCGCGGCTGAGCGTCATGGTGGTGTTGCGGGACATCAGGTCAATTTCGCCCGACTGAATGGCAGCCTGGCGTTCGCCCGCCTGCAGCGGACGGTAGGTCACAGCATTGGCATCGCCCAGGATGGCGGCGGCCACGGCACGGCAGAATTCAACGTCGAAACCTTCGTATTCACCCGCATCGTTGAGCGTGGCGAACCCGGCGAGGCTGGTGTTGACACCGCAGATGACTTCACCGCGATCGAGGATCGCCTGGGTAATCGGGCCAACGACGACCGGTTGGGCGTCTTGGGCGACAACCGCCAGCGCCCCACTGAGGACGATGGTGACCGCCAGGGCGATCAAAGAAAACCGCTTGAACATGTCTCTCTCCTAACAATATTCACTCAGCACACCATCCCGGTGACGGGACGTTAAAACTGTCGATCAGTCTAACGAACGCTGTATTTATTGTCAAACAGACATTTCAACGGATTTCGGAACAGATAATTTGTGCATTCCTTCACATTAGTTGAGGATGTATCGAGAATCTGAGCAACTTCTCGTGAGGTAAGCAAAAGATTGTATTAAGAATGAATAGGAGTAACATCCGTACTAGATAGGTGGAATCCTTCACGTCTATCCATACCGCTCTTGCGTTAAAATAAGTGGGTAGAAACTAGGCAACTTCCGAGAGTGTGGCGATGCCTGCATTAAACGAAACCTTTGAGATGTATGTTAGTCTGCGCAATCGTGGGCAAGAAGCCACGACGGCGCTTCAGACCCTGCGGTTTCAGATCGAAATATTAGATGCGGAATCCCGGGCTGAGCTGGTGCGGCGCGTGCGCGAATGGGAATCGGAACGCCAGTCCGCCATGACCAGCACCAACGCCGCCAAGAGCACGCCGAGTGTAGTGAAGCCGATTGCGCCGCCTCCCGTGAAGCCCGTCGCCCCACCGCCCCAGCAAATGATCAACTGCCCGCAGTGCGGCAAGCCCAACCCGACCAACGAAGTCTTTTGCTATAGCTGCGGGTATTTTCTCAAACAGGATGCCAGTTTTCACGACACCGTGCGCCTGTCTGACCCGGATAATCGGACGAGCCGCGGCGACTACTTCGGCCCGAATTCCACACTCGTCCTGCTGATTGTCGCCACCAACCAATCGTTCAAAATCCGCCCGCAGAACTTCAAGCATGAGATTGTCGTCGGACGCGGCGATGGCGCGACCATGCGCCCGGATGTCGACCTGAGCGAACACGGCGCGGGCGATCAAGGCGTGTCGCGGCTGCACATGTCGCTGACCTACAACGGCAAAATGAACACGCTCTCGGTGTCAGATATGCGCAGCGCGAACGGCACGTTCATCAACGGACAGCGCCTGTACCCGCAGGAAGTGCGTGTGCTCCGGCATGGCGACGAACTGCGGTTGGGACGCATGGTGCTGCGCACCTATTACTATCACCCGGAGAGCAACCCGGTCGGCGGCGGCAACCCCACGCCGTAATCCGAATGCAACGGACAAGCAAACAGGCGACCCTGCAGGTCGCCTGTTTTGTTTTGGCGTTAACGAGCGCCCGGTCTGAAGTAGGTTCTCAAAAAAATTCACGAACGGCTGTCGGGGCGCACCTGCGTGTGCGCCTACAACCGAGCCGACACATCGGTCTGCCACTACACAACAACATTCGGCAGCAGAATATACCCTCAGCCCCCAGAAATGTGGGGATACTGTGCCAGGGCAGCAACTTTCCAGAATCCCGCTGCGTATATAGGCATGTATCGACATTGAGGGGGAAGCAGCACTACCATGAGCAGTTACGATTTCGAAAAACCGAAAAATGGCCGCAGCTATGTGTATGAGACCGAAGAACTCGCGGGCTTGGGCGAACGTCTGATCGCATTGATCATTGACGGCGTTATCCTCGGCATCATCGGCGGCGTGTTGTTCTCTGGTCTGCGCGAAGGCACTCTGAGCAGCATCATCACGTTCCTGATCGGCATCACCTACAACTGGTATTTCCTGACGCAGCAGAATGGCCAGACTATTGGCAAGCATGTGATGGGCATTCGCGTCGTCAAAATCAACGACCGCCCGCTGGAAACCGCCGACGTGATCGTGCGCTATGTCGGCTACTACATCAACTCGTTCCTGTTCGGCCTCGGCTGGATCTGGGCGGCGTTCGACAACCGCAAGCAGGGCTGGCACGACAAGCTCGCTTCGACGCTCGTCGTCAAGGCGTAACCGCAGCGCGACAAATAACTTCAGGGCGACCAGCACGGTCGCCCTTTTTGTTGCCCCGCAGCCGGAATTTGCGCCCGAATGTGGATTGATCTATAGTTCGGAATTAGCACAAATGGTCGCATGCAAAGGGGACTGGATTATGCCGCATCCATTGGTCGTTCAACTCCGTTTCACCCGCAGCGAATTCCAGCGCGCGCTCAAAGGCGTCACTGCCGAAGAAGCCTGCCGCCGCTTCGAACCGATGAACTGCATCAGCTGGATGGTGGGGCATCTGGCGTGGCAGGAACAGCGCTATTGGCTCACGCAGGGACAGGGAATCACCCCTGTGCCGGAAGTCAACAAGTTCGGTTATGGGCAACCTACCAGCACGCCGCCGCTCAAAGAGATGTGGGCCGCGTGGAAAACTGTTACCGAAGCGGCGGATCCGTGGCTGGACACACTCGATGATGCGGCGCTGCTCACCTTCAGCCTGATCGGTAAGCCGCCCAAGCCTAGCTCGGAGAGCATCGGCACGCGCTTGCTGCGTACGACCTATCACTACTGGTTTCACACGGGCGAATCGCAGGCCATCCGCCAGATGTTGGGGCACTCGAAGCTGCCCACGTTCGTCGGCGACATCGGCGGCAAAGCGCCGTATAGCATGACCGAATAGCGCGTCATCGAAACCATAACTCAGCTGTTGAAACAGCGCACAAATACCCAAGTGACAAGTTTTTGTAGGGACAAGGCATGCCTTGTCCTCTTTGTTTTTCTCGAGAGTGAACAAAGAGGACGAGGCATGCCTCGTCCCTACAACAGTACCGCTTCTGTCTCCCCTCCCTGAATTCGGGGAGGGGACGGGGTGGGGTGATTGCTGTTACCCCATCGGCTGGCGGATGATCGTCTTGAGCTTGTCGAGCGCGCTCTTGTTCGGGTCGCCGAGATAGATCTCGTGGTGTTTGCCCGTGCGCTGCTTGCCCTGCGCGGCGATGAATTCGTGCAGACGCTGGATCGTCGGGCCTTCCGCGTCATATGGACCGAGGTGCAGAATCTGCGCGCACAGCCCTTCGTGATACGTCTCCAGACGCAGCAAATCCAGCGCGGGCAGCGCCTTCTTCTTCGCGACTTCGGGTTTGATCGCTGCGAACACGTCGGGCGTCACCACGTCCGGCTGCAGGATCATCATCGTCCAGAGGTACGCGTCTTTGTCGGCTTGCAGGAAGGCATCCATGTCGTCCGCCCACCACAAGCCTTCGAGCGGCATCACGCCATAGTCGAGGCCGCGCGTCTTCTTGAAGTGGAATTTGAGCGTATAGGACACGCTGTACAAGGCTTCAACCGCGGCTTTGTAGCTCGGCGCGGTGTTCGGGTTACCGCGCCCGTCGATCATCAGGAAGGTGAGCGGCGGCACATCGACAAGTTGGGCTGCTTTGGCAGACGGTTTGAGATAGGCGGCATACTGCTGTCTGAGATCGAGTTTGAGCATGGGGGACCTCCTGCTGCGTTGCACAATCACCAAAACGCCGACCCGTTTGGCCATTGCCAGTGCGCTCCGGTTACATCAACCATACACTCTCCAGCCGCTAGAGAGTCAAGTGACCAAGATCCCCGCGTTGGATTTGTCCATTGCGACCAATTGGCAGAGGTAGTGGTTTCTCTATACAATAGTCAAAATCTGTTACAAACCGAACGTTTGGTAAAAATAGCTATATGGCCACTCAAGAGATGCGCGCCGCGCCGCGCGGAAAATCCCCCTAGCGATTCAGGCCGCTATCGTACGGTGTTCGTGTCGCTCCTGCTCGTGGTGCTGCTGGCGCTCGTGTGGGAAGGCGCGAAAGCGTTCGGTTCGTCGGTGGGCTACACGCTGAATATTGGCGGTACGCCCCTCGACCTGACGATTTTCAACGATACGCAGCTCCCGCATCTCGGCGATATCTTCGGCTCGTTCACCGAACCGGCGCAGCGCAATGGCGCGCCGCTCTACCAGATGTTGTTCGAATCCGGGCTGTTCACGCTGTGGGCGGCGCTGCGCGGCTTCCTCATGGGCGGGCTGATCGGCTTCGTGCTGGCGATTTTGTTCGCACATTCCATGCTGCTTCAGCGCGGCCTGCTGCCGTACGTGATCGCCTCGCAGACGGTGCCGATTCTGGCGGTCGCGCCGATGGTCGTCATCTGGATGGGGCGCATGGGGGCAACCGAATGGTCGGTGCCCATGATCGCCGCTTACCTGACGTTCTTCCCGGTCACGATCTACACCCTGCGCGGCCTCACGTCCGTTCCAGCGACCGCGCTCGAACTCATGCAGACCTACGCGGCCAGCCGCCGCGAAATCCTCTTCAAGCTGCGCTTGCCCAACGCGCTCCCGCAGATCTTCACCGCGCTCAAAATCTCCGCGACGGCCAGCGTGGTCGGCGCGATCATCGGCGAACTGCCGTCCGGCATTCAGAGCGGTTTGGGGATCGCCATCCTCAACTTCGCCCGCTACTACAACCAGTCGCCGCCGCGCCTGTGGGCGACGATTCTCGCCGCGGGGCTCCTCGGCATTTTCTTCTTCACCGTGATCGCGGTGATCGAACGGTTCGTCGTGCGCTGGAAACCGGAAGTGAGTGAGTAGTTCAGTTCACGGTCGTCAGTTTACAGTGGACAGTAAGGACAAAAACATGGCGCTAGTACGCTGTATAGAACATGGAAACCCTAAAGGGACGAAACATGAATATGTTCGTTCTGTTGAACCGGTCGGCTATCCAAAAACCGGTGTTATTTGTGGCACGACAGGCTGCGAAACTTCCGGCTTGATCTGGCTGGATAACGATGAATCCTTCGCTTATGAAACGGGACAACGCGTCTTTTCAGTGACCACGCAGTCGGTCAAAGTTAGAGCGAAATAGTCTTTTGACTGTTAACTGTAAACTGTGAACTGTAAACTTTTGAGGCACTATGGCTCCGATCATCTCTATCCAGAATCTCTCGAAGACCTTTCGCGGCGCGGACGGCGTCAATGTCCACGCGTTGGAAGGTATCAACCTCGACGTGCAGCAGGGAGAATTCATCTCGCTGATCGGGCCGTCCGGCTGTGGTAAATCGACGCTCCTGCGTATCATCGCCGATCTCGTGCAGTCGTCCTCCGGGGCGATCACGGTGAACGGCAAGTCGCCGCAGCAAGCGCGTAAAGATCGCGATTATGGCTTCGTGTTCCAGAGCCCGACGCTCTACGAATGGCGTACGGTGCTCAAGAACGTGCAGCTTCCGCTGGAGATCATGAAGTATCCGAAGGCGCAGCGCGACGAACGCGCCCGCGAAATGCTCAAGCTGGTGGAGTTGAGCGACTTCGAGGGTAAGTTCCCGTGGCAGCTTTCCGGCGGCATGCAGCAGCGCGTGAGCATCGCCCGCGCGCTGGCGTTTGAGCCGCGCATCCTGCTCATGGATGAGCCGTTCGGCGCGCTCGACGAGATGACGCGCGAACGCATGAACAACGAACTGTTGAGCATCTGGCGTAAGCTGACCGGCATGACGGTCATTTTCGTCACGCACAGTATCAGCGAAGCCGTGTACCTGTCGTCGCGCGTGGTCGTGATGTCGCCGCGACCGGGGCGTATCGCCGAAGTCATCGACATCCATCTGCCTCGTCCGCGCGGCCCGCAAACCCGCGACCTCGACGATTTCTTCCACCTGACGAACAAGGTGCGCCACGCCCTGCGCGAAGGTGTTGGCGTCACGGCGATGGGGATTGGCGAATGAGCGACACGCTCAAACTTAACCCGCATCAGGCGAGTGACGTCGAAGCCGCTTCGGAGATCGTCTACGCGGAGGCCGCGGAGCTGTTCGAGCCGCGCACGCTCGACCGTGACATCATTGCGCTCATCACCATCTTCCTGATCGTCGTCACCTACCACATTCAAAATCCGCTGCTGCTGTTCAATGTGCAGTTCGGCTCGGCGTTTCGCAATGCGACGCTCCAGCCGGTCATGGCCATCGGCCTGATCATCGCCGCCGCCGCGCAGATTGGCTCGTGGCGCAAAGTGCGCGGCAACCCCCTCAAACTAGGGGCAGCCGTCATCCTGATTCTGTATACGCTGTACATAGGCGCAGCCATTCTGCTTGATTTCAATTTCAGCGGCGCGCTCTACGGCATCGATCAAGTAGTGTTCGTCGAACGGCTGGAAGACACTGCGCCGCTGGTGCTGCTGGAAGCGGCGGCTTCGCTCACCTTGATCTTCGAGGTGCTGGCGCTGGTCGCGGCGGTGCTGCTGTGGCAGCCGTGGACGCGCCTGGACGTGTACCGCAAGGCACTGCGCAAGCAGGGGGCGGCGCTGGTCGTCGCCGTGATTGTGGTCGGCGTATGGGAACTCGCGATCAACGTGTTCAAGATCCAAGAATTCCTACTGCCGCGTCCGTCGGTGATCGCGGGCGCGTTCTCCGAAGTCTATCCGCGGTTGGTGTCGGCGGGCTGGAACACCTTCCAGAATGCGTTCTGGGGCTTTGTCGTGGGCTGCGGTGCAGGCGTCGTCACGGGGATTTTCGCGGCGCGCTTCACCTCGTTCAGCAAGGCACTGCTGCCCGTCGCGGTCGGCGTCAACGCCGTGCCGATCATCGCGCTCGCGCCGATCTTCAACAACTGGTTTGGAGCGCTGAATCCGGCGTCGAAAGTTGCCATTGTCGCCATGCTGACCTACTTTCCCGCGATGATCAGCACCGTACGCGGCCTGACCGCCGTCGATGTGCTGTCGCTGGAACTCATGAAGACCTACGCCGCCTCGCAGTGGGATATTTTCCGCAAACTGCGCCTGCCGACCGCGCTGCCGTACATTTTCTCGGCGCTCAAGGTGGGCACGACGCTGGCGATGATCGGCGCGATTGTCAGTGAATATTTCGGCGGCGCGACGACGGGACTCGGCTTTCGCATTCGCGATGACGCCGGGCTGTTCAAGTACCCGGAGGCGTGGTCGGCCATCATGATCGCCGCGCTGTTCGGCATTCTGTTTTACATGGTCGTCTCCATCGTGGAACGCGCGCTCATGTCGTGGCATGTGTCGTTCCGCGAGTGATGTGAACCTCACTCGGTTGAAGGTTTTGTAGGGACCGCCAGAAGGCCGTCCGTGATAGGCGGATGCAGAACCCCTTCCCACAGCCGCAGTGGGGAGGTGATTTTTCGGTATCCAACCGCGTCTTAAGGAGGCGCGGAGAGGTGTACAAGAGCGGTCAGTTGTTCAAGGAGCTATAGAAGATGCGTAAGTTGTTTCTAGCGGTATTTGCTCTGTTGGTACTCGCGATCGTCCCCGCCGTTGCCGCCCAGGACCTGACCCCGGTCAGTTTGGTCTTGAAGTGGTGCCGCAGGCCCAGTTTGCCGGCTACTATGCCGCCGAAGCGCTCGGCTACTATGAAGAAGAAGGCCTCGACGTCGAAATCATCGCCGCCGGTGTCGATATCAACCCGCAGCAGTTGGTCGCGTCGGGCGATGTCGAATTCGGCATCGACTGGATGGGCAACCTGCTCGCCACCCGTGAAACCGGTCAGGATGTCGTCAACATCGCGCAGATCTACCAGCGCTCCGGCATGCGCCAGATCACGTGGGCGGACAGCGGCCTGACCTCGTTCGAAGACCTCGGTGGTCGCACCGTCGGCGTGTGGTGCTGCGGCAACCAGTTCCCGACCTTCGCCGCGCTGACCAAGGCCGGCTTTGACCCGGAAAACCCGGATGATGTCGTCGTCGCGCAGCAGGCCTTCGATATGAACGCCTTCCTGAATCGTGAAATTGACGCCGCCTCCGCCATGACCTACAACGAACTCGCGCAGGTGCTCGAATTTGTTGGCGATGGCAGCGCCTTCCCCGGTCTACACGCTGGAAGACCTGAACGTGCTCGACTTCAACGAATATGGCACGGCTATGCTGGAAGACGGCATTTTCGCCCGCGCTGAATGGCTGGCGGAAGAAGGCAATGAAGAAATCGCCATCAAGTTCCTGCGCGCCTCGTTCCGCGGCTGGATCGCCTGTCGTGACGATGCCCAAGCATGTGTCGATTTCGTGCTGGAAGCCGGTCCGACGCTCGGTCAGGGTCACCAACTGTGGCAGATGAACGAAGTCAACAAGCTGGTGTGGCCGTCGGAAGCCGGTATCGGCCTGATGGACGCGGAAGCGTTTGATATCACCGCGCAGATCGCCCTCGACTACGGCATCATCAGCAGCGCGGCGGAAGGCGAAGGCGTGACCTATCGCACCGACCTCGCGCAGGCCGCCCTCGACAGCCTGCAGTCGGACATGGCCGACCTCGATGTGACCGGCGCGAGCTACGAAGCGCTGGCCGTCGAAGTCACCCCCAACGGCGAATAATCGCTTAGTCAGTCAGATGTGCAGGGGCGAACCAGTCTGGTTCGCCCCTTTTTGTTTCCCATTCACAGTCAGAGACTGCATGTGATGGTGGGTGTAGGGGCAAGGCGCGCCTTGCCCCTACAGCTATTTTCGGCGATTTATTTGACGGCAAAGACTGCATACTCATTGACAGAGTAGAACAAATGAACTAAGTTATCGTCTCAAACGGAATGCAGGAGGACCTATGGGCAAGGTGATCGGCGGTAAGACGCTGTCGGTGGATGGATTCGCGAGCGACCCGAACGGGGATGTGGGTCAACTCTACCCGGATTTGGTCAACCTGGCGCAGACGGAAGTGCTGCAGGAAGAGATGCGCACAACCGGCGCAATCGTCATGGGGAAGCGGTCGTTCGAGATGGGGGATCCGGACTGGTACGCGGACAACTACGAGTATCAGGTGCCGATCTTCGTGCTGACGCATCACATGCCGGCGAAACAGCCCAGAAGCAATGGTCGCCTGCGCTTCATCTTCGTCACCGACGGCATCGAGAGCGCGGTCGCGCAGGCCAAAGCCGCCGCGGGCGACAAAAACGTGCTGGTGATCGGCGGGAGCATTAACCGGCAGGTGATCAACGCCAGGCTGTGTGACGAGCTGCACATCGGTATCATGCCGGTGCTGCTCGGCGGCGGGCTGCGCCTGTTCGAGGGCGTCGACCTGACGCGGCTCAAACTTGAGAAGATCCGCGTGTTTGACGCCGGCCCGCGCACAGATATCTGGTTTCGCGTGGTGAAATAGCACTTCAGAATCAAAAAATCGGCCTAGAGCCGATTTTTTATGATCTTGGAAACAGCGTGCGTCTAGTTGTTGGAGGAATTTTGGACGACAAGGCCGACGAGGAAGCCAACCAGAATAAAGCCAAAAATCGGCGCGATGGACAGCAGGCGCGCATCCCCGGTGGTGTTCAGCGAAATGAGGTAGCTCGGGGCGAGTGACAGCAGCAGACCGAGCGTGATCCCTTTCCAGCGCGCGGGCAGGATGTCGAACAGCTCGATGAGCAAGGGGCGCTGCTTCTTCTTCGCGGTCTTTTTCCCGTTCATGGCGGTCAGCGGGCGCGGCGCGCGTTCCGAGATCTGGCGCTGCTGCGTGCGCGATCCGTTCGCGAACTGGACTATAACGTGATGTCGACATAATTCCTCACCTTATCACTTAACCCGTCTGATAATAAGAAACGTGAGGAAACGCTCAATGTCGCGCGATTCGTAAATTTTCCTGCACAAATTTGATCGGCGTATGCTTGTGCACTTTATAGCAATGCATATAAAAGCATGGGGCGTGAATGCGGGGACATGTAGGGCTAAAGTAAGTTCTCAAAAGGGTGCGGGGAACAGGCCTACGGGTCTAAGCCAGTGTCCGAAATCCGACAAAACAGGCCAAGGCAGGTCAATCGCTCCGTAGCATAGAGTCTTTTTGGGGACAGCGGACGCGATGATGCAGTTTAAGAAAACGATACGGATTACCCCTCACCCCCAACCCCTCTCCCACGCAAGCGGGGAGAGGGGAGAAAAGACGCTTTTGCTGGCTCCCCTCCCCGAATTCGGGGAGGGGCCGGGAGTGCGGTCGAAAACAGTGAGGTGCCCCTTACAGTTCCCGATACCGATGCGCGACGCCGACCACGATCAGCACCGCTATCAGCGCATAGCCGACCAAGCCGAGCAGCAGTTGGTTGCGGTTGAGCGCGTCGCGCTGCGCTGTCCACGTCTGGTCGAACACATCGCGGTTGATCTGGCGCAGGTTTTCCATCGCGCTGACGAAGCGGTTGAAGGTTTCCTGACTTGAACCGGGATCATCCGCACTGGTGTTGAACAGAATCGCCTTTTCGAGGTCGCCGCTGCTGATCTGGCCACGCAAGTGACGTGCGCTTCGCGGAAATCCTCCAACGCCCGCCGCGCCACTTCGAGCGCGGTCGCTTCGCCGGAGAAGGTCACATTCGTCACCAGCGGACGAATACCGTCAATGCGCTGCGAATCCGCCGAGCTGATCGCTTCCGCGTCGGTGATCGCCGCCGTGCATGACATCGCCCGAGCCGGTAAACTGCTCGGCCGTGCAGTCGATTTGACCGCACAAACGCAGCATCACACGTTCCATCGCATCGTTATAGCGGGCTTCCCACGCTTCGGTGTTGTCCGGGTCGAGCAGCAGCGAGCTTTCCGCGCGGTTGGCGAGGTTGGCATCGACCAGTGTGCGCGCGCTGGCGCTCACGCTCAGGTAAGCATCGTCGATCATGGTGTGGATTTTGTTCGGCGCGTCCAGCAGATTCAAGCCGACGAGCAACAGCAGCACCCACGCCAGCACCACCGCCGCATCGATCCCCGGCGTCAGGTAGCGGCGCACCTTGCCGCGAATCATGAACGAGATGTAGGTCAGCAGCGCCGCCAGCCCGAACGCGGGCACGGCGAACAGGAACAACTGCCCGGCGATCACGCTGCCCGCGTTTTCGCCCGCGTCGACCATACCCTCAAAGTTGAGCCGTTCCAGTTCTTGCAGCGCGGGCGTGATCCAGTTGCGCACGTGGTTGTCCGCGTCGAGGAATTCGCGGCGGGCGAGCGCATCATCGCTGCGGTTGGCGACGAGATTGCTCACATGTCGCCAGAAGCGGCTGAACGTGTAGGTTTCCGCCGTGGTGTAGGCGGTCTGCTCGTCGGCGGACTGCAAGTTGTCGCGCAGCGTAAACAGTTCGTCGCGGTAGGCGCTGAAGGCGCGGAAAATGTTGTTCTGCGCCTGCTCATAGAGCGGCGTATCCGAGGTCAGCAGCGTGTAGTCGGCGGCGGACTGGCTGGCCTGCGCGACATATTGCAGCGCGTTTTCCGCCGCGTCGACCGTCGTGCTGTTAATCTCGGCAATGCCGCGGAAGAGTTCATATGATGTGCGGTAGGCGTTGAGCGCCTGCACGAGCGTGAGCAGCGCCAGCAGCACCGCCGCGCCGCTCAGCAGCGCATAGCGGACGCGCGTCTGCGCGGCGATCTGCCGCCGTGGGCGTTCGATAACACGAGCTGTCAGTGCCGGTTGGGTTGTCGTCATGATTTCACCATCCTCTCGACGCGGCGAACCTGTTGTCTGCCCTCTCCGAATTCGGGGGGGGCTGGGGGTGGGGTCTCGTCATCGCTTATCGTCCTATCGCGTCGTGCACGCGTTCCCACGCCGCGCCGTACGCTTCGTCGAGCGCCGCGTCGGAAACGGTGTAGAACAGGGTATCAGTTGCTTCGGGGTAAATGGCCGCATTGCTCAGGTAATCCCCGTAGATTAAGCCTTCGTCAATCGCCACCTGATTCGGGCTGGCGTAGGCGGTGTAATTGCTGATGTCGGCGTTGACCTGCGCGTTGAGGATGTAGTCGATGAAGACTTCCGCCAGTGGCTGATTTTGCGCGCCGACCGGGACGGCGAGGTTATCCGTCCAGATCTGCCCGCCTTCCGCTGGGATGATGTAGCGGTAATCATCGCAGCCGCACGAGGCGATCACCTGGAAGATGTCACCATTGTATTCGACCACCACATCGGCTTGCCCGGCCGCCAGCAGATCCTGCCCGGTGTCCGGCGCGATCTCGATGAGATTGGCCGCATGGTCGATCAGATACTGCTCGGCTTCGGCAATCTGCGTTGGATCGGTCGTGTTCGGGTCATAGCCAAGCACGCGCAGCGCAAACCCGAACATCGGGCGCGATCCGTCCAGCCACGCGACGCGCGCGTTCATCTTGAAGATGTCGTCCCACGTGGCGATGTCACGTCCCAGCGCGGCGCGGTTGTAACCCACGCCGATGGTCCCCCACTGGTACGGCACGGTGTAGACGTTGCCGGGGTCGTAGGGCGGGTTCTTGAACGCCGCGCCAATGTTGGCGAAATTAGCGATATTGGCGAAGTCCAGCGGTTGGAGCAGCCCTTCATCCACCATGAGATAGACGTTGGCGTTGGAGGGCACGACCACATCATACTGCGGCGTATTGCCCGCGCGCAGTTCTTCGAGCATATCGGTGTCGCTGGCGTAGGTGTTGTAGTTGACGGTCACACCGCACAGCCGTTCAAAATTGGAGATCGTGTCTTCGGCGATGTAGGTTGTCCAGTTGTACATTGAGCGTTTGCCCCGCGAACCCCGGCGGACACGCCCAGAAATCGGTTTGGGCGGCGGCAGGCATACTCCCTATGCCTAACACCACCAGCACCAGTAACAGCAGTGATTTTTGCCTCATCAGAGCCGCCTCATATGGTTGTTGGCCACAGTACAGACCAGTTAGCCGTCGAGCGCCGTCCTCGTGCAGATTTTCCAACAAAAGGACGAGGCTCGCCTCGTCGCTACAATGGTATCATCAATCATACATCCCGCAGGCTCTGTCTAGCGCGATTTGACAACTTTTTGACGCAACTGCCCCGTAAAATGGGGGAGCGTATTGTAGAATTGTGCGTACCATGAAAGTGTTGGGAAGGAACTGATTAACTATGCAATGTCCAAACTGCCAGCACTGGAACGAACCGGGCTCGCGTTTTTGCGAAGAATGCGGCACGGAACTTCCGCAGGCGACTGCACCGTCGGTGGCGCGTGTGGTGCTCGTCAACCCCGCCGATGAAGCGCCAGTTCCGCCGCCGCCCCCGCAGGATTTAATCCCGCAGGCTGACCCGCCGCTCGCCCCGTATGAAGGGCCGCACCTCGTGCTCAAAAGCACCGGGTCGATCTTCAAGCTGAGCGATGCCGCGGTGATCGGACGCGAAGACCCGGCGCTGCAAATCGACTTTGACGGCTACCCGGACGGCAAATACATCAGCCACCGCCACGCGCAGATCACCAACATCGGCGGCAAGTACTACATCGAAGACCTCGGCAGCTCGAATCACACCTATGTCAACGGGATCAAGCTGGCGCAGGGGCAAGCCGAACCGATCGACGAAGGTGATGTGATCAAGCTCGGCAAGATCGAGTTGGTGTTCCACGAAGCGTAACTCACCGGGGGCGGGGCCCCCCCCCCTCATGGGGCGGGATGGATTGCCCAACGATAGTTGTTTTGCTCAGGCGTAGATACCGTGAATACGGGTTACAGGTCGGTTTTGGGAGGTTGCGGACGCGATAAAGCGCGTCCCTACACGACAGCCTTTCTCGTAGGGACGCTCATTGCGTCCGCTGTCCCCAAGCAGACTGCTCGCGGCCCCTTCTGCTTGAGGTTGTCGTCAACTGATAAAGGCAAAAAGACGTGACCACACAAGCGAAAATCACCTGTCCGCACTGCGGCAAGCCGACCAGCACGGCCAGCGGCTTCTGCGATGAGTGCGGGCTTGAACTCTCAACCCAGGCGCTTAAACCGCTGACGGCGGCGCAGGTGATGGCGACGGGCGAAGTCCCCGTCGACCGCCTGACGTGCCCCAACTGCGGTTTCAAACTGCGCCCCAACGCGCGGCACTGCCCCAACTGCGGCAAAAAGCTGGATACCAACGGAGCGACTGCGGCAGCGCCCAAACCCGTTGTGCTGGAAGGCCCGCCGAGCGCCATTCAGATCGGCGCGGTCATCTCTGACCGCTACGGCATCGAGCAATTGCTCGGTCAGGGCGGCATGGGGCGCGCGTGGAAAGCGTATGACCGCAACCTCTCCAAGTACGTCGTGATCAAGACGGTGGTGGCGCAAGATCCGCTGCTGCGCGATGCGCTGGAGCAGGAAGCCAAGACGCTCATCAATATCCGCCACCCCAACATCATCTCGGTGATCGACTTCTTCGTGATCGATACTGAGCTGTGCTACGTCATGGAATTCATCGCCGGGCCGAGCTGGGCGGACGAGATCGAAGAGCCGACCACGCGCAAGCTGGTGCTGCCCATGTCGGCGGAACAGGCGCTGCTGCGCGTCAAAGGGCTGCTGCCTGCGTTCAAATATCTGCACGGCCTCAACCCGCCGATCATCTACTGCGATTTTAAGCCGTCCAACGTCAAGCGGATGACGCTCGCCAATGGCGACCAGATCGAAGTGCTGCTCGACTTCGGCACAGCGTACCGCTACGACCCCAACAAGCCGCCCAAGCCCGCGCGCGGCACGCCCGGTTATCACTCGCAGCAGGCGCGGCATCCTGATTGGCGCGACGACTATTTCACCATCGGGCGTACGCTGGCGGAACTGGTCGGGATGGAAGAAGTCCACACGAGGAGTTCCGCTACACACTCACGCCACCCACTGACCATCCGTGGATTCAGTACGATGAATCGCTGCGCTACTTTGTCGAGTGGCTGACCGCGCCGGAACGCGAGAACCGCCCGCAGAGCGTCGAGGAGATCGAAGCGGAAATCGACGGTGTGATCGGCTATGTGAAGGGGCAAACGCCGGATATGACGGCGTTCCGCCAGCAGCGCGAACGCGCCAATTTCGCGGGTGTGACGCTGGAAACGCTGCGCCAGACGACCGGGACGGGCGTGGTCGCCGGGACGGTCAAAATCGACCTGCCGCAGGTGCCGACCACCAACCCCGCGTCAACCGTGATCCTCACCGCGCAGGAAGCCTATCAACAACGCGACTACCGCCGCGCCCTGCTGCTGGCGAATCAGGCGATCAACAACAATGGCGGCGCGTCGGCGTATCTGCTGCGCGCGCTCGTCTACACGCAGGCCGGCAAGCTGGAAGAAGCCGCCGCCGACCTTAAGGTCGCGCAGGCGAACGCCAACCCGCAGGTGCAGTGGGAAATGCTGCTCGCCGAAGGGCAGTATCTCGAAAACACGGGCAAATTTGAAGAAGCCGCCGAACGCTACCGCCGCATGATGACGCTCAAGCCGGGCGATCACCGCGCGCGCTTGCTGCTGGCGGAACTCTACCGCCGCAGCGGCAACAGCCAGCAGGCGATTCTCGAATACAAGGCGATCATCAACAGCAAGCCATCGATCGGGCAGGCGTACATCGGCGCGTCGAAAGCCTACCTGTACGAAAAACAGGTGGACGAAGCCATCGGCGTTCTGGAAGAGGTCAGCAGCCGCAACACCAGCTACAACGACGTGCTGCTCGAACTGATCGCGCTGTCCAACCAGAAGCCCCCCGACGGCGATGTCGCCAAGCTAGAACAGGCGGCGCAGGCGATCAATGTACTGCGCGAAAACGGCGTGGAAACGCGCTCGTTCTTCCGGCTGATCGGCGAGTTCTACTACACCGCCGTGCAGATCGCGCGGGCGACGGGCAAAGTCCCGCAGATCAACTACCCGGGCGAGCAAATGCGCTCGGTCGGTGACTTGGCGCGGGCGAACGAAGCCGCGTGGCGTGAATATCTGGCGCGCGATGAAAACGCCGACCGCGAATGGGTGATTAACGAGCGCATCATGACCGGGCGTGTGGCGGTTGGTGTAAAGCGACCTCACCCAAGAAGCTGATGGTTCTTTGCCCCTCCTCCCGTTGGGAGAGGGAGCGGTTGAGCGGAGGCGAAGACAGGGGTGAACAGCAACGACGCGCCAAAGCGCGTTAACTGGTCCGGCGCAATTTAAATCCGGACACGCAGGCCTCGTCCCTACACTATGAACATATGAGGGGAAGCTATGGCGAACGCATTCTCATTCAAAACGTACTACAACCCGTACATCAGCCCGACGACCAATTCGGTGTGGGGTGTGGTGTCGGTGACGGCGAACCAAGCGCCGCAGGAAGCGCAGGGCGCGGTCATTTCGCTCATTTGCGATGTGTCCGGGTCGATGCAGGGTGCGAAGTTCAACAACGCCATCGCCACCGTCGAAGACCTGCTCGAACACGCGCCCAATGGCATCATGCTGCAAGTCGTGGTCTTTGACGACGATGGCAAAGAAGTCGTGCCGATGACGAATCTCACGCCCGCGGTCAACCGGGCGCAGCTCGTCTCCCAGTTCCGCTCTAACCTCAAGCGCGTGCAGATTTTCGGCGGCACGTCGATGTCGACGGGGATTGATGTCGCGCTGCAAGCCCAGCGGCAGATCACGGGGGGCTATGCGCGCTACGGCATCTTCCTGAGCGATGGGCAGAGCACCGAACCGGAATCGCATCTGGCACGCGCGGTCAAAGCGGCGGCGGATATGCAGATTCACCTGTGCGCGTATGGCTACGGCAGCGACTGGAATCCCAGCGAGCTGACCAAGATGGCGCAGATCACCAACGGCTGGATGCCCAAAGCCGTCCCGCAGCCGGAAGCGCTGCGTGAGGAATTCGCGACTTCGATCGTCAAGATGGCAAATACCGTCGCCAGTGATGTGGCGCTCAACCTGTGGACGCCCACGGGCGCGCGCATCCTGTCGCTCTCGCAGGCCTATCCCGACTGGGTGAAGGGTGAAGCCGCTCCCATGGGCGATGATCACACGTGGGTTGTGCCCGTGCCGCCCATGTCCACCAAAGATCACCGCGACTTCATCGTCCACGTCGAGTTGGCCTCGGTCGGCGCGCGCGTGGTGGCGATGAAACCCTCGGTCGTGTACGTGGCGGGCGGGCAGCGCATCGAGGAAAAAGGCGATCAGACCACCTGGATGATCCTCGAACAGACGCATGAGACCGAAAAGTCGAATCAGGTCAATGCGGTCGTCGCGGGCTATCTCGGACAGGGGCAGTTAGCGGCCTCGACCCGCGCCATGACTGAAGCCCTGCAAGCGGGCGACGCAAAGGCAGCGGAACGCCATCGCACCGAAGCGTTGGAGATCGCGCAGGCGGTGGGCAACCGGCAGATGACGCAGGTGCTGGAACAGGCGGGCGCGGGCAGCGAAGTCGCCCGCAAGACCGCCGCGCTCGGCACATCCACGGTCAGCCTGACGGAAGAAGACGAGGCGTAACCTCACCCCCCAGCCCCCTCTCCAGAAGGCGAGGGGGTGAAGAACAGTCTAGGCAAGTCCCCTCTCCACCCGGAGAGGGGATTTAGGGGTGAGGTGATTGGCCGCGCTTCTGCGCGTCCGTAATTCAATTGATTTACCCCACCCCCGATCCCTCCCCGAATTCAGGGAGGGGAGCCAGCAACAGCGTGTTTTCTCCCCTCTCCCCGCTTGCGTAGGAGAGGGGCTGGGGGGTGAGGGGGTATTAAGCACCCTCATGCCTAGCCCAACTCTTGGAGGGTTTGTCAGTATACGTCACAATTGGCGCCGCAAACGAAATGCGTGTTTCTGGCGGAGAATCTCTATGACCGACGCGGCGGGAAAAGCGTGTCCCCGATGCGGACACACGAATAAACTGACGGCGAAGAACTGCACCCAGTGCGGGGCGCCGTTTTATCTCGCCGAGGTGCAGGGCGAAATGCGCAAACGCTGTGCCGCGTGCGGGCACTTCAACCGCCTGACGGCGAACGTGTGCACGCGCTGCGGGGCGGCGTATGCCAAAGTGCAGATCGCGGCGCGCGGGCATAAGCAGAAATGGTGTCCGCAGTGCGGCGCGCCGCGCAAAATGACCGCTAAAGTCTGCTCTCGCTGCGGCTACCGCTTCGTGATCCGCCCCGCGGAAGCGCCCGTCGTCCAATCCGATCAACTGTCTGAGCCGAAGAAAGTCATCGCGCCGCCGGCTATTGACGGCGAACCCGCCCCTTACATCTCGCCCGACGAATTGCGCAAAATCCGCCTTGGTGAGCGTGAATCCGCTGATACCTTCCTGCGCGCCATGCAGAACCTGTTGAGGAAGAAACCGTGAAAGTCTACCAGTACGAAATGGCGTCGATTGATCACCCAGAACGCTGCGAAGACGCCGCCATGACCTTCGTCGGCGATGAGGACAGCGCCCCCGTGTTCGCGGCCATCGACGGGATGGGCGGGCATCAGCGCACGTTAGCCGATGGCCGCGTGATCACCGGGCGGGAAGCCGCATTGATTGTCCGCGAAACGTTGGTCGAGGATTTGCAGCATCTGCCGCGCGACGTGTCCGCGGATCCCGGCGGTGAAGCGCAGACCAAAGCCATCGCGGCGATCAAGCGCGCGCATGACCGCATCCGCCGCGAACTCAACGACGAGTCCGAGCATCCGCTCAATCAGCGCGTCGGCGCAGTGGCGACAGTATGCGTGGTGTGCGAAAACGGGAAGCGACTGCTCACGGCGCAGGTCGGCGACACGCGCGGCTATCTGGTCAGCGGCGGCGAACTGCTCCAACTGTGCTATGACGAGGACAATATTCAATATCTGGTCGATCAGGGACAGTTGAGCGAAGAGGACGGCGCGACGCTCAGCGAGATTCTCAACAGCTATGACGGCGTCAACGAGCCCAAACTGAGCGGCACGGTGCAGATCGGCGGCAACCCGTATGAGCTGTATATCGCGTGGCGCTGGTTTCTGGTCGGCAATACGGTGCTGAAGATCCCCGCGGCCAACATCGTGATTCGCACGCTCGGCGTGTACGACGATGAGCCGACGCCGCAGGTCTCGCGCATTGAACTCTCGGAAGGGGATCGGCTGTACCTGTGTTCAGATGGCGCGTACAAAAACCTGACCGATGCCGAAATGCTGGCGCACATATTAGAAGCGGGCGATCCGGCACAGGCGATTGGCGATGCGGCCTACGCGCGGTCGCAGTCGACGGAGAACCGCCGCAGCACACAGGACGACATCACGGCGGTGGTGGTTGATTTAGCGGGCTAGCGTGGGCCGCCGGATGAACAACTGCGGCAGCACATAGATCGCCGTGACGCCGAACAGAAACACGTCGAGCCGCACTCGCGCGCTGTCGGTTCCGGCGCTCGGATTGACGACTAAAAACCGTTCCGACGCAGATTACCAGCGCGGCTCCAAGCAGCCCGCTGCGCCAATTCAACAACTGTATTGCGCTGTTCAAGTCCCGTTCAGCGAAGCGCCCCGCAAGGTAGCCCAGCGCTCCCGCGACGAGCACTACCATCGGCGAGCGGCTGAAGAGATCGAACAGCACGAGCAAGCCGCCAATGACAAGACCCAGCAGCACATAGGGTATAGAGGGTGGTGCCAACTTGCTGAACGAGGCAATCAACGCGGTCGCGAAACCCAGACTTACGCCTAAAACTAGGCCACCAATGAAGCTGACTACCAACAGTTGGGGGAATTGCGTGGCCCAGTTTATCCCCTGCCCGGTGGACTGTGTGTAGGGGAGGAAAACTTCTGTGACGAGCACGGCAACGACCAGCGCTCCGGGGAGGATGGCCAGCGGCAGAACGGTTACTCCCAGCAGGCCGCCCAAGCTCAGCACACTCGAGTACGGTCGCGGTTGGTCGGGCACTGTGGGTGAGCGCTCGAGCGCGTAGGTTTGCAGACCACTTGCCGCAAAGATCAGCGCGCCAAATGACGCTATCAGTACGATAAGCAGCGGATAATCATGCCGCAGACCAACGTCGATGAGCGCCGCCCAGTCGGGTTGCGGTGCGGAGGTCAGCGTGTACGCAGCGGCTAGGCTACACGCTGCCGCGCTGATTCCGGTCCCGATCAGCGCACCGCGCAGTACCCAGTGCGCCATGCGCCAGAAGCCCCATTCCGGGATCGAATCTGCGGACACAGGGTGTGAAGGAAGTGAGTTAGGGGTAGCCATGGCAGCACCTTGATGACGAGAAACATCGCTTCTAGTATGCTGCCAATTTCAACATTTGGGGCTGATCAGGCGCGAAATTCCGCGCTTGTCACGATCTTCGTGCTACTTTGGCCTGCGCCTGATCATAAGATACCAGCCTATGCGTCTTTAGTACCCGACTGTGAAGCGCCCGCCGATGTGCTGCGGGTTTTCCAGCTCGTTGACCAGCGCCGTGGCGAAGTCCGCATTGGAGATCGTCGAGTTGCCCTCGGCGTCGAACAGCAGATTATCCGTCGCAGTGCGGAATGTCCCCTTGGCCGGACCGGGGAAAATGACGATTGAGGGGGTGGCAACGGTCCAGGCCAGCTCGCCCGCCGGGAGGCTGCGATACAGGTTCAGTACTTCCCGGTACGCCAGCGATTCCGGACGATATTCCGCGGGGAACTGCGGCGTATCCACCAGCGCGACACCCGGCGCGACTTCGAGGCTGCCCGCGCCGCCCACGGAGAGCACGCGCTTGACGCCCGCCGCCTTCACACCCGCGATGAACGCCTGCGCGGTCGCCACGCCCGACTCAATGTTCGTGCGATCCACCACCGAGCTGATGACCGCCTCATGCCCCGCGACCAGCTTGGTCACCGCCGCGCTGTCACCCGCGTCGCCCGCCTGCACGGTCAAATTGGCATGCTGCACAGTGATTTTCGCCGGGTGGCGCACAATCGCCGTCACCTGATGACCACGGGCCAATAGTTCCTGCAAAATCGCCCCACCCACCACAGCCGCTCGCGCCAAACAGTGCTACCTTCATTGATTTGTGCTCCCGTGTTATACTGTAGAATGACAGTAACTATAAGTAACCTAGTCACTTTGGGCAAGTAGGCACTCCAAAGTGCTCTACTTACTTTGAGGTAACTATAGCGAAGGCAGACAGCTATGCTCGCAGAAGCACCCCACATTTGATGCTTATCGGGAAATTTGCCCCACTCGCGCCGCATTGGATCGCATCGCCGACAAGTGGACGGTGCTGGTCGTCGGCGTGCTGCTGGACGGCCAACCACAGCGCTTTTCAGCGATTCAGCGGCGCATCGAGGGCATCAGCCAGAAGATGCTCACCAAAACGCTGCGCACGCTGGAACGCGACGGCCTGGTCGAGCGGCACATCTACCCGGAAGTCCCGCCGCGCGTGGAGTATCAGCTTACGGCGCTCGGCAAGTCGCTCTCGACGCTCATCAACGCCGTGCAGGCGTGGGCAGAGAGCCACATGGAGGATATTCTCGCAGCGCAGGCGCTTTACGATCAGCGCGGCGAGCCCGTTGACGAATAGGCGCGCCTCTGACCTGCTGTCTGACCGCTGTTTGCTGGTCAAATGCCCCCAATTTGGGCAAGGTGCCTCAAGATTTGATGTGTTCTTAACATTTCGGTGGTAATAATTAGGGTGTATCTTTGACAAAGAGAGGTTTACACCATGCGTAAACTCGTTTTGCTCGCCTTCGTGGCACTCTTCGTCATGGCCGGAACGGTCATGGCGCAGGATGATCTGGCAAACGTCGATCCTTCGGGGCAGACGATTGCTTACTGGCATCAGTTCAGCAACGCTCAAGCCGAAACAATGACCGCCATCATCGAACAGTTCAACAGCACGAATGAATGGGGCATCACCGTCGAAGCGACGGCGCAGGGCAGCTACAACGACATCGCCGATCTGGACAACGCGGGCATCGTCAGCGGTGAGCTGCCGAATCTCGCGGCGGGCTACGCCAACAACGCCGCCAGCTACGCCCGTGACGGCGTGGTCGTCGACGTGGCGCAGTATTGGAACAGCCCGGACTGGGGTCTGAGCGCGGATGCGCTCGGCGACTTCCGCACCAACCTCGTCGATTCAACACGGCGGCGGATGGTCAGGTGCTGGCCTTCCCGCACCAGTTCTCGGCGCAGGTGATGGTCTACAACCCCGCCATGCTCAGCGAACTCGGCTATGATGCCGTGCCGACCACCGTCGAAGACTTCAAGGCGATTGCATGCACCGCGAACGACCTGACGACCGAAGCGGGCGGCGATGTTCAGGGCTTCCCGATCACCACCGACGCCTCGGCGTTCGAATCGTGGGTCGCCAGCATGGGCGGCAGCATCTATGATGCCGACGCGAGCGCGTTCACGTTCGCGGACAATCAGGCCGTTGCGGACAGCCTCGCGCTGTACAAAGACCTGTACGACAGCGGCTGCGGCTACATCCCGGCGGAACGCTTTGCCGAACAGGCGGATTTCGGCCTCGGCCTGAACCCGTTCTTCGTGACGAGCACCGCGGGCTTCACCTTCATCAAGCAGGCGCTGGTCGATAACAGCGCAGCCTTTCGACTTCGTCGTCGGGTCGTTCCCGTACACCGAAGGCAACCAGACGGTGCAGGTGTTCGTTCCCAGCATCATCATGTTCCAGAGCACGCCGGAAGAACAGCTTTCGCGAGCTGGCTGTTCCTCAAGTACCTGATTTCGCCGGAAGTCGCAGCGATGTGGAGCGCCGGTTCGGGCTACTTCAACCCCATCCCGTCGACCTCGGAAATGATGACCGAAGACATGTTCACGGCGTATTCGAGCATTTACCCGTATTTCACCGCGGCGAATGAACTGCTCGGCAGCGGCGTGACCCTGTACAGCAGCCCGTCGATCAGCGCGTACGGCACGGTGCGCGGCGCGATCAGCGAAGCGATTGCCAACGTCACCACCAACGGCATGAGCGTCGAAGATGCGGTCGCGACGCTGCAAGCCGCCGCCGATCAAGCGGTCGCGGACAGCCAGTAACGCAGCAGTTAGCCCTTAGTAGTTAGCAAAAAGCGGTTGGCCCTCAGGGCTAACCGCTTTTGTTTGGATTCAGAAAACCAGATGTGTTTGACGTTTCCGCATTAGCCCGTCTGCTGACTCAGCCACGCAACAACGAGTTCGGAATTTCCTCGCGGCCAAATCCGAAGAAGTCCATGCCGAATCGTGAACCGATGAACATATTCGCCTGGACATCTCCACTTGAGCCGCAAGCAAGTATTTTGCACTGTCACTCGTGAATCCTTCTTGACTGAAAATCAGGAGGACGGAGCGTCGTCGTAGACCATCACGAATAGCGCTCGTGGTTGTTGCATCAATTAGCAACTGTTCCCTGCTCGTCGAGTTCACCTCCTCAGCACAGCTTACGACTTCACATCCAACAGCGATAGGCGAAATGGCGACTGCAGCTTGGCATTCAGCGGCGTTAGCGCAGGCAATCAGTGCATAATCACCGCCTACGGCCACGCCCACTGTCATTAGTCCTCCACTCGGCCGGATTCCAGGCTGGCTTTGCAGCCAATCCATCCATCCCTGCAAGTCCCCGGTCACTGCCTCCCAGTCTTCCGGCCCACCGGTCGCGCCATGACCACGCAGGTCAACTGCTAGCAGGGCGTAACCTTGATCGATAAAGGGACGTGTGAGAAAGGCGACATCACCGCGAGCGCCGCCATGTTCATGGATGAAAAGGATAGCAAAAGCCCCATCCTGTGGCGCGTTTACCGGGGCAAAGTAGTCACCAACGAGGGTTAGCCCATCGGCAGCAGTCAGTTGAACCTGTTCAGAGTCGGGGTACTGCCCCTGAGAAATGACAACAACGGGCCATAGCAGAAGGAGGAACAGTAACGCAGTGATCCAGTGTGTTTTCTTCAATGTATTTATACCTATTTATATTAAATACGTTTTTATGATGCTATTTAGAGTATGAAAAAGTAGCGACAGAAGTCAAGTGCTAGCCCGTCAGGAGCAGCTGACAGTGGATAGTTAGAATCACGGGGAACTGAGCCAACTGAAACAAAAACGGCGACTCACACGAGTCGCCGTTGGTTTTCACTGTCAACTGCTCACTGATTACTGTGAACTATCTGCCACCTTCACCCGGATCATCTCGGCGAGGTTGTGCCCGATGATGCGAAATTCCCGCCCCAACTTGAGCTGAATCGGCCCGTTGAACGGCGCGGCGTGCAAGATCCAGAACTGCGCGCCGGGTTTGAGGTGCAGCGCGCCCAGATATTCGAGGCGATCCGGCTCGCGGGTGCGCACGCGGGTGAGTTCCAGCATCACAGTGTGCGTCGCTTCGCTGAGCAGAATATCGTCCATGGGTTGCAGGTCGCCTTCCGCCGTGGGGATCGGTTCGCCGTGCGGACAATGCGTCGGGTAACCCGCCATCATGGCCATGCGGTCGGCAACGGATTCGCTCAACACGCGGCTGATGCGATCCGCTTCGGCATGAACTTCGTGCCAGCCAAAGCCCATCACCCGTTCGAGGAATGCTTCGACAATCCGCTGGTCGCGGGAGCTGCTTTAAGGCTTCGCGTTCACCCACCGGCGTCAGACGGATGCCTTGATACGGCTCGTGGAAGAGCATGCCCGTGATCGCGCAGTCGGGTCACCATCCGGTTGACGGCGGGGGCGCTCACGTTGATGATGTCGGCAAGGGCGGACGTACTGACAAACCCCTCCCGCTGGCCGTCGCTCAGACGGTAGATTTGGATGAGGTAGTCCGTTCGCGCGCCGTCGGATTGAGGTCATCGGTCATGTTACCAGCCGTGTTCGAGGCGTGAGATCAACCGCTCCGGCATATCGAATTTATGCATACCGTTTCTGCACAGCCTTGATGTTGCCAGGGCACGCGGCGATGCTCAAACTGATTGGTTTCCACGTCGAGAATGGCATAGGCGGCGTCGGGATCGCGTCACGCGGCTGGCCCACGCTGCCGGGGTTGATGATCTGGCGGTGACCATTCAAGCGGATACGCTGGCGGTACACCTGGCGCGACCGCTCGGTATCGCCCTGCTCGTCCACCTGCTCGTAAATGATCGGCTGGTGCGTGTGCCCCACCAGACAATAAGAGGTTTCAAAATGCGAGAAATTCAGCGCGGCGATCGGTGGCTCAGGATGTACTCCCACGGGTTCGCGGGGCTGCCATGCGCCAGCGTGTAATTGCCGATGACGAAGGTCGTCGGCAGCGCTTCGAGATAAGCGAGATTTTCGGCAGTGAGGGGTAGCGCGCGTCCAATCGACCGCTTTGCGCATCCGGGTTGAAGGTGCGAATGTCGAGGCGACCGAGCGCGGCCAGTCATGGTTCCCCGCGAGGCACAAATGCGGCAGTGTCTGAGCAGATCAACACACTCGTTCGGATCAGGACCATAGCCCACGACATCACCCAAACACCAGACGTGTTCCCACTCGTTGCGGGCACTGCCTCGAGTTTCCAAAAGCGGTGAGGTTGGCATGAATGTCGGAAATGACTAGTACGCGCATACACTATCGTTCCATACGGCGAAAAACGGCTTCAAACTCGATAATACCACGCTTTCATCAACGGTACGAATTAATGTTTGTTGAAAAGTAGCTCAAGCTGCACTCAAGGGCAGGCGGACGGCGAAGCGCGTGCCGGTCCCCTCCTGCGAGGTGAAATTGATTTCGCTGCCGTAGAGCGCCACACAGTCTTGGACGATCTTCAGGCCTAAGGCCGTCCCGTCGCGAGGGCGTTTTTCGCCGCGAAAGAACGGCTCGAAGATGGCGTCGGTCGGTCAGCTTGACGACGCCCTGATCTTCGACCGTCACCGCAGTAGCCAGTGATCGACGCGGCCCGTCCCAGCCGAATCGGGCCGCCGCTCCGGGAACACTTGACGGCGTTGCTGAGCAGGTTGCCAACAATCGGACGGAGCAAGCGCATATCGACGCACGCTCGTCGTCGGACAGCGTGTAGTTCAGCGTGTAGTCGTGATCTGGGCATTGAACGTCTCGTAGTCGCGCACCAGTTCTTCGCAGAACGCCCGTAGATTGTGCATCTGGCGTTCCAGTGGGAACTGCCGCCCTGCATGCGCCGCATCAGTGCGACTTCCGAGACGAGGTCGTCTCAACTTCGTTGACCTGCGACTGGATGCGATGCGGTAGTTCCAAGCGTCGATCCGCGGGGAGCCGGTCATTGTAAGTTCTCGATCGTCTCGCTCGCCGTATAGATCGCCGCCGAAGGCGTCTTCCGAACTCGTGCGAGATCGTCGCCACCGGTGGTGTTTCGGAGGTGATTGATCTCGCGCTCATTCTCCAACGCCATCCGCAGGCGCTCAGTTTCGACTTCCTGCGCGGGTCTTTCCGCGGCGATCTGGCGGAAATACAGCACCGCGATGATTTGGAGGTTACCAGGTCAGCAGACCAGCGTATACGGGCCAGTCGCGAGGTCGATGAAGCTGGCCTCAGGCGAGACGTAGGCTAGCACGGCAACGCCCAGCGTGAGAAAACCCATGAGCAGTGCGCTGTAAGCGAGAGGGACAAAGATGGTCGCGAGGAGCATGGGCAAGATCGCAAAAGCGATGAAGTTGAGTTCCCATGCGCCCATATCTGGATAGGAAAAGTACAGGACGACAGCCAGCAGAACCGCACTCACGGTACAGGTCATGAACCGCACATGCCCCTGCCGCGCGTACTGGCTGGCAAAGAGGAACAGACAGACGATGCCCGTGGCCAGCAGATCTGAGGCGAACCACTCCGAATCCGGATCAAAGAAGGTGGCCAGGAAGGGTAGAATAAGCGAACACAAACATGAGGAGCGCGAGCACCAGCATCAGCGCCGCGAACAAGCGAATGCTGTGGATTTCCGTTGGAGATTTGATGCTCGGATGCGGTTCAGTTGCGGCCTGAAACACCGTTCGGAGGGACTGAACCCACTGTAATGAAGATGCCAATGATTCCACTCGCAGATTACGTGCCAAGTTCATATAAGCAATAGTACACGCGAATCGCTTGGGAAAGTATAAACGAGTCGGGGTTAATTCAACATTTATTATATCTTTGTCAATTTTAGCAAATCTAGGCAGCCGCACCCAAGCGGTCAAGTCGGTTCTACAACCAACCCCCGAACGCAGGGAGGGACACCCCCGTCTATGCGCCGGAAAATGGCGCACACAGAGGACTGTACCCACATTGCTTCTCTCGAAAGACGGCTCAACACCGCCTGGGAGGAAGCTGATAGCGCCTAATCTTCGTCGTCGGTCTCGTTGACTGGGGCTTCGCGGAAGCCGTGTCCATAGGCGATATACGCCCTGCCCTCACCATAAACGCCGCCGGATCGACGTGGCGCACGATGCGGCGCAGTTCGTTGACCTGTGAGCGCGCCATCGTCACGTAGAGCACGGTGCGTGGCTGATTGCGTACATCCGTCCCCGCCCACGACGCCGTACGCCGCGCCCCATGCGCGAGGTGATCGCATCCGCCAGTTCGCGCGGGTGATCCGTGATGATCACGCTTGTGCGGATGACGCTCGGTCCTTCGGTTAATAGTCGGCGGTGGCCGTGCCGCCACGTACAGCGTGACCATCGCATACAGCGCGCCTTCTGTGCCGAAGACCAGCCCCGGCGCCAAGCAATTACAAAGCCATCGGTGTACAGTGTGCTGCTGCTCAACGTAGTGCCAGCAGCGCTTCTGCAGAATGCGCCCCAGCGTCGAGGATCGCCGAGCGTGCCGTTCGCCGCCAGCACAATGCCACCGCCGATACCACCGATGATCCTACCGAAAATGGCGTTCAGCAGATTTTCACGTGACATCATATAGCCGTTAAACCAAGGGGTCATAATATCGATCAGCAGCGAGTGTAGAGCACGACAGGAAGATCAATGCCGCGACCACTTTCCAGCCGCCGAGGAACCGGAAGGCGATTAACTGGATAGGGATATCGTCAGATCAGGATCATCAAACCTGATGGGCAGCGGTGACACGAGGTGGTTGATACGATCGCGATGGGATACCGCCGGGCGCGATCTGTGCTGGCACTTTCGAAGACGATCACCGCGATGGCGGAGATCTGGTCATGCCAATCGCCAGACCCGGCAGGCGATACGCAATCGACACGAGGCGGGATGTGGTCAC
>NZ_JADJPI010000040.1:0-18669 GCF_016713355.1 Candidatus Flexifilum breve
GGGGTGGGGTCAGGTTGCGCCCCTACCTGTTTACTCCACCCGGATCAGCACCTCGGCCAGCGGTTTCTTGCTGATGTTGGGCACTCTGGCATCCGCCGCCGGGTAGCCGACCGGGATCACCACGAGGCGCGTTCATTAGCGGGTCGCCCTAAAATCTCGCGAGGAAGGTCATCGGGTTGGGCGTGTGCGTGAGCGTTGCCAAGCCCGCCAGATGCAGACTCGCCAGCAGCATCCCCACCGCAATCCCCACCGATCCGGTCACATAGTAATGCTTGATCTTCGTGCCATCGTCACGCACACCGTACGCCTGCGCGAACACGACGATCAGATACGGCGCGTCTTCGAGATGCGGCTTGTGCCAGTCGGGTGCAGATGCGCCAGCGCGTCCAGCCATTCCTGACTCATCCGCCGCGTGTAGCTCTCGTATTCCTCGGCTTCCGCCGCTTCGCGAATCTTGCGCTTGATCTCCGGATTGCTCACCACGACGAACGTCCACGGCTGCTGATTCGCGCCGCTCGGAGCCGTCGCCGCCGCTGCAATGGCATTTTCGATCAGCTCGAAGGGCACAGGTTCGGGCGAAAAAATCGCGCACGGTGCGCCGTGACCGCATCCGCGTGAGAAAGCGCGGGATGCGCGTGCTGCCCGTCCGGAGCGATCCGCTCAAAGGCTAACGGAAGGCGATCATCATCAGTCATGGGCTGGCATCCTTCGCTGCATATAGTCTGCGGCGAAGTATAGCCGCTCTCCCGTCCCATTTGTTCCAATGGCGCGATTGCGAACTGAGCTTTAATGGTATCGGGTATGGTCGCAGACGAGATCAAACGCTGGTTGTGCGGCAAATTGACGGGCGTCGAGAGTGTGCGCGGCTGTCCGTGGCGAAAGACGGACATCTGATCGCTCACACGTGGACGGGCACGCTCATCTACGTGTATCTGCTGGATGAGCCGGTGCGCGTGCGCAATCTCAAACGGATTTTGAGCGAAGGGACGCGCGTCGGCGTGGGGTCGCTGTTCATCGTCGATGCGGCGCTCGTGCCGTCCGATGGCGCGCTGACCACCCCTGACGAAGGCTTGCTCGCGCTGCACGCGCTGTATCGCGACAAGGTGTACACCTATCGCCAGACGACGGACGGTTACGCGGTCGGGCAGGTGCACTTTAAGCCGCTCGGGCGGGGCAGCGAACAGGAAGCGTGGTACGGGCCGGATGTCGAGATCACACCTGCCGTCGTTCCGCGTGTGGTGAAGCAGCCGCAGTCGATCCGCGGTGATTGGCTGGTGGCGAATTTCGGCACGGAGGCGTTCTGGAAGCAGCCCGACTACATCACCGGGCGCAACGCTTTCCCGCAAGCAGACTACGCGCGGTCACACCCAGTTCTACACGTGGAGCAATCCGAGTTGGGCGGATGTGCCGGGCGAGGGGTTTCACACCCGTCGATCGCCTGCCGCAGTCCGAGCTGGATCGCGTACGAACCGCTCGGCTTTGCGCGGTGCGTCCGACGACGAGGTGAAGCCGCGTTTCGCAAGCTGGCACGCGAATTTCACCCCGACGTGAGCAAACTCCCCAAAGAGGAGGCCGAAGCGCGGTTCAAGCGGCTGTATGCCGCCTACCGCTATATCAAAACGGCGAGTGGCAGTTAGGGGAAGGGGAAGCGCAGTTCCGCATCGTTGACCAGCAGTTCGAGGCGCGCCGCCGACCAGTTGAGGTTTGGGTCGAGGCTGTGCAGGAAGTCGATCACTTCTTGCATGCTGTTGAGGCGTTGAAAGCGCAGACGAAAGATTTTGACGAGCATGATGCCCACGTACTTGACGATCTCGTTAGTCGAGCCGACGCTGACCACCCAGCCCAGATTCGGGTGCTTGGCGACTTCCAGCGATCCTGCCCGCGCTTGATCTGAATCGGCAGGTTTTCGGCGGCGCGCATATCCATAATCAAATGCGCAGCCCGCCTGCCGCGTCCAGCAAAATCTTGAAATCGGCGTTTGACCGTTCCATATCTTCGAGGGTATGCCGCCCATACACGCGGGCATACGCGACTTTGTTGGAATCAGCCAGTCCAATGAATACATGCCCAGTTGCTCCTAAGTTGTCCACAATGGAAGCAGTATAACGAGTCGATACTCGTAAAGCCTTAAACTGTCTGTATTTTTCCTGAATAAATTTCTCGTTCAGCCGCATGAATTGGATTTGCATCGAGCGCTGGTTAGGAACAAACTCTGTCCTGTGTTGTTTAGCGGAATCGCTTCCAAGAGGTCGATACATGCTGGCCTTCCCCTCAAAATGGATCCAAATCAGCGTGGTGCTGGTCTTGCTGCTCACTGGCGCTGCGCTGCACGCGCAGACCGGACGAACGCCGCTCACCCCCGAAAACATTCAAACCGCCGCGTTGGTGGAGGTCCAGCCGTGGGCTGGACGGCTGCGCGCTTTTCGATTTAGCCCGGATGGGCGCTGGTTGGCGGAACGGGCGTTATTGCCGGAAAACGCCCACGATCCGCTCGGCATCTGGGATACGGAGACGTGGGAACTGATCACCACGCAGTCGATGGAGTGGCGTGGGGCGCTGGCGTTTGAGTCCCGACAGCCGCCTGGTCGCGTTTGCGCAGGGGGAACAAATCGTCGTCTGGGAACTGGAACGCCGCGCCGCCGTGTTAACCATTGCGCGCGTCAGCGAACCGGATGGTTTTCTGGATAACTATCCTACTGCCGTCATCTTCACCCCGGACGGCGCCAACCTGATCATCGGCTATCGCGATGGCCAGCTCGAAATCTGGAATATTGCCGAGGCGGCACCGTGCTTGGTAGCGGCCTTCCGTCCGCATCGTGTCCAGATCGCGAATTTCGCCATAAGTCCGGATGGCACGCTGCTCGCGGTCGCATATTCTCAAAATCGGGTGGCGCTCTGGGATCTGCGCGGTGGGATTGAGGCGGTTGCTCCCGGTGATTTGCTGCCCTCTGCGCGGTTCGTCAGCTCGGAGCGGTTGGAATTTTTGCGCGATGGTACGCTGCTGGGCATGTTTGGCAGTTTTGGTTCGCTTGCCCTCTGGGATGTGCCAGCGCGTCGGTTACTTGATCCGCGATTGGAGGCGGCCTACTTTGCGGAGTCCGTGCTGCTCAGTCCGGATGCCCGGAACCTTGGTGTTCACCACCGACTATGATCGTGAACTCGGCTTTTTGATATCGACAGCGGGGCTGTGGTGAATTGGAGCGTGGACGATCGGTATTCGCCGCTGGCCATGAACGCCGATTGGAGTTTGGGGGTGCTCGGCGGACGGCAGCAGGTCACCGCGCTCGACCCGGCGGGCGGTAGGCTGCAGTCGTTGCTGAATATTGGCGCGCAAGCCGTGGCCATCACGCCGGATAGCTCGGCGATCATCGCCTCACCGGGTAATCAGCTCTGGGTGTTCGCTCTGCCGACAGCGGACCAGCCCGCGCTCACGATCTATCCGGCGCACCTCCGTCAGGCGGCGTTTGTGCGCACCGAACCGGATGTTGCCAGTCACGAAGACCTCGTCCCAAAGGGTGAGGTTTCGGTCATTGGGCGGGATGCTGCGGGTGACTTTGTGTATGTGCTCGATTACGGCGGGTGGGTGCTGAATGATCCCGCTTTCATTGACCTCAATGGGGTGAGCGTCGACGCGCTGCCCGTGTTCCCCATCCGCTGATCAGGGCGGCGCGGGGACAGTCGCGGCGAGCGGTATGGGATCGGCGCTCAGCACTTCGACGAAACCCGCCGACACCCATTTGGCTTGTCCGTCGAAATCCGTGACGAGATACCAGCGGTCCGCGCCCACATCGACATAAGCGATCACCGGGAGGGTGAAGTCCGCCCCCGCCGAGCCAACGACCGGGTAGTTGGTACCGGGACCACCGCGCAAATTGACCCCGGCGATGATGCGCACCTGCGCGATTTCCGTGGGGAAGCTCGGTGGCGTGCTGATCGGCATGGCGGTCGCGCCCGCCCGGGGTGGGGCAAAGCGACAGTTCGCCGCATTCACGTTTACCTCGGCGTTGACTTGCCCGTCCACGCTCACACGCAGCCAGTTCCGACCGGAAACCCGCGCGGTCCGCAGTGTGGTTTCACCCGCCAGTGACCCTGCCGCGGGAATCGTCAGCGTGCCGCCCTGATCAGAGAAGCGTATCTCCCAAGCGAAGGTCACAGCGTAACGATTGTGGTTGTAGATGCGCCAGTACAGCCAGTGATCGCGATCTGGTGAGCACAGGGCGATGACCACCAACGGCTCCTGCTGATTGGCGGGTGATGAATTCACTTGTGTCACCAGTAGGCAGATGATCACAAGGGCGATGCCGAGCGCGCTGGTGAATCGCATCATTGCTCACCTACGCGAACCAGATCGGGTTCGTCCACGCGCGCCCGCCATGAGCATCGCGCACGGTGACACGGCAGTAGGGGATTTGAGGCTGCGGATCGAGAGCTCGACTTCGGTGATGTTATGCCCGTGCTTGTACGCCGCCCATGAGCCCTTCCCCGTCACGAACACGCTTTCGCACGGGGAGCAGCGGATCTTGATTGTCTCGCCGGGGGTCACCTGCACATCGTGAATGAGCGGCCCGGTGCTGCTGTAGAAGTCGCCGCGCTTGAGCGCCGCGAGGATCGCTTCCGGCGTCAGTGCTTCGCTTTTGACCCACGTCCACCCGCGCAGCGTGTCACGGAAATCCGGCTTGAAGTGCGCGTCGTCGGTGGCCAGCGCGGTGAAGCGATACCCGCGCGCCAGCATCACGTCGAGCATGTACACGCTGTCGATCTTGTCGCTGTGATCCGCTGAGATGCCGTTGATGATCTCGATGGCGTGCGTGTCGCTCAGGCTGATCACGTCTTCTTCGCTCAGGTTATACCACGCCGGGTGCGCCACCGTGACGAACGCGCCCGTCGCCAGCGCGCGCTGCGCAATTTCCGGACCCGTCTCATCCGGCGTTGGCCGCGCGAAATCGAGCGGCAGCCCGTTGGCGAGGATGTGCCAGAGTTCGCCGAGTACAGGGTTTGCCCGCGTGCAGTTCCGCCCCGCGCAAGGTGACGAAATCCGGCGTGTGGTAAGCCGACGCATCGGTGTGCGGATAGCGGTAGTTTTCCAGAAAGTGATCGGTGATGGACAGGAAGTGGTAACCGTGCTCCCGGTAGAACTTGCACACCTGGCTTCGACGCTGATGCGGCCATCGGAATTGGTGGAATGCGTGTGCAGGTTGCCTTTGTAGAACTGGCCGGGTTTGGCGAAGGGAAGATTGTTCAACGTTCGTCCTCTAAATACACATTAGCCCAGTAGTAGGGCTGAACTTCGCGCAGGGTTTTGGCGATCCAGCGCGTCGGATCGGCGGGGTCGGGCACGGCGACTTCGACCGCGCCGCCCCAGTGGCGCAGCCGTTCCTGACAGATGCCGCATGGCGTCAGAATGACGATGCGCCCGCTCCCGTCATAGGCGACGCAGGCCGAGGCGGTCACCTGCTTGGCGAGCGTGTGCGCTTGCAGGATCGCGCCCGTCTCCGCGCACAATCCGCCGCCGCCGTACTCCGGCTCGCACACCGCGCCCGTGAACAGGTCGCCGTCAGCGGTATAGACGCGGCGGCGACGCCATAACCGGGCGGAAAACGGCGTTTGAGCAGGTCAACCGCCGCATCGACTAAGCGTTGATCGATCTTCATACCGGGCAGCGTCAGACTTTCCAGATCGCGTGGGTAGTAGGTCAGGCTTTCGAGGCCATCCTCGGTGACGACGACTGTGTCCGAGTGGCGGAAGCCGCCGACGCCCTTCGAATACAGCCCCGGTTCGACCGTGAAGACCATCCCCGGCTGAATGATCGTCGGATCGCCGAGATCGAGGAACGGTCCTTCGTGATAGCGCAGGCCAATCGCGTGGCCGACGTGGTGTTTCCAGTACGGCATCAGATCATGCTGTTCGTAGTAGGCGCGCACGATCTTGTCAACTTCCGAGCACGGGACGCCGGGGCGAATGGCGTCCAAAGCGGTATCTTGCAGCGCCACCATGTGATCGAACAGGAACTTCTGCTCGTCGCTCGCCTTGCCCATGACCATCGTGCGTTCGAGTTCGGAATGATAGCCCCACACCGGAGCCGCCGCCCCGGTCACCAGCACATCGCCGGGCTGGAAGGTCAGATTATTCGCCAGCGCGTGCGGGATCGCCGCGTTGCGCCCGATTTGTCCGCGATACCCGGCGACGACGCCGCCGTAGTATTCGCTCTGCCCGCGGTAGATCGGGCCGATGGCGTCGTACATGGCGCGCGTCGCCTCGTCGCCCGCGCGCTGGCTGACTTCCGTCTCGGTCGCACCGACTTTGGTGTAGCGCTGCAGCAGCACATGCCCGAGATTCGCCCAGACGCACGCCTCACGAATCAGACGAATTTCGGCGGGCGACTTAATCATCATCGCGTCTTCGACAAACGGGCGGACGCTGCGCACGGGCGCGTTGAGCATCTCCGAGAGCTTCGGGCCGCGGTAGCCGAACACCCACGGGTAGCCGTCTTCGTCCGCGCCGACTGGACCCTGCATGCCCATTTCGTCGAGCATCTTCTGAAAAGCGATCATCGGGTGCGCGGTGTACGGATATTCGAGGTAGTGATCGACGCGGTCGATCAGCGCGTTGGCCTGCGCGTGTTCCAGTTCGAGGCGCGGCACGAACATCCCGCGCTCTCCGCGCTTGTTCATGACGAAGGCCATCGGGCGCTCGGTGGGGATGAAGGCGAAGCCCGTGTAGTACAGCACATACTGGCGGTCAAACAGCACGACGCCGTTCAAACCTTCGGCGTGCAGGTGCATGAGCAGTTTTTCGCAGCGCTGACGGTGTTCTTCCGCGCTGATCTTCATCTGCGTAACGGGCATGGCTTTCCCCTCCTGATGGGATACGTAAGAACAATTTTCAAACAACAACCCTCACCCCCACCCCCCTCCCAAGGGCGAGGGGGTGAAAAGCGTCCCGCGTAAGCCCCTCTCCTCTAGGCGAGGGGTTGGGGGTGAGGTTAAATTTTCACCTGAGCTGACCGCTTATGCCATTCGGTCGACTGCTGGTAGGCGTGACCCGCGCGCAGCAGCACATCTTCGCGGAAGGCGGGCGCGAACAACTGCATCCCAATCGGCAAGCCCTGACTGTCGAAACCGCACGGCACGTTGAGTCCCGGCACGCCCGCCAGACTGGCGGGCAGCGTGAACACGTCTTCGAGGTACATGCTCAGTGGGTCGTTGACGTTCTCGCCGAGCTTAAAAGCGGTGTTGGGCGAGGTCGGCCCCGCGATCACATCCACGCGCTCGAACGCCTTGTCAAAGTCCTGCTTGATGAGCGTGCGCACCTGCTGCGCTTTGCCATAGTAGGCATCATAGTAGCCCGCGGAGAGGGCATACGTCCCGAGCATGATGCGGCGCTTGACTTCCGGCCCGAAGCCTTCGCCGCGCGTCGCCTTGTAGGTATCCCACATGTCGCCTTTATCGACGCGCGCCCCGAAGCGAATGCCGTCATAGCGCGCGAGGTTGGCGCTGGCTTCGGCGGGCGCGATGATGTAATAGACGGGCAGCGAATAATCGGTGTGCGGCATGTCGATCTCGATGATCTCCGCGCCGAGCGCTCGAAGCTGTTCGATGGCGGCGTGCACGGTCGCGTCGACTTCGGGCTGCGTCCCCTTGATGAAGTACTGCTTGGGCACGCCGACCCGCAAGCCTTTCACATCCCCGCCGAGCGCCGCGACGTAATCCGGCACGTCGACGGGCATGCTGGTCGAATCGAGCGGGTCATGCCCCGCCATGATGCCGAGCAAGCGCGCCGCGTCTTCGACCGTGCGGGTGAGCGGGCCGGGGCAGTCGAGCGATGAGCCGAACGCCACCAAGCCATACCGCGACACGCGCCCATAGCTCGGTTTCAAGCCGACCAGCCCGGTCAGCGAGGCGGGCTGGCGAATGCTGCCGCCCGTATCCGTGCCGATTGCGCCCGCCGCCATGCCCGCCGCGACCGCTGCTGCGCTGCCGCCGCTGCTCCCACCGGGCACGCGGTCGAGATTCCACGGGTTGCGTGTGACGCCATAGGCCGAGTTCTCGGTCGAGGAGCCCATCGCGAATTCGTCCATGTTGGTCTTGCCGAGCAGCACCATGCCCGCGTCTTCCAGGCGCTTGACAGCGGTCGCGGTGAAGACCGGCGTGTAGCCCGCGAGAATTTTCGATCCGCAGGTGGTTTGCACGCCCGTCGTCGAGAGCACATCCTTGATCGCCAGCGGCACGCCCAACAGCGGACGGTCGTCGCCGTTGGCGCGCTGCTGATCGGCGCGGGCGGCATCCGCGAGGGCGCGGTCGGCGGTCACGGTGATGAAAGCGTGGATCGTCGGTTCGAGCGCCGCGATCTGGTCGAGGTAGGCGCGCGTCAGTTCCACGGACGAGATGTCACGGTTACGCAAGCGGCTCACAGCGTCGGAGAGGCTTAGGCGAGTCAGTTCAGACATGGAGTTCTCTCTATGGTGATCAAATCACGGAGAGTATAGCACACAGGGAAGTGACAAACAGCGCAGTTTCACATGAAACTCACTATTCTTACAAAGTTAATTTCGGTTACAATGAAGTAGTACATTTTAGGTATTGGGAGCAGCACCATGGGCTTTGCACGACAGTACCAGCAGTTACGACAGGCGGGCGTCCTCGCGCACATGACCTCGGAAGCGCGGCATGCGCTCGGCGCGGAGGCGATGAAAGTGGAGTCGCTGTTCGATCTTTTGCACAGCGCTGCTATCATTCAGGATGGCGTGGATGGTGAATGTCCCGCGGGAACTGATTGGATCGCCATTGAAGACCAGAGCGGTAAGCAGGGCTACATTGCCGTGACGCCGGATCAGAAGCAGATTGTCGCGAACATTTTCAAGCTGATCTAGTTCACAGGCGTCCGTTTACAGTGCACAGTTTTTGCCTTGCATTGTGGATCAGCTGCCCCTACTTCGTTTTCACTGGGAACTGTAAACTTAGAACTGTAAACTACTCAGGTGAAGCATGACAGTTAACGACCAGAACGATTTTGACGGGCTGATGCGCATCGGGCGGATCGTCGGCCTGACGATCAAGACGATGGCGGAAGCGCTGCGTCCCGGCATGACCACCGCCGAGCTCGACGCCATTGGCGCGGCCTATATGAAGTCGCAGGGGGCGCAGTCTGCGCCGCAGTTGGTGTACAAGTTCCCCAGCGCGACCTGCATCAGCATTAATGAAGAAGTCGCGCACGGCATCGCCGGGGATCGCGTGATTAAGCCCGGCGATCTCGTCAACATTGACGTGTCGGCGGAACTCGGCGGCTACTTCGCGGATTCGGGCAGTACATTCCCGGTGCCGCCGGTGCGCCCGGAATACCAGAAGATTTGCGATACGGCCAAGATCGCCCTCAAGCGCTCGATTGACGCGGCGCGGGCGGGGCAGCGCATCAACGCCATTGGCAAGGCCGTCGAACTGGAAGCGCGGGCCGCGGGGTTGAATATCATCCGCGAGTTGAGCGGGCATGGCGTCGGCAAATCGATCCACGAGAAGCCGAGCATCCCCAACTACTTCACCAAGCGCGCCGACGACCGCCTGACCGATGGGCTGGTGATCACGCTCGAACCGTTCATCACAAATGGCTCGGGGCGCGTTTACACGGCTGACGACAACTGGACGATCAAGACGCCGGACGGCGACCGCACCGCCCAGTACGAACATACGATCATTGTGCGCCACGGCGCGCCCGTGCTGGTGACGGCGGTCTAGGCGTAGTTCAGCGCCCCCTAAGTCCCCTCTTCACTTGGAGAGGGGACTTAAACCCCATGCTTGTTTCCTCGCTCCTCTTTTCGGGTAGGGCGATGAAGTTGTTCGACTATTTATTAGCATCCCCTAACACCTGTCGCTTTTGTTCAAGCTTCTGCGCCCTACATCCCGTATCATAAGCAGTATCAAATCAATTCAACCAACTGAACTAAGGAGAGCCACCATGAGAAAACTCGTCGTGACGGAGTTCATGTCGCTGGACGGCGTGATCGAAAATCCGATGTGGACGTTCAAATACTGGAGCGACCCGATGCACAATTTCAAAGGCGAGGAGACCGCCAACAGTGATGCCCTGCTGCTCGGTCGTGTCACCTATGAAGGCTTCGCGCAGGCGTGGCCGAACAGCCCGGATGAGGGCGCAGCGTACTTTAACGGTGTGCGCAAGTATGTCGTGTCGAACACGCTCAAAACCGCGGACTGGAACAACTCGGTGATCATCAGCGGGGATCTCGTCGCCGAGGTCAACAAGCTCAAGGCGCAAGCGGGCACGAACATCACCGTGCACGGCAGCGGCAAGCTGGTGCAGTCGCTCCTCCGCGCCGGGCTCGTCGATACCGTCCGCGTGCTCGTCTACCCGGTTGTCTTGGGGCAAGGGCAGCGCCTGTTCGAAGACGGCACAACCGCCACGCTCAAGCTCGTGGAATCCCGCCCGCTTGGCGATGTCATCGGCCTGATCTACGAACCCGAACGCTAACGGCCCGCTTTTCGCCCCTCTCCCACGGGAGAGGGGCCGGGGGTGAGGCCATCTCTCCCCTCTCCTTTAGGAGAGGGGCCGGGGGTGAGGCTAGCTTCCCCAACTTCATTTCTTCAAATTGATCTGCTCTTCCAGAATGGTCTGAATCTTCTCGATATTGGTCGGGCGCAGCATTTCCTGCAATTCAGTATCATTCGACACGTCCAAACCCTGTTTTTCCAAGAGCAGCGCGAGCATCCGCATCATCTTCGTCAGCTCATCCTCGGTGAGGATGTCGAGCTGCAAATCCATCTCCTGCCGCAAATCCGCCACCCGCTCCCCGCGATTCTGCGAGATCAGCACGATGATCGACAGGAAGATGGCCTCCAGTGACACAATCATCGTCAGCAGTTGAAACGGAAACGGGTCAAACGGTTGTAAGCCGGGATCTGGCCGTTATTCCACGCCAACCAGATCGTGAACCACACCACATTGAAAATCAAAAAGCCCATGCTCCCAAACCGGCTGGTCAGCGCATCGGCGATCTTCTCGGGGGTGGTGCGGCGTTCGTCGGCTCTGGCTTTCAGGCTGTGTATCAGGCGGCGGCTGGAAAGAACGGCATCTCGTGCGTTATCACGTGCGCTTACCCCGTTGTCCATTTGGCATCCCTTTGTGTCTTCATAATGCGTATTGTAATTATAATCCACATTACGTTGACGGGAACGCCCTCAATTCGTGGAACGCATATCGCCCCTCTCCTTTAGGTTCACGGCAGGACAGTTTTAATTTTTCGAGACTGTCTTCCTTAAACGACACCTTGTAGGGGACGGCCTTCTAGGCTTGTCCGCTGATCTCGGATGCGCAGAAGCGCGTCCTTAAGGGGGTTCTCGAAAGAAATCCACGAACGGATGTAGGGGCGCACCCACGCGTGCGCGGAAACCGGAGACAAGGCTGCCCTACATTAAAAACTTTCGAAAGACCACTTTAGGAGCCATTTGGAAAAATGTGTTGTTTGCTTAGGTAGGGGCAAGGCGCGCCTTGGCCGTACGAGAGAAATTGCGAATATTCAGATGGTCTCTTAGACAACATGTTTTCCCTCAGATGATCGCCTTAATGGTTCCCCATGTTAAAAGTGTCCTGTCCTCAATCTTTAGGAGAGGGGTTGGGGGTGAGGTTGATCTCTTTTACTTCACCCCGGCCAACTGCGCGGGCGTGTGCCCGACATAATATTTGAGCGACCGCGTCAGATGCGGCTGATCCGCATAACCGGCCTGCGCCACCACGTCGAGGATCGAGCGCCCGCGCTGCAAGAGCGTCATCGCCTCCCGCGCCCGCTCAATCTGCGCGATGGCGCCGTGTCAACCGGTCGCCCGCAAAAAGCGCCGCTGCAGCGACCGGGGCGACACGCCCGCCGCTCGTCCTGCCAGCGCCGCATCCACCACCGGGTCACGCGCGATCAGCCCCTGCCGTTCGAGGCGTCGCACAAACACATCCGCATTGTCGAAAGTCGGCACTTCCCACGCCGACCCGTTCAGCCAGAAAGCGCGTTCGCCCGCGGTGAGCGGCAGCAGCGCATCCCCATCCACGAGCGTTTCGGTCGGCAGATGCGGCATGAACGTGCCGAGTTTGAACGTGATGCCGAGGAATTCCGCCTCTTCTGGGATCGGTGCGGGCGACGCTTTCGTCTCCGGCCCGCGCAGATGCACAGTGAGTTCGCCGCGATACCGCGTGATCACCATTTCGCACTGCGCCGCCGCCGCCGACATGAACGATCCGCCGCGCGCATCGCTCCATGTCTGCCACGCAAACCCCACCAGCGGCGACTCAAACATCTGATAATCAAACTGGAAATCCATCCCGCTCCTTCCAATTTCCCTCTCCGCTCGAGAGGGGCTAGGTGAGGCGTCTTTCTCCCCTCTCCCTGCCGAGGGATCACTGCTGACGCTCTCTCCCCCCTCCCCTTTAGGAAAGGGGCCAGGTGAGGCTGTCTTTCTCCCCTCGCCTCCAGGAGAGGGGGGCCGGGGGTGAGCCTCTTTCTCCCTCGCCTCTAGGAGAGGGGGCCAGGTGAGCTGTCTTTCCTCCCCTCGCCTCTAGGAGAGGGGCGGGGGTGAGGTTGCTCTTTTCTTCTCCCCTTCTCCCCATGGAGAGGGGCGGGGGTGAGGTTCCTCTCCTATATGTTCCCACCGCCCGGTTTCGATCCGGTATACACCGCCCGTGGCCGAATCAATTCCCCGGTCGCGTACTGCTCAACCGCATGTGCGATCCAGCCCGCCGTCCGCCCCAACGCGAACAGCGTCAGCGGCGCGTCTTCCGGCAGCGCCAGCACCCGCGCCAATGACCAGCGCAAAGTCGATGTTCGGCGCGCGGTCGATCACCTTGTTTGTCTGCTGGATGATGCGGTCGGCCAGTGCCAGCGCTGGGATGCCCCATAGCTCGCCCGCAGGTGTCCAGCAGCGCCGCCGTTCGGATCGCCCTGCTGGCGGTAGAGCACATGCCCGAAACCGGGGATCCGTTCGCCGCGCTGCAACCACGCGCGGATCACGGGCTGTGGGTTGCCCGCAGCCCCGACCTCGCGCCAGAACGCCGCCACCAACCGCGTATTGCCGCCGTGCTTGAACTCCCGACCGCCGACAACCCCGCGTTCACCACTTGGTACAGCGTGGCATCCGTCGAAGCGACCACCCGCGCCGCGAACGACGACGCGTTTAGTTCGTGATCCGCGCTCAGGATCAGCGCCGCGTCGATCAGCCGCACATCCGGCCCGGCGCCCGCTCAGCCCGCCGCCAGCCGTTCGGCGTTGCTCCCGCCGCCCACCCCGCTGACGTCCGTTCCAGCAGCAGCAGAATGCGCGCGCCCGGTCATGGCAGCGCCGCCTTGTCGAACGCCCGCAGATCGTCGTCGGCGGCCAGCGCCAGCACGAGATGCATCCGCGTGAGCGGCGGCACGGGCACGCCCTCGATCCCGGATCAATCGCGAAACGTCACCGTCTGCGGAAACAGCTTGTAAACGGTCTCCACCCCCGTCCACAGCAGCGTCGCGACCTCCTCAAAGGTGCGGGTGAGCGCCAGTTCATGACGTCAGTGCCCGCGATAGTACAGCTTCCTCGTCGATCAGCGTGAGCGCGGACTCCGCACGGGGAGCCCCATCGGAGCGGCCTCGCGTGCGCCTTTCTCCGGGCTCGCCGCGCGCCTTCCGCTTGAGCAGCTTCTCCACGTCCTCCTCCGCGAGGTAGCGGCGCTCGCGGCTGTCCTCCCGCCCGCCTCACTGCGAATCAGCCCGCGGCTCACATACGAGTACAGCGTCGCCACACTGATCCCGGAGTATTCCGTGGCTTGCTTGGCGCTCAAATAAGGTGAAATGGTGTCATCTCCAAATCAGAATAGATTGATTATCACAATCAAGATTGACAAGTTTCATCAATATATCTACCTTTGAGAAAGACACAAATTGACACCCAAAGGATACGTTTTCATGCTGACAGAACCCGCCGCGCCGGAGTATTTTCTCGACAGTTTCCCGCGCAGGATCAATTTCCGCAATATGTGTGGACGGACCGCCCTGCCCACCTGCCCGCGCAAGCGTGGACGACCGAAACGACGCACCGTGACGCGCAGCAGGCGGGCTGCCGCTCAACCCAGAGCAGAGCCTCGCCATCTACGACCTGCCTGCGCTTCACGGGGACGAGCGGCGATCCGGCAGGCCGAGTTCTTCATCTACCGCCCGTCCGACCGCGCCGCGCTGGAAGGCGCGCTCGAACGCTGGCGGGCGGCGCGCCGATTGAGCCGACCACGTGGATCCGCGCCAGCAGCGCGGATGTCGCGCTGATCAAGGCGCTCGGCGTGCGCGAGACGGGGATGCTGGCCTTGGCCTCGGACCACCACACGTTCCACAAGTTCGAAGCCGGGGGACGCAACCAGGCGGCGCACGACCCATCTGGATGCGGTGCGGACCAGCGTTGAGGCCGGGATCCGCCCGCGGCTGCACCTCGAAGATGCGACGCGCGCCGATGGAGTTCATGCAGCCCTTCATCGAGGCGGTGCAGGCGATCTGCGAGCCGTCCGGTTTGCGCCCGAAGTTCAGGTGTGCGACACGATGGGCCTAGGACTTCCCCTTATGACGACGTCGCGCTTCCGCGCAGCATCCCGCGCATCTTCCAGACGCTGCGGGCGATGGGCTTGCAGCCGGAAGATTTCGGAATTTCACCCGCACAACGATACGTGGCTGGTGGTGGCGAACTGCCTCGCGGCGATCCGCGGCGGGTGCGCGGCGATCAACGGAACGTCGCTCGGCAAGGGGAGCGCACGGGCAACGCGCCGCTGGAAGGCGTGCTGCTGCACCTGATCGGCATGGGGTACTTAGCGACGACGCGCCCGACTTCACGGCGCTGAACGAGCTCGCGGGGCTGTATGACGAGATGGGCGATCCGCTGCCGAATAAGTATCCGCTGTACGGGCGGGACGCGCACCGCACGCGCGCGGGAGTCCATGCCGACGGGCTGAACAAGTTCTGGTGGATGTACGCGCTGTTCGACGTGCCGAACCTGCTCGGTCGCCCGCTGGAAGTCTCGCTGACCAAAGACAGCGGCATTGCTGGTTGATCTTCGTCATCAAGCAGCATGTGGGCGTGGATCTGCCGAAGGATGATCCCAGTTTGCAGAGCGTGTACGCGTGGATGCAGGCCGAGTTTGATGGCGGATGACAGACGAGCATCGAGTGGGCCGAGCTGGAAGGGCTCTGTGCGGGCAGAAGCTCAGCCTTACTCCCCCAGCCGCTCGCCTAAACGAGAGGGGAAGAATGAGCAGCCTCACGCTTAGCGTACAAACCTCATCTTCGGCCCCCTCCTAGAGGTTCACGGCTGGACAGTTTTAACATTGGGAACCATTGAGACACCGGCTTGAGGGAAAACAGATTGTGTAGGGACGCGCAACGGCGCGTCCGTTTTGCGCACACCCGGCGCTGGACGCGCCGTGGGGCGTCCCACACTCGCTCGATTGTTGCGTGTCCTGTCCTCAACCTAGAGGAGAGGGAGAAGATTCAGTCCCTAACCCTCCTCTCCCACGGGAGAGGGAATAAGGGCTAGCTTCATTACTCAATCCAGTGTTGAGTGTGGGCAAACTCTACAGCTTGCCCTTTTTCGCCAAAATGCCCCGATACAACTGATCCAGATCCATGACCAGCCGATCAATGCCGAAGCGGTCGAGCATCAACTGCTGGGCGCGCGTCGTATCCGGCGGCGCGGCGACCGTCCGGACGATGGCATCCGCCAGCGCGTTGACATCTTCGGTCGGCACGAGAGTGCCGGAGCGCCCCCTGATCGAGCAGATCGGGCAGGCCGCCGACCGCCGTCGTCACGACCGGACAGCGCGCTGGAGTGCCCTCGATCACCGAGACGGGCGTCCCCTCATTACGGCTGCTGATCACGAGCGCATCGAGATCGCTGTACACGGGGGCGACTCGCGCACCCAGCCCACAAACCTGACGCAGTCGGTCGCCGGATCCGCGCGGTGGTCGCTTCCCAGTTCGGCGCGCAGTTCGCCGTCGCCGATGATGGCGAAGCAGGCATTGGGCAGGCGCTTCGCGCACTTTGACCGCCGCTTGCAGGAACAGCTCGCGATTCTTGATGGGCACGAGCCGCCCGACGATGCCGATCAGCGGCACATCCGGCGCGATGCTGTGGGCGCTGCGAAAGTCGCCGGATTGACGCGGCACGCGGCGAACGCTTCCAGATCCAGACCGAGCGGCAGCACCGTGATACGACTGCGGCGGCGATACCGTACTTTCCGAGAAGTCGCGGCGCAACTCCTTCGGTGAGCGTGATCACGGTGTCGGACAGTGCGCGGTGATCCGCTCCAACAGGATGAACATCTTGGTTTTAGCGGGGCTGAAATAGCCTTGAAACACATGCCCGTGAAACGTATGCACGATGACCGGGACGCCTGCCAGCTTAGCCGCGACGCGCCCAATAAACCCGGCTTTCGCCGTGCGTGTGCACCACCTGCGGCTGCATCTCGCGCATGAGCTGATACAGTTGCCAGATCGTGCTCAGGTCGCGCAGGGGTTGAGCGACCGCCCGAGCTCCGGCAAAAGCAGCGGCGTGACGCCATGCTTTTCCGCGAAGTACCGCATATCGCCTTCGCCCGCTTCGATGTTGCCGCATACCAGTGCTGTGATAAACGGGCGCGCGCCGAGCTTTTGGTGAGCAGCGATAGTGAACCGCCGGGCCCGCCGATGCTCCAGCCGGGCGATGATGCGCAAAATGCGGACGGGGCCTTCAGTCATGGCTTCACAGGTTGAGCGGCGTCAATGAACAGGCGATGCCACAATCTCTAGCGTAAGCAGGCTCCAGAGTCTCACCGTGATCGCGCTTGCCCGCGGCGTGTTCATCCAGCAAGCGCGTGACCGCCGCGGTATTAAGCAGACCGCGTCGCGCGCCCGCGCGTCCAGTAGCAGACCGCGCACGGCGGATGTCCGTCCGCAGCCATGCGCCGAGCGGCACGCCGAACCCGTGCTTGGGGCGGTGGATCCCCGGCGGGCAAGTAAATCCTCCGCCACTCTTCTTCGAGCAGATACTTGGTCGTGCTGCCTTTGAGCTTGAGGTTGTCGGGATGGTCGCGGCCATTTCGACTAACCGGTGATCGAGGAAGCGGCGCGCGCGTTTCAGCGACACCGGCATGCCCGACCGATCCGTCTTGATGAGCAGATCGTCCGGCAGGTAGGTCAGCATGTTTGATGCGCAGCAAATCGGCCAGTTCGACGCGTGTGCCCATCTGCGCCGCGAAATGTAAGCCCGTCATCGCTGGTCGCCCCGGTCAGCACGCCGATTTGCTCGCGGCTGAACAGGCGATCCAGTCATAGTAGGCCAGCGCGGGCGGCAGCGACGCCCCACGCGCAAAGCGCTCCCGCGCGCTTGATCACGTGGTAATAGCCCGTGCCTTGGCAACACGCGAATCGCGTTGGCGACCCTGTCCCATTAGTGACGGGCAGCGCCGCACAGCGCGCTGCACCAGGAGCGAATGCGCGTAGAAGCGTTCATACCCGGCGAACAGCTCGATATCGCCGACGTCACCCGTCAGCGCGACGGTAACCCGCTGCGCGTGAGCTGACTGACCAGATACGGGGATGGCACCGCGTCCGCGAACGGCTGATCGTGATGCCAGACCAGCGTCGGCGCGAGGTCGAACGCCTGCGGGTTGACCGCCGTGAAGGCCGTGTGTCTCCAGCCCAAGCGACCTGCCACTCCGCCGCGCGTACTGCGTCGCGTCGAAGCTGTCATCGCCCGCAAAGCCGATGCTGAAGGTGCGGATCGTGCCGTTCTGGTGGCGGCGCATGAGCGCGACGATCAGGCCGCCGTCCAGCCCGCCGCTCAAAAACGCGCCGAGCGGCACATCACTGATCAAACGCCTGCCGCACTGATTTGCCCAACGCTTCGCGCAGTTCATCGCACTTGCGCGCCTCGAATTCGACGGTCAGTGGGGAGTAGCGCGCCGGGTGCGGCGGCGTCCAGTACTGCTGCGGCTGGAAAGTCGCGCCCCGCAATCGCGGATGACGGGCTGGGCAGCAGCGCCTTGATCCCCTGAAGGGCCGTCAGCGGCGCGATGTAACCGTAGCCGAGGTAGAGCGCCAGCAGAGAGCGTAAAGCGTCAAAGGCCGACCACGCGGCACGGCGGGGTGCATCAGCAGCGACTTGATCCGCTGGCGAACACGAACACGCGCCTGTCGTGATAGTAGTAGAGCGGCTTCTCACCCAGTCGATCCCGCGCCACAGTCAAGCGTTGATCTCGGTGCCGTCCCACAGCGCGAACGCGAACATGCCGCGCAGCAAATGGCAATTGCCGACCAGTCGCGGCGGCAGCTCGAGGACCGTCTCGGTGCCGCTGTTGGAGCGATAGCGCGCGCCTTCCATTTCAGCAGGCGGGCAAGCGCGGATGATTGTAGATTTCGCCGTTGAAGGTACGAGCGCGTCGCCGTCGCGCATTGGGCAGCAGCGCGCCGCTCGGCGAGATATCCCGAATGGCTAATCAAGCCGAGCCCGCACGCGCCATCGACGATGACCGCTCCTGATCTGGCCGCGATGAATTTGCACGTCCAGCATGGGCGCGATTTCAGCTTCGTGGCCGGCGTTCCATCGAAGTACAGCACACCAGCACCTACCACATGGGATATAAACTAAAGAAATTGGCAGACAATAACAATCTGTATTGTCACCGCTTTC
>NZ_JADJPI010000041.1:0-168692 GCF_016713355.1 Candidatus Flexifilum breve
CAGCCACTGCCCGTGTTCGCCCGTATCAGCGGGTGGGATTCAGCGAACAAACGCCGCTAGCGGAATGGCTGACGGCGGGCGAACCTGACCTCTCGGCGACCGATCTGCGTAAGCCAATTGATCCCGGATCGATCGCTGCTGCTTCTCGACGGCTTGAGCGAAACCGGCGACCGTCGCTCCGGTCGATCCGCCAAGCCGGATGGTGAACAGTGGCTTATGATCCCCGCGAACGCTTTCAAACTGCTGCCAACAGCAAGCTCATCCTCAGCAGCCGCGTTCAAGAATACCGCCAGATCGGCAACAGGCAGGTTTAAGCTGCGTTGTCCGGTTAGGAAAGGCCAGACGATGATCAGATGGCGTCATATCTAGGCGACCTACCGGATTTATGGGCAGTGGTGCAAACGGACAACTTGATCTCAAAGAAAGGCTGCGCACCCCGCTGCTGCTTGGCGTTATTCGCGTCGGCTTAGAGGAGGCGAGGAGTGGCACGCGCCTTCAGGATCTGAGTGCAGGTGATCTGAATGACAAAATTTGGGATGTGTTCATTGAGCGCCGTTGGGTATTTGAGAACAAAAACGCAATCCCGAGCATCCACTGCCTTATAGTGCAGACTAAACCTGAAGGCGCGCTTGGGTAAGGCTGCTGTAGCTTCACTCGGTGATTGGCAGCGTGACAACAGGCTTATTCTCGCTAGTGATGTGGGGATCGGATGGTACTGGTTATCGACTCCGCGCTCCGGCTCGACGCTGGTACTCGTAGAGATGGGGCTGCCACAGCTTTCTGCATCTGCAGTTGCGCCGAGTATGCTCAGTTCAGTGGTCACTGGACGTTCTACGCCAACCAATAGTGAACCCTGATCGTGCTACCGCCGTAAGGGTTCTAGTGATACTAGGGATATACGGGCAGTCGGCCGTTGATCGCCGCGCTGCACGATCCGAGCGCATCCTTATCAGAGTTAACCGATGCTCTCCGGGAATTTGCAGAATGCGTCGGTAGAACCACTGATCGCTGCCCTCCGTGATCGAACGGAACTTTCCTATGGGGTAGCAGATGCGTTAGGGAAGTTGGGATGCGCGGGCGGTTGAACCCCTTATCGCTGCTTTGCACGATCCGGATAAGAATGTCCGCTATATACGGCCCATTCGCGCTAACGCAATTGAGAGATTTATGGGCAAAGTTGAACCCCTTATTGCCGCTTTGCGCGATCCCGGATAAGAATGTCCGCCGCGCTGCTGATATGCTACGGGATTCCTGGAGACGCACGGGCAGTCGGGCCATTAATCGACCGCTTCATGATCCGTACGAGGATGTCCGTGAACACGCGCTCTGGGCACTGAGCCGTTTCAAAACGATCCTTTGGCACTCTTAGCTCTCACATTCCGTCGCACAGGCAGAGGTCGAACCGCGCAGGACGACGCTAGTCCGCACAAAATCCTGTACACGGGCATAAAGTCTCCGGCGCGCAAGATCAATAAATCAACCGCTCATAGCGTTTGACCGTTTGCTCGGTCATGCGCTCCACGCTGGATGCCGTCTCCAGCCGATCCCCGACTAACCCCATATGCCGCCGCAGTGCGGAGGTCCCGCGATCGCTCCGTTGAGCGCCCGCGCCAGCGGCGGGGGGTCGCGGCGGCACGAGCTTGCCCGTCCCGCGGTGCAGCGGCCGCCAATTTCCGGGATCGCGCTCCACATTCGACGCGATGATCGGCGTTGCTACGCCATCGCTTCCAGCAGCACCAGCCCAAAGCCTTCCCACGGGCTCGGCGCGGCAACAAGATGTCGAAGGCGGCCATCAACTGCGCGGTATCCTCCGCCAACCGAGAAGTGCACGCGGTCGGCCACGCTGATCGGCGCTTCGGCTTGCGCGACCCGCGCAGATTGCCATCCCTGGCGATCACCACTGACGGCGTTCGGCGCATCCAGCCGAGCGAACGCGCGCAGGCTGGAGACCAGCCCCTTCTGCGTCAGGCGGCACACCGAGGATGGACGCGTCCGGGTTCAGCCCGAGTTCATCGACCGCTCCGAGAGGCCAGCCTCCACCTGGCAGTTGCGCGCCCGTAGTGGATGGGTGGATTTTTCTGCGCTTGACACTCTCCACGCGGATGCAGAACGCCGCACCGACTCCGAGATCGCGATTCCGGCGGAGGCCAGCCGCCACAGGATGTGTTGACGAGGCGCATGGGGATCAGCGTGCGGAACTGGTCGTCACATTGTGCCGACTGATCACCGTGCGGCGTACGCGCGCCAGCTTCGCCGCGATGCCGCCAGAGATCAGCGTGCAGCAGATGCGTATGCGCGATATCCGGCTTGGCAGGCTGGCGCAGCGCCGTTCGCAGCCGCCCGATCACGCCGAAATCGAGATGCCGCCCGATCGGCACGCGCACCACGGGCACGCCCTCCGGCGCGAACTCCTCGACGGGCTTGCCCGCTCGTGGATCAGCAGCAGCGTCGTCGACACCCGCGCCTTGAGCGCAGGCAGCAGCGTCATCAGGTGGCGCTCCGCCCCCGCGACCCGCGTCGCTTTGATGATGAACGACTTTCATAGATTACCTTCGGTACAGGACTGAGCGCTGAGGACTAAGAACTGAGTGAAAACCAGCCGCCTCTGTGCCCCTATTCCTACACGAAGCCAAGCAGGCTTACCCACCTCACTTAGTCCTTTCACCTCAGTCCTCAGTCCTATCTCTTGAGGAACCACTCAACCGTGCGCGCCAGCCCCGTGTCAAAATCGACCACCGGCGCGTAATCGAGCAGATCGCGGGCTTTGTCGGTCGCCGCGCGCGAATGCTTGATGTCGCCCGCGCGCCCTTCCTCGAAGATCGGCGTGATGTTGGTGCCGAGAATGCCGTTGATTTTGTCCACGAGGTCGAGCAGCGAAATGCGCCCCCGTCGCGAGGTTCATCATCGCGCCCGCCGCATCCGGCGCCTGAATCGCCAGCAGGTTGCCATGCACGACATTGTCGATGTACGTGAAGTCGCGGCTCTGCTCGCCGTCGCCGTAGATCGTCGGCGCTTCCCCGCGCGACATGGCGGCGACGAAGCGCGGGATCACGCGGCGGCATACTGCGAGGTTTCGTCCTGCCGCGGCCCGAACACGTTGAAGTAGCGCAGCGCGACCGTCTCCAGCCCGTACACTTCGGTGAACGACTTGCAGTAGTATTCGCCCGCCAGCTTCGCGACCGCGTAAGGCGAGAGCGGCTTCGGCGTATGTCTTCGGTTTTAAACTCGCCTTCGATGTCGCCATACGCCGACGATGAGGCCGCATAGGCCACGCGCTTCACGCCCGCGTCACGCGCTGCCAGCAGCACATTCAGCGTTCCGGTGACGTTGTATTCGTTAGACGTCAGCGGGTCGGCGACAGAGCGCGGCACCGAGGCCAGCGCCGCCTGATGGAACACATAGTCCGCCCCGGCGAACGCCGTGTCTAGCGCCGCTTTATCGGTGATGTTGACTTCGAAGACTTCCAGATCGCCGGATAACTCGGCGACATTCGTTCGTTTACCCGTGACGAAGTTATCGACAATGCGGACGCGGTGACCCTGTCGCAGTAAATGCTCGGCGATGTGCGATCCGATGAAGCCCGCGCCGCCGGTAACAACGTAAGTTTCGCTCATGCTACCTTCCTAAGTTGAAAGTTAAAAGTCGAAAGTTAAAAGTTAAAAGCGAGCACTTGATGCCACTTTTAGCTTCAGTTTGGAAGGGAGTTTGCGTTCTATCCTCGACTCCATCCCTCGCCCCTAGAGAGGATCAGCAGCAGCGTAGGCTAAACCAAGCTAAACTCAGATTGCTTTTTTACTTGCTACTTTTAACTGCTCTTCGCCGATTGTAGCTGATATTTTCGCCGCACGAACATCATAAAAATGAAGGCCGCGCCCAGCAGCGCCAGCCCGATGGCCCCGGTCAGCAGCGCCAGATTGAACGGGAACACGCTGACCGCCACGCCCATCGCCCCGAAGAACAGGCACGCGCTGTAGAGCACGAGCAGCGTCCAGCGCTGACTCAAGCCGAGGCTCATCAGGCGGTGCGACGTGTGATCCTTGCCCGCCTGCCCCGGTGATCGCCCTTCCAGCAGGCGTGTGATCACCACGAGGTGAATGTCGAACACGGGCAGCGCCAGCACGAGAATCGGCACCATCCACGTCACGCCGAGTGGCTGCTGCCCGAATTAGCTTGATGCCGAGAATCGCCAGCGTGAAGCCGAGCACCATCGACCCCCCATATCGCCCATGAAGATGGCTGCCGGGCTGAAGTTGTACACCAGAAAGCCGATGGCACTGCCTGCCAGCGCTGCGGCTGAGCGCTGACCAACGTCAAGCCTTCGTTGAAGGCGATCAGCGTGAACCAGCCCGCCGCAATCGCGCTCAGGCCGGAGGTCAGACCGTCCATGTTGTCGAGGAAGTTGAGCGCATTCGTCAGCGCGACGATCCAGAAAAGCGTCAGCAGAATGTCGAGCACGGGGAAATTGAACAGTTGAATGTGAATGCCTGCCGCGACGACGATCAGCCCGGCGGCCACCTGCGCGATCATCTTGGCCTTGATGCCCAGCTCGTAGCGGTCGTCGATCAGGCCGACGATGGCGAGCAGCGCCGCGCCGATCAAGAACGCGCCAGATCCGAGCATATAGTGCGGCGGCGTGAAGCAGATCGCAATCGCCAGCCCACCGAAGATCGCCAACCCGCCCATCAGCGGCTGCGATCCTTATGGATTTTGCGCTGATTTGGCTTATCGACCACGCCCAATCGCAGCGCCAGCGCCCGCGAGAGGGGCGTCAAGCCGAGCGATGCGGCAAACCCGACCACGAGGATCGGCACAAACAACAGGGTCCATGAATGCCTCACGACACGTTACGCGGGCATTATAGCAGATGAGTCATGATGGGGAGGATTCACCCCGGAATAACCCTCAATAAACGTAATTAACGTACCCATCCTCGATTTTGAAAATCTCTGGATATTCTCTAATCCATACACTCAATTTTGTCTTGCCAAAGCGATGTTCATAATGCTTACCGAATTGACGCAGGTTCTTGCCCATGTTTGACAGCGAGACTTTGCCATATTCCTTCTCTGTACGGTCAAAGGCTTGGACGAGTTCGGCATAGCGCGCGGATTCGAGGTGCGCATCAATTCGGCGAACCTGCTGCCCATCATACTCGAACTCTTGCGCAACGCTCTTGAGTAGTGCAGATAAGGAGTATTTTCCGAATTGCGTTTCGAAGTCCGCATACAGTTCGCGTAATCTCGTCTCGAAGTTCTGTTGGCTGATCCAAACATAAAGTTCGTTTGATAGATCAAAATAGGCAAGCCGAGCAAAGTGAAGAAATTTCCTCACGTCCTGCGGTACAACGGGATAGCGCTGTTCAAGAACTGTGAGTTCGGCAGTGAGATCTTCCAGATAATGCGTGATGTACCCAGACGCTTGCAATGTGGGGGAGGTTTTCGCTCTGTTACCCATAACATATACATATTTCCCACGAGTTTCGAGTTGATCACGAAGGGTTACGAAATCCCCATCAGCAGAAACGATGATGATGACATTTACATAGGGAAAAAAGCCATCTGCTGCCATCTCCGCCGCTTCGAAAATTAACCCGTGATCGGTCGCGTTCTTCCTGCCTCCTTTAACCTGTCGGCGTTCAATCTGCAGCGCGTCTAATTTTCTTGCGCCAACGGACACGACCAGGACGTTCCCAATCCCCATATGCACGGCAAATTTCTATTTTGCCGTAATACTCGATCAGCCTCAGTGCTTGTTCAAGGTATTTCAGTTCTGCATTATCGCTATCAGTGAGGACCGCAATTCGGTTATGTAGGGAGAGTTCAAGCATGAAATTTCCTGCTGGGGTTACCGGGGAATAAATAAACGATGATAAAAGAAAGTATATACCGTTAATAAGTGGAAATGGCTTGAAATCGCTTTTCGCCGTGCCTAAATCTCGGTTAGCGTTGGACGAACATTTGCGAAAAAGATTGTCAAAACCGGGAATCGTCCCCTACGATGGAATTATTCGTCGGGACGCAATTCATGGCGTCCGTTTATTCGCAACCTCACCCCCTAACCCCCTCTCCCAAAGGCGAGGGGGAATCTGGCGACCCGCTGCAAATCCCCTCTCCCCGGAGAAGGGATATAGGGGTGAGGTGAGTAGGGATGACTCTCAATGGATGCACGCCACCAAGTGCGCCGGGTGTTGATCATCACGCTGGTGCTCAACCTCGCCGTCGCCGTCGGCAAAATCATTGTGGGCGCGCTGACGGGCGCAGTCTCGATCACGGCGGACGGCTTCCACTCGCTAATGGACGGCTCGTCCAACCTGATCGGCTTGGGCGCGAACGCCATCGCGGGCAAACCCGCCGACGAGGATCACCCGTACGGCCATCGGCGCTATGAAACGCTCGCCGCGCTCGCCGTCGGCATCCTCTTGATCTTCACGGCATACGAGATCATCACCAGCGCCATTGAACGTCTGACCAGTGGTGAAAAGCCGGAGCTGTCGCCGCTCTCGTTTATCGTGTTGATCGCCACGCTCGGCGTCAACCTGTTCATCAGCCGCTACGAAGGCGCCGCCGGGAAGCGTCTCAACTCCGAACTGCTCATCGCCGACGCGGCGAACACAGGCGCGGACGTGTTCGTGACGCTCTCTGTGCTCGTCAGTATGGTGCTGGTCGCGTTCTTCAACTGGACGTGGGCGGACCCCGTCGCCGCGCTCATCATCGTCGTGTTGATCGGGCGGGCGGCGTGGCAAATCATCAAGCAGACGGGCGGCGTGCTGGTCGATACCGCGCCCTACAAGTCTGGGGAACTGGCACAGTTCGCGGGCGAAGTCCCCGCCGTGCGCAAGGTGATCCGCGCGCGCAGCCGGGGGCACCATCGACGCCGCCTTCATCGACATTGATGTGGAAGTCGCACCGGGCACGACCGCCGAGCAGACCGCCGCCATCACCGAAGCAATTGACGAGAAAATGCGCGCGCATCTGACGGGCATCTCCGAAGTCGAAGTGCATTTTCAGCCGAGCGGCTACGACGAACGCGATTATGCGCAAACCGCCCGCGCCCGTGCCGATGCGCTCGGCCTGAACACGCACGAAGTCCGCGTGATCGACGCCAACTACGGCAAAGTCATGGAGATGCATGTCGAAGTGCCGCCGAATCAGACGCTCGGCGAGGCGCACGAACAGGCCAGCGAACTGGAAAGCTCGATCCGTTCGGCGCTGCCGGATGTGGTCGAAGTCGTCACACACATCGAGCCCAAGCTCACCGAGTCGAGCGGCGATTTCTCCCGCGAGGCGAAAGATCTCAAGGTACAGGCGCTCACACTGCTGCGCGACCACTTCCCGACGGCGGACTGGCACGAACTGCGCGTGTCGGCGCTCAATGGCAGCGGCTACTATGCGTGTACGCTGCACGTCGCGCTCGCCGCCACTATGACGCTCGAAGACGCGCACGACCTCGCGGAACGCGCCGAGATGCTGCTGCGCCTCGAACTTCCCCGCATCGCCCGCGTCACCATCCACACCGAACCGCAGGAAGCCCGCGATTACCCTACCTCCACGCGTGGCGGAGATGTTTGCTCCTGGGGGGGGCCGGGGGGGGGGCAGATCTCGCCCGTTATCTGGAAGGCTAGGTTATCCCTAATACAACACAACCGTCTGGCGCAGAGCGCTCTCCGCTAGCTCACGCCGACCTTCGATCTGCGCCAAGCCCTGATCCAGCACCTGCTGCGCGCTAACGCGCCCGGATGCCAGCCGGTTGAACTCCAGCCCATCCATCGTGATCGTCGCTTCGGGCGGGTTGTTTCCGCCGACCAGCCATGCCCCGCCCGCCGGTCCGGTCAGGCGATACAGCACGCTCTGCCCATTCAGGCTGGCGTTCAGGGTGCGATCCAGCTCCCGCACCACCAGCGCCACGATGCGCCCGTCGTGGTCTGCCGTCTGCACCATCTCGCGCCCGGTCGCCCGGCAGATATCCGCGCGATGCATCCACATATCCCGCGTGTAAATATTGTCGATCAGATCGCCTAAGCTCACCCGCAGGTTCGAACCGGGGACCGGGATGGTCACGCGCCGCAGCAGGGCGGGAAACCGCTGCCGTCCGGCGAACGAAGCCTCCCGGTGATCGCGCATTTCGGCGATCAACTGGGCCAGCGACCACTGCGCGCGCAAATCGATCTGCCGCTGGTTCGCCGCATCGAGCCCGTTCATGCCTCGGGCCGTGTAAGCGCGGGCGCGCAGCGGGTTGAACTGATCCATGAATTCGCCGAAGCGCGTCAGCCCAAACACATGGCTGGCCTGATGCGCGATGATGTCTTTGACCGACCACAGGGTGCAGTCGGTCGGTTGGTTGAGGTCGGCGGGCGTCAGCGTTTCGACCAGCGCCAGGAACCGTTCCAATTCGACGCGCGCCAGCGGGATCACCTCAGGCGGAGCCAGCTTAGGAATGGCCGCGGCGGGTTGTGCCGCACTGTAGTCTGTGAACTGGGATACGCGTGTCATAACCTGCATTGGATGGCTCGGGTGCTAAACCGCCCCTCCCCGATGGGTAAATCGGGACTGTTGGCGAGATGCAGCGCCGTAATTCCGTGCTGGATGGCGATAAACAGGTCGAGCGCCTGATCGAGCGAAAGCCCGGGATCGAGATTTGCGGCGCGCAAGCTGTCACCTAACTGTTGGCGGCCTTCGGTGAGCGCCGCGTACATCTCGGCCATGCTCTCGTCGGAGGGGACAAAACCGGGGACATGGCGTTCAAACAGCAGTTTGAACAACTCCGGATTCTCCACCGACCATTGAACGTAGGCCGTCATCACTTGCAGCCCCTCTTCCCAGCCAGCCGCTGCTGCCGCATCCGCCCGGATCTGCGCCATGTAAGCGCGAAAATGCCGCGTACCCACCCGGAAACAAGTGATCGTAGAGCGCCAGCTTGTTCGGGAAGTACTCATAGAGCGACGGCGTCTGCATGCCGAGCATCCGCGCGATCTCGTTCAGGTTGAGCGCCGCGACTCCTTGCTCACGCATGATCTGACGGGCGGAGTTGACGATGGCCTCGATCATTTCTTCCCGGTTGCGCTGACGGCGCTGCTTGGGCGAGAGTGTCTTGCGTTCAGTCACTCAAACCTACTCCAATTTGGTTTACCTAATACAATTAGGAATACCTAGATAGTATAGGGATTTGCGTGATTGTCAAGTGGTCAATTCAGGCGGACGAGTTGGTTGGGGGAAATGGGTTTTCGTGTCGAGGGTAAGCAGGTATCAGGATGTCTCAAAAGTCGGATTCCGACCCCTCCCCGAATTCAGGGAGGGGAGCCAACAAAAGCGGTTTTTCCGCCTCAGGCAACTTGCATGCGAGTGGGGTTTCAAGCAAGCTGTACGTGGGGCAGCTGGCGCTGATCGGCTTAGTTCGTCTCGTAGGCCTGCTTGAGCCACGCGATCAGCTCATCGTCGATCTGCGCGCTGTCGGTCAGCTTGACGAGATGCGACACCATGCCGTTGAAGCCGCCTTCGGTCAGGCGTTCGGTGGGCTGCACGCCCTTGAGCTTCAGACCAACGTCAAAGCGGCTCTTGGTCGCGGGCTGCAAACAGGCGAACTGCTTGTTGCGGCGCACGCTCACATAGGCTTTCATCGGCACGAACTCGACATCATCGCCAAACCCGCGGATGATGTCGGCTAACTGATCGTAGATCGGGCGCAGCGCTGCTTTGCCCCCGGCATACTGCGCCTCGATCAGGCTGTCGCGGTCGTCTGTGGTCGCGGCGGCGCTGCTGTTGGCGGTGTGCACGATGAGGTTCGCATAGCCATAAGACAATCCGTGTTCCGTTTGCAAAAACTTGAGCATCTCGCCGTGCTTTTGTAAACCGCTGCCTTTGGCGATCGCCACCCATTGATCGATGGTCTTGCCGGTCGATTTCTCCAGATTGGCGATCATATTGGCCGTCTCGGCGGCTGGATCCCGTGGTGCTGGCATCATCTCACTCCTGACCTGCGTCTAAAAATGTAATACGTTTGTTCTGTTTTAGTAGCGTAGCATAAGTTCATTTGTTCGTCTACTAACTGCTTGAAACTTAAGCTGATCGTTAGGAAAATCTATCGTCTGGGACAGGGTGCGCTATAATGCGCCTTACAATGTCCGTTAAGCAAAGGACGAGACGATGAGAATCCTACTGGCGCTGCTCGCTTTGATGCTGCTGGCGTGCACATTGAGCAATGTTCCCCCGACGCCCACCACCGCGCCGTTCCCTACCGTGGACCCGGCGCTCCAGTTCAGCACGCCGTTCGCGCCCGATCAGACGGGCCTCGGCGCGGCCACGCCTACGCTCGATATCTCCGGCGTGGGCTCCGGCGGTGGCGCGACGCTCGCCACCAACCCGAACTGCCCGCAGCCGCCCGGCTGGATCACCTATGTGGTCGAATCCGGCGACACACTCGGCTTGCTCTCACTGCAAACCGATACGCCGGTCGCGGATCTCGCCGCGTCCAACTGCATTACCGATCAAGACACCTTGTTTGTCGGCCAAGTGATTTATCTGCCGACGCAGCCTGTCGTCCAATAGGAGCCAGCATGCCCGACTCGATCAAGACCGTCCAAGTTATCATCAACCCGGCGTCCGGACAGGATGCGCCCATGCTCGCCATCATGAACCGTGCCTTTCGCGCCGCTAAAGTCGATTGGGATGTGAAGCTCACCAAGGAAGCGGGCGATGCCGAACGCTTCGCCCGCGAAGCCATTGCGGCAGGCGTCGATGCGGTCGGCGTGTATGGCGGTGACGGCACAGTGATGGAAGTCGCTTCCGGGATGAATGGGGCGGACGTGCCCCTGGCGATCTTCCCCGGCGGCTCAGCCAACGTGATGTCGGTCGAATTGGGCATCCCCGGCAATCTCGAAGAAGCGGTCGCGCTGGTGTGCAGTGACGCGCGGCAGATCCGCCAGATTGATATGGGACGGCTCGGCGATCAGCAGATGTTCATGCTGCGGTTGGGCATTGGCTTCTTCGCGGAGACCACCAAGGGCGCAGATCGCGAGGTCAAGAACCGGGTGGGCGTGCTGGCCTATGGCCTGTCGGCGCTGCAAGCCCTGCCGAAGGCGCAGAAATCCGTTTACACCATCACGCTGGATGGCGGCGAAACTGTGCAGGCCGAAGGTATGGCCGCCTTCATCGCCAACTCGATCAACCTCGGCGTTCCCGGGCTGACGCTCACCAAGAAGGCCAGCGTGAGTGACGGTCTGCTCGACGTGATCGTGCTCAGCGACATCACCATCGGTTCGCTGATGCAGGCGGCGGCCAATGCGGTCGGGCTGGCGCAGGATCTCCCGCACTGGCAGGCCAAGTCGATCAAGCTGGAAGCTGATCCGCCGCAGAGCATTGAATGTGACGGCGAAATCATCCACGATACGCCCGTCACCGCGACGGTCGTTCCGAATGCCGTGCGCGTCATCGTCCCGAACCCGGAGACCATCGACGATGCCGCGGAGCAGGTCAAGGCGGCGGAACCGAAGGGGGATTAAGGGCAGCCTGCCTTTCCAGTCCCCTCGCCTCTAGAAGAGGGGATTTAGGGGTGAGGCTGTTATCCCCCTCTCCTTTAGGAGAGGGGTTAGGGGTGAGGTTGATCTTTCTTCTGGCCCCCCTCCCTGAATTCGGGGAGGGGCCAGGTGGTGACCAGGGGAGGTAGGGCTTTTCGTCCGTGGACGAGGCATGCCTGGCCTAGTGTCAGGGACAACACGGCCGTAACCCGACTTGCTAAAGCGAGCTTTTGCGTTCACGGAACACAGGCTTTTTGTCCAATCCAGGGAAAACAGGACGAGGCGCCGTCCCCACAGGGAGTTTTGGCGAAATAACTCCGCGTTCCAGTGGGAAACACTTAAAAACTCCCCTCCCTGACGGGAGGGGTGGGGTAGGTTATCCCCCCATTTCGTATCATCTGTTGAGAGGCGATTGTATGAGTGATCAACTGCCATCTGATCCGACCGAGTTGAAGCCATCCCCGCCCACCGCAGCCGAAAAGAAGCTGAATCCATCCGTCGACGCCAAACCCATCGAAAATCCGGTCAAGGAATTAAATCAGCCGGAAATTCCCGAAGTCATCGCTACGCCCGCCGATGTGGTCGAACCGAATCCGCTCAAGCATGCGCTGCATCTGCTCCAGCAATTGCGCAAGCAGGGGCTGTTCGTCACGCTGCTCGAAGCCGTCGACCAGATCATCCGCCGCGTCGGGGGCGCGCCGACCGAACGCTTCAGCCGGGTGACACCGCATGTCCACGTTGGCGGGCAGTTCACGCCGCGGGGCTGGCTTCTCTTGCAGAAGCGTGGCGTAACCGCCGGCGTCAGCTTACGCGGCGAATTCGACACGCGCGCGGCGGGCTTCGCGCCCCAAATACCTGCACCTGCCGACCGTCGATAACCACGCGCCGACGCAGGAAGACTTACAAAAAGGGGTCGAGTTCATCCAGGCGGAAGTTGATAAGGGCGGGCAGGTCTACATTCACTGCTGGGAAGGCGTAGGCCGCGCGCCGACCATGACCGCCGCCTATCTCGTCAGCACGGGCTGCACGCCCGCCGAAGCGTGGGGGAAAATCAAGCAGGTGCGCCCGTTCATCCGACCGAGCGTCGCCCAACTAGAGCTGATCGACTTGTACGCGGCCAAGCTGCGCGGGGTCGACGCCGCGCCGCCGCTCTCCGAGAAGCTGCCCTCCGTGCCCGAAGGCTCGATTCAGCAAGCCGCGCAGGAACAAACGACGGCGACGTAAAGACCAAGATTCAACGCAAAGGCGCAAGGACGCCAAGACGCCAAGGAAAGTTATCTAAACACACTTTGCGCCTTTCCGTCTTGGCGTCTTGGCGTTGAATCTTTTCTTTCTTTAGGTTCTTTCTTGTCTTTTCTGCAATAGAAACGCCGGGAGGAGCGCCACCGCGCAGATCACCGCGCCCAGCAAGCCGATTTCCGTCAGCACCTTGACCGTGAGATCGGCGTACACCGTGATCGCCGCGCTGGGATCAACCACCTGCGCGCCGAGCGCCACGCTCGCCAACGAGGCCAAACGCTGCGATGCGAACGCCGTCAGCGCGGACACGCTGATCGTCATGCCGAGCAAACGCATGATGATCACCAGCGCCGACGCGCTGCCGAGCTTATCCTGATCCGCCGCATTGATAACTGCCGCGCTGATCGGGGAGAACGTCAAGCCCAAGCCGATGCCCACCAGCGCCATTTCGACCGCAATCAACGAATCGGTCATGCTGAGCGTCCATGTCTGCCAGATCGCCGCGAAGCCGATCCCCGCCAGCAGCAAGCCGAGTCCCGCCGTCCATCCATTCCCAATGCGCTGACTCAGCCACCCACCGGGGATCGCCGCTAACGCCATCGGCACGGTCAGCGCGGAGAGCAGAATGCCGACTTGCAGTGCCGCTTCCGAGAGGAAGCTCGCATCTTCAATGCGAATGTTGACGAGGATCGGCACGCTCACCAGCCCGATCATCAGACAGAACCCGACGAACAGATTGGTCACCAGTCCCGCCGACAATGCCCGCCGCCGGAACACGCGCAGATCAAACAGCGGATCGCGTGACCGGAGTTCCACCACGACGAACAGCACCAGCATCACCACCGCGCCGATCAGCACGGGCGCGGCATACGGCGGCAGCCCGCCGACTTCCTCAAACGTCGTCGTATCCGCCGACACTTCGATATTCGCGCCGAGGCCGAGCACGAGCGCCGTCAGCGCCCCGATGATCAGCAGCGTGCCGAGCCAGTCAAAGCGCCCGCCGGAGCGTTCCTGCTTGACCCCGCGCAGCGCCCACCAGGTGAGTACGAGCGCGATCAGCGAGATCGGCAGGTTGATCCAGAACAGCGCGCGCCAGTCCGGCACGCCCCAGTTCAAGCCAACCGAGCGGAAGAAGTTCACAATGCCATCGCCCGACTCCGCGAACCAGCGCACCATGATTCCGCCGTACAGGTGACCGAGCACCCAGCCGAGCGTATCAATCGCGCCGATCACGCCGAGCGGCTGCGCGCGCTTTTCCTTCGGGAACAGGTCGCCGACCAGCGCCAGACTCACGGGCACTATCGCGCCCGCGCCCAACGCCTGAATCACGCGCCCGATGATGATCGTCACCAGCGCGATCTGACCGGGATCAGGCCGCGCCCCCGTCGGGCTAAAGCGGTACGCCAGATCATAAATGATCCCGGCGATCCCCGTCCGCGCCCGCGGATCGACTTCCGCGACGACGAACGAGCCGATCATGAAGATGATCAGGCAGGCGATATAGGCGCGCCGCCGCCCGACGAGATCGCTCACGCGTCCCATAAACGTCATGCTGATGGTGTAGGCCAGCAGGTAGCCCGTGACCACCCACGCCGCGTCGTCGATGACGCTCTGCACGGGCAGTTCCAGCTTGATGATGATCTCCGGCAAAAACGCCGAGACAATCGTCAAATCCAGCGAGCCGACGAACACGGGAATCGCCACCAGCGCCAACACCAGCCACGGGTTGATCCGGCGCGGGGCGTTAATCATCTGTGTTTGCTGCATACATGCTCCTCGATTCAACCTCACCCCCTTGGGGGGGGGGCCGGGGGGGGGGCTCCCGTTTGGCGGGGTCGCTCCACCAACGCCCCATCTTTCTCCCCTCTCCTCTTTTCGGAGAGGGGATTTAAGGGTTGTCCGGTACTCAGATGGTCTGACCCCACCCCCAGCCCCTCCCCGAATTCAGGGAGGGGAGACAGAAAAGACCGCTTTCGCCCCTCTCCCCGCTTGCGTGGGAGAGGGGTTGGGGTGAGGGGTGAACCGCCGTCACTCTTGTTGAAGTATAGAAAACCTTCAATCAATACCGGACAAGCCTATTTAGGGGTGAGGTTGGACAAAACGCTAATTCTGAAATAACCTCACGCCTCGTTCCTTCACCAACGCCCCTATCTGTCTCCCCCTCCCTGAAAGGGGGAGGGCCGGGGGTGGGGTCGGAAACAACGATCATATCCTAACGTCAGGTCTACGACCCGTTCCCCAGCAGACTCGGCGCGCTGACGCCTTCCGTCGCTTCGGGCGTGACCTCCGCCGTCGCTTCGAGCTGCGGCACGTTCAAATCTGGCGCGGCGTTCACGTCATAGATGTCGATGATCCACTTAACAGGCTCGGCTTCCTGACCCGGTTCGGGCGTTTCCGCATACGGGCTGTTGAACTCGCTGATTTCAAAGCGCACGGGGAAGCGCGTCTCACGCTGCACATACACGTCGACGGTCACATCGCCGACCGGCTCGATCAGCCCGGCGAGCAGCGCCGCCACCTGATCGCCCTGCGCCCGCGAGCTGATGTGGTACACCGACGCGCCATTATCGAGCGTTTCTTCGCCCACATATTCCAGTTCGATCAGCGCGTTGAGCGCCGACTGGAAGCCGGTGTCTTCGGCGATCAGCGTTTCCGGGTTGAAGCCCGGCGCAAACGCCGCGTTGACCCAGTTATCGCCCGTCCACACCGCCGAATACCATTGATCCATGCCGCGGGAATACACGGAAATCTCAATCGGCAGGCCGAGCGCGATCACGCGGATGCGCGCCTGCATCTCTCGCGGCGCGACGTACTGCGCGGTGGCGCGGCGGAACAAGACCGGGGCGTATTCGGTGTAAATGGTGTAATTCGGGCCTTCTTGATTCACATCAATGCGGAATGTTTCGGCGGCGCGAATGTTGTTCGCCGCCTCGGTGATGAGCGCCAGCGAATCGACGGTCGCTTCCGCTTCGGGCGTGGGGTTTCCGTTGCAAGCCGCCAGCAGGGTGACGAGCGCAAGCAGGCTGATCAGTCGCAGCACGGGTTTTCCTTCCTCAGACAATCATGCTCTGGGATTATACGCACGCCGAGGAAGGATCGTTACACCCAACGCGAGAATCTTAGAGGCTTTTCACAAACCCCGAACAATGGAGCGCATTATTCCCCTCTCCTAAAGGAGAGGGCCAGGGGCTGAGGAGGACGGTGTCAATCTTAACTCTCCTCCCTGAATCCAAGGAGAGGGCTAGGGTGAGGTTAGTCTCTTTCCCCTCTCCTAAAGGAGAGGGGCAGGGGTGAGGTTGTATCTACGACATGCCGACGGGCGTTGGCCCGGGCGATCCGTTCAGATACCCGTCGCCGCCGCGGAACAGATCCTCATCGCTGATGATGGCACGCGGCGCGACTCCGGCGGGCGCGGCTCCTTCGGCGCTGCTCGCGCCTTCGGCGTCCGCTTCCTGAATCAGCAGGTACTGTCCGACCGAGATGAAGCGCGGACTGCGCAATTGCGGGTTGAGCGCCATGATCTCGTCGATGGTGACGCCATACGCGTAACCGATCGCCGCCATGGTGTCGCCCGGCATAATCAGGTGGCGGATCGAGCCGTCCGCTTGGGGCGGCTGCGCCACGACGAACGACGCGGTCGCCGGGGTCGGGACGGCGGTCGGGACGCCGGGGACCGGAGCCGCCGCGCCACCCGCGCCGCCCACGGTCAGCGAGGCATCGTCAAAATACGCGCGGTTGATGTCGGCGGGCCACGCCTGCGTGACAAAAATGAACAGCGTCGCGCTCGTCCCGTTGGCGGTGGCGCTCACGGTCGCCTGTTCCCAACGCTGATGCGGCTGGATGTTGTTCGACCACACGACTGCCGGATCGTAGGGGTTGGTGCCGCCGTTCGGGTCGATGCCCACGCGCACGTACACGCCCGATTCGACCGCCGAGCCGCAGTTATCCGCGATGAAGTTGCCACTCGCGTCTTTCGCAATATTGCAGGTGTGCACCCATGCCCACGCGCTCCCGACCAGATTGGCGCGATTCGGCACGGTCACCGTCTGGTAGACCGCCGCCGTGTAGGTGACATAACCACCGTTCAGGTTCTGCGACTTGGTGCCGCTGTGAATCTCCGGCGGCGCTGGGTGCGGGAACGCGAACAGGCGATCCGAGCGATTCTGCCATTCGTAATTGCGCGGGCTGTCTACCGACCACAACCCCCACGGGGCAGCGGTGTTCAAGTCCGGGCGGCCGCGCGCGACATATGCGCCTTCAAAGCCCGGGTCTTGCAGCAGGTTACCGTCCTGCGCGGAGGTGGTCAGGGTGGTCACTGCCAGCAGCGCAACCAGCCCAATGATCAAGAAGCGAAACCAACGCATGCGTCTATACTCCAGTTCACTTTTGGCGTAGGAACCCGCGGCGGCGCGTCTGTAAAGCGTCCCTACAGGGGATTCATTTCGTGTCTGTTCCAAAGTGTAACGCGAAATCAGCGGCGGGAAAGCACTGTTTTCCCTACGTAGGAGAGAATGAAAATCGCCGTGAGCGTGAGCACAATGGTCGCACTGGGCGCAATCCCGTTGATGTGCCACGCGAGGTACATGCCGACCACGCCACCAACCGCGCCAATCAGCGCGGCGACGATCATCATTTGCCACATCCGCTTGACCCAGAAGCGCGCCGCCGCCGCGGGGGTGACCAGCATCGCCGCCACCATCGCCACGCCCACCGCCCGCAGGCTGATCACGACCGTGAGCGCCAGCAGCACCAGCAAGGCGATCCGCAGCGGTTCGCCGGGCAGGCGCAGGGTATGCGAGAGCGTCGGGTCAAACGAGATGATCAGGAATTCTTTGTAGAGGAGGATCACCGTGACGATCACGATCAGGCCGATGCCCGCGATCAGCACCAGATCGTCGTTGCCAACCGCCAGCACGTTGCCGATCAGGATATGCGTCAGGTCGGCGGTGTAGTTGTTGGCCGTCGAAATGAGCGCGATTCCGAGCGCCAGCGCTCCGGCAAAGATCACGCCGATGGCCGTGTCCTCGCTCAATTTGCCGCCGCGCGTCAGCCAGCCAATCCCGAGCGCGGAGATCACGCCTGCGCCCAATCCACCGATCAGCACCCAGCCCGGATCACCGTTGCTGGCGAGGTAGCCGATGGCGACGCCCGGCAAAATGGTGTGCGCGAGCGCATCGCCGAGGAAGGCCATGCCCCGCGTGACGACGAAGGCGCCCATCACGCCGCTGACCACGCCGATCAAGATGACCGCCAGCATGGCCCGCTGCATAAACGGGAGCGTGAGGGGGTCAATGAGAAGCTGCTGTACTACGTCCATGCCAAACCTGAGCCCATGTCTCAATTAGAGTAGCAATCATAGCCGATTTGTGGGCGATTTTGAAGGGAATCCGCGCCGCGGGGGAGTGTTGGTCAGAGGGAGGAGTTTGAGATCGAGCGGTGGTAGGGACACCGCATTAAATGTTCAATGTAAAGTCGGTGCAACAGACTCGCTGTTGCGCGTCCGTGAACCAAGTTTTCCATCACAACCATACTGCAATGCACCCGAGTATTAAAACTACATCTTTCAATTTATTCGGGAAAGAACTGGTGCTGATCTCTTATTTTCTCCCCGTCTTCTCTTTTGGGAACAGGAGTTAGGGAGCGGTTGCACTTAAGGTCTATTCGGGCGCATCTCAATGATTAAGATCACCCACGCCTCAATGCTTTTCAGAGCCGGTCTGAGGTCACTTTTTCCCCTCATTTCAAGGCCAAACCTCACCCAAAATCGGTCAAAAACGAACTGGTCTGTCCTGCCCCGCCGTGATCCGCCCCATGACATTCAACCTCCCCAAACTTGGATGAAGATAACTCCCAATTTACCCCCACTTAACATTACACTAAAGGTAAATAGGAAACTTTTAGGAGTAATACCATGTTACAACCGACCGTGATGGTGCAAATGGCAGATGTACGCTGGACGACTGCCGCCGTCGAGGTAGCGGCGCGGCGAGCCAAGGAGATCGGCGCTGAAATTGCGCTGGTTGAGATGATCGCCTGCGAACGGCTGAACTGGCAGGGAATTGAAGCGCACGACTATCAATTCTCGTCGTCGGAACGCGAAAACATCAAGAGCTATAAGGCCATCGCTGCGCGCTTTGGCGTGCCGGTCTCGGTGCATGTGTGCAGATACGAATCGTTGACCGAAGCGATTGCGCAGGCCGCCGATGAACTGGATGCCGAATCTGTATTCGTCACCCTACCTCATACCCTCATTCCGTTCGTGCATGAACGCCAGGTCTTGCAGTTGAATCACCTGCTGGAAGAGCATTATCATCACCTGTTCACCGTGAACGCCCGGGTGAATGAACCTGAAATCGCCGCCGTCTAACGGGTACGCGAATCAAAAAGGACGAGGCCTGCCTCGTCCTTTGTTTTCACCCGGCTTACAACCCCGGCGGATACACCTCAACGTAGTACGACGTATTGTCCCCTTCGGCAATCCAACCGACCGTGCCCTCATGATCGACGCGATACCACGCGTAACGTTCACTGCACACGGGGCCTTGCAGCACAAAGAAGATCTCATTCGAGGGGATTTGCGCGATGCGGTCGTTCTCCGTGCCGGGCGCGGCCCGCATGTTGACCGGACGCGGATCCTGCGTCGAGACGCGGGCGCGCTCATGTACGATCAAGCGGGTCGGCGGGGCATTCGGGCACATCGGCTCGGGCGTAGTCGTCTGCGCCTGCGCCACGACGCCCGCCGCGATCACCACCCCTAACGCCAGCAACCATCCGATTAGCCGCATCTGCACCCCTTACCAATCCACGCTTCGTAGGGACACGCTGTCCATTGTATAAGGCTTATCAATCTGCCAGCCCCTCTCCCTTGGGAGACGGGCTGGTGGTGAGGCGACGCTTTACTGTGTCCGCGTGCCGAAGCCGAGCGCGTCGCGCGCACCCCAGTAGGCCATCACACCAAACGCGACCGCATACACCAGCAGATAGGGAATATACCCCGGCGCATAGCGCGCCGCGACCCACACACCCCACAGCGCATAGGCCGAAAACAGCACTTCCCACAAAAAGCCGCGCTGCTTCATCAGGCCGCCATAACCGTTCGGGTTGCGCGCCTTGACCGACGCGAACTTCGGCGTGCGCTTGAACTCTTCGCGTCGATTCAGCAGCCCGCTGATCACTGCGCGGCTGTTGCTCCACGCCATCCCTGTGCCGAGCGCCACCAACGCGGGCAGCGCCAGAATTTTCTGCTTCCAATTGCCGTACAGCGCCTGCTGACTGATGATGTACAGCAGCGGTGGGAACAACCCGACTAAGCCGAGCACGCCCAGGCTCAAATGCTGGATCGCATGCATGATCAGCAGCGGCGGCGTGAGCAGAATCATCAGCATGATCACGGGGTTGACGAGGTACTGGCACAGATGCATCGTCGCCATGAGCCGCTGCCCCAGCGTGAGGCGCGGATGCCGCCACACGGGGAAGATCATCAAGCGAAAGACCTGCGTGCCGCCCTTCGCCCAGCGCGCTTGCTGCTGCTTATACGCGGCGATGTGTTCCGGCAGTTCCCCCGGCACCACCACATCGGGCATATAGGCAAACCGCCAGCCGAGCAGCTGCGCGCGATAGCTCAGGTCGAGGTCTTCGGTCAGCGTTTCATCGCGCCAACCGCCCGCCTCGTTGATCGCGTTGACGCGCCACACCCCGCCGGAGCCATTGAAGTTCATCAGCAGACCAGCGCGGCTGCGCGCCGTCTGTTCAACCACAAAGTGCCCATCGAGCGCCAGCGCCTGACCTTTCGTCAGCGCGTTGTCGTCCGGGTTGAGGTGCCCCCAGCGCGTCTGCACCATGCCGATCTTCGGGTTGCTCACCAGAAAGGCGACAGTCCGCTGCAAAAAGTCGGGCTGCGGCACGAAGTCCGCGTCCAGCACGGCGATATATTCCACATTGAGGAGGGTCATGCCGTACGCTAACGCCCCCGCTTTGTAACCTTCGCGGTTCGGTCGACGCACATGGGCGATATTCACGCCCTGCTGCTGCAAAGCAGCGACCGTCCGGGCGACCAGTTCGGTCGTCGAGTCGGTCGAGTCGTCCAGGATTTGAATCCATAACCGGTCACGTGGATAGTCCAACGCCGCCACAGCGTGCAGCAGCCGCTCCACGACGAAGAGTTCGTTGTAGATCGGCAGTTGGACGGCGACGGTTGGAAAGTTATGCAATTGTAAAGGCGTAACAACCTCGTTACGGTAGCGTAGATAAGCGATCAGGAGAACGGTTGTGCCTAGGGCGAACGCCGTCAATGCAAATGCGCACACCACGTACACGGCAGTCAACAGGGCTAACAGCATAGGCTTTATCTGCCTGCATTTTCCGGTACAAACCATATGCAGTGTATCAAAACGCCTTACTAATGACAAGCGACAACCGAGCACCGCTCTCCAAGCTCTCATAGAAATAGGCCACAAGTTCTAGGCCGCTCTCCGCTAAAAGTTGGACACCGCCGCGACCCCTTCCCCAATTCAGAGACGTGAGCCAACAACATAAGCCAAGACACGTTTGTCTTCGTAGGGACGCGATTTAGAGGGTGTCCAATTAGGTTGTTATCTGTAGGGACGAGGCATGCCTCGTCCATGAACCTAGTTCACAATTGGTGAAAATGCTCAACCTCACCCCCAACCCCTCTCCTAGAGGTTGACAGAGGACAGTTTTAACATTGGGAGCCATGTAAGGCCCACCGGTTTGAGGGGAAACAGATTTCGTAACGGACGCGCAACGGCGCGTCCACGTTTTGCCCTCAACGGACGCCCCTTGGAAGCGCTATCCTCTCGATTGTTAAAAGTGTCCTGTCCTCAACCTAGAGGAGAGGGGAGACGTGCGCAGATCTTAAGTCCCCTCGCCCTTGGGAGAGGGGATTTAGGGGTGAGGTTAGGCAAAGTGCCGCTTGCGTTACAGCACTTTCCACAAAATGACCTCGGGCGGGCACAAAAAGCGCGCGCGCGGTGCGCCATACCCTTCCAGGCCGACGCCCCGCGACACGTAGAGCGTCATCCGCCCGACGGTGTAGCGCCCCATCACATACTGCATGCCGAGCTGACTCGCCGAGAGCAGCGCGCCCACCAGCGGCAGACGAATCTGCCCGCCGTGCGTATGCCCGCTCAGCATCCAATCGATCCCCGCGGCGGCGGCTTCCGGCGCGATATCCGGCGAATGCGCCAGCAGCAGTTTGAGGCCGCCCGCCGGCGCGGTCTGCAGGGCGGTCTGTAAGGCGGCGCGGTCGGTCGGCAGGTCGTGCGTGGTGATCAGCCCGAGGATGTGCAGCGCGCCGTCGGGAGTCACCACGGTATGCCACGCGTTGAGCAGCAGCGTGAGGTTCTCCAACCCGGCGACGAAGGCGTGCACGCGCTCGGGCGGTTCGACACCCGGCGTCCCCGGCACGCAGTACACGCCGAGCGGCGCCTGCCATTCCCCGATGATCGTGCGGATGTCAGCTTCCGCCTGCGAATCATGCGTGTACGACAGGTTGACGAAATCGCCCGTAAAGACGATCACGTCTGGTTTCAGCAGATGAATCAATCGGTTGAGCTTACGTTCGCGGTCGGTGATGCGCTCGACGTGAATATCGCCAATGTGCAGCACCTTAATCGGCGTCGACCAGCCCGCCGCGGTCAGCGTTTCGTGCGTCACGCCGAGGCGGAACGGCTCGACCCAGGTGGCGTAACCCGCCGCGCCGAGGATCAGCCCCACGACGGCGACCGCCCCGACCCAGTCCGCGTTGAGCAGACCGAATCCGAGCATGACCAGCGTGATCGCCGCAGCGAGCGCCAGCGTCGTCGCTTTTTCCGGGCCAAAGCTGCGCCGCTGCCGGGGCAGCAGGCGCAGCATGAACCATCCGCCAAAACTGGCGATCCCCGTGCTCACTCCGGCGGTCAGCGCCGCCCCTTGATCGCTCCAGGCGAGCGCGGCCAGCCCCGCGCCGCCAAGCAGCAGTGCCGCGACGACGGCATCCGGCAGCCTCTGGAGGTTGCGCGTCGTCACCAGCACCGTATGCAGCAGCGACGGCGGTTCCGTATGTTGTGCTGTCAATGTATCTTCAACCCTGATCTGTCAACCAAGCCCTGAATCTACCACATTTGGCGGATCATCCTCCGGCAGCGCTGCTGCACCCGGCGCCAGCTGCAGGCTGACCGTGAAGCAGCTCCCCTTGCCCGGCTGACTCGTCACCTGAATCTCGCCATTGTGCAGCGTGACGATTTGCTGGACGAGGCTCAAGCCCAGCCCGGTCCCCGCGACATCACTCACCACGCGGTAGAACGGTTCAAAGATGTGCGGCAGATGTTCTCACGCGATTCCGACGCCTGAGTCCTGAATATCGACATGTGCCCGGCCATCGATCACCCGCAGACTCACCGTGATCCCGCCCTTGACCGTGTAATTGATCGCGTTCGTCACCAGATTCGTGAACACCTGAATCAAGCGCTCGCCATCCGCGCTGACCATGATCGGCGGGCTGTCCACATCTAAAGTGAGTGTCAGCCCCTTTTGCTCGGCTTCGGGACGCTGCAAGTCGGCCACCCGCCGCAGCAAATTGACCAGATCGAGCGGCTGAAAGCGTACATTGATCAAGCCGCGTTCCAGCCGCGTCCGGTCGAGCAGATCTTCGACCAGCCGCTTCATGCGTTCCGCGACTTCCTCCAGCACGGGCAGTTGTTCGGGCAGGGTTTCCGGGCGTTTGCGCAGCAGATACAGGCGCGTCTTCAAGTTGGTGATCGGCGTGCGCAGTTCGTGCGAGGCATGCGCCACAAACTGTGACTTTTGCAGCGCCAGTTCGCGCTCCAGACTGATGTCGCGCAGCAGTGTCACCGAGCGCAGCGCCGCCTGCCCACGATTCCCCATCGGCGATACCGTGAGCCCGGCGTAGAACGTCGTGCCATCCTTGCGCACCAGGCGCGTCTCACCGCGCCACACACCATGCTTCCAGATCATGAGCGGCATGGCGCGGATCTGCTGCAGTTCGCCCGTGTTCAACCCTGGGTCGCGCAGGCTGTCCAGCGTCTTGCCGATCAATTCCTGCTGCGTGTACCCGGTGAGCGCTGCCATCGCCGCGTTCGCATACTGGATGTACGCGCCTTCGGTGTAAAAGATACCTTCGCCCGTCGCGTCGAGAATCGCCCGCAGCCGTGTGTGCGTCAAATGGAGCTGCGCCGTGCGCTCATTGACCTCTTTTTCGAGGTCGGTCGCGTAGCGCCGCGTCTCGTCGAATAGGCGCGCGTTGCGAATCGCGATGGCCGCTTGAACTGCGAACGTCGTCAGCAGCCGCGCCTGCGCGGGGGTGAACGCCCCCGGTCGTTCATCGCTCAGATTCAGAAAGCCGATGGTCTCGCCTTCGAGCCGGATCGGCGCGCTCAGTTCCGCGCGAATCCAATCCACCACCGGAATCGGCACCCACTCCGGATGCGCCGCCGTGTCCTCAATCAAAATAGTCTCGCCCGAGGCGATCATCTGCCGCAGATTAGCGAATTGACTCAGTGGAAAGCGCAGATCCAGCACTTGCTGTTCAATGCCGCGCGTTTGAAACCCGCGCAGACGCACGATGCGCGCCACGCCATTTTCGATCAGCATGATATCGCTGGAACTTGACGGCACAATCCCGGCGATCTGCTGCAAAATCCGGTCGAGCACCTCTTCGAGATCCAGCGTGCTCGACAAAATGGCTGTCATTTCGGTCAGCGCTTCGGCGAGGCGGCGCGCATCATGCACCTCGCGCAGCGTCTGCTGGAGTTCATTCTCATTCTCGCTGCGTACATAGGCGATGGTTTGCAGTGAGAGGAAGACGCCCACGTACAGAATCGTCACAAACAGGACGTAGGTCGTCTCGCCGGGGTGAAACCACGGGTATATTGCCATCGAAATGCAATAGGTCAGCAGCGCGCCGAGACTGGCGAGCCGCGTCCCATACAGCACAAAGATCATCCACAGGCAGATGATGTACCACACCAGCACGATAACCCCGACCGCAATGGGCTCGCTCGGAGGCGCGAAGAAGGTCGACACGGGCAGCAGCAGTGCGGTGATCACGGCCAGCAGCGGCGCAATCCTCCACCAGCGCGTGCGCAGCAGCCCATAGCTGATTCCCAAACCCAGCACGCCGATCCACAAGTTTGGGCGGGGCGTTCCCATCCAGAGCCGCGCAATAATCGCGCCGATCAGCAGCGGCAGCACCAGCAGAATCGTCAGCGCCAGCATCCGCGCTTGTTGGCGGGCCATGGGGTCGGTGATATGCGCTGGGGGTTCGGTGAGTTTACGCCAGAGCGCCAGTCTCCGGCGGGGCTTCGGCACTGTTGAAGTCAAAGTGCTTGTTCCTGACGTCGTACGGTCATTTATAAGACATCAATCATATCCTGAAAGCGGCAGCAGATCACACTCACGAAGGCCGGGCACGGGAATAATGTTTGCTCAAAACCATGTCAATACGCGCAGACGCCCCTCACTCACGCTCGGGGAGGGGCCGGGGTGCTAACAGGGGTAGGTATTTCATGCTTCCCCAGCCAACACCGTTTTCTTCGCCTCGTCCCTACAATTAAAAACCTACCCCTGAGAGGGGCCGGGGGTGAGGTCACTGTGCTCGTACCACCAGCGGAAATAAAACAGGACGAGCCTAAGCTCGTCCTGTTCGTGACAACGGGTGATAGAACTTACTGCGCCGTCGCAGCCTGATCGTCGTTCTGCGGGGTCGGCGTGTGATCTTCGGTCATCACGCGGCCCATCAGTTCTTCGAAGCCGGTACGATCCAGCGTTTCCTGTTCGATCAGGATGCTGGCGATCAGTTCCAGCTTGTCGCGGTTCTCGGTCAAAATCGACTTGGCGCGCGTGTAAGCGGTCTGCACGATACGCTTGACTTCATTGTCGATCTCTTCCGCCGCCTGTTCGCTGTAGTCGCGCTGCTCGTACAGGTCACGACCGAGGAACAGCGATCCCGAGCCCCCGCCGAAGGTGCGCGGGCCGAGCGTGTCGCTCATGCCGTACTGCGTGACCATGCTGCGCGCCATCGAGGTCGACTGCTGCAGGTCGTTGCTCGCGCCGGTGGTGAACTGGTTGAAGATAATCTCTTCCGCCGCGCGTCCACCCATCGCCGCCACGATCTGGTCTTCGAACTCTTCGCGTGATCGCAGGAAGATGTCGGTATCCGGCAGCGAGAGCACGTAACCGCCCGCGCGTCCACGCGGCACAATCGTGATCTTGTGCACGGGGTTGGCGTGTTCCAGCAGGTGGTGCAGGATGGCGTGTCCAGCCTCGTGGAAGGCAATCGACCGCTTTTCCTTTTCGGAGATCACGCGGGTCTTGCGTTCCGGCCCCATGATCACGCGTTCCATGCTTTCCTGCAGTTCGCTCATGCCAATCGACTTCTTGTTACGGCGCGCCGCGAGGATCGCCGCTTCATTGATCAGATTTTCGAGATCCGCACCGGAGAACCCGGGGGTGATCTTCGCAATCGATTCGAGATCGACATCGGCGGCCAGCGGCTTGCCCTTGGCATGCACCTTGAGGATGTCCTGCCGACCTTTGAGGTCCGGGTTATCCATGATGACCTTACGGTCGAAACGACCGGGGCGCAGCAGCGCCGGGTCCAGAATGTCGGGGCGGTTGGTCGCCGCGATGACGATCACGTTCGTGCCCGTCTCGAAGCCGTCCATCTCGACCAGAATCTGGTTGAGCGTCTGTTCACGTTCGTCGTGACCACCGCCCAGGCCAGCGCCGCGGTGCCGACCGACCGCGTCGATTTCGTCCACAAAGACAATCGCCGGGGCTTCCGCCTTGGCGCGTTCGAACAGGTCACGCACGCGGCTCGCGCCCACGCCGACGAACATCTCGACGAATTCCGAACCCGAGATGCTGAAGAACGGCACGCCCGCTTCGCCCGCCACAGCGCGCGCCATCAGCGTTTTACCGGTTCCGGGCGGCCCCACCATCAGCACGCCCTTGGGAATGCGCGCGCCGAGGCGAATAAACTTTTCCGGTTCTTTCAAGAATTCGACGACTTCCGCGAGTTCCTGTTTGGCTTCTTCCGCGCCCGCCACATCGGTGAAGGTGACCTGCGGCCGTTCCATGTCGCGCACCACGCGCGCCCGGCTGCGACCAAAGCTCAACGCCTGATCCTGCCCCGTGCGGACGGAACGCATCATGCGCCACAGCAGCCACACGATAATCAGCGTGGGGATGACGGCGATGAACAACTGGAACAGCAGGTTCGTCGTATTGTCGCCCTGCTGCTCGTAATAGCGAACGTTGTTCATTTGTTCCTGCGTCACGCCGAAATTCTGCAGCGCTTGCAGCAGATTGGTTTCGCGTTCCTTGTAATAGTAAGCGTTGGTGTTGTTGGTCAGCTCGATGTAAACGTCGTTGCCACCACGCACCTGAATCTCGACCACGCTGCCATCGCGAATTTCCTCCGCCAAGCGATCCAGCGTGATTTTGTTGCCACGCGGAATATTGTTGGGCTGCGCGAAAATCACGACGAACAAGAGGGCGACGACAATCGCCGCCACAATCCAAATGCGCTGGGCATTGCGATTGGAGAACGGGGAATTGCCGTTGTTGTTCTGTGAGTCTGGGGTTTTGTTGGTCACACTAAAAAGTCTCCGAACCTGTTGAACGAGTTGGGGAGTCGGTCTTGTGGGAGCTGCTGCACGATGAACCTGATGAACATAACGAAATTATACACGAGACCGTCAACTAGTGTCATACGAAAAACGAAGATCAGGGATCGTTCATAATCTTCTATCGAAAAATTTACAGTAGGGATAAAATAGGAATGTACGGTGAAATGACTGAGGTTAAGACTTTCATGACAGAATGTCCTTGGTGCGGGCGGCCAATTGAAGCAACAGTTACTACGTGTCCTCACTGTGGGCTTCCTATCAAAGCAGAGCCGATGGGGACGACGCGTGGACTGGGCAATACGGATATCGAACCGGGAACACCCCGCTGGGGATCCGCTAAAGTCGATTCGCGCACAAACTTGATCCTGAAAGTGAAAGATTTAGATAAGGTGTTTGTCTTCGATGCCGGGACGATCAGCGAACTGCGCATTGGGCGCGTCAACCCGGACAATGGCGAACGCCCCGAGGTCGACCTCACGGATGCCGAAGCGATTGAAAAAGGCGTTTCCCGCCGGCACGCGACGATTATCCGCAAAGAAGGCGGCGCGATTCATCTGGTCGATAAGGGGAGTGATAACGGCACCTACCTCAACGGGCAAAAGCTCATTCCGAACCAGGCGCGCATTCTGCGCGATGGTGATGAAATTTGGTTGGGTTTTCTGGTGCTGAATGTCCGTTTCGAACGCTTTAGCTAATCCTCATGCGCTGCGGTGGATGGGACGTGTTATCATCGAAGGGCAAAGCGCACTTCGGATTAGGATTCCATGACCGAACGCACAAATGAAGAGTGGCTTGCCGACCTCCAGAGCGAGGGCGAGCGACAAGCTGAGGCGCTTCAAGACCTGCAAACCCGCCTGCAACGCGGCATTTTTTATTACCTCAGCCGGGAACGCAGCGATCTCACCGGACTTTCCACGCATGAGCTAACACAGATGGCGCAGGACATGGCGCAGGATGCCACGCTCCGCGTGATGGAAAACCTCACCAGCTTCCGCGGCGACAGCCTGTTCACGACCTGGGCGACACGCGTCGCCGTGCGTGTGGCGATCAGTGATTTGCGCCGCGCCCGCTACAAAGACTTCAGTCTCGACCATATCACCGCGGAAGGCGATGTCCTGCCGCCCGCGTCCACGCTCGTCGGCGGATCGCGTCCGCTCAACCCGGAACGGGCCGCCGAACAGTCCGAAATTCTGGGCAAGGTGCAAGCCACGCTCGACGACGTGCTCACCGAACGCCAGCAGCAAGCCTTGATCGCCGTCGCCGTGCGCGGCGTGCCGCTCGAAATTGTCGCCGAGCAAATGCAGACCAATCGCAATGCGCTGTACAAGCTCATCCATGATGCGCGGCGCAAGCTGCGCACCCACCTCGAGGCGCAGGGCTTATCGCTCGACTACGTGCTCAATCTGTTCCAGGAATAACGCCACTCCACACCCTAGACGCTGCGGTTTACGGCAAGGGCGTAACTGGTTGTAACGCCGCCTTGGAGGGGTTTCCAACTGTCCGCTGTCGGCGGACGAGCCTAGCGTGTCTCTACAATGGCTCAATTACTAAAAAGTATTCTATCCTCAACCGAAATTCAGCGAGGGCAGACAGCAAACGCTCTGTTCGTCTCTCCTCTTTTCGGCGAGCGATCAAAGGTGAGGCTGCGCTTCCCTTCATGCCCAAGCCTTGGCGGCACAGCCCGCCGGACACGGTACAATAGGCGCTGTCGTCGTCTTATCGTTAGTGAAGTTGGGAGGCTGAACCCTTGCCTAAACTCAAACTCGGACACGCCCTGCGCATCCTGCGCCGCGGACGCCGTCTGCTCATCAACCGGGTGCGACTGCGCCATACCGGGCTCGACTACCTCACGCTGACGCTCCCCGCGGCCCTGCCCGCGCTCCCTGAAGATCGCAACTGGTTCCTGCGCCGCGTGCAGGGCGAACCGCCCATCAGCCTGTGGGAGCTGGATGAGGTTTTCACGCGGATTGGCGCAGATCCCCGCGTCCGCGGCGTGGTGCTGACGCTGCGCGGCCTGAGCATGTCGCGCGCCGACCTGCAAACGCTGCGCGGCTCGATCCAGCGGCTGCGGGCGCGGGGCAAGCGCGTGATCTGTCATGCGCAGTCCTACGATCTCGCCACCTATTACGTCGCCAGCGCTGCCGATCAACTCCTGTTGCAGCCCGGCGGCGATGTGAGCCCGCTTGGTTTGCATCAAGAGGCGGTCTTCCTCAAAGATGCGCTCGCGCAAATCGGCGTGGCGCTGGATGTCGTCGCCATTTCACCTTACAAAGGCGCCTTCGACCAGTTTTCGCGCGGTGATGTGTCGCCCGAAGGCCGCGAACAACTGGAATGGTTGATCGATTCGCGCTACGAGCAGTTGATCGCCGGAATTGCCGAGGGGCGGAAGCGTTCCGCCGATGAGGTACGCCGGATGATCGACACCGCGCCGCACATTGACACGGACGCGCTCGCCGCGGGCTACGTCGATGGCGTGGTGCACGAGGAGGGCTTATATAAACATCTCGGCAGCGAGCATGTCATCCCCTTCGCTGACGCGCGCAAGCGTCTGCTCCTGCCGCCGATCAAGCCGCCGAGCGAAAAGTATGTGGCGGTGCTCAAGGTCACGGGGTTGATGGTTCCCGGTGAGAGCGGCGCGCCACCCGTCGATCTGCCGATTCCGTTCATTGGCGGCGAACGCGCGGGCGATGTCACCGTTGTGCAGCAGGTGCGCGCGCTGATGAAAGACGAAGCGGCGGCGGCGGTCGTCCTCTTCATCGACAGCGGCGGCGGCGCGGCGATTGCCGCCGAAGCTATGACCAGCGCCCTCGAAGAGCTCGCCAAGACGCGCCCGCTCGTCGTCTATATGAACGCGGTGGCCGCGTCGGGGGGCTACTACATCGCCACGCCCGCGCAGCACATCGTCGCGCAGCCCGGCACCATCACCGGGTCGATTGGCGTCGTCACGGCGAAACCGGTCACCGGCGGCCTGCGTGATCTCCTGCGCGTCAAGGCGTTTGAACTGATGCGCGGCGCGAATGCTAACCTCTACGTCGATTCACGCCCCTTCACCGAGGCGCAGCGCGCGCAGGTGCGGCGCATCATCGAAGCCTCATACCAGCGCTTCGTCGAGCGCGTCGCCCGTGGGCGCAAACTGACACCGGAAGCCGTCGACGCGGTCGGCGGTGGGCGCGTCTGGACGGGCGCGCAGGCTTTTGGGCAGGGTCTGGTCGATGAACTCGGCGATCTCCGCGCAGCGATCAAGAAAGCGCGTGAACTCGCGCAGCTGCCGGAGTCGGCCCCGGTCGCCGTCGTTGGCGGCAAGGTCAAGAATCTGCCGCCGCAGCTCGCCGAGACGGTTGTCCCGGCAGCGCGGTATGCCCTGCACAACGCCCGCCACATCACCAACGGCAAAGCGCAGGCCATTCTCCCCTTCAGCCTCGAATAAGCTGTCATTAGTGAGCCGAACGGGCTGAACAAGAAGTTGGAGAGGACTGTGCCTGCCAGTCGCATTGAGGGGTAGTGAGTGTTACTTGGGTTCGACGGAGATACAACCCGCTTCAGAACTGCCGTTCGGCATCCAATCGTCCAGCGCCAGCATCTGCGCATTGCTCACTGAAACCAGCAGAGCATCTGGCGCTTAGATTGTCCATAACCGCTGTATGCGGTGCGCCATTCGGCGTGCATGCACCACCAGTTATTCAGAAAGTTGTTCGACAGGTATTTTCTCGGAGGCAGAATGCCGCCTCTGCACGCTCGCACAGAGGCGGCTCTGATTTAATGAGATGTAGGTTACAGCACGCAGTCCGCTGGGATAAAAACATTCTCCCAGCCGCCGACAAAGATCTGGATCCAGCGCGAACCATTCGGGGCGACCGTATCGACCGCGGCCCCATAGAACGTCTGCCCGGCGTAGACCATGCCATTGGGGATGGCCGCGCCGCCCGCACTCTCGTAGATCGGTGTGTCGCAGATGACGCTGCGCATTTCAAACTCAACCGGCCAAGAGGGGCCAATTTCCACCACGGGCACACAGCGCTCAATCTCGTAAAACCAAACATCATCATCCCAGTACCCATCTTCTTCATAGGCACTATTGGGATTGAGCGTGCCCCAGACTTCAAAATCCAATTCCGTCCCGGCGGGATAGGCGGGGAAGGTGAGCGTGCCGCTGTACGTGCCATCGATGACGGGAATAACCACATAATGGAGTGGAACAACATCATCAATGGATTGAGTGACATACAGCGTGACATACGGCGCATCCGACGTCCCGGTCGCGGTGAAGCTGCTGCACGTCAGGGTGTAGTCGGTGACATCGGCGTAAGCGTTCGCCGTCTGGAGGGGAGCAATCAGCAGGCCGAGGAGCAGAGCGGCGGTGACCAGAGAGATCCAGCGGAGCTTCATAGTCTACCTTTCTTGAAACTAGCGGTGCAATACTCTTATGGACAAGCTTAGCGCATCGCTCAGTAAATGAGCCTTGATAAAGCGTAAAGAAATTAATCAATTATGTGCTTGATTTAATGTGATCTGAGGCGCGCCACTGATCTGCCAACAGGGTCCGGGGGGGGGGGGGGGGGGGGGGGGGGGGCGGGGGGGGGGGGGGCTCATTAGTGCTCTGTCCGACAAGTCTTCGCAAAATGACGAGTTTTGTTCTTTCGTGGCGGGAGGGGCGCACCTGCGTGTGCGCCCACAACCGGGCAGACACATCGGTCTATCCCTACGCAAGAACATTCGGTAGCTTACTTTTAGACCGTCAGGGGCCAATAAAAAAAGCCGCCTCCATGTACTGGAGGCGGCTGGAACTGACAAAGGCTGGGAGCGTTACTGCACGCACTCCGAACGGATGTAACCATCCGCCCACCCGCCGACGAAAATCTGCATCCAACTGGTGTTGTCAGCGGCAGTGACCGCAATCGGATCAACATAGAATGTTTGGCCAATCGTCACAGCGGTGCCGGGGATGGGATTGCCCGCCGGGCTGTCATACAGCGCGGAGTCGCAGATGATGGTGCGCGGCAGATAGCCCACTTCCGGATACGGCCCGACATACAGTTTGCACGCTTCGATGTGCATCCACGGGTCACCGATGGGGAAGGGGGTTTCCAGATTGTCGACCGGGAACACATACATCATAATGGGCGTCCCTTCGGGAACTTCCGGAATGGAGACGCCGCCGCTGAAGTGACCATCGACGACCGGGACGATGACCATGTGGCCAAAGGGGATGAACCCATTGAGCGGCTTGGCGCCTGTGCGAATCAGCTCCGTGTGTTTGACGGGCATGCTGATGGTCCGCTGATTGGACGACGTTTTCGCGAAGGCATAGTCCACGATAATTGCGACATACGGCGCGGTCGAGCTGCCTTCGGCGCTGCCGCCGCTGCAGCTCAGTTGATAGGCATCGACGACGGCCGGGTCGCTTTTGGCGCCGGGTTGGGCGGAAACAGGAGCAAGGACAACAACGAATAGGAGCGCGGAGACCAGGAGGAGGATCCAGTAGCGTTTCATAATGTTTCCTTCATGGAAGCGAAAGCTGCGATGTTTGCTGACTTATATCGATAATAAATCCATTTCAAAACGGGAGTCAATGGATTTTAATTAAGAAGCATAAATGAATGTGGTTAAATTTACGAAAAATCAATATAACTTACAGCCCGGGGTCAGTGTTGGGGACTCTACCTTGCCCGCCCAGGTTTGGTGGCTGATGCGCAGAATCGCTGCCTGCCGGCTAAAGTCCAAAAAAACACCGCGCCCCTCCTATTGGAGGGGCGCGGTGGACAAGTTTCGCTACAAACGGTTACTGCACACAGACCGACGGGATGAACGGATAGGCAAACGCGCCGTCGAAAAACTGTGTCCAGTGGGAACCGTCGGCGGCGATGGTATCGAACGGATCAGCGTAGAACGTCTGCCCAGCAAATACATTCGCGCTGGGGATGACCACACTTGCAGGGTTTTCAAAGACCGGGATATCGCAAATGATTACGCGCAGCACATAGGCGGCAGGAATGTCGGGGCTGGGTTCGACGAACGGTACGATTGGCAGCACGCTGGGCGCGCTGTTCGACGGCGTGCTGTTCGACGGCGTGCTGCTCGACGACGTGCTGCTCGAAGTGGAGGTGCTTGTTGAAGACGAGGGATTAGGATCCTGACCATAGGCAGTGTGAAGCGGCGAGACGACGAAAACGAGCAGCAAAGCGGCGGCGATGAGAAGAGTCCAGCGGGCGTTCATGGGGTTTTCCTTCGCGTGAGCGAGTGTGCAAAGTTTCACTATCTGCAAATGATCATATAGTTGATTTATACGTAATGTCAATTCAAGAAGAGTTAACATAATAACTTTTCACAAGGAATTTACGTAAGGTTAATTAATTTACATAGGAAGGCTCAGACGGATTATTAGTGTATGGCGGCTGGAGTGTGGGCACCGGATCGTGACTCAATTCGCGGATGATCCGGCATTCGTTTACCGTGTAAACCATGAGTAACAGCAACCAGACCGCCGCTTCCGGCGTATAACAGGATGACACACGGTCAAATGAGGGTGACAAATCTATGGTTTCACGTCCGGCAATGAATTTCAATCCGCTGGCACCGGAATTTCAGGCGAATCCTTACCCGGTCTACGATATGCTCCGCTCGACTATGCCCATCTTTCACTGGCAGGACTGGGGCATGTGGTTTCTCACCCGGTACGAGGATTGTGCCGCCATCCTGCGTGATCCGCGCTTTGGCCATGAAATCCTCAACTTTATGACGCGCGACGAACTCGGGTGGGGCGACCCTGTGGCGAGTCAGCAACCGCTCAACGCGGTGATGGCCGGGTGGATGCTGATGCGCGACCCGCCGACGCACACGCGCCTGCGCGGTCTGGTGCACAAAGCCTTCACCCCGCGTGTGATCGAACGGCTGCGCGACCGCATTCAGGCGATCACCGATGAGTTGATCGATGGTGCGCTGGCGAAAGGCGGCATGGATGTGATCGCGGATTTCGCTTTCCCGCTGCCGATCACCGTGATCGCGGAACTGCTCGGCGTGCCGACCAGTGACATGGACGACATTCGCCGCTGGTCGCGGGCGCTAGCCTTTACGCTGGAACTGACGACCGATCCTTCGGTCTATGACGAGGGATCGGTCAATGCGGCGGAATTCGCGGGGTATCTGCGGGATATGGCAAATCAGCGCCGCCGCGCGCCGCAGGATGATCTGTTGAGCGGGCTGCTGGCCGCTGAAGCCGAAGGCGACAAACTCACGGAGGACGAACTGATCGCGACCTGCGTGCTGCTGCTGCTGGCGGGGCACGAAACAACCGTCAACCTGATCGGCAACGGCCTGTATGCGCTGCTCACCCACCCCGATCAATGGGCGCTGCTCAAGGCGAACCCGACGCTCACGCGTTCGGCGGTGGAAGAATGTCTGCGTTTCGACAGCCCGGTGCAGATGACCAGCCGCACGGTGCTGCACGATGTCGAGTTCAACGGGGTGACCTTCCAGCGCGGGCAGCAGGTCGCGACCATGTTCGGCGCGGCGAATCACGACCCGGAGAAGTTTGCTAACCCGAGCACGTTCGACATCACGCGTGATCCGAATCCGCATATGGCGTTCGGCAACGGCATCCATTTTTGCCTCGGCGCGCCGCTCGCTCGGCTTGAAGGGCAGATCGCGTTTGAGACCTTGGCGCGGCGGCTGCCCGACCTCAAGCTCGCTGGTGATCCCGAACGCCGGAGCACCTACATTCTGCGTGGTTTCTCGGCGCTGCGCGTGATGGTGTAGCGCCTCCTGCTCCTCTGTGCTTCACCTAACCTCACCCCGTTTCGCTGCGCTCAACCGCCCCTCTCCCTCTGGAGAGGGGCAAGGGCACGGCGGGTTGTGTCCTTCTCCCCTCCTGGGAGAGGGACGGCTTGCGCAGCCAGCAGGGTGAGGTTGAATATTATCACCGGGGTGAGGTTTGGATGCTGCGGATGCGCAGATCTGCCGCCGCCGAAAATTCCCCTCTTTGGTCGGATGCACAGGTTCGCAACGCGACATATACTGGTACCAATTGGGTTTTGATGCTTGGGAGTATATTTTCATGTCCGCTGACCAACTGCGTCGCGCCTACGACCTCATTCGCCAGGGGCAAAAGGAAGAAGCCGTCGCCATTTTGCAGCCCATTCTTCGATCTGAGCGCGACAACGCCGACGCGTGGTGGCTGATGGCGAATGCGCTCACCGATCCCGCCCGCCAGATTCAAGCGCTCAATCAGGTACTGCGCCTGCGCCCGAGCGATCAGCGCGCGCAGAAGATGCTCGCGCGCCTGGAAGCGGAACAGCGATCGAAGGAAGACGCCTTTTCCTTCCCCGTCTCCGACGATGATCCGTTCGCCAATGCGTCGCGTTCCTCCAACGACATTTTCCCAAATTCGTCGTCGCGCGCTGACCTGTCCGGCAGCGATCCGTTTGCCAGCAACGCGCCCCCGGTCGGCAGTGGCGACCCGTTCGCCAGCAGTTCCGATCCGTTTAGTCAAGGCGCACAGCAGCCGCGCCCGACCTATGCGACCTTTGAGCCGCCGCGCCAGCAGCGCGGGCGCAACCCGTTCGTCACCTGCCTCGCGATCGTCGGCGCGCTGGTGATCGGCTGCTGCGCGTTCACCTTTTTCGTCCTGCCGCGCGTGGCGGGGCCGATTGTCGAACAGGTCGCTTCCCAGTTTCCCGAACTGATCGGGAGCCTGACGGCGAACCCGGAGCTGCAGAGTGTCTTCGCCACGCTGGGTGCGGAAGGGTTTGAATTCAACGGCAGCACCAACGCCGCCTTCAACCCGAGCGACGCGCAGGATCGCGGCAAAATCGAAATCGGTCGTCCGCTCACGGGCAACGTCGATACCTTCGACGATGACTTTTACACGCTGGCCGTGAATGACCGCCAGAGCCTCACTATCGAAGTGAATGCGACCCCCGGCAGCGATGTCGACCCGCAGTTGTACGTGTATGACGCCAGCTATAATCTCGTCGCCGAAAATGACGACATTTCCCTGAGCGACAACAACTTCAACTCGCGGCTGACGGTCACGCTCGCGCCCGGCGCATATTACATCGTGATCAGCGCGTTTGGCTCCGGCGGCGCGTACGAAGTCAGCGTCACACGGTAGGCTAAGTCTCATCCCCTGTGCGTCTCTTGACAGGGGGTTGAAAGGAGCCATGAAGTCGCTGGTTTGAGGAAAACAGAATTCGGAGGGACGCGCAACAGCGCGTCCGTTGTGTCTAGCGCATGGCGGACGCCCCGTTGGGCGTCCCTACAGTCCCTGCATGTGTGAACTGTGTTCCGCCCCGGCGATTTCTGACTGTGGCGCGGATTTTTTACCTGATTCTTACACACCCCTGTTAAAACAGTAGACGTATTCAATCAGTCTGTTTTAGGGGCGTGTACCACATGGCAGAACAATTCTCATTTAAAGCCGAAATTCAACAATTACTCGACATCCTCATCCACTCGCTGTACACGGATCGGGAAATCTTTCTGCGCGAACTGATCTCGAACGCGTCGGACGCGCTGACCCGCGTGCAGTTCGAGTCGCTGACCAACAGCAACCTCGTCGATGCGGGCGCGGAACTCTACATCGAGATCACGCCGGACGAAGAGGCGGGCACGCTCACCATCAGTGACAGTGGCATTGGCATGACGCGCGAGGAGATGGTCGAAAACCTCGGCGTGATCGCCCACAGCGGCGCGAAAGCCTTTGTGCAAAAGCTCAAAGAGCAGCAGGCGGCGGGCGGGCAGGATGTGATCGGACAGTTCGGCGTCGGCTTCTACTCGGTGTTTATGGTCGCGGATAAAGTGCGCGTGGTGTCACGCTCCGCCCACCCCGAAGCGCAGGCCTTCGCGTGGGAGTCGAACGGGTCGGACACGTACACGATCGAACCCAGCGACCGTGAGACGCGCGGCACGGACATCATCATCACGGTGAAAGAAGACGCCAAAGACTTCCTGAAGACGTGGAAGTTGAGCGACATCGTCCGCCGCCACAGCGACTACATCGCCTACCCGATCTACGTGGGCGAGCCGAAAGAGGGCGAGGAGCAGGAAGCGGTCAACAAGCAGGTGGCGATCTGGCGGCAGGAGAGCAAAGAAGTCACCGACGAGCAGTACGACGAGTTCTACAAGATGCTCACGTTTGACTGGGAGAAGCCCGTGCATCACATCCACATGCGCGCGGATGTGCCGCTCCAGTTCTACGCGCTGCTGTACGTTCCCGCAGGCTCCGAAGCGAATCCGCTCATGGGGCGGCGCGAACCCGGCCTCAAGCTGTACGCGCGCAAGGTGCTGATTCAGGACAATACGACCGAACTCCTGCCGGACTACCTCAACTTTGTGGCGGGCGTGGTCGACAGCGAAGACTTGCCGCTCAGCGTGAGCCGTGAAACCGTGCAGGCGACGCGCGTCATGGCCAACCTCAAGAAGACGATCACCAACAAGGTGCTCAACGAACTCAAGCGCCTGCAGAAGAACAAGCCGGAAGTCTATCACCAGATTTTCGAGGCGTTCGGGCGGCACATCAAGCAGGGTGTAGTCGTCAGCCCCGGCGAACGCGAAGATATCGAACCGCTGCTCATGTTCCCCTCGACCAAGACGGCCAGCGCCGACGAGTGGATCACCTTGCAGCAGTACGTTGAGCGCATGGCGGAGAACCAGACCGACATCTACTACGTGATCGGCGACGACTACGCCAGCGCCACCCGCTCGCCGCACCTCGACGCTTTCCGCCAGCGCGGCATCGAAGTGCTGTACTTCGTCGATCCGGTTGACCCGGTGCTGATCATGGGCTTGAGCGAGTTCAGCGGGCACAAGCTGCGCGCCGCCGACGAAGCCGACATCGATTTGAGCAATGTCGGGGCGGTCAGCGCGGACGAAGAAGCGCCGCGTGACGCTCTGCCCGAAGATCAGTTCACGGGCGTGCAGGAGCGCTTCAAGGCCGTGCTCGGCGAACGTGTCACCGACGTGAAGGAGAGCAAGAATCTGGTGGGCAGCCCGGCGCGCCTCGTCACCAGCGACCACAACCCGACACGCAATATGTTCCGCATCAATCGCCTGATGGATCGCGATTACGAACTGCCGGTCAAGGCATTGGAACTCAACCCGCGCCACCCGCTGATCTACAACCTGAGCGGCAAGCTGGCCGCCGACCCGCAGAACCCGATCATCGACGCGGTGATCGAGCAGGTCTTCGAGACGGCGCTGCTGCAAGACGGCATCCACCCGGATCCGGCGTCAATGGCGGCGCGGCTGTATCAGCTCATGCAGGCGGCGACGGAATAGCAGGACTGAGGGTCGAGGACTGAGGACTGAGTAGGGACGCGCAAGGGGCCGTTGGGCTAATTGATCATGGCGGTGCCAGTGCGCGCCTCTCCTGTGGTAGAGGGCGATTGGTGAAGGGAGGTTAGGGAGTCCCCCGCGGTCTCTTGCGAAGAGGGCGGCGTTAGGGTTGCCGATACCAAGGAACACAGCGATTCTGAAATGACCTCCTGCCTTGTTACCGTTGGGCCGGAACGAACCGCGCAGGTGCCGTCCCTAAGCCTCCAGCACTGAGAGAATATTCCCCGCCGGGTCTTTGAACCACGCGATATTGGGGCCGCCCTGACCGCGCGCGATCCCTTTGTCATCCGTCTTCAGGTAGGGCAGGTCATAGACTTCAAACTGTACGCCGCGCTGCGTCAGCGCGTCCACGGCCTGCTCGACATTCGGCACGGGGAAATTCAGCACCGTGAACGTCGCGGGCACATGGTATTCGCCTTTGGCGTAGATCAAGACTTTCGTGCCGCCCCCAAAGTGCAGAATCAGCTCATCCTCTTCTTCGCTTACCTCAATGCCGAGTGTCCCGGCGTAAAACGCCTTCGCTTGTGCAATGTCATCGACCGAGAAACCGCTGAATGCTGGCGTATCTTTGAACATGCCACTGCTCCTTGATCTATGTTGGCTGCATCATAAAACCAGTCTCGTGCTTGTCAAGCGGTGTGCGGGGATGCGGCTGGCCGATATACTCTAGGGTATTCAAGCACGAGCAAAATTAGGAGCAATCCGTATGCACATCCTCATGGTCTACATTCACGTCAAACCGGAGATGGTCGATGCGTTCATCGAGGCGACGCTGGCCAATGCGCGCGGCAGCAATCAGGAACCCGGCGTGGCGCGCTGGGACTTCAACCAGCAGCAGGACGACCCGACGCGCTTTTGCCTGTACGAAGTCTACCGCTCGAAGGACGCCTTAGCCGCGCACCGCGAAACGGCGCATTTCCTCACGTGGCGCGACGCCGTCAAGGACATGATGGTCAGCGAGCGCACGCGCACCGAATACACGAACATCTACCCGCCGGATGAGAGCTGGTAAGCAATCTTCATTAGTGCAGAAGGGGTCAAGGTGTGGCACAATCGCCAGAGTTGGATCAGAAAGGCGATACCTTGGCTCCTACCTTCGATTTTGGTACGTTCCCCGTTTTAACCACCGAACGCCTCCGCCTCCGCCAGATCACCGCCGAAGACGCCGCTGATTTCAGCGCCATTTTCGGATCGCCGGACGTGCTGCGTTTTCTCAATCTGGAACCCGTGACCACGACCGAGCGCGCGCTCGACGTGATCAGCTGGCTGGCGCAGGGTTATCAGGCGCAAAGAGAAATCGATTGGGCGATCACCCGCCCCGACGATGACCGCATGATCGGCATGTGTGGGCTGCACGACCTCGACACGCAAAACCGCCACATCGAAATCGGCTGGCATCTGCATCCGTCGGTTTGGCGGCAGGGCTACGCGACCGAAGCGGCGCGCGCCATCATCGCGTGGGGCTTCCAGAATCTCGATGTCCATCGCATCTGGGCGGACTGCACGGCGGGCAACGATGCTTCCGAACGCCTCATGATCAAGTGCGGCTTCCAGTTTGAAGGCCACTTCCGCGAGCATTACTTTGAGCATGGGCGCTTCGTCGATGCGCGCTATTACGGACTGCTGCGCCGCGACTTTGAGGCGCTGTCAGCGAGGTAGGCGCGTTCGTACGCCTTAGGTCCTACGTCAAGTGGCTGAAGCGTGTTTCGACTTCTGACGGGTTTTTCTTGCGTTCTTATTATTCAAGCCTATGATGTGATTGTAAGCAGCAAGCGCATCTCACATCACATCAAGGGACGCACTCATGAAGCATATGACTCGTAAGTTTCGCTTTTTGCTGTTCACCGGTTTGATCCTCGCGGCGTTTGTCGCCGCCTTACCTGCTGCGGCTGCACCGGGGGGCACGATTGTCAACTACGCCCTCAATGCCGCCGATTGTTACGTTGATATCACCGTTCAGGTACAGGACGCGGGCTTCTATGCCATCAATATGTGGGATGATGGAGCTTTTCGGGCGGGGGCGGGCGCGCAGGTCGGCGCGGGCGAAACCTTGACCGTCCGCTTTGTCATCGGGGGCGTCATTTTGCAGGGCGCGGCGGGGATTGGCGTTTATCTCGAAGACGGAATTGGAACCGCTGCTACTACGACCTACGCTTCGAATAGCTCGGCTCAACTATGGTCGGATGTAGTTGGCAGCGCGTGTGCTGCGACCCACACGTGGAGCGCGGCGGTTGCGCCCGGGGCTTGCGCTAATCCCCTGCCGAGCGGAACTCCGATTTACAACGTTCCGGCAGGCGCGCTGGCCTTCTATGATGACGACGTGAGCGCGTACGCGGGTTTCAACCTGCCCGCCGGCACGTGGTACATCACCGACTTTGGCGAAGCGTTTGCCCAAGTCTGGATCGATTGCAACGCGCAGCCCATTTACATCCCCGTGGAAAACGTCGTTCGCTAAGCTTAGATGTCAACGGGCGGGAACACTCCCGCCCGTTTTTTTGTTTTTTCCTCTCTCCAGCAGTCAAGCAGCTCAGCCCGGCAGAGTTGCCACATAGATCAGTTCGTAGGCCAGCAGCCCCGGCAGAAGCGGCGCAGGCAGCGAACGCTGGGTGGCGCGGGCGAAGCGGTTGGCGAGGTTTTGCAGCGCGCTCCCGGCGATGTGCACCGCCTCTACCCGGTACCCCTGATCTTCGAGTAAGCGCCGCCCCGTGTCGACCGTGTAGAAATGCACGTGCGTGCGATCCATGATGCCGTAATCGGCGTAGTCGAAGCGCCCGCGCAGCAGCTTGAGGCGGACGTTCCAATGCGCGATATTGGGCAGCGACACGATCACCCACGCGCCCGGTTTGAGCAGCGTTTTCGCCCGCTGGAGCAGCGCTTCGGGATACTTCAGATGTTCGAGGATGGCGGCAGCCAGCAGCCCATCGAACGGGGCGGTGGGCGCGGCGAGATCGAGCGCGTCCGGCTGATCGAGATCGGCCAAATACGCGTGGGACATGCGCGTCGCGGCGATCTGGACCGCCGCGGGATCGAATTCCAGCCCGGTCACCGTACAGCCGAGGCGCTGCTCCATGTAGCCGGAGAGATACCCGGACGCGCAGCCGAGTTCCAGCACGCGGCTGTGCGGCGGCACGAGGCGCATCAGCAGACTGTGCGCGTCGTCCGGGTTGGTCTGTTCCGGGGTGAAAATCGTTTCGATATGATACTTGGGCAGCGCCATGCGGTGTCTCTCGGTGGATTGATTAGTCCGCTCCATTATAGCGCCAGATGAGCTGTCGCCCAGCGTGCCCTATTCAACTAAATTCAAACGGTCTATCGCATTTTAGCGATGCGCCTGTTACTATTCCCCGCATTCTTTCGACATGAGGTAGAAACTGATGGGTGAGAAATATCAGGCGCTCCTGCATCATCTGATGGAGATTCGCAACGTCAACCGCGCCGAAGCGCTGCTCGGCTGGGATCAGCAGGTCAACATGCCGCCGGGCGGCTCCAAGGGGCGCGCCGCGCAGGTCGCGACGCTCGCCCGCATCGGCCACGAAATGCTGACCGACGAAAAGACCGACATGCTGCTCAAAGAGGCGCAGTTGGAACTTGGCGATGTGGCCTACGACTCCGACGAAGCCAGCATGATCCGCGTGACGCGGGTTGACTATCACGAAAACACCTGCATCCCGTCGGATCTCATCGCGGAACATGCCGAAGCGACCGCGCTCGGTCACAACATCTGGAAAGAGGCGCGCGCCAAAAATGATTTCGCCGCCTTCGCGCCGATCCTCACGCGCATCCTCGACCTGACGCGGCGCATGGCCGACTACATCGGCTATCAGGAACACCCGTATGACGCCCTGCTCGGGCAGTATGAGCGCGGTATGAAGTCGAGCGAGGTCAAACGCCTGTTTGACGAACACAAGCCGCCGCTCGTCAAGCTGATCGCGCAGATCAACGAGCGTGCTGACCACGTCAGCGATGAGGTGCTGCACCGCGACTTCCCGCTTGACCGGCAGCGCCAGTTCTGCACCGACATCGCCAGCGCCATCGGCTACGACTTCAACCGGGGACGCATCGATGTAGCGACACACCCGTTCGCCATCACCTTCAATCAGGGCGATGTCCGCATCACCACCCGCTACTACCAGAACTTCATCAGCCCGGCGATCTTCGGCACCATGCACGAATCCGGTCACGCGATGTACGAGCAGGGCGTATCGCCGACGCTGGAAGGCACGCCGCTCTCGCGCGGCACGTCGCTCGGCGTGCACGAGTCGCAGTCGCGCCTGTGGGAGAACTTCGTCGGGCGCAGCAAGGGCTTCTGGACGTGGGCGTATCCCCAACTGCAAGCGACCTTCCCCGAGTCGCTCGGCGATGTGTCCGTCGATACGTTCTACCGCGCGATCAACAAGGTCGGGCAGTCGTTCATTCGCGTCGAGGCCGACGAAGCGACCTACAACCTGCATATCATGCTGCGCTTTGAACTGGAAATGGAAATGGTCGCTGGGAACATCCCGGTCGAAAAGCTGCCGCAGGAGTGGAATCAGCGCTTTGAAGCCTACTTCGGCATCGTGCCGCCGACCGACACGCTCGGCGTGCTGCAGGATGTGCACTGGTCCAGCGGCTTGATCGGCTACTTCGCCACCTACGCGCTCGGCAACATGCTGGCGGCGCAGTACTGGCAGCAGGCGCTGCGCACGCATCCGGAAATCCCCGCGGAGATCGAGCGCGGCAAGTTCGACACGCTGCTCAAGTGGCTCAACGTGAACATTCACCAGCACGGCCGCAAGTTCACCCCCGCTGAATTGACGAAGCGCATCACCGGGGAGAGCATCAAGTCAAGCGAATATATGAAGTATCTCGAAGCGAAGTACGGCGAGATCTACGGGCTGTAAACCAGGCCCCGGCGTTTCGTAGGGACGCAAGCAATTGCGTCCGTCGTTTCCAACCTCCCCCACTCGCCCATCCACCTAGCGGCGAGGGGCCAGATACGGGTTGTTGTGTAGGGACGAGGCCTGCCTCGTCCTCCTTTAATCAACCTCACCCCCCAGCCCCCTCTCCGAGCGGCGAGGGGGAGTTAGATGGGCTTTTCAAGTCCCCTCTCCGAAAAGAGGAGAGGAGATTTAGGGGTGAGGTTACCCTTGCAGCACCTTGAGCATGTCGCCGTGCAGCAAACCGTTGCTGGCGACGACTTCTTCGCCGCTGAAGGCTTTGGCTGTGCCACCGCCGATGTCGGTGACCGTGCCGCCCGCTTCCTGAATCACGCAGATGCCACCCAGCACATCCCACGAGTGGATACGCCGCTCCCAGAAGCCATCCAGCCGACCACACGCCACATACGACAGATCGAGCGCCGCCGAACCGAAGCGCCGCATATCGCGCACCGCCCACAGCATGTCGCGCCAATGCCGCAGGTTGTTGAGGTCACCCTCGACCGTGTGGCGATCTGTGGGGAAGCCGCTCGACATGACCGCGCGGCGCATATCTGCTGTACGCGAGGCATGGATCGGCTGGCCGTTGAGGGTCGCGCCGTGCCCTTGCGCCGCGCTGAACAGCTCGCCGAGGATTGGCATGTAGACCACGCCCACCACCGGGCGCAGACTTCGATCCGCCAGCGCGATGCTCACCGAGAAGAACGGGATGTTGTTGGCAAAATTGGTCGTGCCGTCAATCGGGTCGATGTGCCATTGATACTCGCCACCGTCGGCGCCGCCGCCTTCCTCGCTGAGGATGCCGAATTCCGGGAACGCCTGCTGCAAGATCGGCAGGATCGCCGCTTCCGCCGCGAGATCGCCTTCGGTGACCACATCGTAAATATTCGCTTTGATCGTCTCTTCGTGGGGGTGGTTGAACAGCGGGCGCAGTACTTCCCCCGCGCTGAGGGCCGCTCGTTCGGCTGCCGCTTGAACCGCTTTTAAATCCACGGGCTTTTAACTCCTGAGTACGTTACATCCAACATACCCTATAGCTTCTCAAAAAAATGAGCCTATCGCTAGGATAGGCTCAAGAAGTTCCATGCCAAACACATTTTTTAAGAGACGATCACGTAATTTGCGATCCCGCTAGACGGCAGTGACAGAGCTTGCCTGTTTTCCTTTCGGGCCGTCGATGATTTCGAATTCGACCCGTTCTCCTGCTTCTAATTTCCGATAGCCAGTGGACTGAATTGCAGAGTAGTGTACGAAAACGTCGGGACCGTTTTCTGGAGTGATGAACCCGTAGCCTTTGTCGGCGCTGAACCACTTCACCACACCACGAATGCGTTGTGCCATTGCTTCAAAAACTCCATACTTAAAATTGGGTCGAATCTGCCTCAATTACGCGGCTAAAATGGAGTGTATTGCAATTTCATAACGTTTGTCAAGTTTTTTGTTACTAACTTTTGCCTCTATGAAATAAAGCGATTGTATCGATGTAATAAGTTTGTGGTGACAAGTCTATGGGCTGGGCCACAACCAGTTCATAGCCGGCGCGCTTGAGGCGTTTGGTCTCTTTGGCGAGCGTCGCCGGGTCATCGCTCAGGTAGACCAGCGTCGGAATCTGGTTGATGCTGGCGAAGGCTTCGCGGCTGAGGGCGGCGGGCGGATCGACAAGGGCGGCATCATAGCGGTCGTTGAGCGTGGGCAGCACGACTTCCACCCCGCCTTCGAAGACATCCACATTGTCGAGATCGGCGAGGTTTTCGTCGGCATCGGTGACCGCGGGCGGGTAGCTCTCGACCAGCGTCACGAGGCTGGCGGCCTGCGCGGCGAAGCGGCTGAACATGCCGACGCCCGCATACAGATCCAGGACTTTTTCACCCCCCCGCAGATCGAGCAGCATGAGCGCCGTGTTGACGAGATTGTCCAACTGCGAGTAGTTGGGGCGGATGTAACTCCCGGCGGTTACGCGGAAGGCGTGCCCGTTGACCGTGAAACGCGAATGCGAGTCGCCGATCAGATTCATCGGCACGTTGTCCGGCAGAATCAGGTTGATGCTGGCGGGTAGGTCGATTTCGAGTTCGGGCGCGTCTTCACTGAGCGTGGTCAGGATGACCATCGGGTCGCCGTCGCTGCCCTGCTGCAAACGCACGCGCTTAAAGCCCGTCAGGTCGATATCTATCTGCTGGTACAGCGTGAGCAGATCCGGGTGCAGGATGTGACATTCTTCGATGGGGAAGATGCCGCGCCCGTTCGCATCGGGAAAGCCGATCTGACCGTCGGCGGTGACCGTCAGCGTCATGTGATAGTTGTAGTACCACTCGTCCGGGCTGGCGATGGTGGGGCGCAGGGCCGCGAGGATCGCGCGATCCGATAGTTCGCCCATACGCGACAAATGATCCGCCAGAATGTCCTGCTTGATCAGCAGTTGGGCGGCGTAGTTCATATGCTGCCAGTGACAACGCCCGCATTTGTGCGGCCCGAAGTGCGGGCACACGGGGAACACGCGGTCAGCCGACGCGTCGAGCAGGGTGATGCCTTCGGCGAGGATGCGCTTGTCATCGGTGTCGACGCGGCGGGCGAGCACCCGTTCGCCGGGGATGGTGTACGGGACGAACACCGGGCTGCCCTTGTGGCGTCCGAGTCCACTGCCGCCGTGCGCCATGCTCTCAATTTCGACTTCGAATTCGCTGCCCATCGCCTACCGCCTCTGTTCGATTGCGCTGAGTCAGTTTACAACGGTTGACTTTGATCCACCAGCGTGGTGATCTCTGTTACTAGGTGCGCATCAAGAACGCGGTCTGAACGTAGTGACTTGGTAGTAACCAAGCATTGGAGGTTGCACTATGCCTCGTATCCTCGTTCTGTGCGCTGTCGTCCTACTGCTCAGCACTTTGCCCGTACAAGCGCAGTTTGTTCCCACCTTTGAACCGGCTCCCTGTCCGATCCGGTACGCGCCTCATTATGACGTCACCTGCGGTTACGTCGTCACGCCGGAACACCACAGCGATCCCGACGGCGCGACGATCCGCGTGATGGTGGCGATTTTCCCGGCCAGAAGCGCCACGCCCGCCGAACCGATCATCTACCTGCAAGGTGGCCCCGGCACCAGCGGCATGGCGCGTTTCGCCTCCGGCCTCGACAGCTTCGGCGAAACGTTCATCCAGAACCATGCGTTCATCCTGCTCGATCAGCGCGGCATCGGTAACTCGCTCCCGTCGCTCGACTGTCCGGAAATCAACGAACTGCACGACAGCGCCCTCGGCGGGCAAGCCTGCTATGATCGGTTGGTCGCGGATGGCGTCGACATCAGCGCCTACACCACGGTCGAAAGCGCGGGCGATGTGATCGCCAGCGCCGATGCGCTCGGCTACGAGCAAGTCTCGCTGTTCGGGAGTTCCTATGGATCAACGCTGGCCATGACGGTCATGCGCCACTACCCGGATCGGGTGCGCTCGGTGCTTCTGGAAGGCGTCACGCCGCCGGAAGTCGATCTGTCAACCTCATGGGCGAGCAGTTTGCAGCGCGCGTGGGATCAGGTTGTCGCCGACTGTGACGCCAGCGAACGCTGTGCCGCTGCCTACCCGAACCTCGACGCTATGCTGGTAGAGGTCGTCCAGCGCCTCAACGCCGAACCGTTGGCGCTGCAGGTCACTGATCCCAATACCGGGGAACTGATCGATCTCACAGTGGATGGCGAAGCGGTGCTGTCCGGATTGCAAAGCGCCATGTACAGCTATGCACTCGTGCCGCGCCTCCCCCTGTTGATCGCCGCGCTGTACGCGGGGGAAAACGAAGCGGTGATTCAAATGGCGGAGTCACTGGCGCAAAACAACATCGATCGGCAGTCGGAAGGCGCGTTCTATGCCATGCGCTGCAGCGACGATGTACTCATGACAAACGTCGAAGCGGATCAGGCGGTGCTCGCCAGTGTCCGCCCGATCTTCGCGGAACACTTCCGGGATGGGTATACCTCGTGGGAGCCAACCTGTGCCCTGTGGGGAACTCAGCTTGACCCGGTGGAGAATACGCCCGTGGTGAGCGACATTCCGACCCTGATGCTCAACGGCGCGTATGATCCGGTCACGCCGGCCCACTGGGCGGACGCCGCCGCCGAACAGCTCACTTATGGGTACAGCTACACCTTCCCGGAATCGACGCACGGCGTGCTGCCCGATTTTTGTGCCACGCGGATTGTCGATCAGTTCCTCGCCGATCCCTTCACCGAGCCGAGCCATCAGTGCCTCGACCGCTACGCGGGGGTCGCGTTTCAACTGCCGTAAGTCTGTCTACGGGTGGGTGTGGGCCGATGCGCCGACACTCCACCCGTTTTCAATTGCCGCGTATGCGTAGTTCGGGGTAATGCATCTGCATCCACTGCAAGCCGATGATGGTTCGCGCATCTTTGATTTCCCCAGCGTACAACATCTTGATTGCGGTGCCGAAGGGGATTTCGACCGCGCGGATGTCTTCGCCTTCGCTGATCAGGCCGCCGCCCACACCAACCTTGTGCGCCGACGAGACCGCGGCATAGTACAGGAAGATGCGTTCTGATGTGCCGCCGGGACTCAGGTAAAACGTGGTGATATGCCGCAGTTCTTCAACTTCGTAGCCGATTTCTTCCAAAATTTCGCGGCGCATGGCGTCGTCCGGCGCTTCTTCGACCGTGTCGAACATCCCGGCAGGCGCTTCCAGCAGCCACCCGTCACCGCGTTCATAAGTGGTATGGCGAAATTGTTCAGTGAAGATCACATTATCTGTATCGACATCGTAGACCACGGCTGTAACGCCATCCCCGCGTTCGAGGGTGAGCCGCGTGATTTCGCCGCCTAGGCTGCCGTCGTACTTTTCGTGGCGCAGTCGGACTTCGTCAATTGCGAAAATGGCTTTCTTGAAGATCCGCTATTTGGAGATAATTTCGACGCGTTTAGGCATGGTTTACTCTCAGTGTCACTGGGGGGGCCCGGGGGGGGGCGGGGGGGGGCGGGGGGGGGGGGGGCCCGGGGGGGGTTTAGGCGGGACGTGCTCGATTCGCGCTGGGTACAACGTGAAGTCGATTTTGCGCGCGGCTTTAGAATCCTCACCCTCCCAGTTGTCGTCTTCGATGATGATTTGAAGACCACTCCAGGCAAAAGCAAAAACACGGGTCACTCTGCGCGATATTGATCTACGGCGCGGAAACGGAAAGGGCAAAAGGGCTGGCAGCTTCATCAGCGCTGGAAAAATGATCGCACTCCTTGCAGCCTGCTGAACCCCGGCGGGTGGAGGGGGCCCGGGGGTACCCAACGACCGGGGTCTTCGGCAGAGGCGTTGTGCTGATGTTCAAAAACGGTATGGAGCGTGTTCGCACCAATCTCAGTGTCAACAAAATCGCATGGGATCGGGACTTGGTAAACGGGATTTCCTGAATCAACGTTCGTCAAAGCATCGCCGAAAGGCGAAGAAAAAAACGCGAGGGGGCGGGGGGGGGGGGGGGGGGTTAATTGGGGGTTGAATTTTCCCCAAAAGAAAAAAAACAAAAAACAACAAAACCACCAAAACAAAAAAGGGGGGGGGGGTGTCGGCGGGGGGGGGGGGGGAGGGGGGGGGGGAAGGGGGGGGTTGGGCCAAACGGGGAGGGGAAGGAAGGAAAAGGGGGGGGGAAGGGGACGGGGAACAAGAGGGGGGGGGAACCCACGGGGGCGGTGTGGGGGGGGGGCGTGAGGGAAGTACAGGCGGGGAGAAGGGGGGGTCGGGGGCGGGTTTCGTTTGTGAGTGGTTTTTGGGGTTTGGTTTGGCCGGTGGGTGATCGGCGCTTTTGTCTTACTTCGCCAGCACGCTGACCACATCGACGAGTTCTTCGACCACCTGCGACAGGTGATCGGTCGTCATCTCCGGGTAGATGGGCAAGCTGATAATCGACTGGGCGGCGGCTTCAGACTGCGGGAAAGCGCCCGGTTGGCCGCCGTACCCGCGCATGGCGGGCTGCAAGTGCAGCGGAACCGGGTAATGCACGCCCGCCCCAATCCCCCGCTGATTCAGCTCTGCGAGGATCGCGTCACGGTCGCCCTGCACGCGCACACAGTAGATATGGAAGACGTGCTGGCTGTCCGCCATAACCTGCGGCGTCTGCACCCCGGCGACGCCCGCCAGCGCCTGCGTGTAATAGGCGGCATGCTGGCGGCGCGCTGCGTTCCAGCTTTCGAGATGCGGCAGCTTCGCGCCGAGAATCGCCGCCTGCAGCCCGTCGAGGCGTTCGCCATAGCCGAGCTCGTCGTGCTCGTACTTGCTCATGCGCCCGTGATCTTTCAGTTTGGCGATCAGCGTGGCCAGCGCCTCGTCATTGGTGCAGACTGCGCCCGCATCGCCATACGCGCCGAGATTCTTGCCGGGATAGAAGCTGAAGCACGCGGCATGCCCCCACGCGCCCGCCCGGAGGCCGTGCAGTTCCGCGCCGTGCGCCTGCGCCGCGTCTTCGATCACGTACAGGTTGTGCTTCCGCGCGATCTCCATGATCGCGTCCATCGGCGCGAGCTGACCGTACAGATGCACGGGCATGAGCGCTTTGGTGCGCGGGGTGATCGCCGCCTCAATCAGCGCCGGGTTGATGTTATACGTCGCCGGGTCGATGTCCACGAACACAGGCGTTGCGCCGCTCTGGGCGATTGGTTCGACGGTCGCGATGAACGTGTGCGGGGTGGTGATCACCTCGTCGCCCGCGCCGATGCCGAGCGCGCGCAGCACGAGATACAACGCGCTCGTGCCGTTGGCGATGCCCACTGCGCGCTTGGTCCGCTGGAACTGCGCGAAAGCCGCTTCGAAGTTCGTCACCTCCGCGCCGCCGATGAAGCTGGTGTTGGCGATCACGCGGGCCAGCGCCGCGTCAATCTCCGGCTTGATCGCCGCGTACTGCGCTTTGAGGTCGACGAGGGGAATTTTAGCCATGCTGCCTCCAAGAGAGCAGGACTGAGTGCTGAGGACTGGGGACTGAGACAACATCACGGTCGGCTGCACAGAGACGACCTGATGCTTCAATGACTCAGTCCTTTAACCTCAGTCCTCAGTCCTTAGAATAGAACTGGATATTGTCGATGTGATTGATCTGCCGGGCCGGGCTGCCCACCATGACCGCGCCGGGCGGCACGTCTTTCGTCACCACCGAGCCCGCGCCGATCAGCGCGCGCGCGCCGACCCGCACGCCGGGCAGCAGCGTCGTGTTCGCGCCGATGATCGCGCCCGCCTCGATGATCGCGCCTTCCAGCCGATCCTTCGCGCCCTGACTGATCGGGTAGCGCGCGTTCGTCACCATGACGCCGGGGCCAAGCCAGCAGCCCTCGTGCAGTTGGCTGTATTCCGGCACGAACACGCGGCTGTGCAGGCGCACCTGGTTGCCAATCGTGACGTGATGCTCGATGATGCTGTGCGTGCCGATGCTCACGTGATCACCAATCGTGTTCTCCTCGCGGATGACAACGTGATGCCCGGTCTGCAAGCCCACGCCGATCACGTTGCCCGCGTAGATCACGCTGTGCGAACGGATGACACAGCCCGCGCCAAGCGTGAGCGGCAGGTCGCCGGGCTGCGCGCCCCGCGGCGCTTTGCCGAGAATCACGAACTCGTCGATCTGCGCGTCGGCGGGCAGGTGGACGTTCGGGTAAATGTGAATGAGGGGCGATTCGGTCATCGATTGGTCTCATATTGTAGGGACACCCACCGGGGCGGCCGCTCTTGATAAAACTTGATTTGGCCTCACCCCGTTTCGCTGCCCTACGAAACTGCCCCTCGCCTGACGGGAGAGGGGCCACGAACCGGGAGGCCGGGGGGCGGACTCTAACCTCACCCCTAAATCCCCTCTCCGAAAAGAGGAGAGGGGACTTCAAATGCCCGCCTGTCTCCCCTCTAGGAGAGGGGTTGGGGGTGAGGTTTGGTTCTTACCCTTTTTCCACCGGCAGACCCGCCGCGATCCACGCGTCGAGGCCGCCCTCGACATGCGCGAAATCGGCGAAATTGTGCCGTTCCAGCAGGCTGGCGGCGATCTGCGAGCGCACGCCCGTCGCGCAGTGAATGACCAGCGAGCGGTCGCGCGGCAGTTCATCGATGCGCTCCGGCAGATCGTGATACGGAAGGTTGACCGCCCCCGCGATCCGCTTTTCACGGTACTCGCTGACCGCGCGCACGTCAAGCACCATTGCACCCCGGCGAATGCGTTCGGCGGCGGTGTGCACATCGATGACCGGGAGTGTGCCGCTGTAAATGTCGACTTCGTCCGGCACGAAATAGCCCGCGATGTTGTCGATGCCCACCGCGCGCAGTTGGCTCATCAGCGCGTCGACCTGCTCCGGCGCGGTGATCAGGTAGACCGGATGCGCGAAATCGACGAACCACCCGGCATAGGTGCTGAACTGATCGCTCGGTTGAATATGCAGCGCGCACGCGACATGCACGTTGCGCCGCCGCGTATCGATCAGCAGCGCGTTGGAGCGCACCACATCGTTGAGCAGAAAGCGTTCCATGCGTTCGGGGCGCGGCAGCGTGCTGACGAGCGGCGCGCCCTGCTTGTTGACGCGCTTCATCTGCGCGAAGTAACGCGGCGCGGGCGGTTGATCGCTCAGCAGCCAGCGGACAAATTCAGCTTCATCGTCAAATTGAAAGGCCGGGTTGACCAGCTTCTCATAGCCGAGCGTGGAGGACGGCACCGCGCCGAGCGCTTTGCCGCACGCGCTCCCCGCGCCGTGACCGGGCAGAATTTGCAGATAATCCGGCAGGGTTTTGAGCATTTGCAGGTTGCGGAATTGACCGCGCGCGCCGATCTCGGCGGTGTTGGCGTAGCCCGCCGCCACTTCCAGCAGATCGGGGCGTCCCACATCGCCGACGAACAGGCAGTCGCCCGTGATCAGGCCGAAGGGTTGATCCGAGGCTTGGGTGTCGGTGATGGCGAAGATCAGGTGTTCGGGGGTGTGCCCCGGCGTATGGATCGCCTGAATGCGGATATTGCCGAGCAGCCACGAAGCACCGTCGTGCAGCAGCGTGGTGTTGGCGTCGGCGAACTCATACTGCCACTCCGCGCCGCCCTCCGCGCTGAGGTACATGTGCGCCCCGGTCGCCGCGGCGACTTCGCGGATGCCGCTCACAAAGTCCGCGTGGATGTGCGTTTCGGTGACCTGGGTGATGCGCAGATGTTCCTGCTGCGCCGCGTGGAGATAGGGGGAAATATCGCGAGCCGGGTCGACGATCAACGCCTCGCCCGTCTCTTGACAGCCGATCAGGTATGACGCCTGCGCCAGTGCCCGATCGTAGAAATATTTGAGCAGCATGGGTGAACGCTCCTGGTGAACCGCGTCCCCCAACTATAACAAACTCTGTTCAAAAAAAGATTAGCGAGATGCGATCACGAAGGCGCGCCCCTCACGTTCGGGTTCCGCCAGCGGCGTCTGGAGGTCGGCGGCGCGGGCAAAGTAGACCTGCTGCCAGCCCGTATCTTCCAGCAGGTCGCGCACATGGGCGAGGTCGAACACCGTGTTGTAGGCGTTCTCTTCGAAGCGGGTGTAGCGTCCGTCGTCCTCGCGGATGAAACCCGTGATGCGCACATAGGCGCGCTCGCCGCCGTCGTAGATGCCCCGGTTGATGAGCGTGACTTCGGGCGTTTCGCTGAGCGTGATGTTGTTCCAGCGCTGCAAGCCGACGCGCGTGTTGAGGTCGAAGATGAACACGCCGCCGTCTTGGACAGCCGCATACACGCAGGCGAAACAGCGGCGCAGCGCGTCGGCATCCGGCAGATGATTGAGCGCGTCGAAGGTCGAGATGGCCAGCCCGACGGGGGTCGGAATCGTGAAATCCGCCGCATCGGCGACGATGAAGCCCGCGCGGTCGCGGTAGGCGGCGGTGTTCTGCCGCGCATGCGCGATCATGTGCTCGGAGAGGTCAACCCCGGTGACGGTGAACCCGCGTTCCAAGAAGTAGAGCGCGACCTGTCCCGTGCCGCAGCACACATCGAGCAGGGTAGGATCCGCGTCGGGGCGCGCCGTGTAGAACTCATGGAGGCGCGGCGCTACCGAGCGGGCAAAGTCGCCCCACAGCAGGTTGTACACGCGCGCAAAATCTTGGTTGTAGGCTTGGTTCATTGGTCGTGTACCCTCTTTAATCTAGGGTGGCAGGAAGCTTACTTATAAGTAAGCTTTTCGGATGTGAAATTCATGCAATTTGGAATAACAAAATGAACACACCTAGGGACCAATTTGAGATCGAGCATGACATAAGTCGGATAGAAATGATTTTGGATACAGAAATTTTTGCTCAAGAGAATATGTCTCATCCTTTAGTTCTGTCAGCTTTTACCGAACTCATTATATGTCTCAACGACTTGTTGCAGAAATGTCGCAAGGCGGATGTTCCCGTAAGATTTGATGTGGATGTCGACCCAACTGCTGATTTAGATAGCATCACAAATTTAGTGAATAGAATACGCAATGCTGTGTGCCACATAACAAATGAAACTCATCAGGTTGAGAACAGTGAAATGATATTCTCGTTCAATGTCATTTACGGTGAAGGGGCGTTAGCGCAGTTTGGTGCATACGTGTTTCGTAGTGATTACGCTGATGATATATGTTTCTTTTGGCACAAATCGCATCTATCTGAAGCGTCACATCACTCCGAGCATTTGAGGAAGCAAAACACCAATTGTTCAGCGATCGCTAAAGTCCATTTCTATGCAACGCAGTGAATTGCCGGAGGGACGCGAGTTATCGCGTCCGCCTAACGATATTCACGGCGGGATTGTATTCGCGGAGGAATTTACGGTCGCTAACGCCGACCGAATAGGCGGCGCAGCCGCGTCAGCAGCGGTGTGAGGCGATGGCTTGGGGGCGGGGTCAGCACCTGCGCGCCGCCGGGATACTCGACCGCCTCCAGTGCCTGCGCCATGGCCTGCGCCGAGTCAAAGCGTTCGTCAGGGTTGGCGCGCAGCGCCCGCAGAATGAGCGCGTCCAGTTTTGGCGACACATCGGCATTGAAGGTGCGCGGCGGGCGCAGGGTGTTCGCCAATTTGACGTCAAGCAGCGCTTCTGGGGTGACGGCCATGCGGAACGGCGGCTCGCCGGTCACGAGGTCGTAGAGCGTCGCGCCAAAGCTGTACACGTCCGAGCGCAGATCGAGCGCGTCCAAGCGGATTTGCTCTGGCGGCGCGTAATGCAGCGAGCCGAGGATGTGCTGCAGGTAGCCGAGCGAGGGCGCTTTCCGCACTACCCGCGCGAGTTCGAGGTCGTTGAGGTAGACCTGATTATCCCCGGCGACGTAGACCACCCGCGGGGAGATCGAACCGTGGACGAAGTGGCTGCGGTGCAAAAAGCTGACCGCTGTGCCGAGCTGCTGCATGATCGGCAGCGCCGTTGCCAGCGGCACGCCGCCGTTGCGCAGCAGGGCGTCGAGCGTGCCGGGCAGCATGCGCGACACGATGTAGACCGCCTCATTGCCGATCTGCCCGGAGGCATAGAGCGGCAGCAAATGCACGTATTCCAACCCGATGATGTGCTGGATCTGGCTGTTGAATTCGTCGAGAAACAGGGTGCGTTCCGCCGCGTCGTGCGGCAGCGGCGTCACCTTGAACGAGACGAAGCGCTTGACCGACTCCTGCACCGCCCGGTAAATCGTCGTGTCGACCCGCGTGTCGACCGCCTCCTGGACGAAGAAGCCATCGATGAGCCGGTTGGTGTAACGCGCATCCATTACGGGAACAGGCGGTAGAGAAACCGGGTGACGTTGGTCATCACGAAGCTGAATACCCAGTAGGCGGTCAGCAGCACGACGTGCTGTTCGCGAGCGAAGCGCGTCGGCCCTGCGCGCAGACCGAGCAGCGGCGCGCCGATCTCGTCCGCGCCCCACATACGCAGCCCCATGAAGAACCCCCCCGCGATATCGCGCCAGCGCGTCGTCGTGCGCGTGCCGCCGTAGAGGAACCCCGCTGTGATCAGATACGCCCATTCGGTGAGGTCGCCGAGCAGGTCGCGCGTTTCCAGCGAGCGCGGCGCGCTTCCGGTCAGCGACTGGTAGGCGCGGCGTCCCGCCGCCTGAAACGGCGTTTCGCCGTCGGCGTACTGCCGGGGCACGAGCGCGCGTTCTTCCAGCGGATCCGGGCGACCGCTGTCCTCAGCGGGCAGGAGCGCGCGCGGAAACACGACCGGGACGATCTGCCGGGTGTAGTAGCGCATGGCATACGCGCCAATCACGCCGCCGATCACGCCCATGAACGCGGCTTTCCGTCGATCCGGTACACCAGACATAGCCTGTGCTCCCCACTCTCTCGTCATCCCCTTAGTCTAGCGGACACACCGCCCCGCCTTCTACGGAAACAAGCAGAGACTCAGGATTGTCTCATGCAGCGGATAAAAAAGGCCACCCTATGGGGCGGCCTGTGGTTGCTTCGATGCGGTTTTACATCTGTCGCCCCTCCCCGAATTCGGGGAGGGGGGGGAGGGTTCGGAAAGCTCAGCCGCCGCCCATGTTCATGCCGCCCATGCCTTCGGCATCGGGATCGCGCACGACCACGTCGACGCTGACTTCGCCGTAGTGTTCAAACGTCAGCGTGAGCGTGAAGCTTTCGCCGACCACCAATTCACGGGTCAGACCCATCAGCATGATGTGGTAGCCGCCGGGCATCAACTGCGTCGCGCCGCCTTCGGGAATGTGGAGGTGCTGGCCTTCGACCGGGCGCATCTGCATCACGCCGTCGGCGGTCATGCTCATCTCATGGATTTCGACCATGCTGGCGACATCGGTGGCCGCGCCGATCAGGGCTTCGTGCACCGGGTCGGGGTTGGCGATCACCATGTAGGCGGCGCTGTTCGGCGCCCCCGCGATGCTCGGACGCGCCCACGCATCGACAATGCTCACGCCGCACGGCGCGTCGGCCTCGGCGTGGTCGTGCCCCGCTTCTTCGGTCGCATCCATCGCCATCGGTTCAGCGGTCGCTTCGTCCATATGCCCCATGTCGTGCATCGGTTCGGCGGTGGCGTCGCCCATGCTCATGCCGCCCATATCCATGCCGGGCATGGCATCGGGATCCTGCACGGGCACACTGAGCGCAACTTCGCCGGCGTGTTCAAACACGAGCGTCAGGTCGAGCATGCTGCCGGGGGTCAGTTCACGGGTCAGACCCATCAACATGATGTGGAAACCACCGGGCTGCAGGGTGAAGAAGTTGTGCGCGGCGACGGGGAAACCACCTTCGACCGGACGCATCTGCATGACGCCCTCGGCAGTCATGCTCATCTCGTGCAGTTCGACGCTGGTGGCCGCGTCCGTGCTGGCGCTGACCAGCGTATCGTCTTCGTCGGTCAGATTGATGAGCAGGCCGTAGGCGGCACTGTTCGGCGCTCCGGCAACGCTGGCGCGCGCCCAACCGTTGTACAGCGATACGGTCGCATGACATTCACCTTCATGGGCGAGGGCGGGCAGGACGGCCACGGATGTAAACAGGGCGATGAGCAGCAGAGTCAAAAGAACTGCTTTGGACTTCATTTTGTAGCCTTTCAGACTTGATCGGTGATTGTTTATCGTTAAGTGTGGTCTGCTGCGCCCATCTTTGCCATACGCTAAATAGCGTAGATCGATGGGCGCAGCCGCCAAGGGTGTCAGGCTTGGGGATTGGCGCCTAACAGCACCTGAATATCGTGGACAATGTCGCGGTAGTTCGTGCCGTACAGGTATTGCGAGAGGAGGCGGCCCTGCGGGTCGATGAGGAAGACAGACGCCGTGTGATCCATCAGGTAGGCTTGCGGGTCATCGCCGAGCACCTGCTTTTCCGCCACCACGCCAAACTGATCCATGACGGCTTGCAGGGTATCGCCTTCGCCGCGCAGACCGATGAAATCCGGGTTGAAGGCGGCGGTGTACAGCCCGAGCAGATCGAGCGTGTCGCGGTCGGGGTCAATCGTCACGAAGACCACCTGCACCTTTTCGGCCAGATCGCCGAGGTCGTTCATGACGCGGCGCAGTTCCGCAAACGTGGTGGGGCAGAAGTCCGGGCAGCTCCGGTAACCGAAGTACAACAGAATCACGTCGCCAGAGTACGCACTCAGTTCAAACGCAGCGCCCGTGGTCGAGTCGAGGTTAAACTCCTGCAGTTCGCGGGGTGGATCGTAGACCGCGCCCATCAGCTCATCAGCGTAGTCGGGAGTCGGCGTTGCCGCTGGGGTGGCCCCACTGCAGCCCGCCAGCAGCAGCAAACCCAATAGGACGAAAACAAATTGTTTCATGGTCAGCCTTTAGCTCTACTCGACGATAATGCGCACCACCGAGTCATGGCGCACGCTGCACACCCCTTCGAACACCTGAGGCGTGGTGAACGTTTGCCGGAGCGTCTCGCCCGCGCGCACGAAGAATGGTCCGATCGTATGATCGGCCAGATCATTATTTTTCAGAACCAGCGTGTTTTGTCCATTGACAGATAAGCGTATTTCCGTGGGCATCACATCGTCGCCATGACCTTCCCGGATCTGAGCGGCCGTCCCCTGCGGGATGACGATCCAGAATTCCTCAGGATGCGCGACTTGCGCTGCTTCGATAGCGGTGTTGCTGGCGTAGGTTTCGCGCGGGCTCATGTTTTCTTCGAGCACAGCGAATACGAAGGCCGTGAACTCATCGCGAATCAGTTCATCGCCGACCCAGGCGCTCACGTCGATTGTCCAGCGGTCGGTCGCGGGCCACACCATCGGGATTTCGTACACGCCCTCCTGATCTTCAGTGGCACGACCGTACAGGGGAATCTGCCCTTGCATCGTGCGGTTGGCTTCGACTTCGATGCTGGCCCCGCTGATCGGTTCGCCATTCTTCACGAGGCGCAAAACCAGCGTGTTCACGCCGACAATGAGCGGGAAGGGTTTCGAACTCAACTGAATATGGATCTGGTCGTCCATGAGGACTTCTTCTTGGGAGCCGCGCACGACGAGATAGGTGCCGATGCCGATGGCGACCACGACGATTACAGCGACTACAGCGATGATCATTCTTCGCATAGGTGAGTATCTTGGCTATGTTTGCGGGTGCTTTGTGATCATAAAGGTGGATGTCATGCCTGAATAGTGACAACTTGCACGAAATCAGATGAGAAAGTTTACGTCTTAACCTGTCGTAATAATCAGCCACAGCACGCCGACGCCTAATGTCAGCAGCGTGATCGGGATACCGGCTTTGAGGAACGCCCCGAATTTGAGTTCGACGCCCTGCACTTTCGCCAGCTCCGCGACGATCAGCGTGGCCGCCGAGCCGAGCAGCGTGAAGTTGCCCGCCAGCGTCGAAGCCATGGCCAGCGTCAGCCATGCCTGCTGCGGATTGGCGAACTGCGCCATCGACGTTTGCAGCAGCAGCACGGCGGGCACGTTCGAGATCAGGTTGCTCAGGACGGCAGTGATCAAGCTTAAGCCGGGGACGCCGTTGGTCAGCATGGAGCGCGTCGCGTCGAAGAAGGCGTCACTCAACCCGGTTGCGCGGATTGCGCCCGTGATCACGAACAAGCCCGCGAAAAACACCAGCAGTTCCCAATCCAGCGCGAGCAGTTTACGCGGACGCAGCCGCGAAACGAGCAGCGCCGCCGCCGCGACACAGGCCGCCGTCACAATCGGCGCGCCGAGCAGAAACGCGATCAGCAGCAGGGCGACGATGCCGAGCGTGCGGTTGAGCAGCGGCGTGAACGGGCGCGGCGGCGGCAGTTCGACCTCCGCCAGCGTCCCGCGAAACTCGGCGCGGTACAGCAACACGATCACGCCCCAACAGAGCGCCAGCCCGATCAGCGCGACGGGCGCGAGGTGCGCGGCGAAACTCACGAACGAGATATCACTCGCCTGCCCGATGATGATGTTCTGCGGGTTGCCCGTGATCGTCGCCACTGAGCCGATGTTGGTCGCCGTCGCCAGCCCAATCAAATAGGGGATCGGGTCGCGCCCCAAGCGCCGGGTGATATCCACGACCAGCGGCGTGAGCATCAGGCAGATGGTGTCATTCAGGAACAGCGCCGAGAGCACGCCTGACGAGATGATCACCAGCGCCAGCAGCATCTGCGGCGTGCGCGCGAGGCGCAGGGTGCGGCTGGTCACGGCGCGGAAGAACCCGGCGAGGCGCAGATTGATGTTGATGACCATCATTGCGCCCAACAGCAGCAGCGTGCCGAGGTCAATCGACTCCAGCGCGGCGTGCTCGCTGATCGCGCCGATCACGACCAGCAGCGCCGCCCCGACCAGCGCAATGGTCGCGCGGTTCATGCGCAGTTGGGGAATGGTGCCCACGGCAATGGCCGCGTAGATGAAAATCAGCGTGATGGCGTACAGGGGGAAGGTTAAGCTCGACATAGATCAGTTGCAGAGTCCTGGGTAGGGACGCGCTATGAGCGTGTTGAAAGGTACCCCACCCCCGGCCCCTCCCCGAATTCAGGGAGGGGAGACAGATTCACCTCCGCCCCGATTGCGTGGGAGAGGGGAAGAGCGATCTCTGTTTTGCTGCCCTCGCCTCTTTTCGGAGAGGGGGCGGGGGGTGAGGTTAGTTGTTCGCGCGCACGGATATCGGTGTCTACTCTACTCGCAAATGATCATTCAGCCAATGGATCACCTGCGCGGTGGCACTGTCCCGCTGGGGATTGCTCTGCCGAAACATGTCCGTGCCATGCACTGACGAATTGTAGACCGTCATCGCCGCTTCGCCCGTGGTGCGCTCGAACATGCGCAGCGTGTCGTAGAGCACATTGTCGGTCCGCCCGACCATAAACAGCACCGAGCGGTCGCTCATGCGCGCATACAACGCCTCGTTGAGCAGCGGGAAATCGCCGGGGGAGATGAGGATCGAGGTCAAACAGCCGGGTTCGGGAGCACAGCCCGCCAACGCGGGCACTGCGCCGAAACTGCCCCCGACTAAGGCCAGCGCGTCGCCCTGCACATCGGGTTGGGCGTGCAGCCATTCAAACCAGAACCGCGTATCGTCAATACTGCCTTCCATGGACCGTGTGCCGCGTGTTTCACCAAAGCCGCGCAGATCTACGGTGAGGACGTGGTAACCGGCTTCCAGCAGCGGCGGGATCAAGGGCAGCCACTGATCCCGATTGCCGCTCAACATGTGCTGCAGCAGCACGGTGGGCAGTGGTTCGGTCGCATTCGGGACGCGGTAAAAATCGCCCACCATGACCAAGCCATCGGCGGCGGTGACGGTCACGCGCTCCGGTTCAGGCAGCGCGTCCGTTTGGGCGAAAACGGTCAGCGGCAGGCATAGGAACAGGACGAAAACAGTTAGGCGGAACACGGAGACCATAGCATCCTTTCAGAGACCGGGATTGTAGGGACGAGACAGGCGGGTGTTTGCCCCCTCACCCCAACCCCTCACCCACGCAAGCGGGAAGAGGGGAGACGTTGCGAGCAAGGTTGGCTCCCCTCCCTGAATTCGGGGGGGGCCGGGGGTGGGGTCGGAATCAAACCTTTTTCAACACGCTCATGCCTCATCGTCAGCGACTATAAGGTGATTTGAATCCAGTAAACAAGCACACTGATAACTTGGTGGCCAGTTTTAACAAAAAAGGACGAGGCATGCCTCGTCCCTACAAAAGATTAACGCAAATTACTGCCGCTGGGGAAAGTTGCCCTACTTCACGCCCTGCCACGCGGTCTTGACCTCGGTTGCGCCGGCTTTCATGGCGCGGAGCAGCGCGTCCTGATCGACCGGGATGGCATAGATGCGCACGCCGACCGCGTTGTAGATCGCGTTGCAAATGGCGGGCGTCGTGTTGATCGACGGGATTTCGCCCACGCCTTTCGCGCCGTACGGCCCTTCACTCATGCGGTGCTCGACCAGATGCGAGATGATCTCCGGCGCGTGCTTGATGCTCGGCATCTTGTAGCGCGAGAGCAGCCGTGACCACGGCACGCCATCTTCGAGGATGAAGGCTTCGCTCAGCGCGTTGCCCATGGCCATGACGATGCCGCCTTCGATTTGCCCCTGCAGCATCAGCGGGTTGATCGCGCGGCCAATGTCCGTGCCGGACACCACCTTGATCACGTGGACTTCGCCCGTTTCCATATCGACTTCCACCAGCGCGGCCTGCGTCGCGTAGCTGAACGCGACGTGCATGTCGCCGCCCGTGCCGAGCGGCTGCGTCTTGGGCGCCCAGTATTCGTGTTTGACACGGGCTTGCAGACCGTGCTGCTTCATCCAGCCGACCACCTGACCGAGCGGCACGCGGTCGCCGTTGGAGCGGAGGAGACCTTCTTCGTAGTAGATGTTTTCCGGCGGCACATCGAGCATTTCGGCGGCGCTCTGCGTGATCGCTTCGCGCAGCGCGGAGGCGGCGAGGCGCGCGGCATTGCCGCTCACGAACGTCTGCCGGGAGGCGGTGGTTGGGCCGCCGTTCGGCGTCAGATCGGTATCGCACAGCAGCACTTTGACGCGCTCGTAGGGCAGGTGCATCTCTTCGGCGGTGCACTGCGCCACCACATGCGCGATGCCTTGCCCCATGTCGGCGGCGGCGGTGCGCACTTCGACCGTGCCATCTTCGTAGGCTTCGACTTCCGCCTCGGATTTGTCCGGCGCGCCGCCGCCCAAGCCCGTGTTCTTATACGCGCAGGCGATCCCCCACGCATAGGCTTTCGTGCCTTCACGCCACGCCCAACGGAAGGAGGCGGGTTTACCCGTCTTGTCTAACCCCACCCCCTGCCCCTCCCCGAATTCAGGGAGGGGAGCCAGCGGCTCTGTCGACGCGGCGGTTGTTTCGCCTGTGGCGGACGTGTTTGCGCCCTCTCCCGAATTCGGGGGAGGGTTGGGGAGGGGGTCGAAGTGGGCGATCATATCCGCTTCCACCCGATCAATCGTCTCCAGCAGGCCGACCGATTCGCGCAGGAGCTGCCCGGTCGCCGTCGTCACGCCGACCGTTTGCGCATTGATGCGCCGGAGTTCAATCGGGTCGATGCCGAGCTGTTCCGCGATGAGATCCATGTTCTGCTCGACGGCGAAGGCCGACTGCGTCACGCCGAAGCCGCGGAACGCGCCCGCAGGCGTGTTGTTGGTGTACATGGCGAAGCAGTCGATTTTGGCGTTCGGCACGGTGTAGGGCCCGGTCGCGTGCGTCGTCGCGCGCGTCATGACCTTGTCGGAGAGCGACGCATACGCGCCGCCGTCGCCGTAGAGTTCGGCTTGCACGGCGGTCAGCTTGCCGTCTTTGGTCGCGCCCGTCTTGATGCGGATGATGGTCGCGTGGCGCTTGGGGTGGAAAATCAGCGATTCCTGCCGCGAATACAGCATCTTGACCGGGTGTCCGGTGACCGTTGCCAGCATCGCCGTGTGAATCTGCCCGGCGATGTCTTCTTTGCCACCAAAGCCGCCGCCGATCAGCGTGCCGATGATACGGACTTCTTCTTCGGGCAAGCCCAGCGCCAGCGCCACCTGATTGCGATCCTGATACGGGATCTGTGAGCCGACGTACACGGTCAGCTTGTCGTGACCGGGGTAATCTTTCGGCACGCCGATGGAGCATTCCGGTTCGAGGAAGGCGTGTTCGGTGGTCGGCGTGCGGTACTCGCGCTCGACGATCACATCCGCCTGCGCAAACCCCGCGTCAATGTCGCCGTGGCGCACCTTGATGTGCTTGAGCAAATTGCCCGTTGGGTGATTCGGATGCAGCACGGGCGCTTCGGGTGTGTGCGCGTATTCGGGATCGGCGACGACGGGCAGCGGCTCATATTCGACTTCGATCAGCGTCAGCGCCTGGTCGGCGATGTCTTCGCTGTCCGCCGCGACCACCGCGACCGCATCGCCCACGTAGCGCACGACCGTGGCGCACAGCACCGGCCAATCACGATAGACCAGCCCGTGCAGATTTTCGCCGGGCACATCCTTGTGCGTCAGCACGGCTTGCACGCCGGGGAGCGACTTCGCCTTCTCCGTGTTGATGCTGAGGATTTTCGCGTGCGGGTAGGGCGACCGGAGCGTGCGCGCGTACAGCATGCCGGGGAAGGTGAGATCATCGGTGAAGATCGCCTTGCCCGTGACTTTCTCGCGCACTTCCTGCGGCGGCACGCTGCGGCTGATCACGTCCAGCGGTTCGCTGACATGGGGATCGGCGACGGGCAGCGGTTCGCCCGTGCGGATCTCGTGCGCCGCCGACTTGATCGCGCGCAGCACACTGCTGTAACCTGTGCAGCGGCAGAAGGTGTCCTTGAGCGCGTGCTTGATGTCGCCGTCGGTCGGGTCAGGGTGCTCGTCGAGCAGCGCCTTCGAGGTCATGATCAGGCCGGGGGTGCAAAAGCCGCACTGCACCGCGCCGTGCTCGATGAAGTTGCTTTGCAGCGGGTGCAGGTCTTCGCCGTGCGCCAGCCCTTCAATCGTCACGACGCTGCGCCCGTAGGCCTTGAACGCCGGGAAGATGCACGAATTGACGGGCGTGCCGTCGACCAGCACGCTGCAAATGCCGCATTCGGCTTCCTCACAGCCGATTTTCGTCCCCGTGAGATGCAGGTCGTAGCGCAGGAACTGCGCCAGCGTCCGCGATTCGGGGATGTCGAGCGTGTAGTCCTGTCCGTTGACGGTAATCTGTAATTCGCTCATGGGAACACCTGTTGAACTCAAATCCTACATTTACGCGCAGACCGCAGTCTGCTGTTTCTGACCCCACCCCCGACCCCTCCCCGAATTCAGGGAGGGGAGCCAACATCGCTCACAACACCTCCCCCTCCCCGGGGGCGGGGAGAGGGCTGAACGGACGCGGTTGGGCATCCCTACGATCTCGTCCTCACCAAACGTAGGGGCGACCCAATGTGGTCGCCCGTGAAACCGGGTAGGGACATTGCCCCGCCCCTACCAACCATACCCTGCTTTTATTCCCCCTCTCCTCTTTTCGGAGAGGGGGGCGGGCTAGGGGGTGAGGTCAGCTCACCCCTTCCGGCACCGCCGCGCCCGTTTCCGCGCGTTCGACCGCTCTGGTGAGCGTCTTGCGCAGCAGCACGGCGACCATCTCATAGCGATAGTCGGCGGTGGCGCGATACTTGCTCGTGCGCAGCTTGAGCGTCGCCTGCGCGGTGGTGATCGCCGCCTCGATGCTCTCCGCATTCGCGGGCGCGCCGAGCAGCACTTCTTCGACATCTTCCGCGCGGGCGGGGATCGGCGCGGACGGCGCGACACACACACGGGCGCCCGTGAACTTCCCGTCGGCCACGCTCACCCACACGGCACAGCCGAGCACCGGCAGCGCCACGCCCTGCGGGCGCATGATGCGCGCAAAGGCGGTCGCCTGACCGCTGGTCGTCGGCTGGAAGCGGAAGCGAATGAGCAGATCGCGGCTCGAATCCAGCAGCGACTGCCCCGCGCCGCGGAACAGATCGCGGATGGGCAGCCACTGCCGTACACCATCTTTGATGAGTTCGGCTTCGGCGTCCAGCGCGACCAGCGAGGTCGTGCCATCGCCCGCCGGGAGCGCGTGCGCGACGTTGCCGCCAATCGTGCCAACGTTGCGCACCTGCGGCCCGCCGATCACGCCGCAGCCTTCGACCAAACAGGTCGCGTTCGCCCGCAAATCCGCCGATTTGACGATCTGCGCGTGGGTCACGCCTGCGCCCAAGGTGATCGTGTCGCCATTGCGGGTGATCGCCGCCATGTCGGGGATGCGCGTCACATCGACCAGCGCCTCGTGCGGCCCGTGATACTCGGCGCGCATATCGACGAGCAGATCCGTGCCGCCCGCGACGATTTTCGCCTGTCCCGCATAGCGCGTCAGCATAGCAACGGCTTCATCTACCGAATGTGGAGTGTGATAGTGATTCCAGAGTTTCATAATCGGCAACCCCCAACGGTCGTTTGATGCTGTTCAGGGGCCTGAAGGCTTTGCCTTGGCGCTTAACTTGGTCTAGCAGAACAACCTGATCTTGCGCGGTTCAAGGGTCGCGCTGAACTTATCGCGTCCTGCCTATTCGGTGTAATAGTGCACGGCGCGCCTTTGCGCGTCAGGCAGGTTCAGGTTAGCATATGCCTTCATCTGTCTCCGCTGAATTCGGGGAAGGCGTCGGAAGTGCAGGGTCGTTCTCAAGGCCGCGCCGGCCAGGGGGTTTGAGGGGCGCGCCCCATCTGCTTTACCGATATCGATAGTTTCCGCCGACTGCTGCCACTTCTCTCATTTGATCGCCCACAATCCCTCACCCCGACGTTTCCCGCCTTCGCCAGATGCCCTTCGTACATGACGAGGATGCGATCCGAGATTGCGCGGATTTCGTCCAAATCTTCCGAAATCAACAAAATCGCCGTGCCTTTCGACCGCTCTTCCAGCAAACGGTGATGGATGTACTCGGACGCGCCGATATCCACCCCGCGCGTGGGCTGCGCCGCGATCAACACCTGCGGCTCGCGCGCCAGTTCGCGCGCCAGCACCAATTTTTGAATATTCCCGCCCGATAAACTCTTGATCGGCGTGTCATGGGACGGCGTCTTAATATCATACGCGCGAATGGCGTTTTTGCACTCCCGCGCAATCGCGCCGAAGTTCATCAATAAGCCGCCCCGCGCGAACGGCTGCTTGCCATGATTCTGCAAAATGTAATTTTCAGCGACCGTGAAATTCTTGATCACCCCGTCGATCATGCGTTCTTCGGGGATGTAGGCCAGCTTGCGCGCGCCCGTCGGTTTGCCCGTCACATCCTGCCCGTTGATGATCACGCGCCCACCCGTTGTTGGACGTAACCCGGCAATCGCCTGCGCCAGTTCATGCTGACCGTTGCCGCTCACGCCCGCGATGCCGACGATTTCACCCGCGCACACCGTCAGGCTGACGTCTTTCAGGCCGAGATCGCCGCGGTTGCTCAACGCGCTCACGCCCGCCAGTTCCAGTTTGACATTGCCTCGTTTACACGGATGGCGGTCGTATTCCAGCGTGACCGGACGCCCGACCATCATCTCCGCGAGCTGGAGCTTGGTCGCGCCTGCCGTCGGGATCGAATCGACGTACTGGCCGTCGCGCAGCACGGTGATGCGGCTGCTGATCGCCAGCACTTCGTGGAGCTTATGGGAGATGAACACCAGCGCGCGCCCATCCGCCGCCATCTGCTTGAGCACGTTAAACAGGTGATCGACCTCGTTGGGGGTGAGCACGGCCGTCGGTTCGTCAAGGATGAGCAGATCCGCGCCGCGGTACAGCGCCCGCAAAATCTCCACGCGCTGCTGTTCGCCGACGGCCAACTGCCAGATCGGGCGGCGCGGATCGACCTTGAGGTTGTAACGGTCGGCCAATTCGCTCAACGCCTTTTCGATCGCGCGCAGATCCGTGCGCCAGCCGAGCTGCATGCCTAAGGCGACATTTTCCGCAACCGTCAGCGAGGGCACGAGCATAAAGTGCTGGTGGATCATGCCGATGCCGCGGCTGATCGCCTCAATCGGGGAGCGGACTTTGACCGCCGTGCCGTTAATGCGAATCGTCCCGGCTTCGGGCTGGTACAGGCCGTAAAGCAGCTTCATCAGCGTGGATTTGCCCGCGCCGTTTTCCCCCAACAGCGCGTGAATCTCGCCGGAGCGCACATCAAAGTCGACGTTGTTGAGCGCCAGCACGCCGGGAAACCGCTTGACGATGCCTTGCATGTGCAGGTGGTCGATCTGAGGGGTGGTGGTCATGGGGCAACCTACGCAATCTAACCAAACGTTGTGTCTAAAACACGGAGGACGAGCGGCTGATTTTTTCACCCCACCCCACCTACCCCTCCCCGCAATCAGGGAGGGAGCAGGTGACCTCTTCGCCCCGCCCCTGATGCGGGGAGAGGGGTCGGAGTGGGGGTCAGAAAGCGCCACCTCGCCCTACAAAAACACCCCCTACAACCCTCTCCAACCGGAGAGGGGGCAGGGGTGAGGTTATCTCACTTACGACGCCGGGGTCGCTTCCGGTTCCGGCGGCAGCACGACGATGTCGCCCGCGATGATGCCGGTGATCAGTTCGTCAATCTGCGCGCTGATCGCGGTCACGGTTTCTTCATCCAGCCCCGTTGATTCGCTGATGTCGACCGTCAGGCCGCCATTTTCGAGCGTCAGGGTGTAGGCTTCGCCGCCGAGCACGCCTTCTTCGAGGTTGGCGATGATGTCATTGAGCACGACTTCCCAGTGATAAACCTGGAAGCTCACGCCAGCTTCCGCCGCGAGGTCGGCCTGGCTCGACTGCGTGCCGAACCACAGCAGTTCGTTTTCCTGTGCCACGCCGATCGCGCCGACGACCATCTGCGCCGACCCGGTCAGGACGTCCGCGCCGTTCTGAACGTGCGCGTTGGCGGCTTCAGTCGCCAGCGGGACATCGCTGAACGAGCCGATATAGGTCACGTTGACGGTGGCTTCCGGATCCGTCGCCAGCGCGCCGTTGACGAAACCATCAACATAGGCCTTGGCATCGCCCACTTCAATCGGGCCGACGACGCCGATGATGCCGCTTTCGCTCAGAGTCGCCGCGACTGCGCCGTTGACGTAGCCGCCTTCAGCCGCCGCCGCCGTGTAGGCGTACACATTGTCGAGGCCGAACGTGTTGACGTCGGTGCCCCACGCGAACGACACTTCGGGGAATTCCGGCGCGAGTTCTTCGATGATCGAGCCATACTGCGAGCCGTGCGCGATGATCAGGTCATATTCGCCCGACGCCGCCCAGTCACGGAGCGCGACCGCCGCATCGTCGACCACGAACGTGCCTTCCTGGAAGTCGAACTGGAATGCGTCTTCACCCATCTCGGCCTGTACGCGCAGCAGAGCGTCGTACATCGATTGGCTGAACGCGAGATCGTTGGTGGCGCTCGGCGCGACCACGGCCACGCGGAACACGTCATCTTGTGCCGAAACGCTGAGGACACCCATCATCAGGACGACCACCAGCAGGAGACCGAAACGAACCATGTTCTTCATCTTCTAACTCCCTAGGCTGCAAATGCTCTGAGCACTGGAACGGGGATGTCTCCCCGCTGATCCCACTATCAATGCAGGACTGAGGTGCGAGGACTGAGGACTGAGTAAAAACGAGATCGTAGGGAAATTATCTTGGCATCCGGCGTAGTGGATGTGCAAAAGGTTGTCCCTATCGATTTCTCAGTCCTCAGTCCTTCATTTTCTCAGTCCTGATTACGACTCGCCGCGTTCGAACGGCTTGTTGAGCGCGTCGGGCTTTTCCGTCTGCCGCGACGCAAACACCAGCGCGATGATCGTGATCACATACGGCGCCATGACCGCGAACTCGGTCGGGATTTCGATGCCGATGGCGCTCACCTGCAACTGGAGGGCGTTGACGAAGCTGAACAGCAGCGCGCCCACCAGCACGCCGTAGGGTCGCCAGCGCCCGAAGTACACCAGCGCCACGGCGATGAAGCCGAGGCCACCCGTGATGTTCTGCTGGAACACGTCAAGCAGCGCAATCGACAGGGACGCACCGGCCATGCTCGCCAGAATGCCGCCAATCGTCACGGTCGTATAGCGGACGCGCCGCACGTTGACGCCCATCGCATCCGCCGCCTGCGGGTTTTGCCCCACCGCGCGAATCGACAGGCCGAAGCTCGTCTTGTTCAGAATGTATGCTGAAATCGGCACGAGCGCGAACGCCACGTACACGAGGAGATTGTGATTGAAAAAGATTTCCCCGATCACTGGAATGTCGGACAGGACGGGGAAGTGAATGCGCGGGAAACCGTCCACCGACTGTGGCGTGCCGACCCACTTCTGAAACAGCAGTTCGCTCATGCCGAGGCCGAACAGGTATAAACCAATACCGCTGATGCCCTGTTCCGCTTTGAGGGTCACGCTGACAAACGCCATCGCCAGACCGAGGATTGCCCCGACGATGATGGCGACGAGCACGCCGAGCAGCAGGCTGCCCGTGGACAGCACGGCATAGAACGAGAAGAACGCGCCCATCAGCATGATGCCATCCACGCCGAGATTGAACACGCCGCTGCGCTGCCCGAACATCTCGCCAATCGAGGCGAACAGGTACGGCGTGGCGAGGCGGATCATCGAGGCGAAAACGCCCGCGGTGAGAATGTCGCTGATCATGGCTGTGTCTCCAACTGGGCGACGGGCGTCGCGGTGGCCGGGGCAGTGGCGCTGAGCGCGCGGCGTTTGGCGCGCCACGTCACGAAGATTTGACTGCTCACGACGAACACGACGATCAAGCCGTTGATCGAGGTGATCATCGAGGCGGGGATGCCGAGGTCGCGCTGCATTTTCTGTGCGCCGACCAGCAGCCCGCCGAAGAAGACCGAGGCGGGGATCGCGCCGAGCGGATTCAAGCCGCCGAACAACGCCACGACGATCCCATTGAAGCCCGCGCCCGCGGTGAAGCCCGCCGCCGAGCCATCCGTTTGCAACCGATATTGGAGGCCGAGCACCTGCACGACGCCCGCCAGCCCGGCGCACCCGCCCGCCAGCAGCATCGCCAGCACCATCTGGCGCTTGTCGCTGATGCCGGCGTAACGCGCCGCGCGCTCATTCGCGCCGACCGCGCGAATCCGGTAGCCGATGGTCGTGCGCCAGAGCAGCACGTAGATCAGCACGGCGAGCAGCAGCGCGAGGATCAAGCCCCAGTGCAGGCGCGTGCGCCCAAAGAGTTCGACGCCGTCGCTCAGCGTGAATGACAGGCGTGGCAGTTCCGCCCATTCGACGATGCGCGCCGTCTTGGGAATGTGGTTCATCCCCGCTTCGCTCGGGTCGAGCAGCACGCCGTTGAGCAGGTAGTTCATCAACTGCACGGCGATCTGGTTGAGCATGATCGTGCTGAGGATTTCGTTGACGTTGAAATAGGCTTTGAGCACACCCGCGATGCCCGCGTAGACGGCCCCCGCCGCAAACCCGCTGATCAGCGCGAGCGCAATGATCACCCAGCCCGCCGCGTTCGCATTGCCCAGCGCCAGCGCCACCGTCACGCCCATCACTGCCCCGGCGATCATCTGGCCTTAGCCGCCGATGTTGACCACGCCGCCGCGAAACGCCACGCAAATGCCGATGGCGACGAACAGCATGGGAATCGCCTTGACGAGCGTTTCAGCCGTCGAATTTTCTTTGCCGAACGCGCCATTCCATAGGGATTGGAAGGCTTCGATAGGATTGGCGTTGAGCGCGATCAAGAGGAGGGATGCAACCAGCAGCCCGGCGAGGAGGGCAAGAAAGGGGGGGAACACATCGAGTGTTCGACTAAGCAGGCGCTTAAAGACCATACCGTATTCCGAACGTTAATGTCTGTTTAATTATGCTGCGGATTGTAACGCGAAATACGTCAGTAACCACCACAAGTGTAACTATTCTTTTGTGAGATTTAACCCATGTTTATGATTGTCGACAGCTATTGTTTTGTAAGATTTAACCCATTTGGGCGATTTCGGCATGGCGAAAACAGTCAACGGTGTGATCATTGACTAACCCGGTGGCCTGCATCATGGCGTAGCAAATCGTTGAGCCGACGAACTTAAAGCCGCGCTTGAGCAAATCCTTGCTGATGCGCTTCGACAGGTCGGTTTCAGCGGGGATCTCGCTGAGCGACTGCCAGTGATTGTGGATTGGTTGGCCGTCGACATAGCCCCACAGATAGTCGGAGAACGAGCCGAATTCGCGCTGCACCTCGAGGAATTTCTGGGCATTGTTGATCGTCGAGGCGATCTTCAGACGGTTGCGCACAATGCCGGGGTTCGCCAGCAGTTCCGCGACTTTCGCCTCGTCGTAGCGCGCCACGACCGCCGGGTCGAAGCCGTCGAAGGCGGCGCGGTAGTTCTCGCGCTTGCGCAAAATCGTGATCCAGCTCAAGCCCGCCTGTGCCCCTTCCAGGCAGATGCGCTCAAACAAAGCTGAATCATCGCCCTTGAGCGGCACGCCCCATTCTTCATCGTGATATTTAACGTAGAGCGGGTCAGCGCCGCTCCAGGCACAGCGGATCAGAGTGGTCATACGTGACGATCTCCTTGCGGTATCACTTTACGTCAGTATATGTCAATTCAGGGTGGTTCTGTTACGACGAGCCAACAAGTAGGGCCGCGCAACGGCGCGTCCGGTGGGTCTGAATAAATGAAACGGACGCCCCGTTGGGCGTCCCTACGAACATGCTACCAATTATCTGAAGCGTTTTATCCCTGTTTCGCTTCCCGTTCCAGCAGCAGACGCTTGCGCTCGACGCCCCACTTATACCCGGTGAGCTTGCCATCCTTGCCGATCACGCGGTGGCACGGGATGAGGATCGCCGCGTGATTGCTGCCACACGCCGACGCGACCGCCCGTACCGCTTTGGGATTGCCCAGCGCCGCGGCGATCTCGGAATAGGTGCGCGTTTCCCCGCGGGGGATGCGCCGTAGTTCGTCCCACACGCGCCATTGAAACGCGGTCGCCTGAATATCCAGCGGCAGATCCGGCGCGGGGCGCGTGCCCTCGACCGTGTCGAGAATGGCGTTCACCGTCGCTTGCAGCGCTTCGTCGTCGCGGAGCAGGTGCGCAGCGGGGAATTCGCCCGTCAGCGCAGATTCCGCCGCGCGTTCATCGTCGTAGATGCCGATGGCGCATACCCCGCGCTCGGTCAAGCCGATGAGCAGCGCGCCGAGGTAGCAGGTCGCCACTGTGTAGCGAATCGTCGTGTCGGGCGCACCGTCGCGATACGCTCCCGGCGTCATGCCGATCAGACCGTCGCTGTACACGCGGCTGGGCGAGCCGAAGCCCGCTTCGTAAATCGCCTCGGTGATCGTCGTGCCGTTCTTCAGACTGGTCTTCAAGTGATCCATCCTTCCCATTTGGGCGTACTGGTGCGGGGTGATGCCGAGCGTCGCTTTGAACATTTCGCCGAGATGTCCGGCCTCATAGCCGAAGTGCTCGCCGAGCGCCTTGAGCGTCAGCGCCTCCGGTTGATCGATGTGCGCGCGGATGTGGTCGCACACGGCCTGCACGAGACTCAAGCGCGGGTCGGTGATGCGGGCTTGCCGCGGATGGCAGCGTTTACATGGGCGAAACCCGGCGTCCTCGGCCTGCGCGGGCAGCGTGAAGAAGACGACGTTTTCGCGTTTGGGCAGGCGCGACTTGCACGAGGGGCGGCAGTAAATGCCCGTCGTCGCCACCGCGTACACGAATTCGCCGTCCGCCGCGTGATCGCGGCTCGCCAATTGTTCCCACTGCGTATCAGTGTGCATGTGCCACTCCTCTTCGTGTACCTCCCCCGCTCGTAGGCACTCTGCTGCGAACCCTGTTGTCTCCCCTCCCTGAATTCGGGGAGGGGTCGGGGGTGGGGTCAGCTTTTCAAGATACGCCTATGGTACAGGATTCGCTGATGCGGCTCTATCCGTTTTCGGGGATGCAATTTTTAAGGTGGATTGGCAACTTGTGACTGCTGTAAATTTCAGCCTCAACCCGGTTCGCGTCGCTCAACCGCCCCTCTCCCTTGGGAGAGGGGCAAAGAACCGTCAGGTTCTTGGGGTGAGGCTTGGACGTTCCTAGTACGGCAGCGACCGGCGCGCACGCGACGGTGTGCTGGCGATGAAGTGCGCCGCCAAGTGCATGGCTTCCTGCTTGTTGTGCGTTGTGAGTAGGCGGTTACGCAGCAGATTGCGCGCGATCACTTTGTTCGCGTCGAAGAACCAGTACTGCGCCATCAGCGGTGAGACGAGGATCGGCACGAGGTTGCGGTGCTGCGGGTACATCTGATAGTTGCCGAATTCGCCGTGCACCGCGGGGATGATCCGCGTGCTGATGTGGCTGGCGGTGTGCTTGGGCTGTTCCCACACATAGCGACAGGCCGCCTCGAACTGCTGAAAAGCGGGCATCTGCTTGACCAGCGCGCACGAGCCGTAAAACGCGTCCGCTTTGAAAAGCGCCGCCATGTTTTCGAGCGCACTGTAATGGCACACCGCCTCTTCGACTTCGGTGCCGAAACCGATGCATGCCAGAATCTTGACGGGCACATCCAGCGGTTCAACCGCGATCAGCGAGAGCGTATCCTCGACAATCGTGCCCGCGCCTGACTCATCGCCGCGCATGATCGAATCCACGCCGCCATCCACCAGCAAAATCGCGTCGATGGCGAGATGTTCGACCAATGTCTTATACGCGTCGATCAGCGGGAGCGCGCCCGTATTCGCGAACATCCAGATCGTCACCGCTTCGCCGTGCACGTCGCGGAACCACTGCGCGAGGTACGGCTCGGGACAGTAAGTCAGCGGCACTTCGACCTCGCCCTGCGCCCCGATCAACAGATTGGGGATGATTTTCTCCGTTTTGCTCATATAACTGGTGAGCTCGAGATCGGCGAAGCTGAAGTTGGCCAGATGCACGGTTTTGCCCTGCTCGCGCAGGGTGAAGTAGATCGGCAGCCCGGCGAAGACATCAAAGCCGCCGCCGGCGCCCGCGATGAGAATGTTTTGGGAGGACTGGAGTTGGTCGAGGATGGGCAGGTTCAAACGCATGAGAGGAGTCTCCTGAGTAATGCCTAAATTATACCCCGGCTCGGATCTCCCGTGTCGCTCGCCGATGGCCGGGCCTGACTAATCCTCATCGGGGAGTGGTCCCCGGTAATGCTGCTGCATCCACTCGATCGCGAAGCTCTTCAAGCCGTCGGCGGGAAACAGATAGGCCTGTGCCTCGCCCACGGTGCCCTTGCGGGCATTCGCCGTCGCCGCGAAAGCGCGCCCGATTTCTAAGAAATAGTCTTCCACGCCAAAATCGGCAATCCCATCGGTCGTATCAAATTCCTCAACGTCGACCCACACTGTCTTGCCAGCTTGGAGTATGGGCATCTGATATTGATCAAGCTGCTTAGACGGCAGCTCGACAAGCTGCTCAGCGTGGTGCACCAGCGTTAGGTTAGAGAGCGGCGCGCCCAGCACCAGAACGCGTCCATCCGCCGCACACAGTCGCCCCAGCGGTGAATCGACCCCGAAGCCATAGTGCCGGGGATGCACTTCGGTCAACCAGGTCGCTTTATGACCAACCGCAACAAACGAAGCGAGTGGGTGCGTGCTGCGTTGTGCTCCTTCCCATGTGCGCAGATATTCGGCGAGGATGCTCAGTTCGCGGTGATCGGCAGGACTAGTCTCCGGGTCAAAGGGTGGACACTCGTCCAACCACCGCTGCTGTTCCTCATCGCTCCACTCGTCAAGCTCATACGGGTTGCCCTCCCAACTCGCCAGCATCATCAACGTGCCTTCAGCGGTCAAGACATCAAAGATCGCCTTGAGTACGACTTGTGGTCCGCCGACCATCCAACCGATCGATTTCACTGAGACATGCAGGAGCACGGTATCGCCCGCCCGCAGCCCCAACCGCCGCAAATCGGCGCCCAGTTGGCTGCGGACGACTACGGGTTTTGCAGTTTCATCTTGCATGACACACCGCTTTCTATCCCATCTCATGTTCAAACCGGCACGATTGCTTGATTATATGCGGAACTGGGGCTTGCCCCTGACGTAACGTAACCCTGTAGACTCTGAATGCAATCAGGGGCTTGGGGAGGGCTGCACCATGCAGAGAACGACTTATCACGTCGGCGAATTCGCCGACCTCGCGGGCGTGACGGTGCGCACGCTGCGCTACTACGATCAATCCGGGTTGCTGCGTCCGGCGCGGCGCGGCAGTACACGCCAGTATCACCAAACTGATCTGCTGCGTTTGCAGCAAATTCTCACGCTCAAAGCGCTCGGTTTTTCGCTCAACGAGATCCGCGACCTGCTCGAAGACCCGCACTACGATCTACGGCGCTCGTTCGCCATTCAGCGTGAGGCAATCCATGCGGAAATCGAACGCCTGCAGAAGGCGCTTAAGGGGCTGGACTTGACTATCGCGCACCTCGACGCAACCAACCAGATCGACTGGCACGAGATCGCCGTCATCGTGACGGCGCTGAATGCCGACTACAAGCAGGAATGGTCGCGGCGCTACTATACCGATGAGCAGCGCGCCCGGTTCGCGCAGGCCACGCCCGCCGAAGTCGAAGCGGGGACGAGCGGTTGGCTGCAGCTGACTGAGGATTACAAAGCGGCGCGGCATTTGCCGCCGGATCATCCGCAGGTGCAGGCGCTCGCCGCCCGGCAGGTTGAACTGGTGCGCGCGTTCACGCAGGGCGACCCGGAGGTCGAAAAGTCGCTCAAGGCGATGTACGCCAACTTCGAGAGCATCCCGCCGGAATTTCGCCTGTTCGACCGCGATCTGCTGGAGTACATGGGCGAGGCCGTGCGCATCTATCAGGAGCATAATCGGTAGACTAGCAGGGCCCCCCCGCGGGGCCTGGCCGCGCCCCCGGGCCCGCCGCCCCGGGGGCCCGGGTACAATCACACGCATCAGGCGGCGTGTTCGCGGAGCGCGAACGCGGCAGCAAAGGAGTCGAAGACCTGATGAAGTTTGTGATGGTGGGCAGCGGCGCGGTCGGTTGCTATTTCGGTGCGCGGCTGCTGCTGGCGGGACATGACGTCACTTTTATCGCGCGCGGGGAGCGGCTGCGCGCTTTGCGGGAGCAGGGGATCACGCTGGTGCATGGCGACGAGCCGACATCGATCCCGCATGTCCACGCAACCGACACGCTCGCGGATGTGGATGCGGTCGATTATGTGTTTCTGGGCGTGAAAACGTGGCAGGTCGCAGCAGCGGCGCAGACCTTCAGCGCGCTGACGAGCGAACACACGCGCTTTCTCACGCTGCAAAACGGCGTCGATGCGCCGCACGAAGTCGCGGGCATGGTCGGCGCGCGTCGGACGCTCGGCGGCATTGTGCGCGGCTTCTTCGAGATGACCGACCTGACGACGGTGCGCCATGTCGGTGTGCCGCCGACCATCATCTATGGGCAGATCGACGGCGGGCGTTCCGCACCAACGGATCAGCTTCTGCGACTGCTCACCGAAGCGGGCATCAACGCCGAACATTCGACCGACATCGAAGCCTCGCTGTGGGAGAAATTCCTGCTCGTGACCGCGTTGAGTGGTGTCGGGACGGTGACGCGCTCGACCGTTGGCGAATTCCGCGCGTGTGCCGAGACGCGCCACATGCTCTACGGGGTGCTGGTCGAAATGGCGGCGGTGGCACGGGCGCGCGGCGTCCGCCTGCGTGACGATGCCGCTGACCGGACGCTGGCCTTCATTGATACGTTCCCCGCCACGGCGACCACCTCGCTGCACCGCGACCTGATCAATGGGCTGCCCTCCGAACTCGAAGCGCAGACGGGCGCGGTCGTGCGGATGGGGCGGGAGACGGGCGTGCCTACGCCGATCAACCAGTTCATTTATGCGAGCCTGCTGCTGCAAGAAGCGCGCAACCGCGCCGGGATGAAGCCAAAATGACCTTGACCAAACTGGAACTCGCGCGGCAGATCGCGGCGCGCTACGCGGAAATCCCGCTCGTGCGGGCTGTGGCTGTCAGCGGTTCGACCGCCTCGCAGGCCGCCGAACCCGGATCAGATATCGACATGTATGTCTATGTGGAGCGCGCCATCCCGCTCGATCAGCGCATGATCGCCGCGCAGCCGTATAACCCCGACGCCGAATTCGACCTGCAGTTGTTCGAGACGACCGACAACTACGTGAACGCCGAGACCGGCTATCCGCTGGATGTGCTGTTCCGCTGGGTCTCGTGGACGGAAGGCGAGATGGCGCGCATCTTTGATGAGCCGGTCGGCTGGCTCGGCTATACCACCTCGGTCTGGTACAACATCAAAATTGCCCTCCCGCTGTTTGATCGCGACGGGTGGTTCGCGGGCATTCAGGCCAAAGCCAAGCAGCCATACCCGGAAGCGCTGCGGCGCGCCATCATCGAGAAGAATACACTCGTCGCCCGGCGCACCATGTTCTCGTATATGCAGCAGATCGAGAAGGCGGTCAAGCGCGGCGATCTCGTGAGCGTGAATCACCGGATCGCGGCGCTGCTTGCCAGTTATTTCGACATTCTGTTTGCGCTCAACCGCCAGCCCAACCCCGGCGAAAAGCGCCTGATCAGCTTTGCGGAGACGCTCTGCCCGCTGCGACCGGAGCAGATGCGCACGGATATCGAAGCGGTGCTGCGGCTCGGCGGCACGGGCGACCCGGCGACCACTGCCGCCGCCCAGCACCTGCTCGATCAGCTCAACCCGCTGCTCACGGCAGAGGGGTTCACCGCGGTCTAGACAGCAACCCTTTTTGCAGATGCGCTGTTCTCACCTCTCCTCTAGGAGAGGGGCCGGGGGTGAGGCTGCCTGTCCCGAATTCAGGTGAGGGTGGGGGAGGCGGACGCGCCGTTGCGCGTCCGCCTCCCCTAGATAGGGATGGCTTGCGGAACAGGCAGGGTGGGGGCGCTCTTCTTTACGCACCGCTTACCCACCGCTTTTGCCAGATTTTCCCCATCGCGCTAGAATACACACAGCGTTTGCAAGCGGTAGGAGCGGTGATATATGGCAGCATACGGACGGCTGGACGTGTTCTTCCCGGATGGGCTGTTCAAGACATACCTGCTCACCGATCCGAACACGACCATCGGACGCTCAAATACCAGCACGATCCCCATCGACGACGAAACGCTCGCGCTATCACGTCAATATCACGCTGAAGAACAGCGTCGTGTACATCGCCGACATGGAGTCGGAGAACGGCACGTTCATCGACGGCAGTCGTCTCGAAAGCAACACCGCGACCGAACTCAGCGGCGGCGAAGAGATCATGATCGGTGACCTGCGCATGATCTTCGCGACGCTCGACGACAGCCCCACGCGCCCCATTGAAGTGCCCGAAGAGACCACGCAGCGCGTCGACCTACCCGATGCCGAGTTTTACATCGAAATCGCGGATTCCTATCAGACGGTCGCGCCGGGGGCGCACATCTCCACCCGCGTCAGCATCACCAATGAGGGCGAGAAAACGGAACGCTTCGCCATCGAAGTGACCGGGCTGCCGCGCGAATGGCTGCGCATCGACAAAACCGAAGTGGAGATCTCGGCGGGCAAGAGCGCCGAGATCACCCTGAGCTTCAAGCCGCTGCGGCGCAGCGACAGCCGCCCCGGCGATTACACCGTGCAGATCGCCGTGCGCCGCAAAAGCCAGCCCGATCTTGTGCTGCGCGGGAGCGTCAATCTGTTGGTGCTGCCGTACAGCGGTTTCGGGATGGCGTTGGACAAGAGCCGCCTCAAATCGGGTGACCGCTTTCGCCTGTTTCTCCACAATCAGGGGAGCGCCCCGCTGCCGCTGACGATCAGCGGGCGTGACCTGAGCAACAGTCATTTGCTCATTAAGCTCGTGCCTAACCGCGTCGAACTCGCACCCGGTCAGCGCGTGGTGGTGCAGGGCGACGCGCGCCCGAAAAGCACCCGCCTCTTCGGTGACGCTCGCCAGCACAGCTTTGATTTGCTCGCGCGTTCCGGCGACGCCTCCGGTTTTCTCGTCTCGGCGCGCGCTTATGTCGATGAGAAGCCGCCGCTGCCCGCGTGGTCGGTGTTCGCGTTCGGCGGCCTCGGCGTCGCCGTGATCGGCATCTTCCTGATCGGCCTGCTGGTTCTGCTGCGGCCCTCTACCGCCACGCCGAGCATCACGCAGTTTGACGTGAGCGCCGAGCGCGTTGCGCAGGGCGATCCGCTCACCCTGTCGTGGATGGTGCTGGACGCCGACTCGGTCGCCATCACGCTGAACGGCGCGCAGGTTATGCAGACCGACACTGACGAGAACAACATTCAGATCGACACCACACCGTTCACGCCCGGCCCCGTCACGTTTGGCCTGATCGCCATGAACGGCGATCAGCAGGTGCAGGAGACGCGCACGGTCGAAATCTTTGTGCCGCTGCGGCTGCTCAGCTTTGCCTACAGCCCGAATCCGCTCGTGCGCTACGTCAACCAGACGATCACGCTGCGCTGGGATGTGCCGCAAGCGTCGAGCGTGCGGATTGTCGGCTTAGAGGGCTTCAGCACCACCGAATCGATTGATACGGCCTTCAGCGCGTCTGACGAGCTGTCGCTGACGGGCATCATCACCACTGCTGACCCGCTCACCGTCACGCTGATTGCCGAAGGCGCGGGCAGCACGACGCCCTTAGAGCAAACTGTCGCGCTCGACGTGATCGACCCGCAGTGCACGACCGCCGCGGGCGGCGTCACACTCTACGATGGGCCGAGCACTTCCGCGCAGGTGATCGGCACGATCCCCGACGGCGGGTTCGTCACGGTCAACGCGCAGGACCCGAGCGGCGCGTGGCTGCGCGTCGTCTTGAGCGGCGGCGTTCCCGGTTGGGGGCAGTTGAGCGCGTTTCGCTGCGCGGTGACCTTCAACACGCGTGACCTGTTCCGCGAGTTGATCGTGCCGACGGCTGTGCTGCCCGCCACCCTCCCGCCGACCAGTACCGGGACGCCGACCGCGACGCTCCGCCCCACGCGTACACTGCGCCCGACGTTCACCCCGACGCCCGCAGGCTGAGCGGTGGACAATCACCCTATGGCGGACGCCCCGTTGGGCGTCCCTACACATGACGCCGGACACGCACAAGCGTGTCCGCTTGCTGCCTAACGGACTGCCGCACCCATGACCAAACACATCCCTTTGTTTGTGCTTCTGATCGTCTACGTCATTGTCGGGGCGCTGTACGCGGTGCGTACGCCCGCGTGGCAAGCGCCTGACGAACCCGCGCATTACAACTACGCCGCGCAGGTGGCGGCGAACGGCTGCTGTCCGGTCATTGAAATGGGCGACTGGGACTCGGCCTATCTCGACACGCTCAAGGCGGAACGCTTTGCGCCCGACCTGCTCGACCGCTTGCCGACCATTCAGTATGAGGATCATCAGCCGCCGCTCTACTACCTGCTGAGCGGCCTCGTCTATCGCCTCACCGACGGCAGCCTGATCGCGCTGCGCCTGCTCTCCGTATTGATCAGCGCGGGGATCGTCGCGTGCGCCTATGCGATCACCTTGGCACTGCTGCCCGATCGGCGCGCGCTGGCGCTGGCCGCCGCGCTGCTCGCCGGTTTCATCCCGCAAAACCTCGCGATCATGGCCTCGGTCAACAATGACGCGCTGGCGGGTTTGATCGTCGGCTTGACGCTCTATCTGCTCATTCGCTATCTACAGGGCGCGCGTGTGCCGGTGTGGGCGCTCGGTGTCGCGGTCGGCGTGGGGCTGCTCACCAAAGTGAATACGATCTTTCTCGCCGGGCTGGTGCCGCTGTTCGTGCTGCTGCACTGGTGGTTCACCCCCGACCGCCGCTTCAGTGAGTTGATTCGCCGCCTCGCGCTGTTCGCCGTCCCCGCGCTGATCCTCGGCGGGCTGTGGTGGCTGCGCAACGTCGGCGTGTACGGCTTCCCCGATGTGTTCGGCCTGCGGCGGCATGATCAGGTGGTGGTCGGCCAGCTCCGCACCGCCGAATTGATTGCGCAGGTCGGCTTCAGCGAATATCTGCGCCGCGCCGTCGACACGACGTTCACCAGTTTCTTCGGGCAGTTCGGCTGGATGGGCTTGTTCATGCCGACATGGGCGTACTGGATCGTGCTGGCGTTCCTCGGCGTGGTGGTGGTCGGCTGGATCGTTGCCTATCTAGGACTGAGGACTGAGGTGAAAGGACTGAGTGAAAAGACTTCATCCTCCACTCAAGCTGAGCGGAAACCTCAGTCTGTTCTCAGTCCTCAGTCCTCAGTCCTCAGTCCTTCGTTTCTCTCGTGGGCGCTCCTCGCCTTGGCGACCATCCTCGCCGTGCTGCAATACCTGTACTACAACACCGAATTTGTGCAGTTTCAGGGGCGCTATCTGTACCCTGCGCTGATCCCGCTGGCGTTGTTCGCCGCGCTCGGCGTGGACGGGTGGCGGCGTGTACTGGCGTGGTTGATCGGTGACCGTTCCGCGCTGGCGTGGCTCACCCCGCTGATCGCAGCCTTGTTCATCCCGCTCAGCCTGTTTATGATTTGGCGCGTAATCCCACAACTTGCGCCATAATGAGGGCAATCGTATGGACATTTTGATCGCTACTTCCAACCCCGGCAAGCTGCGCGAATATCAGGCGCTGCTCAGCGAGTTGAACCTGACCTTTTTGAGTCTGCGTGATGTGAACGTCAACTTGGACGTGCCTGAACCCTACGAGACGTTCACCGAGAACGCCGAACACAAGGCGCGCGAATACGCCAAGCTGACGGGCATGGTTACGCTGACCGACGACAGCGGCCTCGTGGTCGATGCCTTGGGCGGGCGTCCCGGCGTGTATTCGGCGCGCTACGCGCCCGGCACGGATGCGGATCGCTATACCAAACTGCTTGAGGAACTGGTCGGCGTGCCGGAAGAAGGCCGCACGGCGCGCTTCGTGTGCGCGGCGGCGCTGGCCGCGGGCGACGGCTCGCTGATTGATTTGCAGGTCGGCACGGTGGAGGGAAAGATCGCGTTTGCGCCCGGCGATGGCGCGAACGGCTTCGGCTTCGATCCCGTGTTCATCCCGAACGGCTTCGACGTCACGCTCAACGCGCTGACGATGGATGAGAAGAACGCCATCGATCACCGCGGCAATGCGCTGCGCCTGCTCATCCCGACGCTGCGCAAAATAACCTAACAATCGTGGTAGTATGTCATTCGATTTGCTGCATAACGACACAGCCTGAAAGCTGCGCTTATGTTATTATTCTTAGGAGATGTCTGTGCTTTGACACCTAAGAGGTAACAATGCATAAACAAGCGAGGATCTGTTGCAGTTCCCTTAGCTCGGGGATGATGCTGCTAATAGCAATACTCGTGCTGACAGGTTGTGGTCAATCTGACATAGAAGCAACACCAAATACTATGGCGCTGGTCTCTACCCCTGCCGGAACTGCGATTGGGATAGTACAAGGGGTTGAAACTAGGACACCAACCCGAACCCCCATGCCGACCTTGACCCCAAGTATGACTCCCACCGCAACTTATACTCCAATGCCCACGTTGCCAGCCGAACTGCCTTTACCCCTTCCGACAGAACCACCTCGGAAAGCTGGAGAACCAACGAGCATTCGAGATGTCGTAGTGACTAATGGATCCTTCATGTTTCATGTTCAGCGTGGGAGCTTTCGAAATATCATTCGCGGGTGGACACCTGAATCCGGTAAGAAATACTTTGTTTTAGACGGATTGCTCTACAACTTTGGAATCGTCAACCAAGCTTTCTTCGACACGGATTTTGTTCTTCAATTATCTGATGGGCAATTGATAACCGCCGATGTTAGCGCATCAGGTGCATACAGTGATGAACTTGAGTCACTTACACCAGTCACAGATGTGATTGATTTTCCAGGGCGTAACTTTGATCGCGCGCCTGGTCGATTTCTAGAAATTCCGGCTGGCGGTTTTCGCCGAATAGTCATTGTGTATCAGATCCCAGAAGAAATCGAAGATGTCATACTCCAATTTATTGCCAACGGATTGCCATATCAGGCTATTCAGATCGCCCTAGTTCGAGATCCAGCCACTCCAGACCAACTAATCATGATCACTACTCACCGTGGAGATGCGAGTCAAAGTTCGTTTGCGTTTCATATTGTGGATAGCGAAATCGGAGATCCAATTCCCATTAGTGAACCCTCCACATCGAATATCATTGAAGATGACTGCGTCGAAGTCGATACTACAACGACGTTCACAACAGATTTTTGGTTTGAGTACAGCGAAACGCTGATCATCGATCAGGGATATCAAAACAATGTGGACATTGGGCTGGTAGCAAATCCAGATGCTGATAATTCGCAAGTTTCAAACGTGTTTTCGCTCGTTGCTGATCAACTGGATCGAATTGGCCTTGGTCTAGAAGCTCAGAATTGGTATCGAGAAAACTATCAGAGAGAAGAACAGTCAGGAGTCAAAATTGGTAACTCTACTCCTGAAATTGTTAGAGCCAACCATCGAGCGGTAACCACGATTTTACGGCAGTCGGTGATCACACCCTATCGTATTCAGGTTTTGGTTGACAATCAGCTTTTCGAGTACCAGTATGCGGTTGAAGGAAGCAAATATACAACGGATCGCCACCAAGAACCGTGCACACCATAATTGGTGGCATGCACATGTAATAGATTCGAGCGCTCTGGCCCCTCGCCCTATCGCGAGGGGCCATTAAGCACTGCGGCGTAAGGTTACCCTTTCCGCCGACTCGCCTCCGCGTACCGCGCGTCCCATTCCGCCCGCAGCAGTGACATCAGGTGCACATCGTAGTACACGCCGTCACGGTAGACGTACTGGCGCAGCGTGCCTTCCGGCGTGAAGCCGATCTTCTCGTAGGTGCGCCGCGCTCCCTCGTTGTAGGCCATGACTTCCAGCCCGACGCGGTTCATGTTCATTTCCCAGAAGGCGTATTTCAGCATCACCTTGACCGCGTCCGAGCCGTAGCCCTGACCCCTGATCCGCTGGATCGCCGATATTGATGAAGAACGAGCAGTGCCGCGCCTGCCAGAAAAATATCCTTGATCGCCAGCATGCCCACCAACCGATCATCGTCCAGCGTGCGGATGCCAAACGGGATGAACTGGTATTCGTCGACCTTGCCCAACCAATCCCGCATATCCCGTTCGTCGCTCGGATAGACCATGGAGCGGCGCAGCAAGCGCTGATTCTCCATGTCTTCCGTCCAGCGGGCGAGCAGGGCGTAATCGCTGTCCAGCAAACGGGCGAGGCGCACGCGCTCCCCGCGCAGCAGTTCATTTCCCAAGAACGGCACAGGCATCGATCAACCTTCCTTATCTGGAGTTCGCTCAACAACTGTATGTGCTGGGGTATGGCGAATGTGACAGATTACATTTGAACTAGCGAATTTGCGGCTATAATCGGCGGTGATGAAGCCTATTGGGTCAGCGGATGAGCGGCTTATGCCTCTGCACAAGTGTTTGATCGCCAATCGCGGCGAAATCGCCGTGCGCATCCTGCGCGGGTGTCACGAGCTCGGCGTGCACACGGTCGCCGTGTATTCGGAGGTCGATGCCAACGCACGGCATGTGCAGCTCGCCGACGAAGCCTATCTGCTCGGCGCGGCCAACCCCGCGGACAGCTACCCTCAACATCCCCAAACTGATCGATGCGGCGCGACGGTCGGGCGCGGACTGCGTGCATCCCGGTTACGGTTTTCTCTCGGAAGTCGAAGATTTCGCGCAGGCGGTGCTCGACGCGGGCTTAGTGTGGATCGGACCGCCGCCGGAAGCGATTCGCCTGATGGGCGTCAAAACCGAGGCGCGCGCCTTGATGGGTAGAGCGGGTGTGCCCCTCGTCCCCGGCTACCAGAGCGATGCGCAGAACGACGCCGATTTCGTCGCCGCGGCGGATCAGATCGGTTACCCGGTGATGGTCAAGGCGGCGGGCGGCGGCGGTGGCAAGGGGATTCGCGTGGTCTACGAGCGGCGCGATCTGCCGGAGGCGCTGGCAGCGGCGCGGCGCGAAGCCCTGCACGCTTTCGGCGATCCGCGGGTGTTTCTCGAACGCTACATCGAGCATGGGCGGCATATCGAAGTGCAGGTGCTGGCCGATCAGTTCGGACACACCGTGCATCTGTTTGAGCGCGAATGCAGCGCGCAGCGCCGCCATCAGAAGGTGATCGAAGAGTCGCCGTCGCCGCTGCTCACACCAGAGATTCGCGCGCGCATGGGCGCGGCGGCGGTCGAGGCGGCGCGGGCGGTCCAGTACGTCAACGCGGGCACGGTCGAATTCATCGCCGCGCCGACGGGCGAATTCTACTTTCTGGAGATGAACACGCGCTTGCAGGTCGAGCATCCGGTCACGGAGATGGTGACGGGGCTGGATTTGGTCAAGCTGCAAATCGCGATTGCGGCGGGCGAACCACTGCCCTTCACGCAAGCCGACCTCACGCAGCGCGGGCACGCCATCGAATGCCGCCTGTACGCCGAAGACGCGCCGAATGGCTTTCTGCCCGCCGTCGGCACGCTGCTGGAATTCATCCCGCCGAGTGGCTTGGGCGTGCGCGTGGATTCGGGCGTGGGCGCGGGCGATGCCATCACCATCCACTACGACCCGATGATCGCCAAGCTGATCGTCTATGATTGGACGCGAGATGGGGCGATTCAGCGCATGGACGCGGCGCTGCGCGACACCGTCATTCTCGGTACGACGACCAATCTCACGTTTCTGCGCGCGCTCATCAATCACCCGGCGTTCCAGGCTGGGGAAGTGGATACCAACTTCATTGAGACGCATCTCGCCGAACTGCTGCCGCCGGAATCGGCGCTGCCCAAAGCCGCCTTGATCGCGGCGGCGCTGCACGATTTGACCACCTCACCCCCTGACCCCCTCTCCCAAGGGCGCGGGCGAAGTGAGCGGTACAGCGTACCTGATCCGTGGGCGCGCACAGATGGGTTTAGAATCGGGTAAAGCTAGCCTCACCCCTCATTCCCCTCTCTCACGGGAGAAGGGAGGCATATAATTAGTTTCGCCCCTCTCCGTTCGGAGAGGGGACGGGGGCTAGGCTCACTATTGAAAAGGATGGCTCCATGTGCGGACTGTTGACTTTACTGCTCGTCTTTGGTGGCTTTATCAGCGTGTTCGGCATTAGCTCGGCGGTGGTGATGCCCGTCGAACCCATCGGATCGGTGGAAGTGACCGTCGTGCAGGCGCTGCCAATGACGCCAACGTTCACGCCCACGCCCGCGCGCCGGGTGGGGAGCGTCCTCGCGCCGACCATGACGCCGTCGCCGACCGCGCTGCCTCCCGCCAATCCGCAGATTGTGAGCATTTGCGCGCCGCCCGACCAGAGCGATTTGCAGGTCGCCGCCGCGTTCGAAGGCAACCTACTGCCCAGTCCCGCGTGGATGCTCTCCGCGACCAGCACCGAGTCGATGACGCGCTTTACGTGGAACAACAGCGCCTATGGCAGCGTCGCCATGCTCGAACTGCTGCACTACGACTGCGGCTACACCGACGACGACATCGACGCTTTCTATAACGAGGGTGTGTGGGATACGCTGTTCGCTAGCTACGAGTCGTGGGAAGAAACCGGGGTCTGCCTCGTCGGGCGGCTGCGTCTGCATGAATTCGCTGCGACCTACGCGGGCTCGAATTACACCATCCGCTACTGGATCGACCCGATCAGCGATCAGCGCGTGGCCGCGTTTATGCTCGTGTATCCGGAATGGGGACTCGACGAACTGGATGTGATCGCCGGGCAGCTGCGACCGGATCTGCCGTCCTGCGCCAGCCTATGATCGCCAGCTACGTCTATCAGGGTAGGCCGTACACCGTCGAGTTGGAGCGCCAGCTGGATGGCAGCTACCGCGCGGTGATCGACGGCGAGACGATCCCGTGCGCATCGTGCCCGCGCCCAACGGCGGCACGATCCTCGTGCTCGGCGATGAGCGCATCACGACGCATGTCGTCCGCGCCGGGAATGAACGCCATGTGGCGGTCGGCGGCGATGCCTATACGCTCAGCCTGCCGGAGAAGCGCGGATCGAAGCGCGGCGGGGCGGCGGGTGGCGGTGGTGACCTGACTGCGCAAATGCCGGGTCAGGTGCGCGAACTGCTGGCCGCCGAAGGGGACGCCGTCGAACGCGGCCAGCCGATTCTGCTGCTCGAAGCGATGAAGATGGAAATCCGCGTGACCGCCCCGATTGCCGGGACGGTCAAACGGCTGCTGGTCAAGGCGGGCGATGTGGTCGAACGCGGCCAACGCCTCGCCGAAATCGGCTAGCATCTTCCCCTCTCCTTTAGGAGAGGGGCTAGGGGTGAGGTTTGCTTTTCCGGCTGAATCCGTGCCAGCGGACCAATTCAAAGTAGGGACAAGGCATGAGGGTGTATAAGAAGCATTCCTTAAAGCCTTTCCCTTCGTCAGCGGACGCAATGATGCAATTTAACTTATGAGTACGGAGATCCCGAATGTAGGGGAGGGGCAGTGTCCCCACCCGTTCATGGGCGACCACATAGGGTCGCCCCTACAGCCAATATCCGCGATCATTAGTTAAACTGCATAATTGCGTCCCTACGAAAACCAATTTGACTTGGCGAGTGATGTTGGCTCCCCTCCCTGAATTCAGGGGCAGGGGGTGGGGTCAGAAGCGGCCCTACGGCCCGACGTTCGCCTGTTCCGTGATCTCCAGCGTGCCTTCAGTATCCGCGCCGCCGCTGGCAATCCAGATGTCGTACTGCCTCGACCGGATTCTCCAGATCGACCACCGGATTCAAATTCCCTGCCTGAGTCGTCATTGCAGTACCAGTTGCCCTGTGGATCGTTGACCAGCAGCGCGGTGTCGCCGTTCGCGTTCGTCGCCTGGAAGAAGATGCGCAGGAGCTGCGACGATCCCGACCAGTTGAGCCGCACATCCGGTTGGGCGGTCGCGCGCCCCACGCATTGATCGCCGAGGTTGAGCGTGCTCGTGTCGATGTCGCCGCCGGCGATCACGTCCAGCGTGAACGGATCCGGTTCGAAGCCCGCCGCCAGATCGTATACGCCATAATTCGGGTCGAGCGTGTAATCCAGCGTGACGCCGGTCAGCAGTTCGGGATCACTGCCTGACACGGCAGGCGCCGCGGCGATTTGCTCGTTGCCCACCTGCCCAGCGTTGATCTCCTGCGCGGTCACGCCCAGTTCGGCGAGGATGGCGGGCAGCGGCGTGATGCCGCCCAAGCGCCCGCCGGTCGTGTTTTCCGCGCGCACGGCGGTCGGAATGCCGATGTATTCACCGTTCTGGTTCACGACCGTGCCGCCGCTGTTGCCGGGGGAAATTTCCGCGTCGGTGTTATACCAACCGGCCACACGCTGACCGTTGAGCGATTCGTTCTGCACACCGGAGATCGTCCCCGTCGTGTAGACGAGGTAACCTTCGCTCAAGCCGGGGTAGCCGAACACGGAAATGTTCTCGCCGAGCCGTGCCCGTTCCGAGGCCAGCTGGATCGTCGGCAGGTTGAGGCTGGCCGTATCGATCTGGTTGCCATCGAGGTCGCGGTCGATTTGCAGCAGCGCGAAATCGATGGTCTCGGACACGCCGACCACGCTGGCGAGGAAGCTCTCGACGGGTGGTTCGGACGGGTCTTGCAGGATGAGGATCAAAAAGTCGTCCGATCCTTCGACGACGTGGCGATTGGTGAAGATCAAGCCGTCCGGGCTGACAATCGTCCCCGAACCGATGCCGGCGACCTGACCTTTCTTGAGCGCACCGATTTCGACCACGCTCTGCGCAATCTGCGCGATCTGGTCCGGGCTGAGAGTCCCGGTCTGCGCGCTCACGCCGCTGGCTACCAGCAAGCTAAGTAGGACGACGAGCCATAACATCCGTTTCATCTGCTGTACTCCTTAGATGTAATGTAAGTCGTCAGAATTATGATTGTAATTGTTTAATGCTACATGAGACGCGTTGGGCAATGTGCGTGGCTGTCCGGTAGCTCCACCGAATAGCGTGAAGTCGTTCTAGATGCAGCGGACGCAATGAATTGCGTCCCTACACCAGCACCGTCTTCTCGTAGGGACGCGATTTATCGCGTCCGCAAATTCCCAAAACCGACCTGTAACCCATTTTCACGGTGGTCTACGCACTTACCGGCTGTCCTCGACAACCTGCAAGTAGCAGATGCGGCGCGGATAGCCTATGATGAATCGAACGAGCGGAAACTGCTCCTACGGATTGATGGATATCTGAATCATGCAAACAGCGCAGCGGGCCAAGCTGAAAATCTATCTGGGGATGGCGGCAGGCGTGGGCAAAACCTTCGCCATGCTCGACGACGCGCGCGAAGCCAAACGTGCCGACGGCGTCGACGTGGTGATCGGCTGGGTGGAGACGCACAACCGCCCCGAAACCGACAACCTGCTGGCGGGCTTTGAGATCGTCCCATACCGTGCCGTCTCCGGCGGCGGCGTGATCCTCGCGGAGATGGATCTCGATGCCATCCTCGCCCGGCAGCCTGCGCTCGTGCTCGTCGATGATCTGGCGCACAGCAACGCGCCGGGGTCGCGCCATCCGCAGCGCTACCAGGATGTGCTGGAACTGCTCGACGCCGGGATCGACGTGTGGACGACGGTCAACGTGCAGCACTTCGACAGCCGTGCCGACACCGTGCAGACGATCACCGGGGTGACCGTCAGCGAGCGTGTGCCCGATTCGATCCTCGAACTGGCCGACCAGATCGAACTGGTTGATTTGTCGCCGGAAGACTTACGCGCCCGCCTGCTCGAAGGCAAGGTGTACACGAGCGAACCGGTCGAAACGGCCATCAAGACGTTCTTTCGCATCGGCAACCTGACCGCGCTGCGCGAGATGGCGCTGCGCTTGACCGCCGAGCGCGTCGATCAGCAGTTACAGGACTACCGCCAGCTCAAGCAAATCACCACGCCGTGGAAGGCGGGGGATCGCTTGCTGGTGGCAGTCAGCCCGAGCCCGCTGTCCGAGCGCCTCATCCGTTGGACGCGGCGCATGGCCTACAACATGGAAGCACCGTGGATCGCCGTCAATGTCGAACTGCCGCGCCGTCTCTCGCCCGCCGACCGCGAACGGTTGATTCGCAATGTGGCGCTCGCCCGCGAACTCGGCGCGGAGGTCGTCACCACCATCGCGGGGGATGTAATCGCCGGGCTGATGCGCGTCGCCCATGAGCGCAACGTCACGCAGATCGTCGTCGGCAAGCCCGCGCACAGCCGCCTGCAGGACTTCGTGCGCGGCGGTTCCATCGTCAACCGCCTGATCGAAGCCAGCGGTGCGATTGATGTGTACGTCGTCACGGGTGACGAACCGGAGAGCAGCGCGCCGCGGACGTTCGTGCCGCCCGTCGAACGGCATTCGGCGCTGCGTCACTACCTGATCGCTTTCGCCATCGTCGTGTTGATCACGGTGGTGAGCATCTGGCTCAGCCCGATCATCGAGTATCAGGCGGTCGGCCTGATCGATCTGCTCGTCGTGCTGCTGATCGCGGCCTACCTCGGGCGCGGCCCCGCCATTCTCGCGGCGACCGTCAGCGCGATCACGTGGGGCTACCTGTTCATGCCGCCACGTAACATGTTCATGGCCGTGAACATCGAAGATGTGATCGTGCTCGGCCTGTACTTCGTGATCGCGCTGTTCGTCGGCAACTTCACGGCGAAAATCCGGCAGGGCGAACGGCAGGCGCGCCTGTACGCCGAACGCACGCTCGCGCTCTATCACCTCTCGCGCCAACCCTCGGTGACCGACGTGCTGCGGAGCGCGGTCGACGAAATTGAGCGGGCGTTCAATGCGGAAGTTGCCATCTTCCTCACGCTGCCCGACGACATGCTAGCGCTGGAAGCTCACCCGGTGAGCACGCTGCGCGTCACCGAGCGGCACTTCAGCATCGCCAAATGGGCGTTCGAATCGGGCAAGCCTGCCGGGCGCTTCACCGACACGCTCTCGCAGTCCGACGCGACCTTCCTGCCGCTGATCACCTCCGGCGGCAAGGTCGGCGTCATCGGCCTCAAGCGCCGCGGCGAAACGCGCCTCTCCCGTGACGAAGAGACCCTGCTGGAGACGTTCACGCGGCAGATCGCGCTTGTGATCGAACGCGAACTGCTCAACGAAGCCGCCGCCAAAGCCGCCATGCTGCAAGCCTCGGAACAGTTCGCCACCTCGCTGCTCAATTCGATCTCGCACGAGTTCCGCACGCCGATTGCGGCGATAGCGGGTGCGTCCTCCGGGCTGATCGATCCGCTCATGCCGGACGCCGCCAAACCGGATCTCGTGGAGGATATTCAGGACGCGGCAGATCGGCTCAACTGGCTGGTCGGCAATCTGCTCGACATGACGCGCCTCGAAAGTGGGCGCGTGGAGGCTAAGCTCGAATGGTGCGACGTGACCGATCTGATCGGCTCGACACTGCATCGCATGGGGCGGCATCTGGACGCGCACCCGGTCAGCATCAGCCTGCAGCGCGACCTGCCGCTTATCAAAATCGACTTTGGCCTGATGGAGCAGGTGATCGCCAATTTGCTTTACAACGCGGTGAAGTACACGCCTGTGGGCACGCCCATCGACATCAGCGCGACCGTCGAGGACAACGTCGTCTGCCTGCGTGTGACTGATCACGGCGGCGGGATTGCCCCCGCGGATCAAGCGCGCGTGTTCGAGAAGTTTTATCGTGCGCCGGGGGTGGCCGCGGGTGGTACCGGGCTCGGCTTGTCGATTGCGAAGGGGTTTGTCGAGGCACACGGCGGCAGGATCTCCGTCGCGAACCTGAACGGTGGCGGGGCGCAGTTCACCATTCGCCTGCCCATCAAGGCGCAGCCGCCGCCACCGCCGGAGAGCACGCTGTGAGTGGGGACATCTGTCTACCTTCACTGAATTCGGGTGGGCGAAATACCGGAAGCCGACTTTGGCTGAGAAAACAAACGGACGCGACTTATCGCGTCCGTGCAGAGCCTTGACAGCGCAGGTCGCACCACCGACCCCATGGCTGTCACACGGTGAGCACGCTCACCATCAATTGGCTGTACTGGATGAACACCGTGTTGATCAACTGGCGCGCCGTGTTCAGATCGCGCTTCTCAATCGCTTCGAGCAGTTGATCATGCAGTTCGATGTTGCTGTTCAAGCCCTGTGCGTTGACCGGGGCGCGCACCTGCCGGATCGCTTCCAGCATGCGCGTCTGGTTGCTCAAGAGTTCCAGAATCTGGCTGCTCAACGGCTTGTCGATAGAACGCGCCAGATAGTTGTGGAAGTCGAACAGCTTGTCGATCGCTTCGCGGCGCTCGTCTTTTTGCGCGTGTTTGCGGGCCGCGTCGAGGATGGCATGGAGATCCGTCCCCATCTGCCGGGTGTACTTGTCGAACACCCACTCCATCGCCAAGCCTTCAAACGTGCGGATCAGCGCGTAGACTTCTTCGGCGGCGTCCGACGTAAAGCTGCGCACATATACCCCGCGCCGAGGGTTTTTCGTCACCCAACCCTCTTGTTCGAGGATGCGCAGCGCGTCGCGCACGGTGATCTGGCTGACGCCCATCGTCTTCGCCAGATTGAGTTCAATCAGGCGTTCCCCGCTCAGGTACTTGCCGTCCAGAATGCCCGCGCGGATTGCGGCAGCTACAGACTCCGCTAATGTTGGTCCCGATATCATGAAGCCCCTCTCACCCACCTTGCCGCTGCCGCGCCGTTACTGGTCAATTGTTGGATGTAACGTCCACCGCTGGCATATACATAAAGTTCATCGCGCCCGGTTTCGGCAGAGGTGAAGATGAGCAGGCCGCCGTCGGGGTGCGCTGACACAGTCGATTCGTAGCCGCTGCCGTCGTAGATGAGTTCGTCACCGCCGCCATCGGCTTCCATCTGCCGGATGGCCGCGTAGCCTTCCCCTTCCGAGATGTACAGGATCTGACCGTCTGGCGTCCAGACCGGGGCCGAGTCGCGCACGTCGTTATCCGTGAGCGCGTTCACCGTTCTGGTATCGAGTTCCAGACTCATGATCTCCCAGGTCTGCGCGTCGAAGGGGTCGCCATTCACAAAGACCAACATCGCGCCATCCGGTTGATAACTGGGCTGCAGGTTGCGCTGACCGTCGCTGTACAGCTCCATCAATCCTGATCCATCGACCCGCACACGATACAAATCATCGGTGCCGTCACCGCGCACATCGCTCGAAAATACGAGCCAGTTACCATCAGGACTCCACGCCGGGAAACGATCCGCCACCTCGTTGTCCGTCACCCGCCGCACATTCATGCCGTTCATGTTCATCACGTAAATGTCGAAGTCGCCGTCGCGATCCGACATATAGGCGATGCGTTCGCCATCAGGCGAGACAACAGGAAACAGTTCCCGACTTTCACTGTTCGTCAGACGAATTTCAAAGCGATCTGGCAGTGACATCCTATAGACGTCAAAATTATCATCCCGATAAGCAAAATAAACAAGCGTTCCCGAAAGCATATTTTCGACCGTATTGTCCAGCGCCGGGGTTGGGATTTCGCCTACCGGCGCGACCTCCGTGGTCGCCTCGGCGCGGGGCAGCGGCGTGAGCGTGGGCAGGACCTGCGCGGTGGTGGTCGGCGCGGATTCAGCGATGCTGGGCGTGGTGGCGGGCGTCGGCTCGGCCAGCGAGTTGATCACCAGCATGGCGGCGACGACGATCAGGCTGAGCAGAATGCACCCGAACAGCGCGCCCACGCTGAGGCTCAACCACCAGCGCGACCCGCTGCGGCGCGGCACGACCGGGCGACTGGGGGCGGCGTCATGACCAGGGGATAGACGTAAGAGGAGGGCGGCGGCGTATTGCTGATCGGCGGCGGCACGCTGACCTGCGCTGGGAGGTGAATTGGCGGGGGAGGGCTGCGTATCCAGCAGGGTGATCGGTGGCGCATCCAGGGCCTGCTTGAAGGCGTCCGCGAATTCGGTGGCGCTGCCGTGGCGCAGTTCGCGGCGTTTGCTCAAGGCTTTGAGGATCACGCCTTCGACGGCCAGCGACAATTCCGGACGGAATTCGCGCGGGGACGGCGGCGGCGCGGTGACCTGCAGCACAGCGGTACCATAGGGCGTATCCGCTTCGAAGGGACGCACGCCCGTGATCATCTCGAAGACGGTGATGCCGAGCGCGTAAATGTCGCTGCGGCCATCGAGCGGCTTGCCCTGCGCCTGTTCAGGACTCATGTAGCTGGGGGTGCCAACCGCGCCCTGCGTGGTGATCGAGCCGCTCGGCACTTCGCCAACCACGCGCGCGATGCCGAAATCGGTGAGGAAGGCGCCGCCCGCGTCGTCGAGCAGGATGTTGCTCGGCTTGAGGTCACGGTGGAGCACGCCTTTGCTGTGCGCGTAATCGAGCGCCGGGGCGATCTGCTGGATGATGCCGAGAATGGACTTGGGATCGAGCGCGCCCTGCCGGAGCTGGGAATCGACCGAGCCGCCCGCCAGATAGCGCATGACGATGTACGGTTGGCCGTCGTGTTCGCCGTGATCGTACACGGGGACGATGCTGCGATGCTCCAGCGTGGAGACGATCTGCACTTCCCGGCTGAAGCGCTGCATATACGTGTCGTCGTGCAGGAATTGGCGCGGGAGCACCTTCAGGGCGACGAGCCGACTGCTCATCGAAATCTGGTGCGCCAAATACACCGCCGCCATGCCGCCACGACCGATGACACTGCGAATTTCGTAACCGCCGACCCGCTTACCGATCCACTCGTCCATGCAGTCGCTCGTCTGTGAAGCCTACGCGCTAGCATTATAGCCGCGCGTCGGGTTTCTGAACATCCGCCTTACTTGCCGGTTTCCTCACTGCCACGCGCCGACATGTCCTCGATGGTGGTCAGGCGTTCGCGGACGTAGCTTTCGGTCGCGTCGCCCACCAGTTCGATGTACCACTCGTAGTAATCCCGCGCTTCGTCCCAACGTTCGAGGTCGTAGAACAGGTCGGCGGAGCGGCGCACCGCGTAGCTATCATACTCGTCGATGTCGAGCGCGTCCTCAAACGTTTCCAGCGCATCTTCCTTGTCTTCAAGCGCGTCCTGCGCTTCGGCGGTGGCGTGGAGAATTTCGATGTTCTGGGGATCGGTCGCCAGAATCGCCTCGAAATCGCTCAGCGCGGCTTCGTACTCTTGAACGCCAAAGTACACCCACCCGCGCTCGTAGTAGACGCCCGTCCACGTCAAGTCGAGTTCCAGCACACGGGTAAAGTCAACCAGCGCCGCCTGCGGATCGTCCAATTGCAGTTGGATTTGCGCGCGCAGGTAGTGCGCGCCCGAATTTTCCTCGTAGATATCCAGTGACGCGTCAATATCGGTCAGCGCAGCCGCGTAAGCGCCGAGCTCGTACTGAACCTGCGCGCGATTGGCATAGACATCCAGGTAATCCGGCTTGAGCGCGAGCGTCTGGTTGTAGTCGCTCAGCGCGGCGTCTAACTGCGCGGTGTAGTAGTGAGCGACCCCGCGGAAGTAGTAGGCGTCCACGTAGCCGGGATCGAGCGCGAGCGTCTGCGTGAAATAGGTGATGGCCGTCTCATTGTCGCCCGAGTCGAACGCCTGCATGCCCTGCGTGAAGTTCTGATAGCCGGTCAGCGTGGGCGTGAGGTTAGTTTCTGTCGTGTCGGTGGCGGTGTGCGTTGGGCGCGGCGTGCGGCTCGGCGGAACGGGCGTGAAGGTCGGGCGCGGTGTGCGGGTCAGTGGCATCTCAGCAGCGGTCGGCTCGACGGTCGCAGTCACTTCAGCGGCTAAGGCTTCCGCCGTGCGCTCCGCGGTCGCTTCCTCAGTGACGAGCAGGGCGGCGATCTCCGTGGGCGTGACGGGAGCGGCGGGCGGTTGGCCAATGCTTTGCAGCAGCACGACGATCACGCCGATCAGCGCCAGTACGGCGACCCCCGTGATGAGGCCGCGTGACGGCGGGCGGCGCTGCGAGCGCGTCTGCGGCAGTTGATCGGTCACGGCGGCGGTAGGCGCGGGCTTGGTGCGGGCCGAGATCGGCAGGGAGATGGGCGTGGTTTTCAGATCGGCTTCGCGATCTTTGGTGGCCGTCTCGAAGACGGTGGCATAGGCGGTCACAGTGGGGAAGCGATCCGCGGGCGCTTTGGCGATGGCCCGCTGCACGACCGCCGCGACGTTTTCCGGAACGTCCGGGCGCAGCACCTGCGGCGAAGGTGGCGCTTGATTGATGTGCTTATTCATCAGCGCGTAGGGCGTGGTCGCCTCAAACGGCAGTTCGCCCGTCAGCAGTTGATAGGTGAGGATGCCGAGCGCGTATTGATCGGCGGCGGGCGTCAGGTCTTGATCCATCCACTGTTCCGGCGCCATATACGACGGCGTGCCGAGCAGCGCCGTGTGCGTGGTCAGCACCTGCGACGATTGGAGCAGCTTGGCGATGCCGAAATCGACCAGATAGGCGTCGCCGCGCCCGTCGAACATGACGTTGCTCGGCTTGATGTCGCGGTGAATCAGCCCGCGGCTGTGCGCGTATTCGAGCGCGGCGGTGATCTGCCTGAGAAGCGTGGCGATCTCCGTGAGCGACAGGCGTTCGCCGCGGCGCATGCGGTCTTCAAGCGAGCCGCCCGTGAGCAAGCGCATGACGACGTAGCTCACGTCGCCGGAAATGCCGTAATCGTACAGCGGGACGATCTGCGGGTGTTCCAGCGAGGCGACGATTTTGGCCTCGCGGTTGAAGCGTTCGGCGTAGCCCGGTTCGTTGACCACCGACAGCGACATCACCTTGATGGCGACGCTGCGATCCAGCGCGGGCTGGTAGCCCCGGTAGACCGCGCCCATGCCGCCGCGTCCGATTAATTCTTTCAGCTCATACTGACCGAGGGTCTGTCCGCTGAGATTCTGCCCATTCATTGCTAGTTCACCTTGTGCTGAGTCGTTGTCAGTTCAGTCAGTTCGCGCGCCCGGATTAGTTTAGGCGAGCCGCAGCGGTGGTCCAATCAGTTCCATGCCGTGCGCGCGCCAGAGCGCCGGGTCCTGAGGCGGCATGGCATCAGCTTTGGTCACTTCCCGGAAGAAGGCTTCCATGTTCCCGGCGGGCAAAAACGTGATGAGCATCCGCCCGGTCGTGCTGCCCACCGACGCCCACACATGCGGGACATTCCGCGGCGCGAGCACCGAATCCCCGGCCTTGAGCGTCAGCCGTTCCTGACCAATTTCAATAATAAACTCGCCTTCCACCGCGTAGAACCATTCGTCCTGCGCATAATGCAGATGCCGCGCTGGTCCACCGGGTTGATGGAAGGTGTTTTCCAGAATGAGCAGGTCGGGCGTAGCCACTTTGAACGCAATCGAGCTGATGCCGAGCCCCCGATGCTCGCCGAATACATCTTGTCCCGCGGGCACAAGCTGAACCGCGGGCTGCGGCGTGTTCGCTGGTGTGCTGCTCATCGTCTCTGTTCACCTCTGAGAAGCCATTTGAAAATACGTTGTTTTCGCTTGTGTAGGGGCGCACGGCCGTGTGCCCCTACGAGAAAATTTGCGAATATTCAGATGGTCTCTGAAAAACCGGCGCACGGGGCACGATCACGTGCCGTAACGCTGTGATTAGGTTGCGGCGCGCTTACGCTTATCCGTTGTCACGATCTCGTACTATACGTTCAGTATGACATGAATTTCGTTTGGCTGGCGATTAACTTCAGGCCAGCGCGCCGGATTCGCTCAACCTATACCCAATATCGATCCCTTCGTATAATGATGCGCGTTTTGTCATTCGCACTCCGTAGGACTCAGGTATGTATATTCTCGGCATCAATGCGTATCACGGCGGCGCGTCGGCCTGCCTCATTCAGGACGGCAAACTCATTGCCGCTGTCGAAGAAGAACGCTTCAACCGCACCAAATACTGGGCGGGCTTCCCCGTGCAGGCGATCCGCTATGTGTTGAGCGTCGCCGGCATCACCCCGTATGAGGTCGATCACATCGGCATCAGCCGCGACCCGAAAGCCAATCTGCTGCAAGCGGCGCTGTTCGCTTTCCGCCAGCGCCCCAGCCTCGACCTGGTGCGCGATCGCCTGCAAAACACCATGAAGGTCGGCACGCTCAAGAACGAATTCGCCAAGCACATGGGCGTCGGCGAACTCAAGGCGCAGTATCACAACGTCGAACATCATCGCGCGCACATGGCGTCGGCGTTCTTCGTATCGCCGTTCACTGACGCGGCGATCCTCTCGGTGGATGGCGCGGGCGACTTCGTCACGACGATGTGGGGCACGGGCAAAGACAATCAGATCAGCGTGCAGGATGAGATCAACTTCCCGCACTCGCTCGGCATCTTCTACACGGCGGTGAGTCAGTGGCTCGGCTTCCCCAAGTACGGCGACGAAGGCAAAGTCATGGGGCTCGCGCCGTATGGTGAGCCGCGCTATGTTGATTTGATGCGCAAGATCGTGCGCGTGCAGCGCGATGGCACGTTCGACCTCGACCTCGATTACTTCGTGCATCACGCCGAAGGCGCGAGCATGTCGTGGGAGGGCGGCGAACCGACCATCGGCACGATCTTCTCGTCCAAGCTGGTCGATGTGCTCGGTGAACCGCGCGCCCCGCGCACCGAACTCACGCAGAAGCACATGGATATCGCGCATTCGCTGCAAGCCATGCTCGAAGAAGCGGAATTCGCGCTGGTGCGGCGGCTGCAAAAAGACACGGGCAAGCAGGCGCTGTGTCTGGCGGGCGGCGTGGCGCTCAACAGCGTGTTCAACGGCAAGGTGCTGCCCAACACCGAGTTTGAAGATATCTACATTCAGCCCGCGTCCGGCGATGCCGGTACGGCGCTCGGCGTGTGCTATTACATCTACCATCAGGTGCTGAATCAGCCGCGCGCCTACGTGATGAACGACGCCTACACCGGGCCGGAATACGGCAACGACGCCATCCGCGCCGAACTGGACCGCTACGGCTTGAAGTACCAGCAGTTGGAGACGGATCAGCTCGTCAAGAAGGCGGCGGAAGTCGTCGCGGGCGGCAACGTCATGGGCTGGTTTCAGGGGCGGATGGAGTGGGGGCCGCGGGCGCTCGGCAATCGCAGCATCATCGCCGACCCGCGCCGCGACGATATGAAGGACATCCTCAACGCGCGCATCAAGCACCGCGAAAAGTTCCGCCCGTTCGCGCCGTCGATTCTCCTCGAAGCGACCGGCGATTACTTCGACCAGATGTACCCCGACCCGTTCATGATCAAGGTGTACAACGTGCTGCCGGAGAAGCGCAAAGAGATCCCCGCCGTGACGCATGTCGACGGCACGGGGCGTCTGCAAACCGTGCAGAAAGAACACGCGCCGCTCTACTGGTCGCTGATCCACGCGTTCGGCGAACTGACCGGGACGCCCGTCGTGCTCAACACCTCGTTCAACGAGAACGAGCCGATTGTGCAGTCGCCCGCCGAAGCGATTGATTGCTTTGTGCGCACGCACATGGACGCGTTGGCGATTGGGAATTACTTCACGGCGAAGGGGTAGAACAACCCCACCCCCGGCCCCTCCCCGAATTCGGGGAGGGGCGCCAACAGCGCTCGCCACGTCTCCCCGCTGGCGTGGGTGAGGGGAACTACTCAAGACACCGATCGACTTGCGTTCACGTTATCCATTAACTCAAGCTAAAATAGGCTGACCGTACGCTGTTGGGGCGCGGCACGCTGCGCCCCGACGACTGTTCCCCGAGGTCGGCCATGCACATCTTCATCAGCTACAGCAAAAAAGACATCGAGTTTGCGCGGCATGTGCGCGCCCTGCTCAAGGCGGAAAACTTCCCCGTCTGGATGGACGAAGAAGGCATCAGCGGCGGCGATCAGTGGGAAAAGACCATCGAGACAAACCTGAGCGGGGCGGCGGCCTTCCTGATCATCATGTCACCCAGTTCGCGTGAGTCGGATTGGGTGCGGCGCGAACTGCTGCTCGCCGAAAAGCTCAAAAAGCCGATCTTCCCGGTGCTGCTGGCGGGCGATGTGTGGTGGAACCTCGCGGATATTCAATACGAACAGATGCAGTCGGGCATGCAGGCGACCTTTACGCCTAAGTTCGTTGGACGCATGCGCGGGGTCATGCCGGCGGCTGGGGCACAGCAAACGATCACGCTGAAAATTGTAGCGGGCAACATCACCGAGATTGACGCCGATGTGATCGCGCTCAAGTACGCGCAGTATTTTCTCGGCGCGGATCTCGCGGTCGCGACGCTGCTCACGCCGCCCAACACCTCGTATTCCGAGGCCATCCAACCGCCACCGGGCAAACATGCCTTGGTCGAAACGTTCGGCGCGACCGGGGCTTCGCATACCCTGTTTATGGGCGTGAACCGTCTGGCTGACATTACCTACGCCGATATTCAGTCCATGTCGGCGGAAATTTGCCATATTCTGAAGACGGAACTGCCCGTTGAGCATCTGGCGATGACCATTCATGGCACGGGCTTTGGCCTCGACGAAACCGCCGCCCTGATCGCGCAGATCAACGGCTACCTGAGCGCCTTTCATGCCAACGATCTGCCGAGCACCCTGCGGCGTATCACCATCGTCGAACTCATCCCGGAGACGGTCAAGCGCCTGCGGGTCGCGTTTGAAACGCAGTTCGGCGGTGTGTTTGAGCGCGTGCCCGGTGACGAGTGGGCGTATGCCTACACGCTCGGAGCGAGCGCTGCCGCGCCCGTTGCGCCGATCAGTCAGGAGCAGCCCTACGCCTTCGTGATCATGGCGACGGATCCCGAGCTGGATGATTTCTTCTACTACGGCCTCCAGAATGCGGTGCACAGCATCGGCGATCTGTGTACGCGCATGGAGTTGTCGCTGCATGACGCCGAAATCATGGGGCAGATCCGCCAGAAGATCGATGGCGCGCACCTCGTGATCACCGATTTGACCGGGCTGCCGTCCGCTGCTTTGCTCTATTTAGGCTACGCGTGGGGCAAACAGCGCCCGACGATCCTCATCAAGCAGACCGATACAGTAACCGAGCTGACCGAACACGAAGCGCTCACCTATGAACGCATCCGCGACCTTGAACAGGGGCTGCGCGCCAAAATCGGCGAGCTGAAAGCGTCCGGTCAGCTTTCCTGAGCAGGCAGTGAGTAAGCCGTCACAGCCGGCTGAATCCGTAGTATCCTATAAGATGAAGATTTGGATTACGGAGGAACTGGCAATGACAACCAAATCACGAATGACAACCAAACCAAATATCGGTCTGACCGATGATCAACGGGTCGGCGTATGCGAAATCCTCAACGGGCGCTTAGCCGATGAATACGTGCTTTACACCAAGACGCGCAAATACCACTGGAACGTCACCGGGCTGGAATTTTCGCAGCTTCATGCGTTCTTCGAGGTTCAATATGACATTCTCGAAGAAGCCATCGACGAAATTGCCGAACGCGTGCGTCAGTTGGGCTTCATGGCCATCGGCACGCTCGACGAATTCAAGACGCTGAGCAAGATTAAAGAGAAACCGGGGCACAACCCGGGTGCGGTCGAGATGATCCGGGATCTGCTGCACGATCACGAAACGGTGATCACGCAGCTCCGGCAGGACATCGACACGACCGCCGACAAGTATCATGACATGGGCACGAGCGATTTCCTCACCGCGCAGTTGGAAACCCACGAAAAGATGGCGTGGATGCTCCGCGCGCACCTCGAAGGGGAATAAAGTTCACAGTTGACAGTGGTCAGTTCACAGTGAAAAACCGTGAATTGAGATTGTCAGTAGATTCGTGTATTCTCTCGTAGGGGCGCACGGCCGTGCGCCCCTACACAAGCGAAAACAACCGATTGTATAAGCATGATCTAACACACAATCACCCAGCTAAGTCGGAGGGACAGATCCCGCGATCTGTCCCTCTATGTTTTGCCTGTCGACTGTGAACTGTCAACTCCAAACGCCCTTCTGCTATAATCAGCCTGACTACGTACGAGGCTGAGATGTCCCTACTGACTGCCCATCATCTGGCAAAAGAATTTGGTCCGGACGAGATTTTCTCCGGTGTGAATGTCGACGTGCCGCACAAGGCGCGCATCGCGCTGGTCGGGCCGAACGGCGCGGGCAAGACCACGCTCTTGTCGATCCTGATCGGCCTGGATACGCCGAGCGCAGGCACGGTCAACCGCGTCAAGAAGCTGAAGATCGGCTGGCTGCCGCAGCGCCCGGAAATCTACGGCGATCACACCATCTACGCGGAGATGCTGGCCGCCTTCGCTGATCTGCGCCAGATGGAAGCCGATCTCACGGCGCTGGAGCAGGCGCTGGCGGACCCGACGCAGCATGACGCGGTGCTCGGGCGCTACGGCGAACTGCAAGAGCAGTTCGAAGCGGCGGGCGGCTACAACTACGAACAGCGCATCAAGACCGTGCTGCACGGCTTGAGCTTCAAGCCGGAAGACTATGAGCGCCGCATCGATCACCTGTCCGGCGGGCAAAAGACGCGCGTGCTGCTCGGTCGCCTGCTGCTCGAACAGCCGGATCTGCTGGCGCTGGACGAGCCGACCAACCACCTCGACATCGACGCGGTCGAATGGCTGGAAGGCTTCCTGAACGAGTTTCCCGGCGCGGTGATCGTCGTCAGCCACGACCGCTATTTCATGGATGCGGTGGCGCAAACCATCTGGGAGCTGGACTTCGGTTCACTGGAAAGCTACCGCGGCAACTACAGCGCCTACGTCACGCAGCGCGATGAACGCCACGAGCGCATGCTCAAAGAGTACGAGGCGCAGCAGGAATTCATCGCCAAAGAGACCGACTATATTCGGCGCAACCTCGCCGGGCAGAACACCAAGCAGGCGCAGGGACGGCGCACGCGCCTTGAACGCCTCAGGCGCGAAGGCGGTCTGATGACGCGTCCGCACCGCCGCCAGTCGATGAGCCTGCGCTTGGGTGGTGTCGCCCGCAGCGGCGACCGCGTGCTGGCGAGCAAAAATCTCGCCGTGGGCTACCCGGATCGCACGCTGTTCCAGTCGCCGGATATATTCCTGCGGCGCGGCGAAGTGGCGGCGCTGATCGGGGCGAACGGTGTGGGCAAGAGCACGTTCGTCAAAACCGTGATCGGCGACTTGCAACCGCAGCACGGCGCGGTGATCGTCGGCGCGAACGTCAAAATCGGCTACTTTGCGCAGGCGCACGAACTGCTCAACGAGAACAACAGCATCCTCGACGAGATCCAGACGGTCAAAGCCATGCCGATCAGCGAGGCGCGCAATTACCTCGGGCAGTTCCTGTTCCGCGGTGATGACGTGTTCCGCCCGATCAACACGCTCTCCGGTGGCGAACGCGGGCGCGTCGCGTTGGCGAAGCTGGCCTTAGCGGGCGCGAATTTCCTGCTGCTCGACGAGCCGACCAATCACCTCGATATTGCCAGTCAGGAAATCTTGCAGAACGTGCTGGCGGACTTCCCCGGTACCATTCTGCTCGTCAGCCATGACCGCTACCTGATCGACGCGCTGGCGACGCAAATCTGGACGATCACGCCCGGTCAGCTCGACGTGTTCGAGGGGACGTACGCCGACTACCTCGCCGCTCGTGAGAAGGCGCGTTTGGCCGCCGCCGCGCAGGCCGAAGCCGCCCGCGCTGCCGCCAAACCCGTCGTCAACGGGATCAAGGCGGGCGAGAAGAAGTTTGGCCTTAACCCGTACCAATTGCAAAAGCGCATCGAAGAAGTCGAGGCGCAGATTCTGGAACTCGAAGGCAAAGTCGAGGAGATCGGCACGGCGATTGCCGATGCCAGCGCGGGCGGTGACGCCGGGCGTGTCTCCAAGCTCGGCGCGGAATACACGCAGGCGGAAGCCGATCTGCAAGCCGCGATGGAAGAGTGGGAACGGCTGGTGAGTTAATTTTCTAACCTCACCCCCAGCCCCTCTCCTCTTTTCGGAGAGGGGAGCAGACACATTCAACAATCGATGGAATTGTAGGGACGCCCAACGGGGCGTCCGCCAATTTAGATGCAAAACGGACGCGCCGTTGCGCGTCCCTACACAGTACGTTTTCCCACAAATCTGCGCTTCACAGTTTGTCCCTATCAGCACATTGAGCACAAATCCAATCGGACAATTGAAAAGGATCCCCCATGCCCAAACTGACGGGCAGCGCCCCGGTGGTGCTGGTGCGTGATGTGCGCGCCGCCGCCAACTACTATGCCGATAAGCTCGGGTTCAAGGACTGCACCTTCTACGGCGACCCACCCTATTTTTGCATCGCGCGGCGCGATGGCCTCGCCGTGATGCTGGCGCTCGCGGATGCAGCGGTCATCAAACCCTACTGGCAGGTCGTGAAGGGTACGTGGAATCTCTACCTGTGGGTGGATGATGCCGACGCGCTGTATGTGGAATACCAGGCGAGCGGCGCGATCATCGACTACGAGCTGAGCGTTAAGCCGTACGGCGTCAAGGAGTTCGGCGTGCGCGACCTCGACGGGCATGACATCGGCATCGGACAAATTCTCACCCGGTAGCCGCAACCCGAGTTGCCCTCTACGCGTAATATATCTATGATGAAGGTGTGCAGGCTTTGACGCCGGGAGGGCAAATTATGAACTTTGAGTGGTTAACCCTGAATCCGATTTTGTGCATTGGCTGGATCATCGTGGGCGCACTGGCGGGTGGTTTGGCGCGGCAGTTGATGGGGCGTAAGGACTCGCCATTCATGATGGACGTGATCCTCGGCTTGATCGGCGCGACCGTGGGCGGTTTCGTCGCCGGGTTGGTCGGGCTGGCACCGAATGCGGCCAGCGGCGGCATTGAGCGCGTTCTCATCAACTTCGTGATCGCGGTGATCGGCGCGATTGTGCTGCTGTTCGTCGGCCAGATTCTCGGCATTGGTCGGCGGCGCTAAGGCACGGCGAATTCACTAAGGAAACACGGGGCGAGCCGACTGAGGCTCACCCCGTGTTTTTATTTAAGCAAGTTCAGGGTTTGCCAGCGTTTCCGGATAGGCGAAAGAAGTATCGCGCTCAGTCAGAAAAGCCAGCGTTTGCTCCATCGTCGGGAAGATGCGCATCCGATTATTTAAGCTGCCCACGATCATGGAAAAGAAATTGACTGTCTTGTCGTTCGAGATGATGATGATCCATCCCAAATTGGGGTGGCTGAAAAATGAGCGCAGCCGGATCAAGTCGCTGAGGGGCGGATAGTGTTCGAGCTGGCGAAAGTCGATAATGGAGTGCACATAAGGGGCTGAATCAAGCAGCGCAAAGGTGGCCTTCGCGCAGGTTGTAAGTTCTTCGATGGAAATATTTCCCCCAATGGTGGTCTGAATAATGTGATTTTCAACTCCCCAACGAACATCCACGCTCATGACTGAGGCTCCTATGGTATCAGCAATGTGAAATAACAAATTCATTCTAATGCTGCTTTATCTGCACCTCCGTTAAGCCCGTGCTTTCCGATGTCACATGCTCTTGCGCCGTGCACATATAGAGACACGACAAGACGAAAGTTCGTTCTATGCCGACTCTATTGACCGACTTACCCAACAAGTCTGTGATCTCGACCCTCTATTTTCATTTGCTGGCTGCGTGGAATGAGCGGGATGTGCGCGCTTATGCAGCACTGTTCGCCGAAGATGCGGCGGTCGTTGGTTTTGACGGCAGCCAGATGAATGGCCGCGCCGAGATCGAAGCGACGGTCGGGCAAATCTTCGCGGATCACACGACCGGGGGGGGGGGGGGGGGGGGGGGGGGGGGGGGGGGCGTGGGCAGGGGGCGGCATGGTTCCGCGCGGGCAAACCGACATCAACCCGGCGGTGAGGCACCAGCCCGGCGATCGCTGGCAGATCGCGCTGTTCCAGAACACGCCCGCGCAGTTTCATGGTCGCCCCGACTTGGCCGAAGCCCTCACCAGCGAACTGCGCGCACTGCTGTAGGTGCTGCTCCTACGCCTTCGCCACCAAGCGATAGCCGACACCGGGCTCGGTGATCAGCAGTTCGGGGCGCGCGGGGTCGGCTTCCAGCTTCTGGCGGAGCTGCGTCATGTACACGCGCAGGTAGTGGACTTCCTCTTCGTATTCTTTGCCCCACACCTCGCGCAAAATCTGCTTGTGCGTGAGCACCTTGCCGACATTCTGGATCATCAGGCGCAGCAGCGCATACTCGGTCGGCGTGAGCTTGACCGGTTCGCCGCCCTTTGTGACCAGCCGCCGCGTGAAGTCGACGCTCACATCGCCGGCCTGAAAGATCGGCGCTTCGTCGGTTTCCGGGTGGGCATGGCGCAGCGCGACGCGCAGCCGCGCCAGTAGTTCCTGCACGCTGAACGGCTTGGTGACGTAGTCGTCCGCGCCCGCGTCGAGCGCCGCAATCTTGACGTGATCCTGCCCCTTCACCGAGAGCACGATCACGGGCGTTTTTGTCCATTCGCGCAGGCGGCGCAGCACTTCAAGGCCGTCCATATCCGGCAGCCCCAAATCGAGGATGATCAGGTCGGGGCGCAGGATGCCCGCTTCGTTGAGCGCCTCCTTGCCGCTTTCGACTTCATGCACGGTGTAGCCGTTCGCCTCTAAGCTAATGCGCAAAAAACGGCGAATTTGCACTTCGTCGTCAACAATGAGGGTGACTGCTCCGCTCATGAACTTAACTCCGTTTGGATTTTTACAACCATCAGCCTCACCCCCCGACCCCCTCTCCGAACGGAGAGGGGGAGATAGAAATGACGCTAGGGACGAGGATGCCTAGAAGAGCGTCAAGTCTGTTTGAGACTGCGGACGCAATGAATTGCGTCCCTACACAAAGACGGTGTTTCTCGTAGGGACGCGATTTATCGCGTCCGCCGCTCTCAACCCCAACCTCACGCCTCCGAATTCAGAGAGAGGGGCCAATACCCATCCACTGTGAACTGCTTACTTCTTCTTGCGCCCCGTCAACCGATACATGACCGTGAAGTCGGTGCGGCCTTTGGTCTTGTGCGGCGTGAGCGCTTCGAACTCAAAATCGTCTTTGACGTACTGCAGTGTCGCTTCGCTGATGATGATCTCGCCGCGTCCGGCGTTTTCTTGCAGCAGCTTGCTCAATTCGACGGCGTCGCCGATGGCGGCAAATTCCTGCCGTTCTTCCCCGCCCACATTGCCGAGTGTCGCCATGCCGGTATGAATGCCGATCCCGTACCACAGGCGGCTGTCTTCCGGCATGATTTCGTGCAGCGCCAGCACATCGTAGACCATGCTCAAGGCGGCGCGCACCGCCCGCACCGCATGATCGCCCTGCGGGTTCAACTGTGTGTTGAACAAGCCTGTCACCGCGTCGCCGAGGTATTTATCGACCACGCCTTCGTACAGGTTGATCGCGTCGCTGGCTACGCTCAAATACTCGTTGATGATCTGCATCAGCTCTTCGGGTTCCAGCAGTTCGCTGAACGAGGTGAAGCCGCGCACATCGGCGAACAGCACCGTGATTTCGCGCTCCTGCCCCGCCAGCACGGAGAGATCGGTGCTGCGCATGTTCTCCACCAGCGCCGAGGGCAGATAACGCTGCACCTGCGCCAACTGCGATTCGCGTTCCTTCTGCTCGGTCAGGTCGTCGAGCACGAGGGCGATGCCGCGCGCGTCGGCGGGGTCGCGCAGGGGACTCAGGTGCACGTTCCACACGCGGATCTGGTCACGCAGCGCGATTTCCAGTTCCAGCGCGATGACATCGCCGCTTGCGCGCACGCGCTCCAACTGGTCGGCGAGCAGTTCCGCCAGCCCCGGCAGCACTTCATGCAGATACATATCGATGGCGCGTTCGCTGCCCACGCGGGTGATCGCTTCGGCAGCAGGGTTGAACAGCGTGATGATGTTCTCGCCGTCCAGCGTGATCAAGCCACTGGCGATGGACGTGAAAATGTTGTCCATCAGGGCGCGCGCCGCGCTGATCTGGGCGAGTTGGGCGCGGGTCGCCTCGAACAGACGCGCATTCTGAATGGCGACCGCCGCTTGATCCGCGAAGGCTTTGAGCATGTTCAGTTCGGAGTCTTTGAACAGGGCGGTGAGCGCGCGGTTATCACAGTACACCACGCCGATCACTTCGCTTTGCACCTTGAGCGGCACGGCGAGGATGCTGCGCAGTTGGTAGCCGACGATGCTCTCCTGCTGCTGGTAGCGCGGGTCACTGCGGGCGTTATCGGTCAGAACGGGCTGCCCGGTGTTCGCCACCTCGTTGATGATCGTGTTGCTGATGATGAAGTCTTCGCGCTGCAACTGTTCCTGATCGATGCCGCGCGCGATGCGGAATTCCATCTGCCCGCCGGGTTGGTCGCGCAGCATGATGTAGCCGCGTTCCGCGCCCGGTGAGCTGAATCACCGTGTCCATCACCTGCGTGAGCACTTCATCGGTGTCGAGCGTCGAGTTGATCAGCGCGGTGGTTTGCGCCAGCGCGCGCAGTTGGCGCAGCTCGATTTGGCGGTTGAGCAGATCCAGCGTCAGGCTCTCCATCTTCGAAGTCATACCGCTGGCTTTGCGCAGCGCGTCGGCAGGCAAGCCGACCGCATACGGGCGCAGAGTGCTTTGCTGCACGCGCAGCAAATCGTCTAACTTCGCGACTTCCTGCTTCAACTGGCGGAGCTGCTCCTGTCCGCTCTGCGTGGGCTTGAGCGGATTCATGTTGTTAGTGGCGGTGTCGCTCATGGCTGTGAGATCCCTTGTCGCTCAAAGCGGACAAGGCTGGCCTTGTCCCTACCGTATTGACCGAAAGAGACATTCCGAATTCAGGGGGGAGCCACCGCCTCTTGGGGAGAGGGGTTGGGGGTGAGGGGATTGCACAACACGCCCATGTCTCGTTTTCTGTCAGCCGCACCCAATCGAATCATGCGCGGAATACCTCATAAATGCTGGTCAACTGCTTGCGCCCTTTCACCTGAATTGAGCCGCGTTCGGCGGCCTGAATGTCCGCAGGCGCGCTGCCGATGGCCCGCAGCACGTCATCGCTGACGATGATCTGGCCGGGGGTGGCATTCTCTTGCAGGCGCTTACTCAGATTGATCGCGTCGCCGATGGCGGTGAAGTTGCGGCGGTTCAAACTGCCGACATTGCCGAGCGTCGCGACGCCGGTATGCATGCCGAGGCGGTAGAGGTGCGGCTGCGGGTCGAGGCCGAGGCGTTCGTACAGCCGCAAGAAGCCCTCGCGCATATCCAGTGCCGTGTTGACGGCGCGGAGGGCGTGATCATCCTGCGGATTCAACTGCGTGTTGAACAGCACCATGATCTCGTTGCCCATGTATTTGTCGATGACGCCGCGCCCGTCGTGGATGGCGTCGGTGGCCGTCTCCAGAAACTGGTTGAGCATGTCCATCATGGCCTGCGCGCGCAGGTTAGATGGGAACACGCTGTAGGGCGCGACGAATACGAACATGCACGTCACCGTGCGCCGTTCGCCGCCGAGCGCCAGCCCCGCGATCTCGTGGATGTTTTCGACCATGCCCGGCGGCAGATAACGCTGCGCCATGCCGAGCGTCTGTTCGCGTTCGCGCTGCTCGGTCAGGTCGTCGACGACCACGGCGACGCCGACCGTGTTCTGCTGGCCGTCTTTGAGCGGGCTGACCTTGAAGTTGAGATCAACGGGGCCGCGTCCGGTGATTGACGTTTGCTGTTCGACCGCCGCGCTGCGACCTGACTGCGCGATGTCCAGATACTGATCGAGTTCGCCGACGTGTGGTGAGACACTTTCGAGCGGCTGCCCGATGGCGGCTTCGGTCGGCACGGCGAAAATCTGCGCGGCGGCACGGTTGAACGTTGTCACCGTATGGGCTTGATCGGTGGTGATCACGCCGCTGGCGATGGAGGCGAACACGTTCTCCATCAGTTCCTTCATGCGCGTGATTTCGACGAGCGTGGTCTGCACCTGCGCGAACAGGATCGCGTTCTGGATGGCGACGGCGGTCTGATTGGCGAAGGCCGTGAGTAGATTCAGCTCGCGCTGGGTGAAGACGGCCTCGCGGAAGCGGTTATCGACGTAGATCGCCCCGGTGACGCGCTCCCGGTAGACGAGCGGCACACACAGAATTGAACGCAGCGTGAACTTGCCGACGGTCTCGCTCTTGTTCACGCGTGGGTCGCTGGAGGCGTTGTCGGTGAGCAGTGGTTCGCCGGTGGTGATGACCTGATTCAGAATCATGCGGCTGACGTCGTGGCGTTCGTCGCCATCGCTGGCGCGCGCCACATGAAAATCGAGTTCGCCCGTATCGCGGTTCCGCAGTAAGATGAACCCACGACCCGCGCCCGTCAGGTTGATGATCTCGTCCATCGCCTGCGCCAACACCTGATCGAGATCGAGCGTCGAATTGATCAGCGCGGAAGTTTCGGTGAGGGCGCGGAGTTGTTCCAGCTCGGTCTGCTCGTCGAGCAGCGTGTGTTCCAGGCGTTCGAGGTGTTCGTCGAGACTGACGAGATTCTGGATCACGTTATCCGGGACGCTGACACTGCGCCGCTCTAAAATGGCCTGCTGGTTACGCAGTCCGTCGCGGATTGCGCCGTTGAGCGCCCGCACCTGCCGGACTTCATCGACACATTTCGGGTCATCGCCGTTCTGGATCGTCATCAGTCGCCCGCCTCAATTGCCTTCCCTGACAGTAACGGTATTATAGCACCGCCGGAACGAATCGTAGGGTCTGTGCGTATTGAGGAATGTGGCGCTCACCCACCGAGTGAACGCTGGCACACGGGAAACATATCGGCAAATCTCACCCGACCCTCAAAGGGTCGGGCTATGCTGAAGTAAGCCTTCTAAAGAGGGCTGCCCAGCCTGCTTCAGCAGGCTTAGTTCAATGGCCGGAGGGCTTTGAGCCTCCGGCGGTGTATAAAACAGTCTCAAAAAAGGAACTTCTATGGCTCGACTGTGGTTTTATCTGCGCTATGCCGCGCGTAACCTGCGCCGCAGCGCTCGCTGGACGATCTTCGCGGTCTTTTGCATCGCCGCCGGGGTGGCGACCGTCGTCGCGCTCCGTTCGCTCGGCCTCGCCATCGGCGATTCGCTGATCGACAACGCGCGTTCCAGCATTCACGGCGACATTCTGCTGACCTACGCGCCGCCGGGCAACGCGGCGTTCGCCTTCTTCGACCCCAGTGAACAGGAAGGCGCCGTCTTCGCCAGCAGCGAAGTCGCCGCGTACACCGACTGGGCGGCGGCGAATGATGCGCAGCTCAGCTTTTACACGCGCAGCTTCGGCTTGCAGGTGACCGCCGTCGATGCGGTGACTGTGGGGCGACCGCAGTTGATCAGCACGCTGCTGATCGACCCGGCGACGTTCCCCCCCACGGGCGACATCACCGCGCTGGAACCGGCGGGCGTCCCCCTGCGCGACCTGTTCCCCGATGTGAACAGCGTGGTCATCAGCGAGAATTTAGCCACGCAGCAGGGCGTCGGTGTGGGCGATACGGTGCGCGTGAGCAACACCGAAGAACTGTTCACGGTGACGGGCATCGTCCCCGCCGAAACGGAAGCGGGCATCCGCGATCTGTTCGCCGCGTTCTTCGGCTTCGCCTACCTGCACATCGACAAGGCGGCGACCGTGCAAGCCTCGACCTCACCCAACGTGCTGAGCCTCGTCTTTCCGCCGGGCACGGACATCGAAGCGATGCTGGATCAACTCCGTGAGGACGTCCCGTCCAGCCGCAGCTTCCAGCTCGAAACAACAACCGTCACCGAACTGATCGAAGAATTCGGCGAAATCGGTGACTATATCGGGCGCTTCATCGTGATCATGGGCCTCGGCGCGCTGTTGATCGGCGGCGTGGGCATCATCAACACCATGCTGGCGATGGTCAGCCGGCGCACCAACGAGATCGCCGCGCTCAAAACGTTTGGCCTCAAGGGGCGGCAGGTCGCCGCGATGTTCTTCGCCGAGGCGTTCCTCCTCGGCGTCATGGGCAGCCTCGCCGGGACGGTGATGGGCGTGCTCTTGAGCGGCGTTGTCAATCAGTACGGCGAAGCCTTTTTGCAGCAGCGGCTGACGTGGCGCGTCTACCCGGACGCGATCTGGTACGGGTTGAGCCTCGGCATGGTGGTGACGCTGGTGTTCGGCGTGCTGCCGATCCTCACCGCCAACCGCGTCCGTCCGGCAATCATCCTGCGCCCGAATGAGACGCATATCCCCGGCACGAGCATCCTGCACGCGCTGATCGCGCTGCTGGCGGTCGTGCTGGTCATCGGCCTGATGGCCGGGCAGATCATCGGCTTCCCGATTGCGGGCGTGATCGGCGTGGCGCTCACGCTGGTGATCCTCGGCATTCTGGTCGGCATTCTGTGGGTGATCGTGTGGCTGGTCGGCAAGCTGCCTTCGTTCGGCAACGTCGATTTGCGGCTGGCGCTGCGCAACCTGTCGGCGCGCCGCATCCGCACGGCGACCACGCTGCTGGCGCTCAGCGCGGGGATGTTCGCCTTGAGCAGCATCACATTTGTCGGCGTGGGCACCCGTGAGATTTTGCAGTTCCAGCTAACGCAGACGTTCGGCGGCAACGTGCTCGTGTTTCCCTTGGTCGGCCTCGTCTCGCCCGCCTTCGGGCAGAGCGTGGTCGGCAATGTCGTGGATCGCTTTGAGGGCGTGTACAACACGCGGCTGATGCAGTACACCGCCGAGATCGTGCGCGTGGACGGCGTCGAACCGCAGGTCGAATTCCCGTTCTCCGACGATGCGCCGCGCCGCATGCAGCGCGCCTTTCGCTCGATCCCCGTGCAGGCGCGCGAGAGCGATAACCCCAATCTGTCGAGCGGGACACTGCTCGCCGGGCGTGACCTGACGCCGGACGACCGCGGTCAGCGCGTGATCGTCGTGTCGGAGGCGCTCGGCTTTGGCGTGGAGAACTCCGTACAGGTCGGCTCGGAGATTGTGCTGCGGGTGCGCGGCACGGCGGAGGTAACTTTCACGGTGATCGGCATCGTCGCGAACAGCGGCGGCCTGACGCAGGTCGGCACGGCGTATGTCCCGCCGGGGTCGATGAGCGGCGACTCCGGCTTCACGCTCAACGTGCTGCAAGTGCCGGACGCCGAACTGAACGAAGTGCTGCTGGCCTTCTCGGAAATCCCGTTTGTGTTCGCGCTCGACATCAGCTTCATCGACAGCCTGCTCACCCGCCTGATCAACCAGTTCAGCGCCATTCCGACGATTGTTGGCCTGCTCTCGCTGCTGGCGGCGGCGGTCTCGATGGCGAACACCGTGTCGCTGGCGACGCTCGAACGGCGGCAGCAGATCGGCATCCTCAAGGCGGTCGGCCTGAAGGGGCGGCGCGTGCTGTGGGTCATGCTGCTGGAAAACACGCTCGTCGGCTTGCTCGGCGGGGTGCTCGGCATTGGCGTGAGCGCGCTCGGCGTGGCGATCATGACGGCGCTCGGTCAAGGCGATGCGATCCCCATCCCGCGCGACGCCGTGCCCGCCGCCCTCGCGCTGATCGGCGCGTCGGTGCTGATCGCGTGGGTGTCGACGTTCCTGAGCGCGCGCGTCGCCGTGCAGGAGCGCGTCGCCAACGTGCTGCGCTATGAGTGAGCTAGCACCGGGCAGACACGCAGGTCTGCCCCTACAAGATCAATCATGATCGATTACCGTTTATCCGCGCCGATCACCAATGCTGCCCTGAACGATCTGTTCGGGGCGGCGTGGGACGGGTATCAGCAGCGCGATTTCGCGGCGCAGCTCAAACATAGTCTGCTCTATGTGTGTGCCTACGACGGCGCGCGCTTGGTCGGCTTTGTGAATCTGGCGTGGGATGGCGGTGCCCACGCTTTTCTGCTGGATACGACCACGCATCCCGACTATCAGCGGCAGGGGATTGGCGCAGAGTTGGTGCGCGTGGCGGTCGAGGCGGCGCGCCCACGGGGAATCGAATGGGTGCATGTCGATTATGAGCCGCACCTCGCCGCGTTTTATCGAAGGTGCGGGTTTCAGCATACGGAAGCGGGATTGTTGAATCTGCGTGAGATCTCAGGTGAATAGTCGAATGCTGCCTCGTTGATTACGATGTGATACTCCATGTTCCTCAGCGCGCGTTGCCAGCATACTGCGCCATCAGTAGAGGTTTCTGATAACAATGAGTTACGTCCCCTTATACTCCAATACTCACGTCGACCATGCGGTCATTCGGTGGAATAGGCGGCGTTCTGTCGTGTTAACACTGCTGATCGCACTGTCAATCCTTATGCGGATCGGATACATGGAGATTAATGCCCATCCCGATCTCTCCGATTTTTTCGCGCCGCGCAGCATTAGTCTGGCCCAGAACGGGCTGTTCAGCATGTATGCACAGCCAGATAATTTCAACTATCCACCATTCTCGCTGATTCTGACGGGAATGCTGACCTCGTTGTGGATCTCGTTAGGGGGCAGCTTAACTACGGCAACCGGCGCTGGTTTCGTGGCTATCTTGAAATTAGTCTCAGTCAGCGCGGAGGTGGGGATAGTGGCATTCAGCTATCTTGTGCTGCCCCCTCGGACACGCATCCGCTGGTTCGTCCCCATGCTGCTTGCGATCTACCCCGGTTTGATCGCGACAACCGCCTTTTGGGGGCAAACGGACGCGTTGTTCACCCTACCTCTTTTGATTGCGTTTTGGCTGCTGCAGCAAGATCATCCTCGCTGGGCATGGGCTGTTTTCGCTCTCGCACTGTTAACGAAGTTCCAGGCGGTCGTCGCCGTGCCGCTGCTGCTGGTGCTCACCTTCCGGCGTTATGGCTGGCGTACGACGCTAATCTGTCTGCTGCTGCTTGGCGGCATCGCCGCGCTCACGCTTGCGCCGTTTGTCGCCGTCAGTGGCCTTTCTAGTGTATTCGTGCCGTTTACTGCGGCCGTTGATCAGTTCTCCGCCTACACGATCAACGCGCTCAATGTCTGGTATCTCGCCAATCCGAACGTGTGGACGATGCGTCCTCCGCTGCTGTTCGAATACCCGCCTGATACGCAAATACTGTTTGCCGGACTGACTGCTAAGCTGATTGGCCTGAGTGCATTGGCGGCTTACGTTGGCGGTTTACTAATTCTCGTGTGGCGGCGCGCTGAGCAGCGGCATGAATGGTTGTGGCTGACGGCAAGCTATTTCGGCTTCTTCCTGCTGCCCACGCAAATGCACGAACGATATCTTTACCCCGCTGCTGTCGCCAGCCTGCTGGCCGTCGCACAAGATCGGCGCGTGTGGTGGGTTGCGCTGCCGACGTTCCTGGCTTTTTCGTACAATGTAATCATCACGACCCAAGCGCCATTTGACTGGTTGGGGATGAATCCTCTGTTCTTGCTCGGTGACGTGACGGTCTTCATGGCGCTGCTCTTGATCGCAACCTTTGGCGCACTCAACGTGATTTTGCTGACGGAGGCGAATAAGCGCCGTCTTGTTGAGTGGGTATTTCCCTTGCTGATCGTCGGGCTGACACTGACTGTGGGCCTCAAAGTGGCGATTCCCACGCCACTGCCTGCCGGTGTGACTCCACTGCGCACAACGCTTGCGGATAGTTTCCAACTGGCGGGGTTTCGACTCACATCTGATGCGGATGTTTGGAAGCTCGATCTGTACTGGCGCGCCTATGCGTTCAACAATCAAGATTATCAGATGTTTGTACATGTGCTACAAAATGGGGAAATCGTTGCTCAGGAGGACGCGCGCCCGCAAGGTGGTAACTATCCTACATGGCGCTGGTTTCACAATGATTTGATTGTGACCTCTCATCAGCTGGCTATAACAGCAGACGTCAGCCCTGATACGATTAATGTTGGGTTGTACGATCCGACAACCTTCGTGCGCGTGGCCGTGTGGCAAGACGATCAGGCAGCGCCTGATAACGCCGTTCGAGTTTGGATAAATCAAACGACAGCTCCCTAGGCGCTCCCCAATCTTCACAGGGATGCGTACCACTGCGCATCCCTTATCTTCTCCGAACTGACAATCGATGCTTTTTGTCACCTCGAAACTTGTGACAGATTTCACAATTTACATCTTGCACTTGTGAATTAATTCACATATCATTCTGGTCATGGTGTGGCGCTGACGTGCAACGCAGTGCCAACCGAGAATTTGCGCTCGCGAATGAGGAATCAACCATGACTGACCAATGCCCGGTGTGCAGCTCGACTGTCTCCAATACCAACGATACGTGCCACGAATGCCATACGCCCATCCGCTGGACGTATGCAGGCGCGTCGGAGATGAAGTCGACTTCGCTGCTGCAGCCGGAGATGCTGTATATCGTCTACGCGGTGATCGCGGTGGCGCTGCTGGTGGCAGGCGCTAATCTGGTGTTGTAACCCCGGCTGAGGGATAATCAGCGAACTGAGCAAAAGGGCGACCCATGTGGTCGCCCTTTGCGTTTCAAGAGAACCTCAACCTGCTGGCTGCGCCAGCCGTCCCTCTCCACCCGGAGAGGGACAAGGACAACCCGCTTTTGCCCCTCGCCCTTGGGAGAGGGGCGGTTGAGCGCAGCGAAACGGGGTGAGGCCGTTTACACCCTGACCCCGTTCTTCGTCCAGTCGGCGCTGTGCCACGCGCCCGCCCCGCTGAGCAGCCACGCCATCACCGGGAAGCCGACATCGGAGCAGCGGCGGTAGATGTTATTGAGCTTTGCGCCCGAATTCGCGATGTTATCCGCCGGGCCGCCTTCGGTGATGATCACCGGACGACCGCCTGCCAGTTCGCGCCACTTGCCCGGCTTGAGGTCGATATCTGTGCCGTCGCCGACGAAATAGGCATGCACGCCGAGCCAATCGCTGGCGCGGATGGCCGGGGCACATTCCGACGCGAAGCGCCATTCGTCAATGCGCTTGACCACGCCGGGGATGTCTGCATCGCCGCCGGGGGAGAGCGCCGGGAAACCGATCAGCGCGCCGGGGAGCTGTTCGCGGTAGATCTGCGCCACGCGCGTATACCAGTTGCCGAACTCCGCGCCATTTTGCCACGCGCGCCCTAGACCTTCGCGGTCGATGTTCGGTTCATTGTGGACGGCGATCAGCATACGGTTGCCGCCGAGCTCCGCGTAGTATTCGCGCAGCCGACTGAGCGTGTCCGCGGCGAAGTCGTCGGGGTTGGCGTGCACGGGCGCATGGGTCGCCGCGCGGATGATGAAGTCAGTCACGCCCGCATCGCGGAAACCGGTCACGGCAAGCAGCGCCTGACCCGGCTCGTAGGCCACGATCAGCACGGATTTGACGCCGTTGGCGCGGACGTAGCTGAGTTCTTCGCCGGAAGGTGCCCACCCGCCCGCGCTGGCATGCACGCCGCGACCCTCAATGGTGAAGGTCGGCGCGGCGACGGGGGCGGGACTCGGCGCAGGCGCGGAACTCGCGACGGCGACCGCCTCCGCGGCGGGGGTGGCGACCGGAGTCGGCGCTGGCGTGCCGCCGGGGGCGATGAACGTGCGCACCCCCACGCCGAAATCGGTGGGTGCGGGTACGGGTTCGGTGTACATCTCGGCGATGAAGCCGCCGCTGAGCAGTTCACGCCACACGATGCCGTCGCGCTCAATGCGGATGCCCTTGATCTCGATGATGCTGTTGTTCGGCAGGCGGTACATGATCGCCGCCGTTGATGAGTCGCGGGCGCGCACGTTGAGCGTCGCGGGCGCGTTGACGCGCACCCACTGCGTCAGTGTCGGCTCGACGGAGACGGTGACTTCGGCCTCGCGATACCACGAATTCGGATCGATGTAGGTTTCCAGCACGCGCTGCTTGTTCTTGCCCGGCCAGTCGAGCGCGTTTTTGATGCGCATGATGTCAAAGTGGAGATGCGGCGCGGTCGAGCGGCCGGTCGTGCCGAGCAAGCCGACCCGCTGTCCGGCGGCGACATCCTGCTTGGCGGCGACATCGATGCGCGAGAGATGCGCGTAGCGCGAGAACAGCTTGTCGTTGTGCTGCACGACGACCAGATTGCCGAAGCCGCCGTTCCCCGCGTTTTCCGCCCAGATCACCTTGCCGTCCGCAATCGCATAGATCGGCTCGTTGCCCTCACGGGAGCGTGCCAGATCATGCCCGGTGTGCCAATCGCCAAACCGCTGAAAATACGCGTCGGTCGCAAACCCGCTGGTGATCAACCAGCCCGCGCCGGGGTAATCCGGCTGTCCAGTCACAGGAGAAACTTTACGCATCGCCGAATAACTCCTTTAGACAAGAAAAAACCATCACACTTTTCTTCAGTATAGTACATATGACTATTAAAAAATGGGTTTGCATAAGAGTGGCGGGGGCGAATTTTGTAGGGACGCCCAACGGGGCGTCCGTCCGCTGGGAGCAGGCATCACGGACGCGCCGTTGCGCGTCCCTACGAAAACCAATCGGGTTTAGCGGGTGGTGTTGGCTCCCCTCCCCGAATTCGGAGGCGTGGGGTCGGCTGCAACGGACGCAATGATGCAGTTTAAGAAAACGATACGGATTACCCCTCACCTCCAACCCCTCTCCCACGCAAGCGGGGAGAGGGGAGGGGCCGAGGGTGGGGTGGGAAGCGCGGACGCAATGAAGTGCGTCCCTACGAAGAGCGTTTAGAATTGGCCGCGGGCAAATCTTACGCGGGGAACAGGCAAATAAAAAGACGGGAGCATTTCTACCCGTCTTTCGTCAGTCCACCGCAGGTCAAACGAGGGAATTATTCCTCGTCTTCGCCTTCGTCCTCGTACTCGAAGCCGTTCCATTCGCCATGCGCGTGACCGTGATCGAGTTCTTCCTCGGTCGCCTGCCGCACCGCGATGATCGCGCCTTCGTAGGTGAGGGTCTTGCCGGCCAGCGGGTGATTGAAGTCGAGCACCACCACGTCGTCGTCGATTTCCGCGACATACGCCATGTACTGGTAGCCGTCTTCATCTTCCACTTCGACCATCATGCCGAGTTCGAGCTCTTCCACGTTGGGGATGTCGCTCTTGCTCACTTCTTCGATGTCGTCTTCGTCATAGTCGCCATAGGCATCTTCCGGGGCGAGCGTCACCGCAAATTTATCGCCAACCGTCTTGCCTTCCAGCGCCGATTCGAGGCCCGGGAGAATGTCTTCCGCGCCGTGCAGATATTCAAGAGGATCGCCGTCTTCGGTACGCGCAACTTCTTCGCCGTCCGCCGTCAGAACATAGCTCAACGTGACGACTTTGCCGTCCGTGATCTTTTCGGTTTCCATGGGGATTCCTTTCAAAGACCCTGAAAGGGTCGATACAGGTCGACATTATACAGACAGCATACACCAAAAGGAATGTTCTATTTATCTAGGATCAACAGGTTCGCATAATTCGCCAGCATCAGCTTGGTGCCGTACTGTTTGAAGTGCACCTGAACCTCTTCATCCTGTCCTGACCTGCGGCTGTCGATGACCATGCCCTCGCCGAGTTTGGGGTGCATGACACGCATTCCCGCCTTGTATTTGAGCGGCGTCGCGGTCTGCCGCGCCTGCTCAAACGAGATGACTTTCGGGCTGGCAGACTTCGTTTGGCGCTCCCAAGTCGTCGCCGATTTGTAGCCCGCGCGGTTCGTCATATCCTTGACCTTGAGCGATGCGCCATCGGTCAGATCGCCGGGGATATCGCTCAGGAAACGCGACGGTTCGGAGAGCGAACTTTCGCCGTACAGCGATCGCTTGAAGGTGTGCGTCAGGTACAGTTGATCTTTGGCGCGCGTCACACCGACGTAGAACAGGCGGCGTTCTTCCGCCATTTCGTCCGGCTCGGAGAACGAGCGCGAATGCGGAATCAGGCCGTCTTCGCAGCCTGTGATGAACACGACGGAGAATTCCAGCCCCTTGGCGGAGTGCATGGTGAGCAGCGTGACCGCATCTTTTTCGAGGTCGAGCTCGTCGGTTTCGCCGGAGAGCGCCGTCTCTTCGAGGAAATTATCGAGCGACAAATCTTTCTTCGACTGGATCAACCCGCGCAGCGCCTGCACGTTTTCGAGCCGTTCCTGCGCTTGATCGACGGTGTCACTCATCTCCCGGATATATAACCCGTATTCGGTGCGGCTCATGATCTCATCAAACAACTGCAGGAGATCGTTGCCGTTGGGCACGAGTTCGCGCAGTTCGCGCACCATCAGCGCGAAGTCGGCGAAGCTCTTGGCCGCCCGCCCGCTGATCGGGCTGGCTTCGCCGTTCGCCAGCGCCTCCAAGCCTTCCGCGTTGCTCATGCGCCGCGTCTGCACCCATTGATCGAAGGCCTGCACTGATTTTTCGCCGATGCCGCGCCCCGGCACGTTGACGATGCGCGTGAACGACGCCGAGTCGTTGGGGTTGTTGACCACACGCATGTACGCCAGCAGATCGCGGATTTCACGCCGCTTGTAGAAGCCGACGCCGCCCACCAGCTTGTAAGGCACGCCGATGCGCACGCAGGCGTCTTCGAGCGAGCGCGACTGCGCGTTGGTGCGGTAGATCACGGCGAAATCGCGGTAATGGTAGCTTTTGCGCTTTGCCAGATCTTTGATCGTGCGGACGATGTATTCGCCCTCTTCGTCTTCGTTGTAGGCCTCGTGGATCGTGACGGGCGAGCCTTGTCCGCGTTCGCTGAACAGCTCTTTGGGCTGGCGATGCTTGTTCTTGTCGATGACCGCGCGCGCTGCTTGCACGATAGTGTTGGTGGAACGGTAGTTCTGCGCGAGGATGATCACGCGGGCGGCGGGGTAGTCGCGCCGGAACTGGTTGACGTTGCGGTAGTCCGCGCCGCGGAAGGCGTAGATGCCCTGATCTTGGTCGCCGACGACGAACACATTCTCCTGCGGTTCACCCAACAGGCGCACCAGTTGATACTGCGCCTGATTCGTGTCCTGAAACTCGTCGACGAGCACATGCTCGTAGCGCTTCTGGTATTTCTCGCGCACGTCGGCATTGCGGCTAGGTTTTCGACCAGCTTGACCTGATCATCGCTGTCGTAGATCGTGTAATCGCGACCGTAGGCCGTGTGCTCGGCTTCGATACGCAGCAGGCGCGCGCAAATGGCGTGGAACGTGCCGATCTGCAAGCCGTCGAGCCGCCCGCCGAGAATATTTTCGACGCGGGCGCGCATTTCCGCGGCGGCCTTATTGGTGAACGTCACCGCCATGATGTGATGCGCCGGGATGCCGATGTCGCTGACTAGAAAGGCGATGCGGTTGGTCAGCACGCGGGTTTTGCCCGATCCGGGACCGGCGAGCACGAGCGTTGGCCCTTCGCCCGCGGTGACCGCTTCGCGCTGCTGCTCATTCAGTTGTGCTAAAAGATCGATTGCCATGCTCTCGCCCCTCTCATCATGCGAACGATTGTATCAGAAATAGTTTTGTTTGACTGCATCACCTTAGGGCTGCAATAAGTAGAGGGATGCGATACATCATGTCCGTTTTTCCGACCCTACCCCCGGCCCCCTCTCAGGGGTAGGTTCTTAATTGGAGGGACGCGGCATGCCTCGTCCTCCTGTGCTCACACGACCACCCTATCCGTTAAAACACCTCTTTTGCTTTCACAGACAACCGACCTATTGCCTAATCCAGAGGAAAAACCGGACGAGGCATGCCGCGTCCCTACAGGTTCGCAGCGAAGAAAACCGTATTCGATGGGGAAGCATAAAAAACCTACCCCTGTTAACCCCCGGCCCCTTCCCTGAATTCGGCTGACGGAGGGACAGTTTTAACATTGGGAACCAATTAAGGCACCGGTTTGAGGGGAAACAGATTTCGTAGGGACGCGCAACGGCGCGTCCGTTTTGCCCACGATCTGGCGGACGCCCCGTTGGGCGTCCCTACAATCCTCTCGATTGTTAAAAGTGTCCTATCCTCCACCTTTAGGAGAGGGGGGGTGAAATTACAGGGGCGTTCTTAAACAACCAGTGAACGCCCCTGATGGTGCTCTTGCGCAAACCCCGGCGATTTGGCAACATCTGATCAGAGAGGAGGACGCATGGAATTTTCACAGGAACTGGCGCTGTTCGGGGCGCGTGTGGTGCTCGTGCTGATTCTGCTGATCGCGATCTGGCTGCTGCGGCGCTTGATTGCGTGGCTGCTCGCGCGTCCGCTCGAACGGATTGTCACGCGGGCGGGGCGCACCGATTTGATCGAGCCCACGCGCGGCCTGTTCTCCACGGCGACCGGGTATCTGCTGCTCGCGCTGTGGATTGACCTCGGCGCGCGCATTTTCGACTTCCACCCGACGATCATGAACATCGTGCAGCACCTCACGCGCACCTTGGTGATTGTCGCTTTCGCCGTGATGATCTACCGCTTGGTAGCCAGCGCCGTCTATTCGCGCAACCGCCTGCTGTTGTTCACGGGCATCACCATTGAAGAAGCGCTGATTCCGTTTGTGCGCACGGGCTTGCAGCTCCTGATTCTCGCGATTGGCCTCGTCATCATCATTCAAGAGTGGGGCTACGATGTGAGCGGCTTGATCGCTGGTCTCGGCCTTGGTGGTTTGGCGCTCTCGCTGGCGGCGCAGGACACGCTCGCCAATATCTTTGGCTTCACCGCCGTCGTCGGCGACCGCCCGTTTGTGGTGGGCGAATTCATCAAGACCAAAGATGTCGAAGGCACGATTGAGCATGTTGGCTTGCGCTCGACGCGCGTGCGCCAGATCAATCAGGCGGTCGTCACCGTGCCGAACAGCATGCTCGCGTCCGCCGCTGTGCTCAACTGGTCACGGCTGACCAAGCGGCAGGTCGATATGACACTCAACATCAGCTATGACGCGGACGCCGAGACGATGCAGTCGATGCTCGGGCAGATCCGCGCGTATCTTTCCGATCACGAGAAGGTCGAACCCGGTTCCGTGGTCGTGTATCTGGTGAATTTCGGCAGCAGTTCGATGGAAGTGCTCGTGCGCTGCTACCTGACCATCGGCGACTGGAAAGAGTTCACGGCCACCAAAGAGGGCATCCTGCTGGAGATTTTACGCATCGTCAACCAGTTGGGACTGCATATCGCTTTTCCGCGCAGCGCCTTGTACATCGATAATCTGCGCGGCGAGCTCAACCTATCCGAGCAGCCGTTGGCTCCACCCAAGTAGGTGATCATGCAGCTATACTTTTTCCGCCACGCCCTCGCCGAAATCGCTTCCGTCGGTCAGACCGACGCCGACCGTAAGCTCACGCAGGAAGGCATCGACCGCACGCGCCAATCTGCGCGTCTGCTCAAGCTGCTCGACCTGACGCCGATCAAACTTTACACCAGCCCGCTGGTGCGCGCCAAGCAAACCGCCGACATCCTCGGTCACACGCTGGAAAGTCCGATCGAGGTGCGCAAAGAACTCGCGCCGGGGTTCAACCTCGCCGCGCTGACCGCGCTCGTCAGCGACCTCGCGCTGGATGACAGCTTAATCGTCGTCGGCCATGAGCCGGACTTCAGCCGCACGATCAGCGCGCTGACGGGCGGCAGTCAGATTGTGATGAAGAAGGGCGGCCTCGCCCGCGTGGACATCACGAGTATGCACCCGCTCAGCGGTGAACTCGTCTGGCTGATCGCGCCGAAGGTATTTCAGAAACTCGGTTAAAAACAAGAGAAAGACTTAACGCAAAGACGCTAAGACGGAAAGGCGCAAAGGCCAGTGAAACTAATTTACTTTGCGTCCTTGCGTCTTCGCGCCTTGGCGTTGAGCCTTTTCTTTATTTTTGACTTTCTTTGACGACTCACCACTCATCCGCGCTGACATACAGGATCACGCGCCCACACGGCCACGCGGGCGCGGTTGAGATCACAGAGGACAAACACCATGAAACCTTTAAGCAAGATGATTGCGCTCGTGACCGGAGCGAGCCGCGGCGTCGGTCTGGGAATCGCCCTGGCGTTGGGCGCAGCAGGCGCGACCGTTTACATCACCGGGCGCACGGTCGATTCGTCAGCGCCGACCGTTCCGCTGCCCGGCACGATCCACGAGACCGCCGCGGAGGTAACCGCGCGGGGCGGCACGGGCATCGCCGTGCAGTGCGATCACCGCGACGATGCGCAGGTCAAAGCGGTGTTCGAGCGCATCCAGCGCGAACAGGGGCGGCTCGATGTGCTGGTCAACAATGCGTGGGGTGGCTATGAGGGGTACGTCACCGGGGCGCATCAAGCGCCGAACACGCCGTTCTGGGACGTGCGCTTGCCGTACTGGGATGAAAATGTAGACGGCGTGCGCTGGACATATATCGCCAGCGTGCTCGGCGCGCAGGCGATGGTCGCCCAAAAATCCGGCTTGATCGTCAACATTTCGTTTCCCGTCCCCAACGCGGGGAACGTCGCCTACGGGGTCGCCAAAACCGCCGTGGATCGCATCACGTGGGACACGGCGCAGCAGTTACAGCCGCACGGGGTGGCCGTAGTGTCGCTCTATCCCGGTCTGGTGCGGACCGAAAACGTCCTCGCCAACGCCCAATGGTTCGACATGTCCAACTCGGAGTCGCCGGAGTTCACCGGGCGGGCCGTGGTCGCGCTGGCCACCGACCCGCAGGTATTGAGTAAAACGGGCGGCAAGTACGTCGTCGCGCGCTTGGCGCAGGACTATAACTTCGACGATATCGACGGCAAGCGCCCGCATCCAGTCTTCTAGCGCCCGGCGAACGTCCGGAGCGCTTCGTCGGTCTGCTCGACCATGTGCGCGAAGGTGAAGCGCTCCATACCAACGCTCGAATGCGCCGCGAGACTCTCGCGCGTGCCGGGGTAGAACGCGTCGCGGAGCGCTTCGGTGAGCAGCGGCATATCGACGTAGGGCACGAGCAGCCCGTTGACGCCGTGGCGTACGACTTCGGGGTTGCCACCCTTCTGGCTGGCGATCACGGGCGTGCCCACGCGCAGACTTTCCAGCAGCGTATGCGACAAGCCCTCATAGCCAGAATACAGCGCCACGTAATCGGCGGCGCGCATGTAGATCGGCATCTGTTCGCGACTCACGCGCCCTAAAAACATCACGCGCTCCGCCACCCCGGCCGCGACCGCCTGGGCTTGCAGCGCCGGGAGAATATCGCCATCCCCCGCGACCAGCAGCCGCACCTGTTTGACGTTGACCAGCGCCGCGATGAGATGATCGACGCCTTTCCACGGCAGTAAGCGCCCGACCGTGAGGATGGTCGGCGCGTCGTCCAACGTGAGCGCCGCGCGGGCTTCGGCTTGCGTCATTGATGGGAGCGTGGCGGCAGGCGGGAGCGCATTGTAGATCACGCGAATGCGCCGCTCGTCCACGCCCCAGCCCATGACCATGCGCTTGAGGTACTCGCTCGGCACGATCACGCCGTCCAGGCTTTGCGCTTCGCGCGCCCGGTTCGCCTTGCCGATTTCCGCCAGCCGCCCGTAGCGTTTGATCTGAAAATCGTCGATGTTTTCGGTCGGCGGAATCCAGCCTTTGCGCACGGCGCGCTCCCACGCCAGATCACCGACGATTTTGACGATGCGCGGCGCGTGATGGTCGCCGTAGAGGGGCAGGCCGAGCGTGTGCAGGTAGGTCACATCCGCCCACTGGAGCAGTGGACGCGCCGCCCGCGCATAGTTGAAGGTGCGGATCGGGAGCGACTTGCGCGGGATGCGCGTGACCGGGTACGGGTACGATCCGCCCGCCGCGTCGCCAAACGAGAGCGCCCGAATCTCCCAGTCACGCTGGAGGAGTTCGGGCAGCAGTTCGTGCAGATAGGTGGCGGGGCCGCCCGGTTCCGGGTGAAAGATGCCAGAGGCGATGAAGAGTTTCATAAACAAAAGGACTGAGGGTTGAGGACTGAGGACTGAGTCAGTGCGGCCATACCAGACAGCCGACTACTCAGTCCTTTCACCTCAGTCCTGCTCCTTAGACGTTGAAGCGGATGTGGACGATATCGCCGTTCTTGACGACGTATTCCTTGCCTTCGAGCTTGAACTTACCCGCCGTGCGTAAGGCGGCTTCGCTGCCGAGCGTGATCAGGTCGTCATAGTTGAAGACTTCCGCGCGGATGAAGCCCTTCTGCAGATCGCTGTGGATGACGCCCGCCGCTTCCGGAGCGGTCGCGCCGATGCGCACGCTCCACGCGCGCACTTCGTCTTCGCCAACGGTGAAGAACGAGTGAATGTTCATCAGTTCGTAGGACAGGCGAATGACTTTGGACGCGCTCAGTTCGGTGATGCCGTACTCTTCCATGAAGATCGCCGCGTCGTCAGGTTCGAGCTGCGCGAGTTCCGCTTCGATGCGCCCTTGCAGCGCCACGACCGACGAATTCTGGTGCTCATAGGTGAAGCCCGTATCCTTGGTGTTCTCGTTGGAATTGAGCACGATCAGCGCGGGCTTGAGCGTGAGGAAGCCATAGCCGCGATACGGTTTCATCTCGTCATCGCTCAGGCCGAGGTCGCGCAGCGGTGTGCTCGCTTCGAGGGCTTCTTTCAGGCGCTTCATCATCTCGATTTCGTCGAGCTGCGCCTTTTCCATCGTGCGCCCCTTGCGCTTGATCTCGGCGTCCAGCTTTTCGAGCCGCGACTCGACCATGACGAGATCGCTCAGCAGAAATTCGCCGTCCAGCGCTTCGACATCGCGCGCGGCGTCGTTGGTGTCATAGGGGTGGGGGACATTCGGATCTTCGAAGGTGCGGACGACGTGCAGGAAACCGTCCAACTGCGCTAACTCGTTGCGGAACTGCCCCTTGAGGCCGCCTTCGCCGATGCCCTTATCCAGCCCGCCGATGTCGACGTAGGTCACCTGCGTGTAGGTGGTCTTCTTGGGGTTGTACATCGCCTTCAGGCGATCCACGCGCGTATCCGGCACGGGGACAACCGCCGTGTGCACTTCAAACTGACCGCTGGTCGCCGCACCGGTCGGCAGGTTGCTGCGCGTCAGGGCGTTGAAAATCGTGGTTTTGCCGCTGTTGGGTAAACCGATAATGCCAAGTCTCATGTCATCTTCCGCTGGTCTGAATCGTCAAAAACTGGCAGAAGTATAACGGACAATAGATGAGAATAGAACTGTCGGCATGGGGGGATTAAATGGGCGCGGCTGGTGTCCCCACCACGGAACAACCGCCGCGCGTGGGTCGGACTAACGGCGGGTGGCGGGGGTATCGTCCTCGTCTTTGGCGATATCGCGGCTCTCGCTCACAATTCGCACGATGCCGGTCGTCCCGTGCGGATCGTCCATTTCCGGCAGGCTCGGCGGCGGCGATTCCCGGAACTTGGGGATCAGCGGCTCATACCGTGGGACCTGCCCGGTCTCGGTGACAGGCCTCTCTTTTGGAGTCTTCATGCGCCCTTCCTCCACTCTTGAATACTGCATGTTGTATCACACATTGATGGATGCGGGACTAGTCATTTTGTCACTGGCCGGAAAAATGCCCACAAACTGAGGTCTTTCGCCGGCACGCGATACGCTTCCATCACCTGAAAACCGTAGTGTTGATACAGCCCGACATTGGACGGCGTCATCGTTTCCGTGTACGCGCTCACGCCTTCGCGATCCGCTTGGGCGAGGAACGGGCGGATCAGCTTGGAGGCGATGCCTTGTCCCTGGGCTTCGGGCAGCACGGAGATCGTGTTGAGGTAGTAGTGCGGGTCGGGCGCGTACTGTTTCTGCATTTCCCCGAAGCGCCCGAAGATCTCTCCGGCGCGCACGAACTGGAAGAGGAACGGGCTGAACAGCAGGCGCGGCCAGCCCGCCCGTAGCGCCGCCGAAAGCTTGGTTTTCTGCCCCGGCGCGCTCCAGATGGCGACCCCGGCGAGCGGATCGCCGACGCCATAGGCTTGCCCATTGAGGATGCCGAAGTGAAAAAGCACGCGCGAGAAGCGGGGCAGGTAGATCTGGCGCTGACGCAGGTCGGGGATGAGGTAGACCCACAGCGGGTCGTTCAGGAAGGCGCGCGCCTGAACCAGCGTTGCGCGGTCAAGGTCGCCCAGCGTGAGTGGGCGCAGTGTCACAACTTCGGATGATGTCATGGCGCACTCTCCGAGGGTCGGATGGACGGATACACAGCAGTGTTGATCGGCTGGATAAGCCGGAATTTAAGCGTGCCTCCGAAATCGATAAGCTCGCTGATCAAGTCATTTCTTGACTTGATGTAAAATATACTTGACATGAAGTCGTATTTGATATACATTGTGTATATTGAAGTTGACGTGGTGTCAACGTCAGTAGACAAGGAAGCAATCATGTCGTATCAAGAACGCCAGAGCATCATTTCGCTGCTGAGTACCCTAATCATCACCGCGGCCTATTCCGCGTACATGCTCCAACGCTATCCCGCCGCCGACGCCTACTCGCCGGAAGTCTTTCGCTTTTGGGGTACCTACTTTCTCGTTTTGATCCCGGTGACGATTGTCGCCAAGATCATCATCACCATCGTGTTCAGCATCCTCAATACCATCGCCACGCGCGAAGTGCAGCCGGATTTGATGGATGAGCGCGACAAGCTGATCGAACTGAAGTGCGCCCGCGTTTCGCTGTATGTCTTTTCGCTCGGCGTCGTGTTGGCCGTCGGCTCGCTGGTGTTCGATCAAGTCCCGGCGGTCATGTTTGCCCTGCTGATCGGCGCGGGGATCCTCTCCGAGATCGTGTTCGATGTGACGCAGTTTGTCCTCTACCGGAGAGGCTTCTAGCATGGAAAAGCTCAGCCTGCGGAATAACCTGCGCCGCCTGCGCTTTGACCGCGACGAGATGACGCAGCAGCAGTTGGCCGACGCGGTCGGCGTCACCCGGCAGACGATTGTCGCCATTGAAAAGGGGAACTACTCGCCCTCGCTGGAACTCGCTTTCCGCATCGCGCGGGTCTTCAACACCACCGTCGAAGACGTGTTCTACATCGAAGCGGGCTAAAGCCTGACCCCAACTCACGCCCTCTGGCGTCCGGAACCAGCGAAATCGCGCCGGAAATGCAGGGAGGGACGCGCGGTCCGCCAACCAGACTACTGGGCCATGGCAAGCCTCGCCCGCCTAGACAGCCAATTCACTCGTTCGGGCGCGCTATTGCGCGGCCCCTGGTTTCACTTTGCCTAATTCCAAGGAGATCAAGCTCATGAAAGCGATCATTTCCACGCAGTACGGTTCACCGGATGTCTTGCAGTTCGCTGAAATCGCCCAACCCATGCCGCAGGCCGACGAAGTCCTGATCAAAGTGCATGCCGCGACGGTCACGCCGTCCGACTGCGCCTTTCGGAAAGCCGATCCGTTCATCATTCGGCTGATGTATGGCCTGACCAAGCCGCGCCTCGCCGTGCCGGGCGTGGAATTTGCCGGAGAGATCGTCGCAGTCGGCAGCGCGGTCACCACCTTTAAAGCCGGGGATCGGGTGTGCGGTATCAGCCCAGATCGCTTTGGGGCACAGGCCGAATACCTGACGCTGCCCATCAGCAAACCGCTCACGCTGATGTCACCGCGCCAGAGCTACGCCGAGGCGGTCGGCATCGTCGACGGGGCGGCGACCGCGCTCCTGTTCCTGCGCGATGTGGCGAAGGTGCAGCGGGGTCAGCGCGTGCTGATCAATGGAGCATCCGGCGCGGTCGGCGCGTATGCCGTGCAGATCGCCAAGTACTACGGCGCGCATGTGACCGGGGTGTGCAGCGCGGCGAATGTCGAATTGGTGCGCTCGCTCGGCGCGGACGCGGTTATCGACTATACGCGGGAGGATTTCGCGAAGAGTGGGCAAGCCTATGATGTGATTTTCGATGCGGTCGGCAAGCGCACTTACGGCCAGTGTCAGCGGGCGCTCACGCCGCAGGGGATCTACATGACCACTGTGCCCACGCTCGGTACGGCGGTCGCGCTGCTGCGCACGGCGCGCAGTCGCGGCAAACGCGCGGGCTTCACGACGGCGGGGCTCAAGCAGAACCACGCGAATCTCGATTTCCTCACCGAGCTGTTTGAGCAAGGCGCGCTCCGTGCGGTGATCGATCGCTGCTATCCGCTGGCGCAGGTCGCGGAGGCACACCGCTACGTCGAGACCGGGCGCAAGAAGGGGAACGTCATTATCACGGTCGCGGCTTGACCTCACCCCCTGCTTCCGACCCCACCCCCCGGCCCCTCCCCGAATTCGGGGAGGGGAGCCAGCGGACTCGCCATTTCTCCCCTTAGCGCTGGCGTAGGACAGGGCTGCATCACCTGCTTTTGCCCCTCTCCTCTTTTCGGAGAGGGGCGGTTGAGCGCAGCGAAACGGGGTGAGGTTGCAGTTCAATTTTCAGCGGAGGACGAGGCATGCCTCGTCCCTACCGCTCTGATCGGTCTCCACTCTCTGAATTCGGGGAGGGGTCGCAGGTGAGGTTGATCTTTACGGCGGCGGCTGATTGATCCACTCGACGGCCTGGCCGCCGCTCACTCGGTCCGTGATCTCGCTCATGGCGCCGTTCACCCCGGCGAGGTAGTAGCGGCGCACGTCGTTTTCGCGGGTGACGACTAGCACTGCGCTGCGATCCGGACTCCACTCGACGCGTTCCGGCGCGACGGTGCCGATGTCGCCGGAGAGCGGATTGCCGTTCACATCGACCAGATGCACCGCGCCGCCCGTCGCGGCCAGCGCCACGATCTGCCCGTCGGGGCGCTGCACGGCGTAGCTCACGTACAGGCCGAGCGCGGTCAGATTCGACTGGGGTTCGCCGAGGAAGCCGCTTGTCGGGTCAAACCAGCGGATGGCGACCGTGCCATCTGGCCCATAACCGCTCACCAGCACGCGCGTGCCATCCCACGACCATGCGGCGTAATCGTAGCGGTAGATGGTCGGCTGCACCTGCGCATTTTGCCCTGGCGCGAGGATCGCGAAGCCGTTACGGTTCTCGTCGTGCAGGAATAGGCGCACCATGAGCAGATTTTCATTGCCCCACGCCATGTCGATGGTGTGATAGACGTACGGCCCCGCCTGCAAATTGACGATGCAGCCTTGCAACAGATTCGGGTGGCAGTCGCGGAACACCTGATTGCTGTAGGTAAAGTAGCGATCCGCGATCCACACGCCGTCGTTGATTTCCTCGCGGTTGTTGCCATCTGACCACTGATCGACCAGATAGGCGACGAAATTGCCATCGCGCGACCACACGACGCGCGTCGTGCGCGCCTTGTTCGCGGCGGGGTCAGCCTCGCTGAAGGTGAACGGGGCGAAGTTGGCATTGCTCTCCGTCCCCGCGGCGTAATCGCTGATCAAATGGATGTTGCCCGACGGATCGACGCGCACAAACACATTCGGATCGACTGGGTTTTGGGCGAAGGTGGAGGCCTCCGCCAGCCCGAAATTGAACGCTGTGCCGCTCGTGCTCAGCGCGAAATTGCGGATGGCCTGTGCGGGATCGGGCAGGTCGGAGATCACCAGCGCGCCGGGTTGGGGTAGCGGTGTCGGCGCGACATTGATGGGATTGGGCAGCGCGGTCGGCGTGGCGGCGAACGGCGTCGCCTCTCCGGTGATCGGCGTGAGCGTGGGCAGGTTGGCGACTTCGACGCCCGGTTCGGCGGTGATGAAGGTGGGTGTCGCATCAATCGTGGCGGGCGGCTGAGTCAGCCCGACGGTCGGCGGTTCCGGCGTGACTTCGCGCACGCCGACCGGAGCGACGCCCTGCGTCGGCGGTTCGATCGGGGGCTGCGTGCGTTCCCCGATAGGAGCGAACGCCTCGGTGGCGGCGACCTGCGGCGTGAAGGCGACGGTCAGCGTCCACGTGGGGCGCGGCGTCCATGACGGAATCGGCGTGAGGGTGGGCAGGAAGGTGGCGCTCGGCAGGGGGGTGAAAGTCGGCAGTGGACTCGGCGTGTACGTGAATGTCGACGTGCTGGAGGGCTGCGGGGTATTGCTCGGCGTCCAGGTGAGCGTCTTGGTCGCGGTCGGGAGTTGTGTGTCGCTCGGCAGCGGCGTGGGACTCGCGCCAATGGTGGGCAGTGTGGTCGGCGACGGGGGAAGCGTCTCCGTCGGCAGCGGTGTAATGGTCGGGAACGGGGTGACGCTCGGCAGCGGCGTCGGCGAAGCGGTGCCCGTAAAAGTTGGCGATGGTGTAAGCGTGGTGGTTGGGGTGGTGCTGGACGTCGGCGAGACGACCTGCGCAATGAGCGTTCCGATCAGGGTGGGTGGCGCGCTCGGCGTAAATGTGGGGGTCGTGGCGGGTGGCGCGCTCGGCGTAATCGTCGGCGCGACGGTCGGCGTCACGAGGACGGGGACACCCATCGTACAAGCGGAGACGAACAGCGCGGTGAGGCCAAGGACCAGCAGACGTTTCATATCACACCCCCGCCGTCATTGTACCCGAAACGACGGCGGGGCGTTGACACTGATCAAACGATGCTTACCCTACGTTTAGCTGCCGACCACCGGGACGATAACGCCGCCGGGGTTGCGGTAGAGGACACGGTCGGCCTGCACCCAACCTTCGACCGGGAGGCCGTCGCAGGTCAACTCGATGCGATACCAGTTTTCAGCGTCGGCATCACGGGCGGTCACGATGTAGAACTGACCCGCGGTGGCATTGCACAGCACGCGAATGCTGCCCGGACGGCTGTAAATCTGATTCGCCGCGCCCATGTAGAGCGTGGGCGGGAGGATTGTGCCATCCACTTCGACGACCGGAATATCACTGAGATCGCCACGCACGACGACAAACTGATTCGTCACCCACCCGGTGAAGGTGCCCACCCGCACATACCACCACAGTTCGTCGAGACCGTTCTGACCGAGCGGAACCAAGCGCGTGCCGCCGTCGAGGATGGCCAGCGGCGTGTACTGCGGGCCGTCACCACTGCGCAGGAACAGGTTATCGGTTGCGACGATGAGGTAGCCTTCGAGGTTGCGCGTGGCGCTCGCCGGGTTGGTCGGGCGCGGCAGCACCGCGTTCGGGTCGTAGTCCTGCGCGGCGGCAGGCAGCACGGCGATCATCAGGAGCAAAAGCACAACAATGAGAAAAAGAGGCCGCTGTTTAGACATTCACGCTCTCCTGAATAGAATTCCAGCTCACACTATTGGAGTCTATTGTCGGGCATTTTCCAATTTCTGCAAAGGAAATTTCTACCAGATGCCGTTTATGCTAAAATAGCCCCTTGTCAATGCGCCTGTGCCCTTCAAACGGCGGGTGTTCCACCACAGTATCTAGCCCCCTCAGCCTAGCGAAAGCCAATCTCATGTCCACCCCGACCAATGCACCTTTTATGCGCTTCTATCACAGCGAAGCGCTCCGCGCCAAGACTCTCACCGTCCTCAACAATCTGGAACAAGCGAAAGATCCGCTGCAGCAGCGCGGCCATCTGGCCGGAGTCGTCGTGGAACTGCTGGAAAGTGGCATGGATTACTATTTCATGAAACCGCTGAAACTCGCCAAAGTCGGCTTTGTCGTCGAACAATCGGCGGTGGTCGGCATGAGCGGTGCTGTCCGCATGATTGCGGGCGTCATCCATAACATCATCGGGCGCATGGACAAAGCACAGTTACTGGTCGTTTCCACCTATATCCGCCAGCTCATGGAGTAAGCGCTTCAGGCAATCGCCGCGCCGATTCTCGATACACTTGTGCTAAAATAGTGCCTATGGAATATGTTCGCGTTGCCATAGATACCCCCGTCGATTCGACGTTTGATTATCACGTGCCGCCAGAACTCGAGGGCCGACTTCAGCCCGGTCATCTGGTGGAGGTGGCGTTTGGTCCGGCGCGTCAGCACGCCATTGTGCTGGAGGTGATGGCCGAGTCGAGCGTGAGCAAGACCAAGCCGATCCTCAACCGGCTCGATCCCGTGCCCGTGCTCACCTCCATGCAGATCGCACTCTCACTGTGGCTGCGCACGACGACGCTGTCGCCCATCGGCGCGGCGCTGTGGATGTGGCTGCCGCCCGGCCTGACCGGACATCATGATCTCACCGTGACGCTGCTCGATCCTGATTTCGTTTCGCCAGATGATCTCGAGATGGAAGTTGTGCAGATCCTCAAACGGCGGGGCACGCTGCGCAGTCAGCAGTTGAATCAGGCGCTGCCCGCAAAAACGTGGCGTCCGGTGATCGACGCGCTGGCCAAAGCGGGCATCGTCGCCAAAGAGTCGACGCTCACGCCGCCGCGCGTCAAACCGCGCATCGTGCAGACGGCTGCGCTCGCCATACATCCGCACGAGATCGCCCACGGACTGCGCCATGTCGAAAAGGAGTCGCGCCCCGCCGACCTGCTCGGCGTGATCGCCGAAGCAGGCGGCAGCGTGACGCTGAAAGCGGCGTTCAAGCTGGCGGGCGCGGGCAAAGCCCACCTCGCCAAGCTGGTCGAAGCGGGCGATGTCGCTGTCGCCAATGATGTGATCACCCTCAAGCTCGCGCCGGAACAGGTTGAAGAGCGGCTGCACCAACTACGCAAAGTCGACAAGGCGCAGCGCATTCTGAGCGTGCTGGCGCGGCATCGCGAACCGCTCGATGTCGGCTGGCTATACGCGCAGGCCGACTGCACCCTCCCCGACTTGAAGAAACTCGAAGAAGCCGAACTGATCACACTGGGCGAACGTGAGACGTGGCGCGACTCGCTGGCGGAACGCGAGTTCATCGCCGTGACCGCGCCCACGCTCACTATCGAACAGGCGGCGGTGTGGGAACGCGTACGTGCGGCGATCCGCCAGCAGGGTCAGCGGTTGAATTTGGGGAACGATGAATTTGACCTGCCTACTCCAACTCCGAGCGAACTCGACGAGGAGTGGGATGCGGAGAGTTCGACCCCACCCCCGACCCCTCCCCGAATTCGGGGAGGGGAGCCTGCAAGAACCTCGGGCGGGGATAACTATCGTCACTGGCGGATTGATCGGCGGTTGTACGAGAAGATTCAACCAATTGCGCGCGAACTGCGTATGAATCCAACCCCTGCGGAGGATTGGCTGTGGCAGCGCGTGCGCGACAAGCAGCTCGGCTACAAAATCCGCCGTCAGCAAACTATCGAACGCTTCATTGTTGACTTCTACTGCCCTGATGCGCGCCTTGTGATCGAAGTGGATGGTGAAGTCCATCAATATCAAGCGGATGAAGACGCTGCCCGACAAACATATCTGGAAGCCCTTGGTCTGCGGGTGCTGCGTTTCACCAATGAGCAGGTCATCAATACAACGAATGCTGTCCTAGACCTTATTCAGCGAACGATTGCTGAGCAAGTTAAGTCTCATGAGACGAGCGAACCGCTGGCTCCCCTCCCCGAATTCGGGGAGGGGTCGGGCACCATTCGATTTCGAACTGGGGCCGGGGGTTGGGTCGGATTTCACCCCGCCAACCGACTCTGAGCCGAATCTGGGTTTCGACTCGTGGCCGGACGAAGGTAAAACTTTCCTGCTGCACGGCGTGACCGGGAGTGGCAAGACGGAAATCTACCTGCGTGCCGTCGAAGAGACGCTGCGGTTGGGGCGCAAGGCGATTGTCCTCGTACCGGAAATTTCGCTCACCCCGCAGACGATTCGGCGCGTGGCGGCGCGTTTCCCCGGTCAGGTGGCGGTGGTGCACAGCGGGCTCAGCGAAGGCGAACGCTACGACACGTGGCGGCGAGCGCGGGAAGGGCGCATCGGCGTGATCGTCGGCGCGCGGTCGGCGCTGTTCACGCCGCTGCCGGATGTTGGCTTGATCATCCTCGACGAGGAGCACGACCCCAGCTACAAGCAGTCGCCACCGATTCAGCCGCCGTACTACCACGCCCGCGATGTCGCCGAAGAGATGATGCGGCGGAATGGCGGCGTGGTCATCCTCGGCAGCGCAACGCCCGACATCAACACGACGTACCGGGCGCAGCATGGCGAAATCGAGCGGTTGGAACTGCCGCACCGCATCATGGGGCATCGCGTCAGCATCAGCACGCAGGCCGAACGCACCGGGATTGCCGCGCGCTACCAACCCGCCGACGCCGAAGATGCCCTCATGATCGATCTGCCACCCGTGCAGGTGGTCGATATGCGCGACGAACTGAAGCGCGGCAACATCAGCATCTTTAGCCGACCGCTGCAATACGCGCTCGCCGAAGTCCTCGAGCGCAAGCAGCAGGCGATTTTGTTCCTCAACCGCCGCGGCCAATCGACCTACGTGTTCTGCCGGGACTGCGGCTATGTCGCCAAATGCCCGCAGTGCGATAACCCGCTGACGTATCACCGCATGGGCGAGTCGCTGCGCTGTCACCGCTGCGGGCACATGCAGGATTCACCGACGCAGTGCCCGGCGTGCCAATCCAAGCGCATCAAGTTTTTCGGCGCGGGTACGCAGCAGGTCGAACAAACGCTGATCGACATGTTCCCCAAGGCGCGCACCGTGCGCTGGGACAGCGATACCGCGACCTCGCACGAGGCGCACGAGGCGATTTTGCAGCGCTTCATTGACCGCAAAGCCGACATCATGATCGGCACGCAGTTGGTCGCCAAAGGGCTGGATTTGCCGATGGTGACGTTGGTCGGCGTGGTCAGCGCGGATATCGGCTTGGCGCTGCCGGATTTCCGCGCCGGGGAACGCACGTTTCAGGTGCTGACACAGGTCGCGGGGCGCGCGGGGCGTGGCTTGCTCGGCGGGCGCGTGATTTTGCAGACGTATCAGCCGGAACACTACGCGATTCAAGCGGCGGCTAAGCACGATTATCCCGGTTTCTATAAGCAGCAGCTTGAGCATTTACGCGAAATCGGCTATCCGCCGTTCCGGCGGCTGGCGCGTATTCTGTTCCGCTTCCCGACCGAGGCCAAAGCGCGCTCGGAGGCGATCCGCGCCGCGCAGATGATCCGCCAGCGCATCGAGGAGCAGCAGTTGACCGGGACGGAGATCATCGGCCCGGCGCAGTGCTTCTTCCCGCGCGAAGCGAATATCTTCCGCTGGCATCTGCTCGTGCGCAGTCCGGATCCGGCGGCGGCATTGGGCGATCTCGACATCCCGCGCGGCTGGTACGTAGATATCGACCCGGTGGAAGTGCTGTGAACCGCTATTTCGCTCGCGTCACGGCGGGCACGGAAACGCTCGCAGAGCGGGAGATCGCTCAACTGGACGGTGTGCAGCCTCTCGCGACCGAACAGCGCCGCCTCGATTTCATGTACGTGGGTCACCCTGCCGATCTGCTGGACTTGCGCAGCGTCGACGATGTGTACGTCTATGTGGGGGAACTTGCCCAGATTGATCATACGCGCGCCATGCTCGCCGCGATCACGGCGGGCGTGGCGCAGCTCGATTGGGGCGCGGCGCTCCAACCGTGCCGACAGGTGCGTCCGCTCCCCCGCCAGCCGAGCTACACGATCACGGCGAGTCTGCTGGGCGGGCGCAACTACACGCGCTTTGAGGTCGCCGCTGCGGTGCAGGCGGGGCTGGCACGGCGCAACTGGCGCTATGTCGTCAACGAACCGCAGCATGCCCCGGTTGATCTCGATGTGCGCGTGCTGGTCGAAGGCGATGCGGTGCTGGTCGGCTTACGCTTAGGTGAGACGCCGCTGCACCGCCGCCCCTACAAACTGACGAGCCTGCCGGGATCGCTCAAGCCTCCGGTCGCGTACTGTCTGAACCTGTTCGCGGAGATCCCGCCGGGGGCCGTGCTGCTCGATCCGCTGTGCGGCGCGGGGACGATCCCGATTGAAGCGGCGGCGTTCGGCGTGAGCCGGCTGCTGGCGGGCGATGTGAACCCGGAAGCGGTCGCGTGCGCGGCGGCGAACAGCGCGAATGCGGGGCTGCCGGTGTGGGCGCTGCACGCGGATGCACGCCAGCTCCCACTGCCGGATCAGTCCGTGGATCGGATTGTCAGCAATGTGCCGTGGGGGAAACAAGTCTTACAGCCGGACGCGCTGCCCGCGCTCTACGCCGCGCTGATCCGCGAGTTTGCCCGTGTGCTGCGACCGAACGGGCGCTGCGTCCTGCTCACCGACCGGGGTGATCTGCTGCTGCCCGCGGCGGCGGAGCGTTTCCGACTGATCACCGAACAGCCGATCAGCCTGTATGGGAGTCACCCGACGATCTACAGCCTTGCGCGAGCCCAGTAGAGTGCATGCCGGGTGCGCTCAGGCCTGCCTGACGTAGTTCTCAATTGCCGTGATGATCCGTTTGATATCGCCGTCAAAATCGGGATCAGACCGAGCGAGCATCGCATTGCGAAAAGTGAGTTCCTTCAAATCTTCGGGCAATTCATCGCGATCCGGCACTTTTGCGCCCCGCACGAGCACGGGGACAACCAAGGCCTCCGGTCGTTTCAAGGCTGTCGCAATTTCGCGCCGCACAAAATCCTCCGGGTTGAGCAGCCGCCGCTCGCCTGTTTCCGTGTCGGTGATGTTTTCCCAGTCCGTCCCAATGATCACCAGCACCACGCTGCACCGCTCCACCGTCGTCAGAATGCGCTGGACGAAATCCTCGCCGCCCAGGATCGTCTGCACATCGCGAAAGATTGTCTCTTGGCCGAAATAGGCGCTCAGTCGATCCCAGATGCGCCCGACAATCTCGGCGCTGTCTGCACGACGATACGAGATGAAGATCGCTTGTTTGGCATAGCGGATGGGTGAAACCTGCGTCGAGCGGTTGAGCAGCGCGATCCCGTTCTGCATCAGGTCGGTGACCACCGACTGCTGGTTCATGCCGCTGTTAGCTGACCGAAAGAAAGAGCTGAGCACCCACATTTCGGTTGCAAACTGCAAGGTGTCCTCGACGCGCTCGACAAATTCCGACATCGTTCGGCGGCTCGATAGTTGGCGCTGTTTCTGCTGTTCGGCTTCCCGGGGAGTTGCTTGAGGATCGCCCGGTTCCTCACCGAGTCTCAACTCAGTGCGCACGAGATTCCAGTCATTCAATGCTTCTTGAAGCTGCTGGGCGGTCGATTCATAGAACAGACGGCGCGCACTGTCGTCGATGATCTGCAACTGCTGCTGCACGGCCAGCGCCCCGAAAAGACAGACTAGAAAATACACTTGCTGCTCTAGAAACAGGAGCAAAATCCCCATGACCAAAAACGCACCGCTAATGAGCTGATGCAGGATGAAATAACGCGCCGCCGAGCGCGCCCGCCGTGCATACAGGTTCTGCACGGGGAGCACCCGGTAGTCGATAAAATCGGACACGCTCATTTCGGTGAATGGACGTTCCGCCAGTCCCCAATCGCCAGACCGGGCGATCGCTTGCGCGAGGAGCGACTCATTCAGCAGCGCTTCGGTCACGGGTTGCAGACCCATCTTCTGAACCCGGTCGTCAATCGCCTTCAGGCTTTGGTTCAATAGTCGCTGTCGGTCACGTGGATTCATCTCCAGATAACGCCCAACGCCGAGACGGTACAGATAGATCTCGCGCTGAATGAGGCTTTCGGCCAGACGATAGGCGTAGTACTCGGCATTGGCGCTCGTTTGGCTGCGCAGAAACGCATAAATCGCCGTGATGAGCAGCAGTAGTGCGACTACAAAGATCAGGATATACAACCCTGGCCGCTCATCTTCGTAAAGAGGCGCTGTACCTTCGTAAACGGTTAATTGCCAGATCAGGGAAGCAAGGTAAAAGCCGACGAGGACGACGGCGAGTGCTGCGATATAGACTACGGCCAGCCGTACCCGCCGATCAACGCGCATGCGCACCGTAGCGTTGCTGTCATAGGCCACGAAGCGCTGCCACGCGGCAACTAACGCAGGATCAGAAGTTGGGGACAACTCATCAGCGGACATCAGTGCCTCACTCAACTAAATTCTATAATTCTATACACATAGATTCAGTATAGGGAGAAATTAGTCCGCCGTGCAATCACCGATTTACGGAATGACCCGATTTTGCAGCATGTCGTTGATCGACTTGACCAGCCGTTTGAGTTCATCTTCGAGTTCGTCGGGGATGCCGTCCTGAATGGCGGCTTCGCGGAAGAGATCGCGCGCTTCGCGTAGATAATCCTGCCCACGGCGCACGCGGCTGATCCCCGCGCGGAGCTGGGAGCGCGCCTCCCGGTTGATCGGGCTGCTCGCGTAGTTCGGGAAATCCCAGCCGTGCGCGGTCGCCACTTCGCGCAGCCCGCCGATGAGCTCATCCGCGCTTTCAATTTGCACCGCCGCCCCTGACTGCAAGAGCGTTTGCAGCCCCTGACTCAGCGTGGGTTCGACGCCGAAATCCAGCGAGTCGATATCCTTATAGCGCGCTTCCACGTCGGTGATGGTGCCCGGCTGCGGGCGCAGCGCCGTCTTTTGCGGCGATAGTCCGGTGAAGATCGAATACAGGATGCCGACGCACAGATTGTGCACATCGGAGCGGAACATCTGCGCCGGGTTGTCGCGCGATTTTTCGAGCAGGCGCGAACTGTTGAAGTCGATCACGCGGAGCTGCAGGCCGTCCCAGTAGATGTGTTCCAACTTGTGATCCATATAAACGATATTGCGGCTGTGTGCCAGCTTGAGCAGTTCGGCGAACTGGAGCGCGAGCGCCAGTCCTTCTTCACTGGGGAGGCGTAGACGCGTACCCTGCTTGTCCGGGCGCATCTGATAGAACAGGTTGTTGTTGCGCGGCAGGTTCTCCAGCGCCAGATACGGCCGCCAGCCGCGATCAGAGAACGCCGCCAGCTCCCGCGTGAACGTCTGCACGTTGGTGCCAAACGATTCGATCTCGCCATCGATAGGGGCTTCGCCCCGCGCGGACACATAGCCGCAGTCGTACAGCTTGACGACCTGCGGGCTGTCGGCCAGCTTCATGAGCAGATCGGCCTCGTTGGCAAAAGCGCGGTATTCCCAGCGCGGATCCTCGGCGAGATGTTCGGGGCGCAAGACCTTAAACGCGACCGCGCTGCCAGTCCGCTGATGTTGGGCATACAGCACCCGCGCGTAGTGCCCGAGTGCAAAGGTATCGATGAAGTTATCAATGCGGTAGAGGTCAGCTAGTTGTACCATGCTTTGGTATCCGTCCCCGTTTTCTAACGACTCTACCATTCCTAACGGGGTGCGGACAGGGGAAGATTCGCCCCCGCCGTGGGCCATTAACGTGCCATGATAGATTCGGGTTCAGAGAACGTTGTCTTTACGTTGACAATCATTGATTGTTGTATACTGATATTGCGTAATCGTTTAAACAGCTCCTGAACGGGTGTCACAAATATGAAACTGCGCTTGTTCAGTTTTCGGCCTTGAGTAGAATAAGAGCAATACGACAGTTCGGGGAGTCCTGAATGGCAAATTCGGACAGCGAAATTCGGCTTCGCAGCAGCGCCCGTACCAGCATTGGTCAGGTGCGGGAAAACAATGAAGACACCGTGCAGCTGTGGGCTGAGGATCAGTATGTGCTCGCCGTAGTCGCCGATGGCATGGGCGGGGCAGTCGCTGGTGAAGAGGCCAGTCGGATTGCAGTGGAAGCTGTACAGCAGGAAATGACCTCTCCGGGCAATCGCGAAACGCTGCCCGCGCTCAACGATGATCTGCTCATTGATAAGCTGTGTGAATCGATCCGTTCGGCTAACCTGAACATCGTCCGCCGCGCTGCCGCCAACCCCGAACTGCGCGGCATGGGCACGACGATCACATTGGCGATGGTGCGCAGCACGAACGCGATTGTCGCGCATGTTGGCGACAGCCGCGCGTATCTGGTCGACAGCACATCGCGCCGCATCACGCAGATCACGGCGGATCACACGTTTGTCGAGGCCTTGGTCGCTGCTGGGCATCTGACACCAGATCAGGCGAGCGAGCACCCCATGCGCAATGTGTTGTACCGCGCTCTGGGGCAGCATGAAGACGTGGATGTTGATATTTACGAGGCGCATCTTCGAGCCGGGGATCGCCTCGTCTTATGTTCCGATGGGCTGACGCGCCATGTGCGCCCCGCCGAAATCACGGCCATCGTCGCCGAGGCCGTGCACCCTGATATTGCCAGCGAAGAATTGATCGCGCTGGCCAATGAACGCGGCGGTGAAGACAATGTCAGCGTGATTGTCGTCGCGCTGGACGGCGAACCCCCCGCGGCGGACGAAGTCGACACCGACGTGATCTTTACTGATGGCGACACCGTGAAACTGCAAGACCCACGCATTGCCACCGCAGTCGCGCAGGCCATTCGTGACGCTGGCCTTGACCCCGACAAGACGCTCAACGTGAATAACGCGCTCGATCAGGTGGATTGCTGCGCCGAGCGTTCGGGCGGTCTGGGTGCTGAAGGTCGCGATACGTTCAACTGGAAGAACTAGCGGTCGTGATTCATTCCGATGCGTTAGCGGCGGCGTTTGCCCGGTTCCCCACGCTGACCACCGACCGCTGCCTGCTGCGGGCGATCACGCCCGCCGATACTGCCGCGCTCTTCGAACTTGAAAGCGATCCTCAGGTGACGCGCTACTTAGGGCGTGCGCCCATGCCCTCGCTGGAAGCCACTGCCCGCCGCATTGAAAGCTTTCGGACTCAGTTTGATACCCGCCAAGCGCTTCAGTGGGGTGTTGTGCCGCGTCCCGATGGGCCGTTGATCGGTACGTGCGTCTTCTGGCACCTGCGCCCCGCGCATTATCGCGCTGAGATCGGCTACATGCTGTCTCCGGCGTGGTGGGGGCAGGGTGTGATGAGCGAAGTAGTCGCCGCCGTGCTCGATTTTGGCTTCGCCACCATGGGACTGCACAGCGTCGACGCGCAGATCGACCCCGCCAATGCCGCGTCGCGCCGCCTGCTGGAAAAGCTCGGCTTTGTGCAGGAAGCCTACTTCCGCGAAGACTATTTCCACCCGGTTGAACAGCGCTTCACCGATACGGCGATCTTCTCCCTGCTCGTGTCCGGTTGGCGCGCTCGCTAAACTTCCCGTAATCGACGCTTCCCCGCCGTGTCAGCAAAGCCCGGTATTTTGCGTTATAATCTACCCGTTAGACTATTCAAACTTAAAGTGACGAAGGGTGCGGAATGGTGGAACCCCTTTTCTACTTCGACGCTGACGAACCGCAAGGCGGGGGCGGCGGAACACAACCGGAAAACCAAGCTGGCAGCAGCTGGAAACGTCCGACTTCGCTAACGGGACGCGCGCCTTTGCGCAACAAGCCCGTGACCGCAACCACCACGCCCAACCGGTGGCAGACACCCCCTCCGCCCAAAGGCGACAGCGCGTGGGCGAAACCGCCCGCGGGGCAGAGTACCTATCAGCCCGCGCCGGTGACGGACACCACGCTGACCGCGGAAGCCGACTCGGCGCCGGTGGCGGAGGAAACACCCGTCGACGAGGTGCTGCCCTTCGACGACACCGGGGCGAGCGCCCCCGTGCAGGCGGTGCCCGTCATCGACGATGATGCGGACGACGATACGTTCAGTATGAGCGAATTGATCGCGCTGGCCAGCCTCGCGGAGAAGACGCCGTCGACGCCCGCCGAACCGGTCGTCGCCGCGGATGCAACGCCCGCGCTGGATGCGGTCAACGACCCCGCCGAATACGCGCGCCGCGCCTTAGCCGCGCTGCAAGCCCAGCAAGAATCCGAAGAAGCGGTTGCCCCGATTGAAGTGGCCGCCGCGGCTCAGGATCCGCAGGCGACCGGGCCGACCACCGCGCAGCCCGGTCTGACTGAAGACCCCGCCGAAGTCGCGCGCCGCCGCGTTGCTGAACTGACGGGCGGAACGAGCGGCGCTGTGCCCGCCGCAGTCGGCGGTCTGACCGCTGAACAGCAGGATCTCGCCAACCGCTACCACGCCGCTGAAGCGAATGTGCGCCGTCTGCGCGAACAGTACCGCGCCGGTCAGCTCACCCGTGAACAGCTTCAGGCGGAACTGCGCGGGCAGATGGTGCTCGACGAATATCAGGTGTGGTGGATGCTCGGCGTCGAGACCGACACGTGGTATCGCTACGAGAACGGCGGGTGGGTCGCGGCGGTGCCTGCGGTGCTCGCCGCGCAGTCCGGGTCGCCGGGCGCGTCCATTCCGATTGATCAGGATTTGAGCGACCGCACGGTGCCCACGACGCCGATCACGAGCGAGGGCTTCATTCCGCGGCAAGTGCCGATGAATGACCCCGATTACACGCTGCCGGGGACGGGGGCGGTCTTCATGGAAGACCCGAACCGCACCGTGCCGCGCGCCCCCTACACCAGCGAAGCGACCGTCCCCATGCAGACGATCAGCGACGCGACTGTGCCGACTCCGGCGGTGTCTGGTGGTTACGATGCGGGGGGCGGCTATAACTATGTGCCAACGCCGGCGGTCGTCGACCCGATTCCCGCCGTCCCCCCCGACGCGGTGCGGCAGGCGCAGCAGCAGCGCACCAACCGCACGATCACCACGGGCGTGCTGATCGCCGCCGTGCTGATTGGCTTGGTGTTTCTCGGTCTGGCGGTCGTGATCATCGGCGGCGTGCTGTACTACAACAGCCTCGCATCGCCGTGGCAGGATGAGATCGCCGCGCTGGCGAACTACACGCCGCAGTTCCAGACCGCGCGTATCCTCGCGGCAGACGGCAGCACCATCGCCGAGCTAATCAGCCGCAGTGGCGTGGCGCGTGACCGGATTGACCTGGAGAATATCGCGCCCGAGCTGATTCATGCGGTCATCTCGACCGAAAACGAACGCTTTTACGATGATCCCGGTTGGGATTTGATCGCGATTGGCCGCGCCTTCCTGCAGAACGTGCAGGGCGGCGAAATCACCTCCGGCGCGAGCACCATCACGCAGCAGATCGCCCGCAACTTGATCCTGCAGGACACGACCGTCTCGGCGGATCGCAAACTACAAGAGATCATCATCGCGGCGGAAATCGCGCGGCGCTACGACAAGAACTTCATCCTTGAGCTGTACCTGAACGAAATCTTCTTCGGCAACCAGTCCTACGGGGTGGAATCGGCCGCGCAGTTCTATTTCCATCACAGCGCCGCCGATCTCAATTTGCCGGAAGCGGCCATGCTCGCCGGGTTGATTCAAGCGCCGGCGCGCTATGACCCCGTCATCAATCGTCAAGCCGCCTTCGAGCGCATGGATACCGTGCTCAACCTGATGGCGCAGGTCGGGTGCTTGCAGTTCCAGCACGCGCCCTACAATGAGACACCCTTCTGCGTGACGGAACAGGATTTGCGTTCCGGTCAGGTGGTGCTGGACCGCGCGCGCGTGGAAGCGGCCAACTACACGCCGCGCACGTTCCAGGTGCGTTACCCGCACTTCGTCAACTATATCCAGACGATCATCGAACAGAGTTTCGGCACGGACGAAATGTTCCGCCGCGGTTTTACCATCCGCACCACGCTCGACCCGCGCGTGCAGGATACCGCGCAGACGGCGCTCAGCAACCAGATTCAGCAGAACGCCTTCACGGGCATGAACACCGGCGCGATCATGGTGACCGACCCGCGTGACGGCTCGATCCGCGCGATGATTGGCAGCCCGAATTTTAGCGATGACTCGATTGACGGGCAGGTGAACAACGTGTTCACGTGGCAGCAGCCCGGCTCATCGATCAAGCCGATTCTCTACACGGGCGCGCTCGAAGGTTTCGATCAGAACGGCGGACGCCAGTACTTCACGCCCGCCAGCATCATCTGGGATGTGCCGACGCGCTACGATAACCCGCCGTATGAGCCGCGCAACTTCGACGGGCGCTTCCGCGGGCCGGAGCCGGTGCGCTTCGCGCTGCAGAACAGCCTGAACATCCCCGCCGTCAAGACGCTCGCGTTCCTCGGCGTGGATAACTTCCGCAGCGTGGCGGAACGCATGGGCATTCGCTTCCTCGACGAAGCGCAGTTCACGCTCGCCAGCGCGCTCGGCGCGAACGAAGTCCGCCTGTACGACATGATGCAGGCCTACGGGACGCTCGCCAACACGGGGATGCGCGTGCCGCTCTATTCGATCACGCAGATCACGGCGGCGGACGGTTCGCAGATCGAACTGCCAGCGCGCGCGCAGCCCGGTCAGGTGATTCAACCACAGGTCGCCTACCTGATGGAGAACATCTTGAGCGACAACAACGCTCGCGCGGAGGTCTTCGGCCTGAACTCCGGTCTCGCGATTGCCGACTATGTGGGTTTGATCGGCGCGAAGACGGGCACGAGCAACGATAATCGTGACCTGTGGACGATGGGCTTCACCCGCAATGCGGTCGTGGGCGTGTGGCTCGGTCGCGTCGATAACGGCCCGACCACTTCGACCACGCAGACCAGCGCCGTCCCGGTGTGGAACACGGTCATGCGCGCCGCGCTGGAAGGCCGCCGACCGGACGCGTTCGCCAACCCCGGCGGCGTCGTCGAGCAGACGATTTGCGCGGATACGGGCACGCTCTTCGATCAGAACATCCCGTGCACGACCGTGCGCAACGAACTGTTTATGCAGAATCAGCTGCCGCCCGCGGCGGCGGCCTCGTTCCTGCAAACCATCCCGATTGACACGTGGACGGGCTATCGTGCCAACCAGTACTGCCCGGACAGCGTGATCACCGACACGTTCGTGAGCATCAGCGACCCGACGGCGGTGGCGTGGCTCAACACGTCCGATGGTCAGGTGTGGGCGCAGTCGCTGGGCATCGAACTGCCCGTGCAAGCCGCGCCGGAGAATGAATGCACGGCGGGCATGGCGCTCCCGCAGATCAACCTGACTGGCCCGGCGAACGGCGCGACCGTGTCCGGCGTCGTCAACATCACCGGGACGGTGAGCGCGCCCAACTTCAGCCGCTACGAGCTGCAAGTCGCGTCGCTCAATGCGCCGGATAACTGGAGCCTGTTCTCCAGCTCGACCAATCAGGTCAATAACGGCACGCTCGGCACGCTGGATACGGCCCAGCTCGCGAACGGGCTGTATCGCATCCGCCTGATGGCCTACAGCAGCGCCAATGGCACGATCACGCGCGAAGTGCAAATCGGCGTGAATAACCTTGCGGCGACCGCGCTGCCCACGGTCGATCCCGCTGTGCCCATCCTGCCCACCGTGGACGGTGGCGGGGGTGTCAGCGGGGGCGGCGCCACCCCGACCGCGACGATCATCCCGTTCGGCGGGCTGTCGGATGTGGGGTCGGGCGGGTAAGCATGCGCGAGCTCGTGCAGCGCGTCATTGCGGCGGTGTCGGCGTTTCCCGATGTGAGCGCCGCGCCGCATCGCTTCGGCGGGGTGGAGTTCAGCCTCGGTAAAGTCGAAGTCGGGCATATTCATGTGGGGAACGGGATGGTCGACATCCCGTATCCCCGCCGCATCCGCGATGTCTTGATCGCCGAAGGGCTGGCGCAGGAACATCACCTGCTGCACGACAGCGGGTGGATCACCACGTTTGTCCGCACGGACGCCGATTTTGAGCGGATCGTCAGCCTGTATCACCTCTCCTATGTGCAGAAACGCTTCCGCCGCCGCGCCGACCGCCAGAGCGACGCCTATCAGACGGCCGTCGCCGCGCTCCCCTTCAGTGATGCGGTCAAAGCGACTCTGCAGCCGACTCAGATTACCGATGAGGATGTCGAGTAAGCGGATAAGGAGCGAGGCTCATGGCGCGGCGATCTGCTGACGAGCCGAAACAGTCCAAGGCTTGGATGCTGTTCCTCATCCCGGTTGGTCTCTGCGTTTTTTCAGTTTGTGGCACTTGGCTCATCCCAGATATGGTCGGCCTTGCCATCGCAACTGTCACCCGCTACGGCAGCTCGGAACTCGTCTACGCCGGGTCAAACGAATACGGTTCAGCAGAGTGGGTCTCCGCCGCTTATATCTTTTGGACCAGCGCGCCACTACAGGAAGTTGAAGCGCATTACGAGCAGTTTTTCGATATGCAAACGGTGGAATGGTACGGATTCGTTAGTCGCTATCTGAAGCAAGATTATCCCAGCATGTCGCTCATCTGGCTGCCGTTCGCCTATGACACTGATTTCTCTGTGGACGTCAGATTCGTCTATGCCAGTGATTATAGACACCGCACTCCCTGCTGCAATTATCGGAATATTGACCGCTACCTTGATCCGGTTCCGCACTACGGTACGCTTATCATCCTTCGGCACACCGCGTTTCGCCCGTAACTTCATCATTCCGAACTAGTCGACTCTCTTCTCACTTGCCCCTGAAAGCTATGTCACCTAAGATCAGGGCATTTGCTGCTCATCTCTCTGTGTAGTGACCATGACCAAACCTGACTTCTTTCTCGTCCTTGAAGGACTCGACGGCTCCGGCAAGAGCGAGATTTCCCGCCGCCTGACCGCTTACCTCACCGAACAGCGCGGCGTAAATCGCGTGCTGCTCACCTACGAGCCCTATGATCCGTTTGTGGCGGGCGAATACTTGCGGCAGGCGCTGCGCAAAGAGATTCGCGTGCGCAATCATACGCTGGCGCTCGCCTATGCGCTCAACCGCGCCGACCACCTCGACCGCCTGGTCAACCCGTTTCTGAACGGCACGGGCGGCATCGTGATCTGCGACCGCTACCTGCTCTCATCGCTGGTCTACCAGTCGCGCGACGGCCTGTCGATGGACGATGTCATGCTGCTCAATGCCGGGGCGCGCACTCCCGATTTGACGCTGTTCATGGAAGTGACGCCGGAGACCACGAGCCAGCGCATGCAGGGGCGCGCGATCAAAGAGCTGTTCGACGATCAGGCCGAAGAGATGCGCCAGCAGTACCACACGGCGATCCGCTACCTCGAAGCGCGCGGGCACGCCTTCCGCGTCATCGACGCGAACGGCACGATTGACGAGGTGCTGGCCGCCGTCATCGCCGCGGTCACGCCGTATCTGCCGCCTGCAATCCGCACCCTTGCCCTCTCCGCGCCAGCGGGGGTGAGGCGACAGTTCAATAGGCACAGTGGGGAGGGCTGCCTCGCCCCTACCATGTATCCTGGGGGGGCAAAATAACGTCGCCTAAACCTCGCTTCACGGATGGCAGGCTTTGGTTCAATCCGGAAAAAGGACGAGGCATGCCTCGTCCCTACGAGGGGAGGACCCGGGACGGGGGGGGGGCTCCCCTCTCCCTCTTTTCGGAGAGGAGGTTGGGGGGTGGGGTCACCCGTAACCACCCCTTCATGCAGTTGTGTTCACGCGGCAAACAAAGGTATACTTCCCCAAAATATCCCTATTTCGCTGTGTTTTTTAGAGCCTCAGGGTGAACGCATGACAACGAGTCGTCCCGTCGTATTAGAGGTACGCGGACTCACCAAACGCTTTCCCGGCGTGCTGGCGAACGACCATATCGATCTCCAGTTGAAGAAGGGAACGGTTCTCGGCTTGCTCGGCGAGAACGGCGCGGGCAAAAGCACGCTGATGAACATGATCTACGGCCTGTACCAGCCCGACGAAGGCGAGATCGTCGTCAACGGGACGCCCGCCACCATCCACAGCCCCAACGATGCGATTCGGCTGGGGATCGGTATGGTGCACCAGCATTTTCAGCTCGTCCCCGTGCTGACCGTCACCGAGAACATCATGCTCGGTAACGAATCGGTGCGCGGCCTGCTGCTCGACCGTAAAGCGGCGCGCGCGCGCATCCTCGAAATCTCCGAGCAGTACGGGCTGGATGTCGACCCCGACGCCAAAATCGAAGACTTGCCCGTCGGCGTGCAGCAGCGCGTCGAAATCATCAAGGCGCTGTATCGCAAAGCCGACATCCTCATCCTCGACGAGCCGACCGCCGTGCTCACGCCGCAGGAGACCGAAGGCCTGTTCCGCATCATGCGCACGCTGCTGGAACGCGGCGTGAGCATCATCTTCATCAGCCACAAGCTGAAAGAAGTGCTGGAAATCTGCGTGGAGATCGTCGTGCTGCGCGGCGGCAAGGTCGCCGGACACACGCAACCCGGTCGCGCCACGGAAGAATCGCTCGCGGAGATGATGGTCGGGCGCGAAGTCCTGCTCGAAGTGGACAAGACGCCCGCCCAGCCGGGCGAACCCGTGCTGCGGGTGGAAAATCTCGTCGTGCTGGACGACCGCCGCCTCGAAGCGGTCAAAGGCGTGACGCTGGAAGTCCGCGCGGGCGAAATCGTCGGCATCGCCGGGGTGCAGGGCAACGGCCAGACCGAACTCATCGAAGCGATCACCGGGCTGCGCAAAGCCGAAAGCGGCCATGTACGCATCAATGGGCAGGACGTGACGAATGCCTCCCCGCGCCGGGTGACGCAGGCGGGCGTCGCCCATGTGCCGGAAGACCGCCAGAAGAACGGCATGGTGAGCGGTTTCCCGGTCAAAGACAACCTCGTGCTGCAAACCTATTATGTCGATCCGTTTGCCGGGGGAATCGTCGCCGACGACCGCGCGATCGAAGAATCTGCGCGCGAACTGGTCGAACGGTTTGACGTGCGCCCGCGCAACATCTTCGCGCGCATCGGGGCGCTCTCTGGCGGCAACCAGCAAAAAGTGATCATCGCGCGCGAACTCTCGCGCCAGAGCCGCCTGTTGATCGCCGCACAGCCCACGCGCGGGCTGGATGTCGGCTCCATCGAATTCATCCACAAGCAAATCGTGCGCATGCGCGACGCCGGGGCGGGCGTGCTGCTCATCTCGGCGGAACTCGACGAAATTCTCTCGCTCTCTGACCGTGTGGTCGTGATGTTCGCAGGCAAAGTCATGGACGACATGCCTATCCAATCCGCGACGCGCAACCTGTGCGGTTTGCTCATGGCAGGCGTTGACCCGAAGACGGCGACGCGGGAAGTCAATCAAGTATGACCGACACAACCCTTCGCCCCACCCCCACCGTGAACCCGATTACGCGCACGTGGCTGCGGCTGTCGCCGTCGCTCGTGCCCGTGCTCGCGGTGGTCACGGCGCTCATCATCACCGTCCCGTTCATGATCGCGACGGGCGCGGAAGGCGATTTCGGGCGCGGCCTGAACATCGCGGGCACGGCCTACAGCGCCTTGATCGAAGGTTCGATTGGCGTGGCGGTCAACGACATCGCCTCGCGCGACGACTTCGATCAACTGCTGGCGCTCTCGCAGGCCGAAGGCGGCGACCTGACGCGCGGCGAACTCCGCCAGTTGGCGCGCGGCGCGGATCGGCTGGTCGCGCTCGGCGCGGACAACGTCGCGCAGTATGACGCTTTACTCCGGTTATTCCCGGATGTGACCGAAGATGATTTGACCACCCTCGGCGAAAGCATCCCTGACATTCGCGCCATTGGCACGGATTGGCTGGCCTCGGTGCAGCCGCTCGTGTCCGCCCTCGACGCGCTCGAACGCGATCAGGTGGCCGCGCTGACCGCCGATGTAGTGGGCGCAGAAGCGCTCACGCCGGAACAGCGCGCCGCCGTCGAAGCGGTCTTCCCGGAAGCTGGCGGGATGACGGATGAGAATTTGCTGCGCCAGCTTCAGCTTGTCGCCGAATTCGGTATTGTGCGTTTGCAGCGCCTGTACGAGCGGTCTGCTGTGCTCGCCGCGTCAGGCGCGACCGAGGAACAGCTCGATTTGCTGGCGACGCTGCCCACCGTTGAAGGCGGCGTGGGCGCGGTGCAGGAAGCCACCGCCGTGATCGAACGCTTCAACGCGGCGGGCATCCTCAACCCGACCGCGCTCGCCGAACAGATCAGCGTGCTGCGCGAAATGTACAGCGCCGATCTGCTCACGAATGATGATGTCGAAGCCGCCATCCAGACCGAATTTGACACCGCACTGGCGAACAACCTCGTTGTGCGCCGACCGGGCAACCGCATCATCACCACGCCGACAGCGGCGGCGAGTGGCGTCATTTACGGCGACAACAACACCGCCGACGACCCCGCCGATGATGTGCCGGAGACGGTCTTCCTGCGCGTGGGCGGGACGGCGCTGCTGTTCTTCCCGGAAAACCTCGAAGTTATGCTGGTACGCGCCATCCCCTTCGTGATTGCGGGGTTGGCGGTGGCGCTCGGCTTCAAAGCCGGGCTGTTCAACATCGGCGCGGAAGGTCAGCTCTACGCGGGCGGCGTGCTGGCGGTGTGGGTCGGCTTTGCGCCGATCTTCGACGCGCTGCCGCTGCCGCTGCGCCTCACGCTGGTGATCGCTGTGGGCATCCTCGGCGGGGCGCTGTGGGGCGCAATTCCCGGCGCATTGAAAGCCTATACCGGGGCGCACGAAGTGATCACGACGATCATGCTCAACTACGTGGCGCTGCGGTTGGTTGACTGGCTGATCAAGTCCACCAACCCGATCATCCTGCTCGATCCGGCGGCCTCGACGCCGCGCACCCCCTTCATCAACGAAGCGGCGCGCGTACCCGGCCTCTCGACCTTCTCCCCGCTGATCTTCATCCTCGCGGGGGTGGCCGTGTTCCTGTGGTTGGTGTGGGGTAAGCGCGCGGCGGTGAGTCAAAACCCGGCACTGCTCATTCGCCCGGTCGTCTTCGGGGTGCTGACCGCGCTCGGTGGTTTGTTCCTTGCGTGGATCGGGTCGCGCGGCACGCTGCATATCGGCTTCGTGCTCATGTTGATCGCCGTGTGGCTGACCGACTGGTTCCTGAATCGCACGACGCCCGGCTTTGAACTGCGCACGGTCGGCGAAAACCCGAACGCGGCCAAGTATGCGGGCATGAACGTCAAGTTTAATGTGATCCTCGCCATGGCCTTGAGCGGCGCGCTCGCGGGCTTGGCTGGCGCGATTGAAATTTCGCGCGTCGGCTTCCTGCAGCCCGAGTTCTTCAGCGGCCTCGGCTTCGACGCGATTGCCGTCGCGCTGCTGGCGCGCAAAAACCCGCGCAGCATGATCTTCGCGGGCTTGCTCTGGGGCTCGCTGCTGGCAGGCGCGGGCCTGATGCAAATCCGCGCGGATATTTCCATCGATCTCGTGAAAGTCATTCAGGCGCTGATCATCATGTTCATCGCCGCCGATGCAATCATCCGCTACCTGTGGCGCATTCCCGCCCCGTCGGAGAAGCAGGTCGGCACGTTTAGCAAGGGCTGGGGGGGCTGAGAACAGGACTGAGAACCACAGGACTGAGGACTGAGTGAAGAAACGACTTAGTCCTCAGTCCTCAGTCCTAAAGGAACTGACTATGGCAACGATGACAACCACTGTGACTCCCGTTGAACGCGCGGGCTTCAAGTTCACCCGGCAGATTTTGTTCGCCGTCTTCTTCATCGCCGTGGGCGTGTGGACGCTGTTCGGCGCGCAAAACGTCGCGGGCGATGTGACGACGCGCCTTACCTTTGGTTTTGACCTGCCCGATGGTTCGCCCGCGCTGTGGATCATCCCCACGCAGGCGTACATGATCGCCGTCGCGCTGCTGTATGTGGTCGGTGGGGCGGTCGCGCTCATACCGAACGTGCCCAAGCGCGTCAAATTCATCTGGCTAATCATCAACGGCGTGCTGCTCATTCCCACCGTGTTGATCGTGGCGGCAGCAGGCAACAGCACCAACGTCACCGTGATGCTGCAAGTCAGCGTGCGCCTCGCCACGCCCGTGGTGCTCGGCGCGATTGCGGGCATCTGGTGCGAACGCTCCGGCGTCGTCAACATCGCCATCGAAGGCATGATGCTGGCGGGGGCGTGCTTTGGCTTCGTCGCCATGACGCTGTTTGCGGCGGGCGGCATGGACACCTTCACGGCGCAGGCGCTCGGCGTGCTGGTCTCCGTGCTGGCGGGCGGCATGATGTCGGCGCTGCACGCGTGGCTGTCGATCACCTTTAAGACGGATCAAGTGGTGAGCGGGACGGTCATCAACATCCTCGCCATCGGCCTGACCTCGTTTGTGCGCCGCGAAGTCCTGCTCTCGTCGGAAGCCGGGCGCGAAACGCTGCGGACGATCAACATCCCAATCCTTTCGGATATTCCGGTGCTCGGGGATGTGCTGTTCAAAGGCCGACCGATCTTCTACGCGATGTTCATCCTGATGTTTGTGACGCACATCGTGCTGTTCCACACGCGCTGGGGCTTGCGCACGCGCGCGGTCGGGGAAAATCCCCGCGCCGCCGATTCGCTCGGCATCAACGTCATCCGCAACCGCTGGATCAACGTGATCATCGGCGGGCTGGTGGCGGGCTTGGCGGGCGCGTGGTTCTCGCTGGAAACGAACGGTTCGTTTGACGACAACATGACGAGTGGGCGCGGGTTCATCGCCCTCGCCGCGATGATCTTCGGCAAGTTCACGCCGTTCGGGGCGTTCGGCGGCGGGCTGCTGTTCGGCTTCTCCGACGCGCTAGGTCAGCGCTTCCAGTTCTTAGGCGTGCCCGTGCCGAATCAGTTCTTGCAGATGGTGCCGTACATCATCACGATCATCGTGCTGGCGGGGTTGGTCGGGCGTTCGGTCGCGCCGAAGGCCGACGGTGTCCCGTACGAAAAAGAGGGCAAGTAGCGCCTGTAAACCTCATCCCGACCCCTGTCCTCAACTCTTTGAGGACAGGGCACTTTTAACGATCGAACCAGTGTAGGGACGCGCTTCTGCGCGTCCGTGGTCAGCGGACGGCCAGAAGGTCGTCCCTGCCGCGTGTCGTCTGAGGGAAGCTGGTGTCGAAAAGGAGAGCGGGTGCGGTTTGACCTTAACTCGCCGTGCGCTGCCCTCGATTCCGCCATTTGTTGATCTTCGGAAGCTGCCACATCACAATCCCGCTGATCACAAGCAGCGGCACCGCCGCCACTTGGATGAGCGTGCCGTAGGTGGCTTCGACGCGCAGCGTGGGGACGTAGATGAAGAGGGCGATCAAGGCGCCGAGGACCAGATGCAGCCCGCGCAGCGCGACGCGAATTTGCTTGCTTGACATGCGGCTCACTCCCTGAGATAGTTCTCGGATACTCTATATGGACAGTGTCCATATAGAGTATAGTCAGGATATGGACAGTGTCAATATCAAACAGCAAACCTTATCATCACGGCAACGTGCGTGGGGCGTTGATCGAGGCGGCGGTTGCGGCCTTGCAGGTGGAGGGGGTGCAGGGACTGAGTTTGCGCAAACTGGCGACACAGATCGGCGTGAGCCATAACGCGCCGTATATGCACTTCCCCGATAAAGAGGCGCTGTTGGCAGCGGTGGCCGAAGATGGTTTCACGCGCCTCGCTGAAAACATTCAAGCGGCTCTGGATCAATCGTCATCCCCTTGGTTGGCACGGTTAGAGGACGGCTGCATCGCCTACGTGCGCTTCATGCGCGATCAGGCGGGTTACGCACAGGTCATGTTCAGCGATTTTGACTGGCAGAAGTACCCAACACTCCCCCGCGCGGCGGGGCGCGCGCTGGGACTGCTGGAAGCATTGATACAGAGCGGACAAGCGGCGGGGCTCGTTGCACCCGGCAGCCCGCGGCAGCAGGCCACCCTGATCTGGTCGCTATTGCAGGGGATCGCCACCATGACTAGCGTGGGCAGCAAACCGCCGCCGGGCGTGGCCGAGCGTTCAGCCGATGACCTGACGCGCGATTACGTCCGGTCGCTGTATGCAGGCCTGCAACCGCGTTGATCCCTCAATCGCCTCACGTTAGCTGCGGCGCGCCCGCTGCGAGCCGCGCCAGCGCTTCGGCTTCGGACAAGCCGATCAGGTTCTCGATCCACCACGTCGCGCCGGACGCCTCCCATTCGAGCAGCTTCTCTTGCCGCTGAATTGGCGTTAGCTGGGCGGTTTGCCCCTGCACGACGATGTCAAAGGGCGTAGTGAGCGTCCGCTCGGCCTGCACAAACGCGCGCACGTCGCGCACATCGGCGGGTGTCAGGTCCGCTTCCTGTCCCGTCTCGGCGCGCTTTTCCAGAATCACGCCATCCGCTTTCAGCACGCGCTGCATCGACCTGGGGCGCGGCCACAGACCGACCACCCATAAGGGGATGCGCGGCTGCTGCACGGGCTGGGGTGGATAATGCATCACGTCCAACTGGGTGAGCTTGAGGTGAAAGTGCTGGCCGTTATAGTCGAAGGGTTGGCGCTGGTAGAGCAGCGTCAGAATGTCGATGGTTTCGTCCAACATCTCGGCGCGGGCGCGCGTATCGGTCACTTCGTCGGGAAACGCCTGCCAGCCCATCCAGACTGCGCCCGCCCCGAGTCCGAGCGTCAAGCGTCCCTCCGACAGCCGATCCAGCGCCACCGATTCGCTGGCGATCTTCCACGGACGGCGCAGCGGTGTGGGGATGATCAGCGTGCCCAGCCGAATCCGCTGCGTGACCATCGCCGCGGCGGTCAGGGCGATCATGGGGTCTTCACACCAGATCGCGTCGCCGATATAGCAGCCAGCCCAACCCGCGGCTTCGGCAGCTTGACACAGACGCGCCGTCGACCGCGCCGAACCATACGGTAACACAACCCCCATTTTCATCAGACACCTTCTTGTGTGCAGGGTTGATCACGACAAAACCTTCAGCCTAGCCTATTATGGGGAGCGTCGGGTGTTCGTTCCGGCAGGGAGTTTACCCAACAACCCAGCGTCTAACCTGACTCTGGTTCTTAACGGTCGGCTGGAATTATGAGAGACTCCCCATGTTCACAGTCCCTGACCGCTGCGCATTTCCCCTCAAATTTCCCAATCTTGAAGCCCCCGTTAGAAAACTGTTAAGCCCACTACCCAAATTCGAAAAAGGCATTATGCTTAGTATTGACACGTAAGCGTCGTGGGGCTAGAATTCACGCTTATCAACCGCATATCTTCGCTTGCGCCAACCATCACGTCAACAGAAGCGCGGGCCTATAGCTCAGCTGGGAGAGCGCTTCAATGGCATTGAAGAGCTCAGGGGTTCGCATCCCCTTAGGTCCACATCTGGCGCAGGTCGCAAGACTTGCGATAAACGCCCCTCCGCACTAATTAGTGAAGGGGCGTTTTTGCTAATCCCCTACGTTCGGTATGTTGAAAGGTGAACGGCTGTGGCAAAGCAAAAGAAGACGGTGTTGGACGAACTAGCAGCCCGCCTGCGTGGGTTACTTGAAGAGTTGGATCGACTTATCAGCCCTCAGCCGCCCAAGCCCGTTCGCGTGCCCGTTCCGGTACCCGTACGTTCTCGCCGTCCGCGTCCTTACGATGACCCGTACCGTTAGAGAGAACGACCGATACATAATCGGAAGTCAACTTTAAAAGGCACAAGCGACAGGCTTGTGCCTTTTTGTTTGTTATACTTACCCGCTATTCATCAACGACAATGTGAGACTGATATGACGCAGAGAGAAAGATATAATCCCCAAGCCATTGAAAGCAAATGGCAGGCACGTTGGGACAATGACGAGCTGTACCGCTCCAAGGTCGATTGGAGCAAGCCGAAGTATTACGCGTTGACCATGCTGCCGTACCCGAGCGGCGATCTGCACATCGGCCACTGGTTCGCCATGACGCCGTCGGATGCGCGCGCCCGCTTCAAGCGGATGCAGGGCTTCAACGTGCTGTTCCCGATGGGCTTCGATGCGTTCGGTCTGCCCGCCGAAAACGCCGCTGTGCAGCGCGGCATTCACCCGGCCAAGTGGACGCACGCCAATATGGAGCGGATGCGCAAGCAGTTACGCAGCATGGGCGCGATGTTCGACTGGGAACGGGAAGCCGCTTCGTGCGAACCGGAGTACTACAAGTGGACGCAGTGGTTCTTCAAGAAGTTCTATGAGAGTGGGCTGGCGTATCGCAGTGAGGCGCTGGTCAACTGGTCGCCGACGCTGCAAACCGTGTTGGCCAACGAGCAGGTGATCGATGGCAAGGACGAGCGCACCGGGCAGCCCGTTATCCAGAAGATGCTGACCCAGTGGTTCTTCCGCATGACCAAGTACGCCGACGAACTGCTGCTGTACACCAACATCGATTGGCCGGAACCGATCCGCATGATGCAGTCCAACTGGATCGGGCGCAGCGAAGGCGCGCGCGTCGTGTTCCACACGGAAACGGGCAATCATCCGATTGAGATTTTCACCACCCGTCCCGACACGCTGTGGGGCGCGACCTTCATGGTGCTGGCGCCGGAGCATGATCTGGTCAAGCAGATTGTCCCCGCCGAGCATCAGGAAGCGGTGCAGGCGTACATCGACGCGGCGGCGCGCCAGACTGAACTGGAACGCACGTCGGACGACCGCGACAAGACGGGTGTGTTCACGGGTGCGTATGCCATCAACCCGGTGAACGGCGAGCGCATCCCGATCTGGATCGCGGACTACGTGCTGATCACCTATGGCACGGGCGCGATCATGGCCGTGCCTGCGCACGACGAACGCGACTTCGCCTTTGCGCGTAAGTACGGGTTGGAAATCCGCCCGGTGATCCGCCCCGACGATGCAGGCGACGATTTCTGCGTGGACGCGGCCTATTCGGGCGCGGGCCAGATGATCAACAGCGGGCGTTTTGACGGCACGTTCTCCAACGGCGACAAAGGCCGCAAGAACGGCGCGATCAGCGCGGTCATCGACTGGATCAGCGGGCAGGGCTACGGGCGCGAAGCGATCAACTACCGCCTGCGCGACTGGTTGATCAGCCGCCAGCGTTACTGGGGCGCGCCGATCCCGATGGTCTACCGCGCCGATGGTTCCGTCGAACCCGTCGCCGATCAGGATCTGCCCGCCCAACTGCCCGACGATGTGGTGATGAGCGGCATCGGCAACCCGCTGGCGAATCACGAAGGCTTCGTCAATGCCAAGGATTCGAGCGGTCAGCCTGCCCGCCGCGAAACCGACACGATGGACACCTTCATGTGCTCGTCGTGGTACTGGTTCCGCTACCTGAGCCCCAAGAAGTCGGATGCGGCGTTCGACGCGGAAGAAGCGGCCTACTGGCTGCCCGTCGACGTGTACACGGGCGGCGCGGAACACGCGACCATGCACCTGCTGTATGCGCGGTTCTTCACCAAGTCGATGCGCGATCTGGGCATGTTCGAGGAGGCGGCGGACATCATGCAGGCGCACGGGCGCGACCCGCAGGCGGCGTTCGATGAGCCGTTCATGCTGCTGCGCAATCAGGGACAAATTCTGGGCGAGGAACGCGAAGGGCACTACATCCGCGCGCACGGCCAGTGGGACAGCAATACCAAGCTGTTCGCCGACCAGGTGAACGTCATCAGCAAGGAAGAAGCACTGGATGTCGATCCGGTCGCGTTGTCGCACATCACCGGAGAATTCGCCTCGGTCGCCGAGGAACAGATGAGCGGGTCGGTGATGGGCGAAATCGTCAAGCGTACCGAAAACATCGTGACCGTGCGCGACAGCAAAGGCGAACTGAAGACTGTCGAAGTGCGGGCGAATGCGGAGATCAACATCCCCGACATCCCCGGCGAGAACACGGTCAACCAACTGAAACATCATCTGGAAATCCAGCGTATGTCCAAGAGCAAGGGCAACGTGGTCAACCCGGATGATTGGGTGAACAAGGTCGGCGCGGACACCGTGCGCGCATACCTGATGTTCGGTTTCGACTGGACGAAGGGCGGCCCGTGGGATAGTCAGGGCATCGAAGGCCCGGCGCGCTGGCTGCGTGACGTATGGGACATCGTGACGGCGGGCGCTCCGGCGAACGCGCAGGGTGAGGCCGACGCGGAACGCGCGCTGGAACGCCGCGTGCACCAGACGATCTACAAAGTGGGCACGGATCTGGAAAATTTCAGCTTCAACACGACGGTCGCCGCGCTGATGACGCTGAAGAACGACCTGAAGACCGCGCTGCGCGAACCCGGCAAGATCGGCGCGGCGGCGTGGACGGACGCGGTCAAGACGATGCTGCTGCTGATGGCGCCGATCACCCCACACATCGCCGAAGAACTGTGGGAACGCATCGGTCAGCCCTACAGCGTGCATCTGCAGGCCTTCCCGATCTACGATGCGGCCAAGGCGGCGGATGATATGACCACGCTGATCGTCATGAAGAACGGCAAGCCGGTCGACCGCGTGGACGTGTCCGCGAACATCGGGGAGCAGGAGGCCATCGCCGCCGCTATGGAGACGAACGGCGCGAAGCGCGCCCTGAACGGCGGCCAGCCCAAGCGCGTGATCTTCGTGCCCGGCCGCAATGAAGGCCAGAAGTCCGAGCCGAAGGTCAATATCGTCGTGTAACGCTGACCCCACCCCCGTCCCCTCCCCGAATTCAGGGAGGGGAGACTGCTTCCCCTCTCCTCTGGGAGAGGGGTTAGGGGGGAGGCTTCTATAAATAGGATGCAAAATGAAAACCGTGCAAAACCCTGAACATATCGAAAAAATCCGGCAGGAAGTGATGCGCTTCCGCGAGCTGCTCGACGTCATGAAGCTGCGGCTGGAACTCGGCGATCAGTTGTACGCGGGGCTGTTCGCGCACCTGACGGAGGAAGAGAAGCAGGGCAAGCGCGAGAAAGACCTGCAAACGCTCGTCGCCTATCACCTAGAGGAAGATCAGAAGCCGCTAGAAGATGCTGTGCTGCGCATGCAGTTCGAAGCGCGCGACTTTGAGAAAGCCTTCGAGGAACTCTACGGCAAGATCATCACCCCGCCGCTGGAAGAGGATTAGACTATACTGGTAGTCAGTGTTTGGAGGGCAACCGCATGACTTTCACCGTTAGTCTCGATCCGACTCCGCTGCGCGTGCACGAAAACGGCACGGTGTATGTTGGAAGCACCCGCGTGATGCTCGAATTGGTGATTGAAGCTACCAAGCGGGAAATAGCGCGGAACAGATTGTCGAAATCTGGGATGTGCTGAAGCTGTCTGATGTGCATCGCGTGATTGCCTACTACTTGGAGCATCGCGACGATGTCGAAGCCTACATGCGCCAGCAAGAGGCCAGAGGTCAGCTTTTGCGTGAGGAGAACGAGCAACGGTATCCCTCGGCGGAAACACGCGCTTATCTGCTGAAAAAATTGCAGGACAAGGGGATTGATCCTTTTCCCGACAATGACAATTAGGCTTCGAACACGGGTGACCAAATCACCTTGTTGTCAAAATATTCTGGCTCATCCACGGCGAGAATAAACTCAAAATCGCGGATAACCAGATCGAAATCAAACGGCTTGTCGACCAAAGATCACGCCGGGCATAGACAGTCCGGCAGCGATCCGCTCATACGCTAATGGAATCAATGTGTTTTTTGTCGTGAGTGAGCAGAATCCGTTGCGTAGCCGCCGAATACTCCAAAACCTCTTCGTCCGCCGCTCCATAGATCGAAGTGTCTTGCACGCGAACAATATCGATGTTCAGTAATCTATGCTTCAAAGCGCTTGCAGCGTTCCGCTCAGGTTTTCATCGGCCAAAAGCGTATCACAGTCTTCTCTCGACTACGGGAACTCTATGCTCACTCCTCTACAATACAGAACGCATTAGAATTAAACAACATTCAACCTGTACTCACCGCAAGTAGCTCGAATTCCTAAACTCACGCTACAATGGGTCGATGAGGGGGTGACTTATGAACCGTATTCATCGACTACTGCTGCCGTTATTGCTAATTCTAATTGCGCTTCCGCTGCTGCTGGCGGCGCCGTTCGCCGCGCCCGCCGACATGCAGGGCGTGACTCCCGGCGTCACGCCGGGCCTCATTACGCCGACCGTGTTTGTCCCTACGCCGACCTTTGCCGTTCCCGTGTACGTCATCACGCCGGCGACGGGCTGCGCCGCGCCGCTGTCCCTCACCATTGGCATGAACATCGTCGTGCGCGGCGGCATCAACATCCGCTACGAACCGTCTATGTCCGCGGCTTTGCTCAACTATTTCCCGCAGCCGACCGTCGTCACGGTGATCGATGGGCCGCGCTGCGCCAACGGCTACAACTGGTGGCGCATCTCCGGTTACGGTCAGCCCGGTTGGGTGATCGAAGGCCGTCCCGGACGCTACTTTATCGAACCGTTTGGCCTGCCGACGGTTACGCCCACGCCCTCGCTGACGCCGTCGGGCTGTGTGTATCCGCTCAGCTTCCAGCTCGGGTCGCATGGTGCAGTCCGCTACCGCGATAATGTGCCGCGCCGCCTGCGCACCGAGCCGAATACCAACGCACCCGTCATCGTCGAACTGCTGGATGGCATTGCTTTTGAAATCATTGGTGGTCCGGTGTGCGCTGAGACATATAATTGGTGGCAGGTGCGGATTCTGACCACCGGCATCACCGGTTGGATCGCCGAAGATGACCGGGACGCTATTTTGTCGAAGTAATTTCTCATTGAGCGAGGGCTGAAGGATGACTGTCAACCAATCGAAGCTGATCTGTCACATTACCGGCAACCCGAACGTGCCGGGTATTGTCACCGCGAACATCCGCGCGTCTGCGGGCAGCGCTACGACCGTGGCGATTCTGCTCAAAGCGCCAGTCGGCACGCGCCAGCTCCCCGTGCTCGAAGTGCAAATCGATCCGGTGGGGACAGCGCTCAACGGCAAGGTCTACCAGTGGTTTAAAGTGCAGTTTCCCGACGGTGTGATTGGTTGGGTGCGCGATGATCTGGTTTCCATCGAAGGCGATGGCTCCAGTTTCGGCTATCCGATTCTCGCTGCTGCTGCCTATGCCTTCGGTCTGACGCGCTCGCTGACTCCAGTCGCTTCGTCCGCGCCGGCGCCAACTCCTGCCGCGCCGCCGACTCCCGCACCGGCTCCGGTCCCCCCGCGCCTGCCCCATCGACACCAGCCACCCCACCGACGCCCGCTGCGCCCGTGGCACCTGCCCCCGCACCGACTCCCGTCACGCCCGCACCGGCACCCACCCCAGCGCCGATCCCCGGCCTCGTGACCGGGACGGTCATCGGCAAAACCGGGATCAATGTGCGCGAAACGCCGATCACCGGGACGGTCAAAGGTCGCATCGACTTCAACGCGCAGGTCAAGATCGTCGGCGGGCAGCCGCAGGGTGGTACGAGCAATTACATCTGGGTGAAGGTGGACAGCGCCATCGGCACGGGGTGGGTGCGCAACGACTTTCTGAGCATCAGCGGTGATGCCACCTCCTTCGGCTTGAGCAAAGGCGACGAATGGCCCGCCCCGATGGTCAATGACTGGTGGGTGCGCGGCTTCAACGACAACCAGAACCCGAACGAAGCGCAGCATCTCGGCTGGGACTTCGGCGCGAATGTCGGCGAACCCGTGCTGACCGCGCCCGTCAATGGCAAGGTGACGCGCATCCTCACCTGCACCAAATGCACCGCGGCCAAGCCCAGCACCGTCATGCAGGGTTTTTCGCTCGGCGACACGCGCATTTTCAATGATCCGGCATGGGGCTTTGGCTACGGCAACGCGGTGGTCGTGCGTTACCTCAACGCTGATCTGCCGCAGTCCACCAAGGATCGTCTGACGGCGAAGGGCTGGGGCGGGTCGCACCTGTACGTGATGTATGCGCACCTCTCGACGGTGGTGGTAGGGCTGAATCAGGATGTGGGGCCGGGCGTTCCAGTGGGTGGCTGTGGCAATACGGGCAACAGCGAAGCGTCGCACCTGCATCTCGAAGTGCGCGCCTCAGTTAACCCGCAGGATACCAACTGGTCGGCCATGCGTCCGCGCCTGCTCGACCCCGGCGTCGCCTTCCTCCGCTAGAATATAAAAGACTCAACGCAAAGACGCGAAGACGCTGAGACGCAAAGAAAGGTTTTAATGACTTTTCCTTTGCGTCTTTGCGCCCTTGCGCCTTTGCGTTGAGTCTTTGTTTTCTTGTTTTTACTCTGTCTTCTCTGTGGTTGATAATCTTTGCGTTACTCGTTGCGCCGGAACGCCAGCAGCGAGTTGCCCGAGAGCACATACACGATCTGCTGGTCGCTGTCGGCGTACACGTTGGAGATCTGCCCGAATAATTCCTCATCCGACGCGCGGTAGCTGTTGATGAATGTGCCCGCCATCGTCGTCTCGTAGACCGAGCGCGCCTCACGGTTGACGAAGTACAACCCCCTGCGCGATCAGGTTCAGGTTGAGGAACATAGCGCTGTTGGCGTTCAACGACTGTCCCTGCGGGAAGCCGACGAAGGCGAACGGCTGAATATCCGCGCTCGTGAATTTGACGACCACCCCTCTTGCAGCAGCAGGTAAATATCGCCCTCGTTGGTGATCGCGAAATCGAGCGCGCGGCTGATATCGGGGCGGCGTTCACCCGTGAAGTATTCGAGCGGCATGCCGGGGTACGCGCCGCCAGAGGGATCGTAGCGCCAGATCTGGTTCGCGCCCGGGTCGAGGATGTACATGCGCCCTTCCCAGAAATCGATGGCGCGCGGCGATTCCACGTTTCCGTGCCGCGCAGTTCCTGCGCTGTGCAGTCCTGCAGGAAGCGCGGCGGGCACGCGATCAGCACGCCGTTCTCGTCCAGCGCGGTGATCACATTGCTCTGCGCCACGCCCGCGCCGTTTTCTTCCCACGCAATATCGACAATGTTGCCGACCGTGTACTGAATCACCTGACCGCTGCGGCGCATCGCCTGAATCGGTACGCGCGAATCGGGGACGATGCTCAGACCGTCATCCGCCAGCGTGACGCGGTACACGAACTGGTTGCGCGAGTCGAGCACGTACACGTCTTCGCCCTGAATCACCAACTGCGTGAGTTCGGCGTTAGGGAAGGTGTCGACCACGCTCACCGTGCGCCGTTGGACGGCCAGCAGGCGGTCGATGATGGTGCGCGCTTCGCTCTTGAGGATCGACAGCGACGGATCGCCGCCCTCTTTGATCGCTTCGCAGTTGGTCGCCAGTTGGAGCACGGCATTCCACGCCGCCAGCGTGCCGTTCACGTCATTGGAGGCGATGCCGCGCGCGGTCACGGCGGTGTCGTTCGCCCCTTTTACGCATTGATCGAATTCGCTTTCGCCCGTCCCGCTGATCCAGAAGATCACCACGAGGATGACGACGAACACGGGGATCAGCACGGTCACGCCAGCCGCCGCGGGCGATGAGAGCAGCCCGCGCGTTCCGCCCCTCTTTCGGCGCGGGGACGATGCGCTCAAAGGCCTGCTGCATCGATTCGGTGACGTTCGCGGTGCTGCCCGCCGCGCTGCTCAACGCTTTGCGCACGCCGACGCCGCGCGTACCGGAGCGGCGCAGCGTGCCGGGTTCGGGCGCGTCAGCGCTGGCGGCGGGAGCGGCGGCTGGTGGCGCGGCTTTGGCTTCCAGCGTCGAGGCGGTCTCTTTGATGGGCAGCGCGACGGGCTGATCGGGCGGTACGAATTCCAGTGCCAGCAGTGTGATCTGCGTTTTGACGATCTCGCGCAGCTTCGCCAGCACCGCGCCAATATCTTTCCAGCCCACCGCCGCTTGGACTTCGTCCAGCGGCTGTTCGCGCGAGCGCGGCGTCGGCCAGCAGCAGCCGCGTATTGGCGCTCACCGTATACTTCGCCATCTTGATCTCCGGCGTCATCTCCACGCCCATCGACACGCCTTTGAGTGCGGCTTTGTCGCTGAAATCCGCCGGGAAGGCCTGGGTTACGTCCTTGAGCGCCAGCAGCCCCGCCCCTGTGCCGATTTTGCCAAGGTACAGGTCCGCGCCGCCGCAGCACCCCGGCGATCACGTTGGCTTCGTAGCGCCGCGGGTCGGTGCTGTTGTGCTCGAACAGATTCTCGTTGATGTTCGCCAGCACATCGCGCAGCGCGGAGGTCACACTGCCGCTGCTCTCAAAGTATTCATCCGAGGCGAGCTGCGCCATGCGCTCATAGAAGGCCGCCGGGGCAATGGTTTCGCCCGCCGGGGTGACGAGCGCGAAGAACGTATCCGTTTCGCGTCCACGCGCGGCGCGTTTGGGCGCGGCTTCCACCAGCAGACCGGGCGGCGCAACGCTGATCGCGCGCCCGCCAACGATATACAGATGACCAATAAGGGCTTCCGTACTCGATGGGCATGAGCTTGCCTTCAGCTGATCAAATCGGGCGAGAGATGATCCACACGGTTGAGATAGCGCACGATCATGTGGTCCTTTTCAAAATCGATGCGCGTGATTGCCGTGTTGTAATGCAAGTAGTAGACGCTCCGGTTGGGCAGTTGATTGAGCAGCCTGATCGATCGGCGCGTCCGTGAAGGTGCCGTGCGTGATGAGGGCGATCCGTTCGCTCTTCTCCGCCTGATCCTGCGCGCGCCGCTTAAGTTCCGCCGCGATCTTGATCGCGCGGCCACCGCACGCCGGAATGCTTTCCATGCCCGTCTGCGGGTTCCACCAGCCGGATTCGGTGACACCGTCGGAATCACATAGTTGGGGAACTCCTGCGCGATCTGCGCGCGGGTGCGTCCCGGAAAACCCGTGATTTTGCCCGCTTCGTCAAGGTACACGCCGCCGTTTTCGTGCACGTCCACCCAGATTTCCGGCTGCATGCCGAGCGCATCCGCCACCGGGAAGGTGGTTTGCATGGCGCGGTACATGGGGCTGCATACAGGTGCGTAAACGATGCCCTGCGAGCCTAGCGGTTGCGAGTAACCGGTATTCGGGTTCGTCCACGGGCGGCTGGCCCCTGGCGAGGTAGGTCGCCAGCGCTTCCGCCTGCCGCTTGCCCAGGTCGGTCAGCGGCGCGTCGTTGACACGAGTCGCCTGCGAGTCGTCTGGCAGCGCATTGTTCGTCGATTGCCCGTGCCGGATGATATACAGTTCCAATTCGTCATTCACCCTTCGTTTGATTATCGCTCATACGTTTTACTGTTGAGCGCCCACATCGGTTTGACATCCATGTCGAGATCATCGCGCAGCCCCGCCTCATAGCGGAAGCAGCCTGCCGCCGCGATCATCGCCGCATTGTCCGTGCACAGATTTAGCGGCGGATAGCGCACGGGCAGTTCGGTCTGCGCGCGCGCATGGCCTGCCGCGGCGCCTGATTCGCTCCGCCGCCCGCCATGAATCTCCTCCGTCGCCCGTGCTCTTTGGCCGCGCGCGCCGTCTTTTCGACCAGCGTGCTGACCAGCGCCTTCTGGAAGCTGGCCGCCATCACCTGACCGAGACATCGGCGCGCAGCACCGGGTCTTTATCGCCCCTGCCGCGTCGAGGCGACCGTTGCCTCCCGCTTGACCGCCGTCTTCAGGCCGGAGAAGCTGAAATCGTAGCTCGAATCGGTTTTGGCGCGCGGAAAGTCGAAAGCAGTGGCGCTGCCCTGCAGCGCGACCCGTTCGATGTTGGGCCCACCGGGGGAAGGGCAAGCCGAGCATGCGCCCGACCTTGTCGAAGGCTTCGCCCGCCGCGTCGTCGAGCGTGCCGCCGAGCCGTGTGTATTCGCCGTGCCCAGTCATGAGCAGCAGTTCAGTGTGCCCGCCGCTACGATCAGCACCAGCACCGGGAACACGATTTCGCGCTGCGCTTCCGTCAGCCACAGCGAGTAGACGTGCCCCTCAAGGTGATTGATGCCGAGCGGCGGCTTATCCAACGCCAGCGCCAGCCCCTTCGCATAGTTGATGCCGACCAGCAGTGACCCGACGAGGCCGGGGCCGCGCGTCACGGCAATCGCGTCGATCTTGTTGACGCTCACGCCCGCGTCAGCGATGGCGCTCTCGACCACGCCCGATGGCCTCAATGTGCGCGCGTGAGGCGATCTCCGGGAAGACGCCGCCGTACTTTGGCATGCGAGATCGATTTGCGACGCGATGATATTCGAGGGCGATCACCTTGCCATCGGTCACCACAGCGGCGGCGGTCTCATCACACGATGATTCGATTCCGAGAATGGTCGTCATAACACCTCAGTTCAGAGTTTAAAGTTCAGCGTTTACAGTTCACAGTTAAATCGCATCATGGCTTTTGTACTAACTGTTTACTGTCCACTTTGAACTGTGAACTCGCCAACACTATCCAGCATAGCATGGTTGGGAAAATGTAACGCGGCAGCGCAAGTAAGAAGAAATGAACCAACGTCACATAGGCGATGAAACCGAGCAGCGGCAGGGTCAGCCGCCACTGCCGCCGCGAGCGCCACGCGCCGATCACGCCGAAGATCAGCGCGAGGTAGTGGAACGTACAGCAGCAGGAAGAACTGCTCCCCGCCGATCACGCGTCCAATACCCGCAAGTGATCGGTCGTCGCGCAGCCAGTTGACCACCAGATCGCGCAGGCTTTCGCCAGAAAAGAGCGTCGTGCCGTGCGGTTGCAGGTATGCGCTCGCCAGTTCGCCGACGCGGCGTTGGAGGTAACCGCCAATATTCCCGCCGATCTGGTTGCTGGCGGCTTCCAGATAGTCGCCCTGCCGTTCGCTCATATCGTTCGAGGCTTCTTGACCTAGATTCTCGTTTAACTGCTGATCGAAACGGAATGGGTCATCCCATCCCACCACACTCATATACAGAAACGCGGGCAAGCCCTCCCCGGCGATCACGAAGCGCTGCCAGCGTGCGAGGTTGTAGACCGTCCATGTGGAGACGACCAGCGCGTAAGCGAGCAGCAGCACGCCGATTTTGCCCCACGCCCGCCCGCGGTACACGATCAGGAGGTGGATGGCGAGGCCGAGTGGGAACAGGAGCAGCACCGCCCGCGTCAGCGTGGCCAGCCCGAACAGCGCGCCCACCAGCACCAGCCGTCCCCATATCCGCCGGGGAGCGGATGCGGATGTGGCGGCGAGACTATCCACATACACGGTCAGCCCGAGGCTGATGAAGAAGATGTACGTGGTTTCGGTGAGGATTTTACCGCCGTCGAGGATGAAAATCGGGTTGATGGCGACGAACGCCGCCGCGATCAGCCCGGCGCGCTCATCCGCGATGCGCCACGTCAGGCGATAGGCACAGTAGGCGACGGTAGTCAGCATGAGCGCTTGAATGAGGCGGACGGCGATCACGCCGCCCGCCTCCCCCGGAACACCGCCCGCGCTGCGCCGACGATGATGAAGTACGCGGCGGTTGGCTCAGCACCGAGATATCTACGCCCGGCAAGGGCTGATCCGTCACCAACGTATAGCCACGATCGAGATAGAAATGCTCATCGCCGCCGCTGCTGCCGTAGGGCGTCAGCGGATCGAGCGGTAACACATAGGCGACGGAGACCGAAACCGACGCGAGGATGATCCAGAGCAGCGCCGGAGCGCCTATGTAGCGGCGAGACAGGAGGTTTTTCATAGCTCGAAAGTCTGCCTAAACGACAGCGCATTATACGCGTCCCCGCGCCTGTGGATACAGCAGTTGATCTCGTGGGGATAATAGCCGCTGACGATCAGGGTGCGCCGCGGCGCTTTCCGGTCAGGTATCGTGCAGCGGACGCGGCTTTGCGCGTCCTTACGTCACTGGGGGAAACTATGGATCGCGTGATGGTGATCGGCTTGCTCGCGTCGTTCGGCGCGTTGATCTTCATACTGGAATTGGTGCGCCGCCAGAAGCTGCGCGAGGACTATTCGCTGCTCTGGCTGGCGACGGCGGTCGTGCTGCTGCTGTTGTTCGTCTCACGCCCGCTGCTGGACCAGCTCGCGGCGCTCATCGGCGTAGTGACGTACCCGCCCGCCGCGCTGTTCGCCGTGGCGATCTTCTTCGTGCTGGCGATCCTCCTGCATTTCTCGACCGTCTTGACCAAGTTGACGCGCGAGAACAAGCGGATCGCCCAGCAGATGGCGATTTTGCAGCACGAATTGGAACAGGTGCGGCGCTCAGCCGAC
>NZ_JADJPI010000042.1:0-13773 GCF_016713355.1 Candidatus Flexifilum breve
CCACCACGCTGCCTTCGGGCACGGGTAAAAGTGCATTCCGGCCCCGCTGCAGCTGCACCTGCACCGTCAGGTGCATTGAACGAATAGCTGTACTGGCAGCCCGCAAGGCTATTCGCGTTCATGAAAACGAGCACAAACGAACCGCCCGCTGGTACTGCAAAACTAAAGTCCCCTGCACCGCTACCGCGCCACGAGATCCCCAAATAATTGGTATCGTTCGCGGCACCTCGAGGTAGGATCAAAACTGTTCAGGAAGGGGCGACCGGGATGGGTTGGTACCGCAGGTTCCCGTTCCCCATGTCACGGTGATACAACTGAAGCTCGCCACCGGACCGAATGAGCCTTAGACGGGGCATTGAGCCAAACGAACCTGATGAAAATGGTCCGGGGAAAGTCCTGCCCGGCACAGCTGGAAATTACTCCATCTCGAAAGAGACGGGTAGGCGTGGTGGTGGTGGTGGAAATCGTCCCCGTGTTCGACACGGTGATCGGGTCGGCAAGTGCGCTGCTTCCAGCCAATAAGGTGATGACGAGCAGCCAAGCAAGCACAACGAAGCTGTGTCTGGACATAAGAACTCCTTTAAGTTGACTCGGTTGATAGTAATTCGATCCGCAGTTTATATAATGATACTCACTTTAATTTTAATAATAAAATTATGCACACCATCTATTTTTCTACATATTTCATGAAGCAGCTTATATGGCACGTCCGTTTTAATACATTTTTGACCTCCAAAACTCGGCGACAGTGCTATGATTTGACCAGATTGACGATTTCGGTCAACTAGTCACGAGGGTTATGGGCGACGCCGAACGCGAAAGTCGCATTCTAGATGCGGCGAACGACTTGATCACCCATTACGGGTACGACAAAACCACCGTCGACGACATTGCGCGGACGGCAGGCATTTCGAAGGGCGCGGTGTATCTGCACTTCAAAGGCAAAGAGGCGTTGTTCGAGGCGCTGCTCCTGCGCGAGTCCGAGCGGGTGATGGATGACATGTTCGCGCGCATCGAAGCCGACCCTGAAGGCGGGACGCTGTTCCATGTGTACAGTCACGCACTGTATGCCGCTATCAGCAACCCGCTGATTCGGGCGCTATCCACACGGGATCGGCGGGTGCTCGGCGATTTCGCCCGCCGCTTCGCGAACATGGTATCGCCGCAAGAATCGATGATGTTCGGACGCGAGTTCATCGCGCATTTCCAGGCTGCTGGTTTGATCCGCAGCGATTTGTCACCAGAAACCGTGACGCATCTGCTGGTATATATGCGCTACGGCTTCCTGATGAGCGAGAACGTGCTGCCACCGGAACATACACCGCCCATTGATGAGATCGTCGCGGCCATGGCGGACATGCTCAGCAAGGGGCTCTCACCCGATGGGCTGGGGAACTCGGAAGCCGGCAAAGCGATCATGCGCGGCTACATCGCGCAGCTCCGCGCCGTAATTGAGGAGCGGCGGCAGCGTATCAATCAAGCAAAATAGAGTCTGAAGGGGGAAATCTTCGGTTATCTGGGACCGAACGGCGCAGGTAAGACGACGACGATCCGCCTGCTGCTCGATCTCATCCGTCCGACCAGCGGCCGCGCGGCGATCTTCGGTCTGGATACCATCGCGCAGAGCGTGGCGATCCGCCAGCGCATCGGCTTTTCCCCGGCAAAGAACTCAACCTGGGATCGGCTGACCGCGCGCGAAATCGTCAACTTACATGGGCAATTTACGCGGCGGGGTGCATACCGCTTACGTCAATGAACTGGCGGAACGCCTGAACTTCGACCTGACCAAGCGCATGCCGTACCTATTCGACGGGGAACAAGCGCAAGCTCGGCTTGATCCTCGCGCTGATGGACAAGCCCGACCCTGCTCATTCTCGACCAGCCGTCGAGCGGGCTGGATCCGCTCATGCAGCAGACTTTCAACCAATTGATGCTGGAGGCGAAGGCCAACGGTCAGACGGTGTTCCTCTCGTCGCACGTCTTGAACGAAGTGCAGCGATCTGCGACCGCGTCGGCATTCTCCGCGATGGCAAACTGCAAGCCGTTGAGACGGTCGAACGCCTGACGCGCGTCGATTTCCGCAAAGGTGACGCTCAAATTCCGCGAGGCTGTGTCGCCCCTGCTGGTGAGCAGTGTAGCTGGCGTGAGCAAGGTCAGCGCAGAGGGCGCGAACGCACTCTCGCTGCAGTTTGGCGGTGACTTCGATCCGCTTAAGGCGGTCAGCAGCGCATACGTGCAGGATATTTTGGTCAGAAACGCCCACGTTGGAAGACATCTTCCTGACGTTCTACGGCGGGCAGCCCGCGAATAATCACCGCAGAAAGTGATGTCGTAACCATGAGAGGCGTGATTTTTCGCCATACGCTGCGGCGGAGTTGGTTGTCCGCCGTATATTGGGGCGTGGGGGTCAGGGGGCGACGGCATGTTCATTATGCTCATCCTGCCGAACGCGGAGTCCTTGCAGCGGTTTGCCCGTTTACTCGAATCGATGCCGCCCGCGCTCCTTCAGGCCTTTGGCGCGTCCGATGTGGCAGCTGGCCACGCCGGAAGGTTTCATTGGGTTCGGCTAGTTTCACCTACACCATGCCCGATCATGAGCGTGTGCGGCGTGGTCGCTGGGTTGAATGTGACGACGGTGGGAAGAAGATCGGCATCCCTCGACCTTCTGTTGAGCGCTTGGCCTGTCAGCCGGACGCAGCTCATGATCGAAAGGGGTTGGCGTATGTGCTGTTGATGGTGCTGACCATCCTCGTCTCACACCTCGGTTTTGTGGGGGCAAGGCGGTTTCGACCCTCGACGTGGATCTGGGGAAGCTGTTCGTGGCCTCGCTCAACATGCTGCCCGCCATGCTGACGGTTTTCGGCTTCAGCGTGCTCGTGGGCGCTCGCCCGCAGCCGCGCAACGGCGCTGGCACTGGCGGTCGCGTTCGTCATCGGCAGCTACTTCATCGAGTTCATCGGCAACGCGGCGAGTCAGACGGCGGTCGCGGCGCTGCGTGTGCTGTCGTACTTCAGCTACACGGGCAGCGATACGGTGATGACGAGCGGCGGCGTGGGGCGTGTCGTCCTGTTGATCGCGGTGGGGCGCAGTGTTGTTCGTGGGCGGCGCGTTCCTATTCCAGCGTCGTGATATTGGACTGTAGAGGGTAAGTGCTATCATGACATTCGTCGTGTTTCGCGAAACGCTGCGCCGCAGTTGGCGCGGGATGTTGATGTGGGGCGGGGCTTCGCGCTCATCGCCCTGGTGCAAGCGGTCGTCCTCGGCGACGTGGACGCGCTGCGCGGGTTCGCCGATTTAGTCGCCTCGATGCCGCCTTTCCTGCTGCAATTCCTCGGCACAGACGACGTCAACGTGCTGGCGACGCCGGAAGGGTATCTGGCGGGACGTTTCTTCAGCTTCGTCGTGGTGATGTTCGCCGTGTACGCGGTCCTCAGTGGGCTGAACATCACGGCAGCAGATGAAGATCGCGGCATCCTCAACAGTGTGTTGAGCACGCCGCTCCCACGCTGGCAGTTGATCGCCGGAAAGTTCGCTGCCTATGCCGTGCTGCTGCTGGGCGTCACGCTGATCACCTTTGCGGGCGCGGCGGGCGGTGTGCTGTCCACGCAGGGTGGCCGCTACCTTCCCGATGGGTCGGCTGTTCGAAATGACGATTGCGCTGTTCCCAATTGGCCTGGTCGCGCTGGCGTTCACGGCGCTGCTCGCAGCTTTGCTACCGAGCCGCTCGCGGGTGATGACGATCGCCTTTGGCGCGGTGATCGGCAGTTTCTTCCTCAATTTCCTCGCTGCATCGGTCGGGGATGACCTGCTGAGCACCATCAACCGGATCTCCGTGTTCAGCTACTACCGCGCGACTGACATTGTGAAGAACGGGATGGCAACGGGCGCGCTGCTGGTGCTGATCGTCGTCGCCGTGGCGCTGGTCGGCGTGGGCATGGTTGCCTTCCAGCGGCGCGATATCGCGGCCTAGTCGCCGGTGAACAGGGGTCTGCTCCGGCTGTCGGAGCAGACCTGAGAGGGACTTTTCGCCTGCCCCACCGGAGCCCAACCGTTGGTTGACACGAACATCTCGAATGCTATAATCCGCTCACGGCGTGGAGAAACCACGCCGATTTGTTATTGAAGCCATGAAGGTGAACAATGCAGCGGATTTTCCCGCTTCTCTTGATCGCACTCTTCCTCGTGAGGCGCGCCCCTCGCGGCGCAAGATGGTAATGCCCTCCGTGACGGAGGGATGGAAGGCACGTACACCCAACGCGGGCGTGCTGACCTGAATATCCCCCGCCGATTAGAGCTTCTGGTACACCGAAGCCCCGCGCAGTGAAGCGTGGCAGAACCTGCCCGCAAGTCGGCTTTCCGCACAACGGTCCCGGCCCTAACCCGCATTCCGGTGGGCGCGCCGTCAACCCTCAACAAAGGCTTTGCGACTTTCACCGCCGCGCTCTATCAGCAAGTGAGCGTGCAGCAGGGGAGCGAACGTCACCGCGAGCGCGTGGGCGTACCTCAAGACCTGCGATATCCCTGATGGCTTCGACAACTGCACATCGGCGGCCGGATCGGGCGCATATACGCGCGTCGGGATTGACCCGAACGGCGGCACCGATCCCTATGACAGCGATATTGTGTGGTCAGGCAACGCCGCACCGCACGACACCTGGGCGCAGTTGACCGTCAGCGCGACAACCACGGGCACGACAGCGACCGTCTTCCTGTTCGCTACGCAGCAGTGGCCGCTCGAACTCAACAACGTTTACTGGGATGATGCCGCGCTCGTTGGTGGCGGCGCTAGTTGGTGCGGCTGCCCCGCCGCTGTGGAAGGCGCGACGCCGATTCCACCATTCCCGCCGAAGTCGGCTTTGTGCAGCCGCAAACTGAGCAGGGCGATGGCTCCATCGTCCATACTGTCCAGCCCGGCGACACCATCGACAGCATTGCCGTCGCCTATGGTCTGACGCGCCGAGGTGCTGGCGGTCAACCCGGATATCCGCGACCCGCGCATCATGCAGATCGGCCAGCAGATCATCATCCGCCCGCCAGCGTCAGCGGCGACGCCGGAAGTGACCGCCGAACTCCTGATTGCGGAAAATATCACCGCGCAGGAAGCGGGCACAGCGAACCCTGAAGCGACGGCGGAAGCTTCTGCCGCGCCTGAAAGCACCGCCGAAGCCGCCAATAATCCACCCCCTGCCCCCGTCGAGTCTGCGCCACCCGCGCCAATTCGTTCGGTGGCGGGCGGTGATGTGCTGCCGTCGATCAACCCGGCAGGCGACGCCGCGCAGATCTGCATCAGCTTGTATGAAGATATCAACGCCGACCGCGTGCAGGAAGCCGACGAAGTCGCGCTCCCCGGCGGCGTGATCACGTTGACCGGAGCGAGCGGCGTCGTCGGCGAACATGCGATGGACAGCTCCCCGGAACCGTACTGCTTCGCCGATCTCGCGGCGAGCGAATACACCGCGTCGATGCAAGCGCCGCAGGGCTACGGTCTGACGACTTCGGCGCAGCTCACGGTGCGCGCGATTGCCGGAGCGAAGGTGAATCTGGCGTTCGGCGCGGCGCAGGGCGTGCTGCCTGTCACCCCGCCGCCCGCCGATGAACTGGTCAATATGACGGCACAGAGCGACGAACCGCAACGGGCACGGCCAACCCGCTGCCCGACAACCTCGGCTTGATCTTATTCGGCGCGGCGGGCGTCATTGCTCGTCGCGGGCATGGGCATTTCACTGGGCTGCGGCGGCGTTAACGGAGGACAAATCATGCGGCTGCTTCCAGCGCCTGTCGCCCGGCACCTACACGGTGATCGTTACAGGCGCGGATTGGACGGCGACGACACCCGACACCTTCACGCAGACCATCGAAGCGGACGTCATGCCGACCGTACTGTGGTACGGCGCGCAGCGCCCCGTCACCAGCATTGCGACCACGACACCCGGTGATCCGCTCGCCGCACTCAATGCACTTGACCCGCAGGTGCTGCGCCTCGGCGTGTCGCTGCTTGGCGCGGTGATCGTCATGGGCGCGTTCAGCGTGCTCGGCTTCCTGATCTATCTGCTGGTGTATGCGCGCCGCGCACCCAAGCCCATGAAGACGACCACCACCGGATCGATGCGCGCTGTGCGCACGGACGAAACCGGAGAGATTCGCTCGACGAAGGGGTAATGTCGCAACCGCTCGATTATAGGGACGCGGATCGCCGCGTCCTTTTGATTCCCGCGCTATAATCTGCCCCAAAAATGAGCAGGAGTTTGCAGATCAACGATGATCCAAACTGACGTTTTAATCATTGGCGGCGGGGCGACGGGCGGCGGCATCGCGTGGGACTTGGCGCTGCGCGGCGTGCGCGTCGTGCTCGCCGAGATGAGCGATCTGGCAACCGGGACGAGCGGACGTTATCACGGCCTGCTGCATTCCGGCGGGCGCTATGCCGTGCGCGACCCCGAAAGCGCCAAAGAATGCATTGACGAAAATCGCATCATTCGCCACGTCGCGCCGCATGCTATCGAAGACACGAGCGGTTTCTTCGTGCTCTGCCCCGGCGACGACGTGAGCTACGTCGATAAGTGGCTCAAGGCGTGCGCGGCGGTCAATTTGCCCACGCGGGCAGTCCCGCTGAGCGAGGCGCTTAAGCGCGAGAAAGTGCTCAATCCCAAGCTGGAAGCGATCTACGAAGTGCCGGACGGCACGTGCGACTCGTGGGATCTGCTCCACGCGCTCCAGCGCGGCGCGCATGAAGCCAACAACGCGCAGTTCCTGACGTATCACCGTGTCGAATCGTTCCGCAAACAGGGCAGCCGCATCGTCGGCGCCAACCTGACCAACCTGCGCACCAACGAATCCGTGGAGGTCGAATGCGCGGTCGTGATCAACGCGGCCGGGCCGTGGGCGGGCGAGATCGGCGCGAAGGCAGGCGCGAAGTTCAAAATGAAGCTCAGCCGAGGCGCGATGCTAGCCTACAACATCCGTTGGGAACACCGTGATCGTAAGCTGCGTCTGCCCGGTGACGGTGATATTTTCGTCCCGGTGGGCACGGTCAGCGTGATCGGCACGACCTCGGTCAAGACGGACGATCCCGGCGATACCCGCGTCGAAGCGTGGGAAGTCACGCGCATCCTCGACGAAGCCGAAGCCATGACCCCGGGCATCAGTCAGGCGCGCATCCTGCGCTCGTGGGGGCGGCGTGCGTCCGCTCTACGATCCCGGCGAGTCGGCGGATGGCCGGGAGGCCAAGCGCACCTTTCACCCTGCTCGACCATGCGCAAAGCGACGGCATTGAAGGCCTGATCAGCATCATCGGCGGCAAGCTGACCACCTTCCGGCAGATGGCCGAGCGCGCCGCGACATGGCCTGCGCCAAACTCAATGTGACCTAAACCGTGCCACCGCCACTACGCCGATCCCCGGCGCACGGCGCAAAGTCGAACTATCACCGCTTGCGCGGGCGTTTGGACGCGATTGAGCTTAGGCGGTAACCCCGGCGCGTTGATCTGCGAGTGCGAGATTGTCACGCAGCCGCAGATCATCGAGGCGCTGCGCGGCGGTGATGTGGTCACGCTCAATGACCTGCGCCGCGATCTGCGCGTGGGCATGGGGCCGTGTCAGGGCGGGTTCTGCTCGTATCGCGCAGCGTCCATCCGCCATGAGTACGTGCACGACAAGCCAGAAAACACGCACGCGCTGCTCAGCGAATTCGTCGAACGGCGCTTCGGCGGGGTCAAGCCGCTGCTGTGGGGGCACAATCTGCGGCAGGCGCTGCTCTCGGAACACATCTACGGGCGCATCCTCGGCCTGTCCGAACAAACGGGAAACAGCACACAGTTTGTGCCGAACTTAGCCTCACCCCTCACTCCCCTCTCCCAAGGGAGAGGGGACGCAACTTCCGACATTCCCCCTCTCCGCTCGGAGAGGGGCTAGGAGTGAGGCTCAGCGCGTCGTCGTGATCGGAGCGGGCTGGCCAGGTTTGACCGCCGCGCTGACCGCCCTCGAATTGGGCGCGCGCGTCGAATTGGTGACGGCGGGACAAGGCGCGATCACGCTGTTCCCGGCGTGGATTGAGACGGGCGATGTCAATGCGCTGGCGGCCAAAGCGGAACACCCGTATGCGCCAGCCGCAGCGGCGCTGCCCATCGGCGCAGGCGTGGTCGAGCGGGCGGCACGCCAACACGGACTCGCCGCCCAGCTCCCCAACGGCACACCGCTCCACGCTGTGACCGCGATGGGCAAACTGCGTCCCATTGCCTTCGGTCTCGGCAGCGTGACCCACGCGCTCCAGCCGAGCGATAAGATCATGATCATCGGCGTCGATGGCTGGCGCGACTTCTACGGCGGGTTGATCGCCGACAACCTGAACGCGGCGGGCTATCACGCGCACGCGGGCGTGATCGACTTGACCGCATATGGGCGGCAACTTCGATGATTGGACAACCGACTACGCCAACTATCTCGATACGCCGGATGGCCGTGCCGATCTTGTGCGGCAGGTCAAGCCGCTGGTGCGCGACGCCACGGTGATCGGCTTCCCGGCGATTCTCGGCTTCAAGGCGGAGACTGCGCGCCAACTAGCGCAAGAACTTGGCGTGCCCGTGTTCGAGATTCCCACGCTCACCCCATCGATCCCCGGCTTGCGCCTGTTCCACGCCTTGCGGCGCAGTTTGCTGGCGCGCGGCGGACGCATCACCATTGGCGCGACCGTCACCGGGCTGGACATCAACAATGGTCGCGTGACGGGCGTGCAAGCGGGCACAGCGAACGGTCGCGCGCGCGTCATCCCCGCGGATGCCGTCATCATGGCGACGGGCGGCTTTATACGGCGGCGGGCTGGAGAGCGATTACACGGGGCGCATCTGCGAGACAATTCTCGATCTGCCCGTCAGCAACGTAAGCAAGCGTGATGACTGGTTCACCGCGCCGCTCTTGAGCGGGCAAGCGCAGCCGATCCATGCGGTCGGCCTCGCCACCGACGCCGATCTGCGTCCGCTCGGCGCAGATGGTCAGCCGTTCGCGCCGAATCTGTACGCGGTGGGTCGGCTGCTGGCGGGCTACAGCCCGGTTGTGGAAGGCAGCGCCGAAGGCGTCGATCTGGCAACGGGCGCTTTGGCCGCGCAGAAAGCCGTATCTCCTGTATAATGTAATTCGTAATTACAGGAGGTGAAGGTATGCTCAAACAGATCGGCTTGGTGACACTCGGGCTGCTGTTCATGGTGAGCGCGGTTAGCGCGCAAGATACCGCGCCCACGCTCACACCGCTGCCCACACCCAACGCGACGCAAGTCGAAGAGACGGCGGGCGGCGTGGTCGATGTGGCCGAAGGCGCGGCGGAAAGCCTCACGACGGCGGCGGTCAGCCTGTGGGAACGGCTGCTCCAGCCGCCCACATCCGAAACGGCGCGCATCATCCTGATCGTCGGCGGCGTGATCCTGCTGGTCGCGGGCTGGGCGGTCTACGATTTCATCATCTTGATCGCGGGCTTCCTGATCGGCGGCTTGATCGCGCTCTCGTTCTTCAACGGGCCGAATACGGTGATCGCGCTGGCGGTCTTCATCGTCGGCGGGTTGATCGGCGCTGCGCTGGCAGCCGTCTTGTGGTTCCTCGCCGTGTTCCTCATCGGCGGCTACATCGGCATCGTGCTCACGCGCTCGCTGGCGCTGGCACTCGGCTTCGGCCTGCCCTCCGATATCGTGCTGTTGATCGCGCTGATCATCGGCGGGGTGATCCTCTTGCTCATCTCGTTCGAGCTGCTGCTCGTGTTCTCGGCCATCGTCGGCGCGCAGATGATCGCGCTCGGCTTCGGCCTCGGCGCGCAGTGGGTGCTGCTGCTGGCGATTCTCGGCATTGTGCTGCAGATCGTGATCACGCGGTCGCGTGGCGTGTCCATCCGGCGGCGTCCCCGCTCGATCTTCTGGCGGCGGCGCGCAGTCGTCTAGCACCTCACCCCCTCACCCCCTCTCCCAAGGGAGAGGGGGAAACGAGCGCAGCGAGTGGGGGTGAGGCCGATGTCTTTACGTTATAATGGCGTCCATTGTTGATGAAGTGGCGGGCTCTCCCATGACCAACCTGATCAACCCCTTCGAAATTAGCGAACAGGTCGAATTCAGCGCTGACCTGTGCGTCAAATGCAATATCTGCACGGCGGCCTGCCCCGTCGCCCCAGTGACCGAGTTGTTCCCCGGGCCCCAAAGTCGTCGGGCCGCAGTGGCAGCGCTTCCGCATGAACGAAGAACGCGGCGACGAGTCGCCCGACAAGAGCGTCGATTACTGCTCGGGCTGCGGCATGTGCACGATGGTCTGCCCGCACGGCGTAAAAGTGATGGAGATCAACGCGCGGGCGCGTGAAAAGCTCTACGACGGCAAAATTCCACTGCGCAACCGCGCTTTGGGTCGCTCCGAACTGATGGGCAAACTCGGGCACAAGTTCGCTCCGCTGGCGAACTGGGGCGCAAACCTGCGGCCAGCGCGCATCTCGTCGAGAAAGTGATCGGCATTCACCGCGACGCCCCCGCTGCCCAATTTCAAGTTCCAGTCGTTCCGCGAATGGTTCGCGGCACAAACCGCAGGCCGCCGCTCCCGTGCGGGGCAAGGTCGCGTATTTCCACGCGTGCGCGGGCAATTACTTCGAGACAGCGGTCAGCAAAGCCGCCGTGCTGATCCTCGCGCACAACGGCTACGACGTGGTGCTGCCCGAGCAGAACTGCTGCGGCCTGCCTATGCAGTCCAACGGCGAATTTGACGCGGCGCGTTCGCATGCCTGCCGCAACCTCGATCATCTGGCGCAGTACGCCCGGGCGGGGGATCCCCATTGTCGGGGCGAGCACGTCGTGTACGCTCAGTTTCAAATCCGACTACCGCGAGATTTTGCAGCTCGACCATCCGGATCGGGACGTGGTGGCGGAAAATGTGTACGACATCAGCGAGTTTTTGCTGCTGCTGCATCGGCGCGGTGAGCTCAAGACCGACTTCCAGCGCGTCGACTTCGGCGGCACGCTGCTCTATCACGCGCCCTGCCAGCAAAAAGCGCACAACATGGGGCAGCCCGCGCTCGATCTGTTTGACCTCATCCCCGGCCTCGACGTGCGCCTCTCCGACGCCTCATGCTGCGGGATTGCCGGGACGTATGGCTTCAAGGTCGAAAAGTACGATATTGGCATGGCGATCGGCCAGCAGTTGTTCGATCAGGTGCGCGACATCGGTGCGAGGCCCGTGATCTGCGACAGCGAAACCTGCCGCTGGCGGATCACGCATGCGACCGGGGCGAAAAAGCGTGCATCCGATCAGCATCCTCGCGGCGGCTTATGGGTTGATGGAGTTGTAGCTGTTTCCCGACCCTTCCCGGCCCCTCCCCGAATCCGGAGAGGGGAGACAGATAAGAGCATTTGTGTAGGGACGAGGCATGCCTCGTCCTGAACTGTTTGGCTAGTGATCAGGCTATTCTACCGAGCTAAGCTGTGCCTTGCCCCTACCTCCTTGAGAAACGTCCCTAGTAACGCCGCCAGTACAGCGCGTGGTGGTACTCGACGCTCAATCCCGTGTGAGCGGAGCAGGTCGTTCCCCAACGCCTCGCCGAATTCCAGCCGCACAACCGCTTCCAGATCCGCGCGGTTGTCAAAACGCCACTCGCTCAGAATCCGCACCAGTTGGTAGCCCTGCGCTGACCAGAATCCCTCGACCACATCCGGATCGACACCTGCAAAGGGATGCCGTTTCAGCCAATCCGCAAACTGCCCGTGGCGCAGGTCGTTGTCGATGATGAACGCCGTTCCACCGGAGCGCAGCACGCGCCACTTCGGTAAGACCGGGCAGGCAGTTTGGCGCGAAGAAATAGGCGAAACGCGCATGGATCACATCTACGGAGGCGGACGGCAGCAAAATGCGCTCCGCCGATCCCGTCATGACCGAGACGCGTTCGAGGTTGAGCTCCGCTACTCGCCGCATGATCTTCAGGCGCAGATCGTCATGCGGTTCGACGGCGATCACATGAGCGGCCTCGGCGTGCCAGCGCGGCACGTGAAAACCCGTCCCCGCGCCCAGATCCAGTACGATCTGACCGTCCCAGGCGGCAATCGAACGCATCGCAGCTTCAATGCGCTGCTCGGGGTCGGCAGCACGATTTTCAATTTCGTAGAGGTCAGGGGCAGTTTGAATATTCGGCGCGGCATGCACACCGGGTAGGAAGTCAGCCATAGTGATACTCCTTTTCGTCAGTCAACAGACAGCGCAAACAACACAGTCGCCGGGACAACTGCGGACAGATGCTTACGTTTGAGCCGGATTTACTCGAAAAGAGCTGCGACATGGCACTTCCAATGACTACCTGCGTGCCGCTTCATTATACAAATATTTAGTTGCCGCCCGCGAATGTTCCCCGCTATAATAATCTAATCGACATTCGATTAAATTTATGGAGCCCACAAATTATGGACCAGACGGCTGTCAACGGCGTTTCCTTTGAGCTATCCGACGACCAGAAGATGCTGCAAAAGCTGGCGCGCGACTTCGCCGCCAAAGAGATCATTCCGGTTGCGGAGCACTTTGATAAAACCGCGGAATTCCCCATCGATATCATCAACAAGGGGCGCAATCTCGGCCTCGTCAACCTGAACATCCCCGAAGAATACGGCGGCCCCGGCGCGAAAGTCTTCGACGAAGTCATCGTACAGGAAGAACTCGGCTACGGCTGCTCCGGCATCAGCACAGCGATGAGCGTCAACAACCTGTCGTCGCTGCCGATCATGCTCGGCGGCACGGAACAGCAAAGAGTACTGGCTCGGCGGAACGCATGGTCGGCAAAGGCGATCTCCTCCGCCTACTGCGTGACCGGAACCCGGGGCGGGGCCTGAAATGTCGTCGGCATGCAAACGCGCCGAACGCGTCAACAGCAAAGTACATCATCAATGGCCTCGAAGATTTTTTTAACAGCAACGTGAACTATTCCAGCTTCTACACGGTGTTCGCCGTGACCGATCCGAGCAAGAAGCACAAAGGCATCTCCTGCTTCGTGATCGAACGCGATACCCCCGGCATCAGCGTGAGCCGCCACTTTGACAAACTCGGTCAGCGCCGCCGATACCGCCGAAAATCACGTTCGAAAACGTGAAGTGCCGACGAAAAATCGCATCGGCGAAGAAGGCATGGGCTTCCTGCTAGCGATGACCGTGGTCCGATCACAGCCGCCCCGGCGTTGCGGCGGCGCCGTCGGCGCGTAGGTCGGCGCGCGGTGGAAGAATGCGTCAAGTACGCGAAGGGACGCGAGAGGTTCGGCCAACCGAGCTGGCAGCATCAGGCCATCGGCCACAAAATCGCGGACATGGCGATCAATGTAGAAGCGGCACGGGTGCTCACCTATCAGGCGGCGTGGCTGGTCGATAAACAACATCGCAACCTGAAAGCGGTCGCGTTCGCCGAGGCGTTCGCCGCCGATGCTGCGATGAAATCACCGTGGATGCGGTGCAGGTCTTCGGCGGCTACGGCTACATGCCGGAATACCCGGTCCGAAAAGCTGATGCGCGACGTGAAGGTCTTCCAGATTTACGAAGGCACGAGCGAAATTCAGCGCAACGTCATCGTGCGCGAACTCTTCCGGTAACGAGTCGCCCGCTGTGTCCGCGGTAAGTGTCCATCGTTCCAGAATTCGTGAAATTCATCACAATAAAACGAGAAACCGAGATTCCTCCGTTTTCGTTATAATAGCCCATTCTGTTGCAGACAAACAAAGGTTGATGATGAATACGGATGTACTCTTAGTTGGCGCAGGCTTATCCGGACTACTGGCTGCACGGGAAGT
>NZ_JADJPI010000043.1:0-63046 GCF_016713355.1 Candidatus Flexifilum breve
GATATCATCAACAAGGGGCGCAATCTCGGCCTCGTCAACCTGAACATCCCCGAAGAATACGGCGGCCCCGGCGCCAAAGTCTTCGACGAAGTCATCGTACAGGAAGAACTCGGCTACGGCTGCTCCGGCATCAGCACAGCGATGAGCGTCAACAACCTGTCGTCGCTGCCGATCATGCTCGGCGGCACGGAACAGCAAAAAGAATACTGGCTCGGCGAACGCATGGTCGGCAAAGGCGATCTCGCCGCCTACTGCGTGACCGAACCCGGGGCGGGCTCGAATGTCGTCGGCATGCAGACGCGCGCCGAACGCGTCAACGGCAAGTACATCATCAATGGCTCGAAGATTTTCATCAGCAACGTGAACTATTCCAGCTTCTACACGGTGTTCGCCGTGACCGATCCGAGCAAGAAGCACAAAGGCATCTCCTGCTTCGTGATCGAACGCGATACCCCCGGCATCAGCGTGAGCCGCCACTTTGACAAACTCGGTCAGCGCGCCGCCGATACCGCCGAAATCACGTTTGAGAATGTAGAAGTGCCTGCCGAAAACCGCATCGGCGAAGAAGGCATGGGCTTCCTGCTGGCAATGACCGTGTTCGATCACAGCCGCCCCGGCGTCGCGGCGGGCGCGGTCGGTGTGGGTCGGCGCGCGTTGGAAGAATGCGTCAAGTACGCCAAGGAACGCGAGACGTTCGGCCAGCCGATCTGGCAGCATCAGGCCATCGGCCACAAAATCGCGGACATGGCGATCAATGTGGAAGCGGCACGGTTGCTCACCTATCAGGCGGCGTGGCTGGTCGATAACAACATCAGCAACCCGAAAGCGGTCGCGTTCGCCAAGGCGTTCGCCGCCGATGCCGCGATGAAGATCACCGTGGATGCGGTGCAGGTCTTCGGCGGCTACGGCTACATGCGCGAATACCCGGTCGAAAAGTTGATGCGCGACGTGAAGGTCTTCCAGATTTACGAAGGCACGAGCGAAATTCAGCGCAACGTCATCGTGCGCGAACTCTTCCGGTAACGAGTCGCCCGCTGTGTCCGGCGGCAAACGTGCCCATCGTTCTCAGAATTCGTGAAATTCATCACAATAAAAACGGAGAAATCGAGAGATTCCTCCGTTTTCGTTATAATAGCCCTATTCTGTTGCAGACAAACAAAGGTTGATGATGAATACGGATGTACTCATAGTTGGCGCAGGCTTGTCCGGACTACTGGCTGCACGGGAAGTGAGCAAGGCGGGCAAGCGGGTGCTCATCTTGGATAAGGGGAAAAGCGTGGGCGGTCGTATGGCGACCCGACGCATTGGCAGCGGAACCGCCGACCACGGCGCGCAGTTCTTCACCGTGCGTTCGCCCCAGTTCCGCACCCTGCTCGATGAATGGCTGAAGGCAGGCATCGCCTTCGAATGGTCGCGCGGTTGGAGCGATGGCAGTCTGGTCTCGACCCGCGACGGCAACCCGCGCTATGCCATCAACGGCGGCATGAACGCGCTGATGAAGCATCTGGCCGTCGGCCTTGATGTGCGCGTGAACGTGCGCGCTACCAGTATGCACGCGGTCGAGGGCGGTTGGGAAATTCGCGACGAAGCGGGCGTGAAGGTCAGCGCGAAAGCCGTGCTGCTCACGGCACCCGTCCCGCAGTCCCTCGCAATTCTCGACGGCGGCCCGGTGGCGCTTGCCCCCAAAGACCGGGAAGCGCTCGATCAGATCGACTATTTACCGTGCATCACGGCGATGGCGCGCGTCGAAGGGCGCGTCAACCTGCCCGCTCCGGGCGCGATTCAACGCCTACACGCGCCGATCCAGTGGATTGCCGACAACCGGCAAAAGGGCATCAGCCAGACGACGATCCTGACCATTCAGGCGAACGCGGGTTACAGTCACCAACTCTGGGGTCGTTCCGACGAAGAAATTATGCGCTCGCTGCGCGTGGATCTGATGCCGTTTCTCGACGAAAAATCGCAGATCGTTGAATGGGAGATTAAGCGCTGGCGCTATTCGCAGCCGAACATCACCTACCCGGAACGCTTTCTGCTGGCCGAAGGGCAGCCGGCTCCGCTGATGTTCGCGGGCGATGCCTTCGCCGGGCCGCGCGTCGAAGGCGCGATTCTCAGCGGTTTGGCCGCGGGCGAAAGCTCAAGGATTTGGTGTAGCCAAGCAGTCGTCAGTTCACCGTTCACAGTCAAACTCGGATGTCCGGCTGCACTAACCTCTACATGCCACCTCCGGTAGATGATGCAAGTTGTAGGGGCAGACCTATGTGTCTGCCCGACTGAGGGCGCACACACAGGTGCGCCCCTACAAATTAGCCTTGCTTATCTGCGAATACTTGCCGCAGGAGCACATGGCTTACGGTTACAGGCGACGGATACAAGCAGTGTAGGGACGCCATTTTTGGCGTCCGCTGCTTTTATGGGCAGACACGCCGCTGCGCGTCCCTACCACTCCAAGCAAGTGCTAGCCACTTCGACGTTCAGGCAAAAAAAGACAGTTTACCTTCCACAGCCAAACTGTGAACTGTAAACTGTCTACTGAAGACTTGTAGGTCGGCTTACTGGCCGGGGGTGACTTCCGGCGTCGCTTCGCTGCCACCGCCGATGCGGTTGATCGGCAGGACGAAGGCTTCGGTCGGCGTCGCCGTCGCGCCACCAATGCGATTGATCGGCAGGACGAACGGTGTGGTCGGCGTGGGCGTACCCGCCAACGTGGGCGTGGCTGCCGGGGCATCACTGCCACCAACCGCGCCACCACCGGAGCCGATGCGTTCCGGGTGATCCGCGTTCACACGGAGATACGCGACAACATCATACAGGTTCTGGTCGGTCAGGCCGGGGTTGCCGCCCGACGCAGGCATGGGCACCCCCGTCGTGTTGAGCGGATCGCTCGCCTCACGACCAACGCGGATGAAAGCAACCAGTTCGTCATCGGTCAAGCTGTCGACGAATTCGCTGTCGAGCAGGCTCTTCCCCAGCCCTTGAATACCACGCGCATTCATACCGTGGCAGGCCGAGCAGGTCGCTAGAATGACATTTTCACCGGCGCGCACATTCTCGCGGGCGTAGGTACCAGCCGAAACATTTTGAGCGGGGACTTCACTGGGCACAGCGGCCACTGCGGTCGGGGTAATCGGCGTTGCACTCGGGCGAATGGTCACGGTCGGGCGCACTTGCGGCGCGATCCGCGGCTGCCCCGCCAAAAACAGCGCCAAGGCAAACCCAAACACGACGAGCAAAATCAAAGCCGGAACGAACGGAAACTGTTCCGCCGAACGATTAGGGGTGTTGTTACCCATTGAGAATTCCTCGGAATTTCAATCGCAAAAACTGGAATTTGGAAGCACCCTATTATGCACACGCGAGCCCAAGCGCGCAAGTGATTTTTGTCACATATAAAACGTGCCGTTCTCGCCTTCTTAGATTACAGATCCTCGTTTAGCATGTAAACTATCCAGTAAGCCAAATAGCTTAGGCTACATAGCGTATATGGTGCGCCGTTCTGACGCATCTCTATAGAAGGATAACTTTCATGCAGCGCAGAGACTTTCTGAAGATGATGGGCGTGGGTGCTGGTGCGGTGGGCGCAGGCGCTCTGGGCATCAAGACGACTCCGAAGCAGCCCGCTCGCCAGGTGACGCCGGAAGATGCCGCCGCCATGGATCAACACCACCGCGAAGCGGTGGAAGTTTTCCTCGCCAACATCGGCGCCGACCCGAACTTCTGGGGCCTGCCGCTGGAATACGAAATGGACGGCGACGTTAAGGTCTTCAACATCACCTGTCAGGACGTCGAATGGTTCACCACCCCGACCATGAGCTTCCCCGCGATGACCTACAATGGCATCGTCCCCGGCCCGTACATCCGCGCCACCGAAGGCGAAACCATCCGCCTGAACGTCACCAATGAAATGGTTGAAAGCACTGCCATCCACTTCCACGGCGTGTACGTCCCGAACAATCAGGACGGCGTCCCGTACGTGACCGAAGAACCGATTGTTTCCGGCGCGACCCGCACCTACGAATTCACGCTCCGCAACCCCGGCACGCACATGTACCACTCGCACCACAATGCGGCGGAACAGGTGACCAAGGGCTTGATGGCCGCCTTCATCATCGACCCGGCTGATCCCAGCACGGAACCGGAAGTGACCGCGGAATATATCTGGGTGTTGAACGACAGCGCGATGGGCTTCACCATCAATGGCAAGGCGTTCCCGTACACGCAGCCGATCGTCGCCAAGCTCGGCGATAAGATCCGCGTCCGCTACATGAACGAAGGTCTGATGATCCACCCGATGCACCTGCACGGCATCCCGCAGCAGGTTATCGCCAAGGATGGCTGGCCGCTGCCGATGCCGTATAAGTGCGATACCCTCAACGTCGCCCCCGGCGAACGCTACGATGTCATCATCGACTGCACCGAACTCGGTTTCTGGGCGTACCACTGCCACGTTCTGACGCACGCGGAATCGCGCGACGGCATGTTCGGCATGGTGACCGTGCTGGTCGTTCAGGAATAGTTCGCACTACCCAGCAGCAAACAGCAGGGCGATCCGATTGGATCGCCCTGTTTTATTTACCATCGGACGCGGCCTGAAGTTCGTCTTCCTAACGTCAGTTAGGGATAAAACAGCCGAGTGGCGATGATTTTGCGTGACTGCCCTGTGTATCCGACCCCACCGCTGCCCCTCCCCGAATTCGGTTGAGGACAGGGCACTTTTAACAAATGAGGGATTGTAGGGACGCCCAACGGGGCGTCCGCCGGATTGTGGTCAACACGGACGCGCCGTTGCGCGTCCCTACGAAATCTGTTTCCTCAAATCGGCACCTTGATGGTTCCCAATGTTAAAACTGTCCCTCCGTCAACCGAATTCGGGGAGGGGAGACAGATAAGTGCGTCTGTGTAGGGACGAGGCATGAGGCTATTTCACAATTGGTGAAATGTCACCTCACCCTGCTTGCTCCACAGCCGTCCCTCTCCGTGGGGAGAGGGACCCACCCGCCTTGCCCTTGCCCCTCGCCCTTTGGAGAGGGGCGGTTGAGCGCAGCGAAACAGGGTGACGTTAGACAAAGTGCCGATCCTGAAATGACTTCATGCCTCGTCCTGAGCGGTTTGGCGGGTGTATCACAATGTGGGCGCAGGTGCGGATGGATCGACAAGCAGCTTATCTCTAACTGACGTCTTCCTACGGCTTACGCGCGATCACCAGCGTGCTGAAGTTGAACGGCCACGGCAGCACCGTCTTGAGCACGCGCCCGAGCCCCTCGGCGAGCGCATTGGTGCGGTAGTAACCGGGCGCGCGGAACGGTGCCCCGATCCCCCACAGGGTATAGGCATGGCTCGTCGGCACCACCTGCTCCAGCTTGAAACCCACGGCTTGGACTTCGTTCGTCAGCGCGGCACGGGTGTAGGTGCTCTCATAGAATTCATCGTCGTTGAGCACGCTCATCCCGGCGCGCTTGCGCCGCCACGCCAGCAGTTGATTGACGATATTCGGGTACGGAATGGTCAATACGAGCACGCCGCCCGGCTTGAGCACGCGGTAGGCTTCCGCCAGCGGCACGCGCATCCCCGTTTCGAAATGCTCGAACACGCCAAACGATAGATACGCGCCGAAGGTGTTCTCCGCGTACGGCAGGTGATGCACATCGCCCGCCACCAGCGCCAGCTCAGGATCATAGCGTTGTGAGGTTTCCAGCGCGTTGACGGCATAATCCAAGCCCATGACGCGATAACCCATCCGTTTGAGCGTGAGGATCACCGCGCTTAAGCCGCTGCCCGCCTCCAAGACAATGTCCGCTTTCGACAGGTAGGGCAAATAGGCGTTGAGCGTTTCGACGGCGCGCGGATACGACATCGTCTCCAACTCTTGTTCGACGGAGGCGCTGTCCCAGATATCTTCCCACGCGCGGCGCGTGGAATCGTAGCGGCTCATGCAGTGTTATCCCTTCTAGAAACGGTCTTTCTCGCCCCGCCGCCGCTGCACCCAATCCATAGCGGCGCGCGTCGGCACAATGAGCGCGCGGAGCACGGCTGCGGCCAGGCTGCCGTAATGCTTGCGCGTAAACGTGATCAAATCGTCAAAGTAGATGCGCGAGGCCAGCCGCTGCGCCTGTTTGACGCTGGCGTGCTCCTCATGCAGGATGAGCGCCTCCGCGACAAAGTGGATCGCCCCGCCCGCCTGCAAGATACGGCGGCACAGATCATCTTCCGGAAAGTAGAGTTTGAGCGCGGGATCAAACAGGCCGAACAGCCACTCGCGCCGGATGAGCATACACGAGCCGGGAATCACTGCGACCGGACGAGTCGTATCGCGCGCCCAATCGTCATACCACATCGCCCGACGCAGGCGGTCGCGCAGCGGCGCCAGCACCACGCCGACGAACGTATAGCCCAGCAGCAGATCGAGGTAGCTGGGCACGCGGGAACAGGTATTCTGCACGCCGCCTTCGGGATATTCCATGCGGCAGGTGACCGCGCTGACCTGTGGATGCGCGTCCAGATACGCGAGCAGCGTCGGCAGCGCCCCCGGCGTGATCACCGTATCGGGATTGAGTATGAAGACGAACTCGCCTGTCGCTTGTGTCGCGCCCAGGTTATTCCCACCAGTGAACCACGTATTTTCGGGCGGAGCGATCAGCGTAAATTCGGGGAATTCAGCGCGCACCATCGCGGCGCTGCCATCTTTAGAGGCATTGTCAACCACGATTACTTCCAGCGCGAGCTCGCCGCGCTGCTGCCGAATCGACTCCAGACAGCGGCGCAGCGGCTCGCGGGTGTTGTAGTTGACGATGACGATTGACAGCACGCTAGAACACTACCTTCAGCAGCCAACCAAATTTAGTCCGAAGATTTGGCACGACGATAACCACCCCGATCAACCCGAAACTTAAAGGGCTTCCCCTGCCGCTCCGCGTCTTCCTCAATGAGCCGCCGCAAATAATCGGTGATGTATTTCTCACCGCGATCCTTCCGCAGCTCGTCAATCTTCTCCAGCTCATCGGAATAAACGTTGAATGGGATACGTTCCCGTTCCTCAGGCATAAGTCCCCTTTCATTTTCAGTATACACCTATTGACACTAGGTGCATACTGATATACACTAGGTGCATACTGACAAGCGTAACACGAAACACCCTTTGAATACAAGGGTGGCGCAGATCAGAGGAGGATTTCTATGTTCGGCAGAGGAAGCAAAACCACCCCTCCCACGGAGAGGCCGTCGCTCGCGCAGCAGTTCGCGGCGAATGTGCTCGCTGTGGTGACCGTCAAATACGCGGGCGCATACCCCCACAACGCGCGCCGCCAGCATCCGCACCGCTCTGGTGACGGATCTTTCCAAAACGAAAGGAGGTGAACTGGAGCTGATTGTCCATATCGACGGCATCAACCTGCCAAAGCGGTTCTTGGACAGCGATGTCCTCGAAGTGGTTTATGTCAATGAAGCGGCGGCGAGCGCCGCGATTGCAGCACTCGCCTAGTCCCATTTCGCAGGGGCGGCGGAGCCTCCGCCAAGAGACGTCGCCCCACAGAGAGGATACCACCAATGAACGAAACACTCTATCGTTTGCGTGTTCACCCGGATGACAGCCCGGTCTTCTCGTATCTGATGAACGACGGCGATCAGGTCGATTTCGACTTCGTCACCGCATACACGAAGGCACAGGTCCTCAGCCCGGCGGACTCGTGGCGCATCACACGCATGTCGGATGGCGTTAGCATGGTTGAATACGACGCGTCGGGTATGGACGCAGGCTTGTGGAAGGTCTATCGCCGCAACGATTTAATGCTGCAGCGCCGGGCCGAAGTCGAGCGGCGTCTCGAGCCGCAGATCCGCATGGTTGAAGCCCGGATCGGCATCGAAACCGTCCGCGCCCGCGAAGATATGCATCGCCGCTTGGGCACGCACCCCGCCGACCGCGTCTGGCGCACCATGCGCCGCAACCGACTGCTGCACGCGATTGCCGAGGCGGTGAGCGAATGAGCTGCTGCTTGATGCGCGCCCCGCTCGGCGCGCTCTATACCATTGATGCTCGGTTTCTCGAAGCCCACGAAGCTGGCGACGCAGCATTGATCAGTCGCCACGCCACCCTTGCTGAAGCGGGTGCCGCCTCCCTCCGCTTGCAGCTTGAACAGAGCCAGCGCGTGCGCGAGGATGCCGCTGCACTCGGCGGCAAGCACCTGCTCGCCAGCATCGTCGCCGTGACGATTACGCGCGACGAGGACGAGCGACACTATCAATTTCATCTGCGCACCCCGAGCGGCGGTCTGCTGCTGCAGAACTTCCCGCTGAACGAAACACGCGTGCTCAAGCCCATGCTCCAGGAGCAGATGAATCTGAGCGTTCCGGGTTCGACCGTCCTTGCCACCCCGTTGCCCGTAACACTTCGCCTCGTCGATGAAGCCGTCCGGTGTGATATGCCGGTTGCCCGTTGGAGTGTGATTGGTGTACGCCAAGCGCTCTGCCTGCCCATGAATCAAATCCGGCAAGGCGATGTGCTTGTGCTCGACGGCCAGCACTGGCTCATCCGTGCTCTGGTGCCGGATGAAGTGATCGTCACCCGATTCACGGGCGCATGGGGACGCCCGCGTCCGGACGAGTCAACTACGTCGTTTACGCTCGCGGCGCAGACGCCCTATGTGATCGAGCGCCGTCTCGACCAGGTGCCAGCGCCGACGCAAATGCCCGCTTCCTAAACCACTACACTCAAATTCATAGCGGGGGCGCGCATCGTACACGCGCAGGGAATCAAATGGACACATTCAAGCTCGGCTACCTACAGCTTACCAACCGCGAAGCCTTGATCGTGGGGTGATCCTTGCTACTTCAAAACTGGCGATGGCTGTCAACGCATTGACCTCGGCTGGGAAGGTGGTAACTACCCTGTCTTTTTGTCGACCGAGGAGGGTCTCCCGGTCGCTCTCATCCTCTCGCGTCACGACTATGCCCCCACCGACGCCGCGTGGCAGCTCGGTGACGCTGCGCCATTGGCATTCTTGGGCGTCGACAGTGGGCAGATGGCGCTGATCGCCGGGCATGTCTTGCCCGGTTGGTCGCACATCGACCCTGTCGATTTCCACTCCCCGGCCAGTGACTACGATTGGGCGGCGGTCGCCACCCTGCGGTCGCAGCTCGGCGCTGACTTTCTCGGCAACCGCCTGATGGTCACCGGCGATCCGTATCCAGCCACACAGATCGGCACGGCGGTCGCCAGCCGCACCCGCTACGGCGACGGGCAGTATCCTCTGTACGTCGCCCGAAACGCGAGCGGTGTTTCGGCGGTGGCGGTGCTGTTCAACTGGGATCAGATCAGTGATAGCGATGACTGGGACGACGGCATCTTTGAAGAGTTCCCCATCGAACGGGCCGACGATGCGCGGACTGAGGCATATTTGCGCCGCCAATTCGGCAACAACTAAACCGGCACCACTCCGTCTGCCCGCCGATCTTCGGATCGGCGGGCACTCCTTGAATATCTAACGAGGGACATCATGAATGACCGTGGGCTTTACCAAAAATACATCATCACGAAGCGCGAAACGGGCGAAGAAGTGAAGCGCCCCGCCTTCGTGCTCCTACCAGACAGAGATCCGCACGCCCGCGCTGCCCTGCGCGCCTACGCCGACGCGGTCGAGGCGGACAACCCCGCGCTCGCTGCCGATCTGCGCTCGTGGATGGACAGCGTCGAGCCTCAGCCTAAAGCGGCAGTGCCGACGAAGTGGGGCTACTTCATGCGCAACTGGGGGATCGGCACTGACCAAACACCCGTGCTTCTGAGTGAGTGGGACACAGAGGCGGAGGCGCTGGGTGACCTGCGCAATTCGGTGGGAGCATACATTGCGAATGGTCGCCGCGTCGAAGCATTATTGCCAGACGAGCCGGATGTGTATCAGGTGTTCAGCCGCCACTTCCCGGCCACGCAGCACTACGTCGCCCCCATCGAGCGTCCGCAGGCATCATGATCCGGCGCAAGTGGCTCTACGCCATGAACCCGTGGTACTGGCGCTTACCCTATGAGCGTCGCCGTCTTTGGATGGCCTAAAGTTAATCCGAACCCGCCGATCAGGTGATCGGCGGGTCGTCGAAAGTGCATGATCTCAAGTGAGGCATTTATGGATGTTTTGGTGCGCAACGGAAGAATGATCAGAGGTCGATGCGACCGCTGCGGAAAGTTCGTCACAATCGGAAAAGCCGCTCTATATACGCTCTTTGGCGTTGATCATCCAAACGCTGAGGACTGTTCAATCTGTAAGCGGTGCTCAGATGATCTTAAGGATAACGCTCAGGCAATAGCGTGGCTTGACACTCATTTTCTCTCAGGGTCATAGAAGGTGGATCAGCTCAAGCGGCGGGGGAACCTGCCGCTTTTTGATTCTCCAAAGTAGGAAGACATTACTCTAAGCGAGTCAGGAAATCGGCTTCTGAGATGCGCCCGGAACGAAACGCTTGGAGGTCGCTGTACGCCACACTCATACGTTTCGCGACTGAGCCATTACGCATAAAAATGACGGCAACCGTCTCAATGGGAAAAGCGTTCGAGTTCGGAATTCGACGCAGCACCGGGAGCGCCTCTTGACGACGCGCATCATCATTGGCTGCAAGGCTTGTAACAGTCAATGTGAGCAGTTTTGCGTCAACGGTGTACGCAACCTCGTCCGCCGTGGTTGCCACGCGCACACGGTCTTCGTACTGCTGACGCGTGGTCAACAATTCGCTCAGCATGGGCAGCGCGGCCAGTCCGACGAAAAATAGCAAGAGACCGATCGTAATGACCCTACGGGGTTTCATAACGCACTCCAATTTTGACGGCACAGTATAACTATGCCACCCGTCAACTGCTAGCTCCACTGCGGACAAGCATCGCGATATTCGGGCGTGTTCGCAATCGTGCCGCTGATCCAGATCCCTGCAGCGGGCTAATCATCGCTTCGATTATCTTCACTAATTTTTCAAAGGTAGGAGGACTCTAACCGTTTGTTCGATAGCGTGGTTGCGCATCCGGCGTACACTTATTTTCGCACAAATGTACTACTTTGGAGCGAGAATGTCCGCTGAAACCGTCTACACCTATCTCTGCGCTGCTTTTGATGCTGGCCGTGATCCAAGGCTGCGCCAAGTCGCGGACGCCTGCGGTCTGGTCGAGGGCGACGTGCGCCGGGCCGTAAGCGCCCTGCAAAAATGTGGCAAGCTGTATGGCAAGTCGCTGATCCCTTCGGATTGCGTGGTCGCTTCCGCGCGGCCTAAAGTCCGTCCACCGCAGGGACTTCCGCGCAAACACAAGCGTTGTGGCAAGCGGGAACACACCATCCAGCGCGATCAAGTGATTGTCGATTTCATCAGCACATACATCGCCGCCAATGAGCGACCGCCAACGCTCAATGAGATTCGGGAGGCTGTGGGTCTCCGGTCGAATTCGACCGTCAAACGGCACATCGATCAACTCGTCGCTGCGGGCAAGTTGCGGCGGGAATCGCGCAGCCATCGCGGTGCGTGGGTCCCGCCCCAGTAGCAAATGCCCCGCTCGTTTTCTACTACCCTCAAAGAAAACACTTTTCTCTGAGGTGCACCGCATGTCCGTCCGCCAAATCGATATCGCCGCGCTCAAAGCTAACTTTCGCGCCGCCTGCGCCCCATGGGGTATCGACCCGGTCGAGGGCGCGACGAGCTATCAGGTGGTGCACGTGGTCGCCGCTCAGCGCCTCGCCGAGCAGGCGCGCACGTGCAGCGACTGGTGGAGCGATTACACGCTCTGGTACGCTGAAGACGACGATATCACGCGCAGCGCGACAGAAGAATACGTGCACGCCTCACTCGCCTTCCATACTTATATGGACGCCGCGGTCGCAGCCGGGAATGCCGCCCAGCAGCCGGAAGCAGACAGCGGCGATCTGATTCCGCTGCGTGAGGCTCTTGCCCAACGTGGCGAGCGCCTTCAGTGGATTGACCTCGGGGACGGCGAAGTCGTGAGCATCATCCGTCCGGCGCGCCGCGGGCGTTATGGCGCGGACGTTCGCGCGGCCGCCCTGCGCCTCCGCGCCAAAGGCTTCAGCTTAGTGAAAATTTCCGCCGTCCTCGAAATCAGCCCCGGCATCGTCAGCCGTTGGGATCGGCAGGCGAAAGCCGCCACTGCCTAGCGGAATCAAAAGCGCCCCGGGTTTCCTCGAGGCGCTTCCATTTCTACTTGATGTTTCCTAAATACCGATGGATGGCCCTGCCGTGATACAGAGCACGTGCAAAATCATCCAAGTCATCCATCCAAGTCTTTTCGGACAATTGGGCGATCCAGTGATCACCTAGCAGCGCCTGCGCTTCAATCGGATAGTAGTGCGCAGGGTCCGCGCTTAAACATTCGATACCATAGGCCGTCACTGCCCATCGACCAAACTGCGTGATGATCTTGGGAATTCCTCCCGTCCGGCATCAAGCTGTTCTTGGAAATCTTCATCGTCGGGATGAGCATATGCGCTTCTGGTTTCAAACCGAGTCTTCTCTTCAATGAGTTGAAGCTCGCTATACAGTGCTTGCGCTTGCTTCTGCTTATTGTATTTCTGCGACATGCGTACTCCTTTCCACAAAAGCTAACGACTGTGAATGACCTTGGGATCGCTCTGCATAGGATACTTCTCCCGCCGATACTGCGTAGCTTCGCCCAACGCTTTGTCCAGCGTGCGAAGCCAATCGGGGAATAGTGAGCTGCGCTGCGGATCGCTGAAATCAGTGTTTACCAGCAGCCCCGGGTGAAGTAGTACAGGTCGAGCATTTTGACCAACAGCAAGCGTATTTCGTCTTCAGTCAATGCATGGAGATAGGCACCGGGTTCGGTTTTCGCGACGAGATTATCGGCAGTCGCCTGTTCCTGTATCCGTTCGCCGAGTGCATCAGCTCGCTCACTCTCCAAATTCCAATCGAAGAAGCCTTTCATCAGGTCCAGTGCAAAATAGTCCGGGAGGCACATGACCACAATATCGACCATGTCCCGAACGGCCTGTGCCGTCCATCGTTTGCTCGGAGGGCCTTCGCTGTCCTCTTCGGTTGCTTTCAGGATAACTTGACCGAAGTAAATCATCGGGCTTCGGGCAATATCTTTGAGATTCCAGAGTTGATGATACTTATTGCGACCATCTTCATTCTGGTCGAGATAACTAACACACTCGTGGCAATAGGGTCTTACCCACATTACAACCCCGGGGCGGTTTAGCCAGTTGGGCAGATCAGTCATTACCTTAGCATCAAAATCAGGGAGTTCTTTGTGGCAGCGATAGCAGGTGGGAATTTCCATCGTAAAGCACCTCCTCTACTGATTCTTGCAGTTTCAGCTCAAACGGAAGGCTAATATAGCACAAGTTGATTTTTCGTGTTTTAGACTGACATCCGTCCGTTGCCGAATCAAAAAGCGCCCGGTCAACTGACCGGGCGCTCCTCGTTTATGCGTTGTCTTGATGCCGCTGCTACGGCTGATCCCTGTAGGCGCTGTTCGCTGCGGGTGGCGTCTGGTTCGGCTTCCCGTCCGTCACTTCCCGTGCCAGCTTCAGCGTGGCTTCAGCCGCATCCAGCACGCGCACCACCGTCTCCTGCCATTGCGGAGGCAGCGCGAGATACAGTCGCTCCGTCTCATCCTTAGTCCGCTTGTCGATGCGACTCAACACCACGGCGAAGCTGCCACCGCCGACAATCGCCAGCACCACACCCGCCGAGATCACGATCAGTGTGTTCGCCGTTTGCGCGTTCGTCACCACGTCGACCGGCACGGTCACCACCTCCGGAGGCGTCTCGACCTCACCGGAAGGCGCTTCCTCCGTCGCGCCGACTTCCTGCGCACTCACCGGCACGCCGATCAGCAGCACCAACACGAACAGCATGATCAGGGTCAACAGAAACCGCTTCATCTTGTTTCCTTTCATTCGATTGTCGAAACGCTAGGGGGCTTACTTCTTTTGCGTCCGCTGCAGCGCCGCGCTGAAAATCTGCGCGAGCTGCTGGTGCGCTTGGCTAATCTGCGTATGCAGACTGACCGACTGTTGGAGTTCATCCGCTGTCAGAAACACGCTGTACAGCGCGTCTGATGGCGGCTCGACGACAATAGGCAGCGCTTCAAACGATCGTTTATCGCCCAATATCTCGACGACATACCCGGCATACTGCACGGGACTCCCAACCTCGACAAACAGCCATGTGTAGCCGTTCGCCAGTTGGGGTGGGTTCATGTCGTAGATGATGCCTTCAGTGCCGGGCTGAATGACGACGATAACGTCCGCCGCTGTATTGGCGGCCGCCCGCATATTGCGCGCGGCGAGCGCCTTCGCCTTGCGCGGATTGACCGCGTTTCGCTGGACGTGGAATCACGTTAGGCCTTTCTCGTATGCGATACGCAATGTTGAACCGAATGAGCGCTTCGTGGATCGGTGTGGACTGGGCAATATCAAAACTCACGGCCACTTCCCCCAGCTAAATAAGCACACCGGTACGCCTTGCTGCGCGTACCACCCCGCTGCACGTCCAAGCTGCTCAATGTACGCCGCTTCGCTGATCTGTCCCTGCCATCCCTGATTCGGGTCGAGCGATCCATCCGCTCGCCGACCGGCATAGCCGAGTTCGGTCACCACCCATTCCCCGCCGACCTGATCGCGGGCCTGTAACCAGGCGTGCGTATCGTCATCGGCGTGCGCTGGGAACGCGCCATTCCAGTACACATGCGCGCCGATCAGGTTGTCGGCGGCGGCGCGCAGCACAAACGCTGAGCGCATCCAGACTGCATAAGGCGTATGAGTGTAATGGTTGAAGATGCAGGCTTTGATACCGAGCCGCTCACACTCCGCCAACGCCGCGAGCGTCCATGTATCGTGCGCCTGTGATTGGCCGATCTCGTTGGTCAGATGGATAATGGCTTGTCCGTTTCCGCCGACCGCTTCGAAGCGCCGCCGCACAAACTTCGTGGGGGATTGCGTGAGCGGGCTGTGCAGCGGATCGTCACCTGTCGCCCGCCAGATCACCCGCGTGCTCGCCGCTTGCAGCATCGTCACAAGTTTCGCCTCGTCGTGCACCAGCGACGTGTGGGGCTTCAAATCGCGGTGATAGGCCGCGACGTTGTCGTTGTTCACCCCCTGCCGGATGTTCAGGCCAAGCGTGCCACGATTCATGGTGTTGTTCCTTCGTGATGGTTGTTCTCCAGCACACCCGGATTAAGCTTGCTGGTATCGCCAACGACGACGGTCGGCGGCTTCTGGGCGGCGAGCATGGCCGCGCGCAAATCGGCGCGCAGCTCCTTCAGCTCCCGATGAATTTCCGCGCTGTCGCACTTATCCAACTTGTCCTCGATCCGGAGCATGTGCTTGTAGATGCTGCCCAGCGCGGGCATGATCTTGAAACGCTGCGTTTCGTTCCCTGTTTGATGCCGCTTGCCAGTCCTTCTACCGCCTGCTCGGTGCGCTCGGCGCTGCTCGCTGACTGCTTGGACGCCGCGACCGAGGCGTTGATCGCCTTGCCCGTGTCCTGGATAACCGTCATCAGCCCGGCATCAATCTCATCGCGCCGCGCGAACATCTTGTCGACATTCGTCACCCACCGTGCGAACGCCCGCGCAACGATGATCCCAATAACGACAAAGCCGACTAACACCCCGGCCAGCAGCACATCAGTCGGCTTGCTTAGAATTGTCTCGATGGTGTCGGTGATGTCTGTTTGCGCGAGGACTTCCATCGCTTTTGTCCTTTCCTATCGCAGAACGATGCACCGGCCAAAGCGTTCCGGCACCGGGAAGATCGTGTTACCACTGGCGAGTACAACCTTCAATTCAAAGCGCAGTTCACGGTACGGCGTGCTGCCGCGCGGTTCTGGCAGCAGCAGCGTTTGCGCCTTCGTCGGCTCAAAGCGCAGCCGCTTCGTGCTGAGCACACTGCCCGTGACCGTCAGCCCGTTGATCGGCGCGCCGCTCGGCTCGACGAAGGTCATCTGGATCACGCTCGCACTCGTGAAATCGTAGGCGCTGTCGTCGAACGCGAAGTCGAGCGACAGGCCGTCGTCGGCCTTGTGATCCCCGCCACGCGTCACCATGATCTCGCGCCCGTCGTCGCTCACGCCGACCATCCGCCGTACCCATCCGCTTCCGATCAGGTCAGTCTTATCCTGAATCGCGTCCAGTCGTTCGCTGTGCGCATCCATCTCTTCGCGGATTTCTTCCGCCGTCGCGCCGCCGCCCGTCCACGCCGCATCGCCCCGGTCACGGATCGCCTCGGTACTGTCGGTCGCCGGGTCAAACGTGCCACCCACGTCGGAAGGTGTGCTCGCCGCTTTCGAGAGCAGTGCCTTGAAGAAGCCGAGCACCGTGTTCACGCCCGTTCCGGTGAACGCGCCGATCCGGTTCATGAGCGTTGTGATGCTCGTCACCCACGCCTGCCCGATGTCCACTTCCACCAGCCAGATCGGGTAATCGACGCTCGCATCAAGACACTGAAACACGAGCGTATACTTTCCCGCTCCTTGCAGTGTCGTTTCTGCTCCTTGCAGGGTGTACCCGTAGCTCTGCGCCGATGTGCCATTTGCGCTCACGGCTGTACTCGACGGCGTAAAGGCTGCACCGTTCCGGGCTGCACTCAGCAGGGTAGGCGGGGTCCCGAAATTGTTGACGGGCGAACCTCCGGTCGCAAACGTGACCGGGATATACAGGTCAACGCCGAGCGCTTCAGTCGTCACGGTTTCGCCTCCAGCTCCTTGAGCAGTTCGATCTGCGCGTCGTAACGCGCATCCTCAATGCGATAAGCGTCTTGCACCTGCTGCCCTTCGGTCTGAATCTGTTGCAAACGGGTCTGAAGACGTGCCGCCTCATCATTCAATTCGCCGAGGCGTTTACTTGTGCGATAATGTGCTGACTGTTTCTGCTGTTCAAGTTGTTCAATGGTTGGAATAGACATTATTTCTCCTTACGCCGCCACTGTTTGCTTTGTGACCCACGAACCAACTACACGTCTCTGAATTACCAAATCATTGCCGCTGCGCACGATCTCGCCATGCGTTATCAGCAGTCTCATCACCGAAATTTAGCGCCGATGCCGCTTCTACACGCAAGCCCGCATCATTTACTCGAAGTCGTTCTGTACCATAGCCAGTAAACCCGCTGCCGCCATCCGACCACGCAGCAGCGGCCTTCGTATTTATCCGCAATTCTGGCGCTGAAATAGCCAGCGCCGGATACGGACCGGAGGCATAGAGTAGAGCTTGAATATCAACACGGCCAGAATTGGCGACGACGGTCAGGGCGGGATCAGCCGCTCCGTAGGACGACGACCCTAGCCAAGCAATATTCGCCGCAATGGCAGGGGCAGTAAATGTAGACCCCGCTTTAATGTTTGCGGCGTAGTTGTCGAAGATAATGCCTTTGCCAAGTGTCCACCCCGGCCCGGTACCAGCTAGTTCCATCGAGGCGTAACCGCCCTCGTTCGGGTTGTATCGTTTGAGGGTGATACCCCCAGCCGTGCCTGTTGGCGCGGGATGCCAAGCCGTCAATGTCGTAAACGAGCCAGCGGCCCTCGTTGTGGCGCCAATGACAGTCCCGTCAATCGTACCGCCACTGACGACAGGTGTATTCAGCGTTGGGCTTGTCAGTGTCTTATTGGTTAGGGTCTGAGTGGCCGCTTGCGTGACGAGAGTCCCTGTTGCGTTCGGAAACGTGATAACACGATCTGCTGTGAACCCTGATGTATCGATGATTGCAGCAAAGCCCGTCGCATGCCGCCATGCAAGACGGTTGCTCACATCGGCATACAGGCGCAGGGCGCTGGTCGGTGTACTGGGTGCGCTCGCCTGATTCGGGATTTCGGCATATCCAGCGCCACTCGCACCGTTTAGAGTCAATGCATTGCCAACAATCGCCGTAAACGCTCCGGTGGACGGTGTGCCCCCGCCAATCGGCGGAGGGGTAGTGAGTGCTGAGGTCAAATCCGCCGACAGGATCGCGCCAACGGTGAGAGCTGCACCCGCGCTCGATTGCTTGACAAATTGGTTCGAACCACCCGTCGCGCTGAGATCGGCGTTCGTTCCGCCGCGCGCCAGTGCGAGCTGCCCAGCGGCGATTATTGCCGCAGACAAGTCGGGGATAAACCCAGCCGCGATCTTGCCCGTGCCGTCCGCCTTCGGGATCTTGTACGCCCCCGCTGTTTGACTGATAGGATACAGTGGAACGCCCATGCTAGTTTCCTCTCAATACCTCAAGTAGTGCTTCATATTCCGTCGCCGTCATCAAAATCGCTGCACAGGGGTGTGTGCCGTAGTGCTGGCCATTCGCATCGGCGGAGGGCGTCGGATTAGTGAAGGGTAGCGCGTAGTACACATTCGGTGTCTGCTCTGACCAGAACACATCGAACCAGCGCTCGCTGCCGTCCGCCATCGTAAAGGTCAGCGTGAGCAGCGGCATGACGTCATTCGTCCACGCGAACCCGCCATTCTCGTAGCCAACCCAAAACGAGCGTTCCGTATTGATGTTGAGTACCGCTTGAATCGCTTGCTCGTCGAGCCGATAGTCCGTCCACGTCTCCGTGTCATACCCCATCCCGGAGATCGGCACGCCGAAAGCCGGACAGACGACAGCCAACGGCGCAGAGAGCTGCCCCAGCAGCGCGAACAACGCGATCAGTTTCATTGCCTACTCTCGGAATCAAAAGCCGCGCTTTCGGCGGCTTCAGTTTGTCGTAAATCGGGGTGTTACTTGCCTAGCTTTCGGCGCTGATCTCCCAACGACCGGGAAACACGCGCAGACCCCACACTGGCAGCCCGGCGCGTACATCGGGCACGCTGTAATAGCCGTCGCTTTCGGTGTAGTGCTGGCGGTACACTTCATCTGCGCTGGCATCCCACACGGGTGTGTAGAACTCCCGATAACGTCGAGTGTCCCCGTTGATCAGCTCGGGGACCCCCACGCTCAGCCAAACATTGCTGGTCGAGTCAAAAGTTTCCCACTGCCCATCGATGTCTGCTTGCAGCAGCCCATGCCAGCCACCATCGACAATGATGTTTTGCCAGCGAAGTCCTAAAGCCGTGTAGATGTAGCTCTGTGCCAATGCATACAGTCCGCAGTGCGCCGCTTTAGCATTCAGAAAGTCGAGCAGCGTGTACGGTTCCCAATCCGGCGGCGCGACATTGTACGGCTGTGCCTGGTGAACGATGTACATCCCAAACAGGCCGCGCAGACGTGCATCGTTGGTCTCGTTGAAGGCCGTCGCCAGCTGATCGGCATAAGCCTTGTAGTAGTCAGCGACTGCGGCAGTAGCTTGGTCGTGAGTAGCGGCGGCGCCGACAATGTCGCGCAGGCTGGCAACGGGTAGCGGTGGCTCACCGCTCATCAGCTGCCCGTCGAAGACCACGTTAGCCCACGTCTTAGCTGCACCTGGCTGAACAGCTTTCATCGTGAGCAGACCAAGCGCGAATCCGCACAGGAGCGTGATCGGCATCAACTGAAAGATGAAGCGGCGCACTTTCCGTGTCACGTTCTATCCTCTGTCTGCTATTACACTGCATAATAGCACAGTCTATTAATACTGCAAATTAGGCGGTTCGGCGCATCCAATCGCTTTGCAGATAGATATTTCCGCCGTTCTGCTGAGTAAAAACCGTTAGCCCGATCTGATCGGCACTGGCTAAAAATGCTGCGCGAGTGAAGCTGGTAAGCTGTGTCCAATTCACACCATCAATTGACCACTTTAAGGCGACGTTCGTGTTGTCATCGACCAGTTGTAAATAGAATGAGCCGAAGGTTTGACGCGCCAGTTGGAAACTTGCAACCGTCGCACTGAACACCGTTGGGCTCGTCCAGCGGTCACAAAGCATCAGTAGAACGTTACTTCCCGCATTCCATGCAAAACTAAACATCTCAATGCGCCCGGTTGTGCTGTCGCGACGGGCAATTCCGATGTTGTAGTTATTCGCCCCACTCCACGCGGGTGTGCTCGACCACCCAGTGATCTGCGCTTCCCAAGTCGACTGACCGGGATAGGTACGGAATATCCCACGAATGTTCCCCGTCGATGTACTTGGAACAGTAAGCAACAGTCGTGACTTTGCTACCGCCGCGGACGCGCTGCCCTGATTCACCCATGACCATGATCCGCCAAGCGACGAACCGGCAAATTCATCGTCTGCTGCGTTTGGCGATGCGGGTTCCATGTCGGAGTGGAATTCCCACGCCGGGATCGCTTTCTCTGCCGTGTTGGTGCTGTCATACCCATAGGTAATGTACTTGCCTGTTGACGGTGCCGATCCTGTAGTCGAGTCGTCAACGTACTGCACGACCTTCCCACTGGCTGACTTGAAGAGTTTGACCGTCTTGTCGCCGCTTAGGATCATGTCTGCTGCGCCGTATAGGATGATTTTGTCGGTCGCACCCGCGTCATTGTGCTTCACGGTGATCGTGTCGCCCGCGTCCGCGCGCAGAATGACCTCATCCCCGGCACTCAATCCCGACACTTCGATCAGGTCGTCCGCCGTTCCACTTTCGGCGGCGATAATCAGGTGTCGGTCGCTGCCAGCAGTAGCGACCCCTGACGCCAGTGTCTTGACAATCCCGGCGCCAAATGCCGGTAGTGTGCTGGAAGAAGCACTGCCGCCAGCACCCACGTCCGCGAGATTCGTGCCATCCCAGAACAGCGCTAGTGTCTTATCACCAGAAAGTGAGAAGTCCGCGCCGCCATTCAGCTTGATGTTTCCTGTGTTGTGCTTGACGGCGATGGTGTCGCCTGTATCCGCTTGCAGCAGAATGATGCGCGGCGCGCCTATCACCGTCGCCGTATCGAGATCGTCTGCGGTGCCGGTCTGCGCGGCGATCGTGATGAAACACGTCGTCGCCGGGGCGGTGACCACGCCACTGGCAATGGTCAGCAGCGTCGCTGTCGTGCTCGTCAAATGCCGGAAGGCCCAGCTCCCGTCACCGAGCAGGACACGGTCGTTGTCCGTCGCGGCAGGCGCAGGTACAAGTCCCGCCACGCCTGCATCGACCCCATCCGCACCAACCATCGCGGACTTCAACCAGTTGAGCGGGACGATCTTCGCCGGGTTCACTTCCGCGTCCCCATTTTTGAGTTCGACCGCGCCGCGCCAGTCGATGTGTGGGTTGGCAGTCACCACCACCAGAATATCGCTAACCGCCTGCGCGGTCGGCGCGCCGTTTGCTATGAGTGTATAGGCTGTCGCGTGATCAGCGGTGAGCGCGTAGGTCACCGCATTGGTCACCCGGTTCACGCCGACGACCGCCAGTGACTTCATGCCGCTCGTGGCGGTGGGGACAAGCAGAGACGCGGCCGTGTCCGCGTAGTACCCGCCTTCATGCCAGTACGAGCCAATTCGCACGCGCAGGCCGCCGCTCGCGTCGGCGAACACGCCGCCCGGCACCAGATCGCGCGCTGAAATCGGCGTCGACATCGCGGCAGGGAGTCGTGGCACATTGTACGCCGCCGCATTCTGGATGGGGCTGCGCTCGAGGTCAACCTCGACGACCACATCCTTGCCGTACAGCCGGTCGAAGGCGACGATCACGTCAATACCCGGCTCGCTGCGAATTTTGCTGAGCATCGGTACAGCCGTCCGGTCATCACCCAGGCGCACCCAGATGTAATTATTCGCTAATCCCTGCGCCGCATCGGGGATCAGATCGCCGTTGTCATCCAGTTTGCCAGTGACGGCATTCGTGCGCCAGTTCGTGTAGCGGATACTGGAAAAGATGGTGGCGAACACTTCTTTGATGTACAGGAGGTCGAACATGCACACCCGGAAGATGTTAAGGATCATTGCCGACCGCTGGGCTGCTGAAGTCAGACAGGTTGCCACTTAGGTCTTTAAGCGTCGGCGTGGCCGAGTTTAGGTTGCGTGCAGCCAGCGCGCCGTTATTGCCCCACAGCCACGCTGTGTTCGGATCGTCTCCGGCAAACGCGCAGCGCTGATAGGGAACACCGTTGCCGCGCTCACAAGTGCCGTCCAACTTAACCCCGCGTTACGCGAGCCACACGCCGTATTTAACCGTCCCGGTATCCCGGTTCGATCCCGCCACAAGCACGCTGTTTTTGTCGAGATCGCACGACTTCACGCCGAACTGGCTGATCGGACCGTAGCCTTCCGAACCATCGCTCGGAGAGATATTCGTGCGCACGCCGCCCACTGTGCGATGCAGGCGGTACGCAGTATAGCTACCACCGCTTACTGGCCCACCGTGATACGTCAAACTCTCATCCTGAAACGGACAGTGAATATCTTCCGCGAGAATCAGGTGCGTGTTGCCGTCAAAGTCTCCCCATGTCGCGCCGTAGTCGTTACTAACCTTTAGGCGTCCATTGGTCGTGCTGCCCGATCCGGTGAAGGCGGAAATCAGCACCTTTCCCGGCGTCCCAGCGAACACATACACACCCGGTCGCGTTCCGTCACCGCTTCCACCGACCCACGCGCCGCCGATGTCCTGCGTCCGACTCCAGATCGTACCGCCGTTCATCGTCCAGTCCCAATCCACCCGCCCATCATCCTGATGCGACGCGCAGCCGAAGAATCCATTGACACCCCGCTCTGATTGTAGGGAGCGCAGCGTTGATGCGTAGCGGAATGAATATTCATTATTGAGCGCGCGGCTGCCTGATCCGATGCTCGTCACCTTGTATGCTTTCGTTGACGTGATGAGCACCATTCGCGAAGTCGAACGCATCGACAATGTACATGACCGCCGTACCCGCCATGCCCAACCCGGCAAGCGATACGCGTGACCAGACGGGCAGCGTCGGGCGCGTGTCCGCGAGATACAAGTAGCCGTTGCTGTCGATGAAACCGAGGTTATGCGTCCCCGAACCGAGGATGAAGTCATCGCCCGGTAGTTGCACGGACGGCACATCGATATAGGGCAAATCCGGCAGCGACGACACGAGCGCCTCCGCCGGGTCTTCGACGCCGCCTTCGGCATACGTCGCCGCGCGCAGTGTCAGCACTACTCGCGCTGTACCCTGCCGCACCTGCACCTCGACCGTCGTCACGATGAACAAGAATTCACGCAGATCAATCCCACGCGGATTGGTCGTTTCGTCGAGATCAAGCCGCACATACTCCCGGTAGAACTGGAAGATCCCGCGATAGCTGCCCGGCAGCGTCACTTTCACTTCCGGCGCGTGGAACTGCTCGCCGTCCGCATTCGTGTAAATTCGGTCTTCCCATGCGCCGCGCAGCGCCGTGCGCGCCAGAAAGCTGGTCGCATCGTCGGCGATCATTCGCTCGACCGTGCTGGAGCTCGTACCCGTCCCGGGCGACGCCGCCCACTTGCCGAAGAGTGGCGTGTTCTGCGTGATATCAGTGCCCGCCGTGAAACCCCGCGTCCGGAATATTTCGACCGGACGCTCATGATCGCGCACGATCTCCACATGGAGGCCTTCCGCCGGGTCGATCAGGATGTCGTCTAGCCCCAGCGTGATCGTCTCGGTCACGCCCGCGCGGTCGCCCAGCGGCGTAAACTCCAACAATTGTTGGAGTTCTAAGCGCCCGCTGGCGTCAGCGCTCAGGCTGCCATCGCGGGCATCGGCCAGTTCGCGCACCTGTTCGAAGGGCACCTGTTTCTGAAGGAAGAAGGTCGAATACGCCGTGTCGCTGAAGCCGTCGAACGTCACATCCCAGAGTTGGAGCGCGTTGGTATAGTGGCGCAGGAGCTGGATGATCGCCCGCTTAACGGATAGACCTTCGACTTCGCTCCATGTATCTGGCGACGCTTCGCGCATCATCACCTTGCTAAAGCCGGGCAGTTCGCTCAGGCGCTGCAGCGGCGCAATGATGTCAAAGCGCAGCTCGTTTCCCTTGCCATCAATCTTGCCCGTATCCCGGCGTAGATAGCCGACGCACAGAATATGCGACCGTCCCGCTGCTTTCATGCCAATGCTCTGCGCGGCTCCGCCGATCCGTTCGTCGCACCACACGATCACCGGCGCGCGATCCGGCAGATCGGCCAGCGCCGCGTTCTCGAACAACCGCACCCCATTCAGGCCGAAGCCGCGCCCACGTTCGCCGGCCACCGTCAGTTCATCGGGGAGGTCATACGGCGGGTTGTCCGCGTCATGCACGATGATCAATACATACTGCGTCTCGCTTTTGCTGTTCGACGCATCCGTGAATGTCCGCTCGATCACGTGATAGCCCACGTCGGCTTCAATCGTTGGGCTGGCGTCCGTGTTGGTCGATCCGGCGGCGAAGCTGCACCCGCTCGGCAGCGTCGTCACATACGTCACCGTGTCCGCTGAGTCTTCATCAACGATATACGCTGCCCCGGTCAGCGGGACAGTGGCAAACGTCTCGCCTTCATCCACCCACCCTGCCCACGGACCGCCGCTCGTCCCCACCGGCGCAAGCAGACTGTTCTGATCCGTGTAGACTTCGCCGTCCGGGTCGAATGCTTCGTTCGCCGCGACCAGCCGGTCCACCAGTTGGAAGTCGTTCCACACTTCAAACGTGTCGCCCGCTTCAACCTCGATATGCCCCCGGCTGAATTCGCGGGCGGGCAGGTTGCCGCTGCTCAAGGTTCCGGCATGGCGCACGGTCAGCGTGCCCTTCGTCCCACCGCTTGGCGTCTTGATGACCACGCGCATCCCGCGCTTCACCGCCGTGTGCGCGCCGCTCGTCCCGGTCACGGCGAGGTTCAGTGCGTTCGCGGCGGCGGGCGTGCTGCTGATCGTCCCGCTCCACACCAAGGTCCCGATCAGCGGGCTCAAATACACCCGCATCCAGTGACCGTCGGCCCGCATGTCGCTTTGATTACTCGTTTGGTTTGGCATCGGTTAGACCAGCAGTCTCAGGTTGGTGAAGCGCAGCACGAGATCCATTGCGAAGCCGCGCCGGATCCGGTAATCGGTTCCCGGCTTTGGCAGCGTTAGCCAGGTATTGAAGCGCGCATACTGCTCGAGCTCGTGCTGTGGGGTGTAGATCGTGACTTGCTTGCTGGTGACGATCACGCTGCTCGTCGTCAGCTTGCTGTCGATGATGTGGTGCAGCGCCGCCAGCGGCAGCACCGGAAACACCCACTGATGGTCAATCTGGCCGTCACCGCGCACCCGCCCGCTGCCCAGACGACCCCGCACCGGAAATGTGTCTACGGGCTCGGAGATCGGCGCGATCAGTCGCCCCAAGGTATGCGGCTTGAGGTCAACCGCGACATTGTCGAGGTCAATCAGAGGGACGTCCCAATCGGAAGCCCACGCATAGAGATACGCCATTGTCACCGGCCTCCCATTTGCCCGTAGCCCGCATCATGCAGCGCCGACCGGAACGCGCCGTAGGCCACCGCTTCCGCCTGCGCTGCGTTTAGCCCATTGGCGTTGATCGTCGGGGCGTACACCATGCCACCCGTTGCGCCCTGCGTCCCGTACCCCGTGATCGGCGCGGGCAGCGGCGTCGGCGAACTAAAACTGCTCATCCCGTAGAAGTCATACGCCGCGGGCGAATTCGCCATCAAGCCTTTATTCGCCTGCTGTGCGGCCACGCTGCCCATAATTCCGCGCAGGCTGTTCACGGTATTGTTCGCCCACTGCACGGCGATGCTGTTCACGTCGCGCCAATAGTTATTCTGGATGGTGCGCAGGCCGTTCGCGCCATAGGCTGCGATATTGGCCTGCGCATTCGCCGCGTTGACCGCGTCCACCTGCGCCCGGTTGATCGCGGCGACGCGCGTGCCCGCTTCGCGCTGCAAGCCCTGTTCCAGCCGCGCCTGCTGCTCGGCATACGCTTTATCGAGACTGCGGATCTGCTTATCCCGCGCCTCTCGGCTCGACCGCAGCGCCTCGTCTTCGTTTTCGCGCTGATCTTGCAAGCGGTCAGCCGCGCTTTCCTGCGCCCGGCGCGCCGCCAGCGCGTCGCGTTCGCCGACCGAGGTGGTGTACGTGCGCGTGAAGTCGCGCAGCAGCTTCTCCCGGTCACGTGTGCCCCTCTCCTCGATGTCCGTGCGTTTCTCGGCGGCGGCATCGACGATCTCCGTGCGGCGGTCTTCGGTCTTATCTTCCAGCTCCTGTCGCTTGGCTTGCGCTTCCGCCACCGACTCGTTGTACTCGTTCGTCGCCTTCGTGACCGCTTCCCGCGCTTCCACTTCCCGCGTCAGCGCGTCGAAATGGGCATCCGTCTGCCCGGCGAGTGCCTCGGTTCTTGCCGCCGCTTCCGCCGTGGTGTCGGCGAGCGAATTGAACACCATGCGTAGGCCGTCCGCCTCAGCATTCAAGTCGGCAATCTGGGTCTGTGTTTCCTCGCTCGTGCCGCCAAACACCCCCAGCAGCTCGATTTCGCGTTCAATCTGCGTCAGCCGACTCGTCCGCTCCTCTGCTGTCATGCGGTCGGCGCTGATGACCGCGCTCGTCGTAATGTTTCCCAGTCGAGTGCGTTCTTCAGCTAACAACCGTTCAGCTTCGCGCGCATCGTTCGCGGCGAACGCCCCTTCTTCTAGCCCCTGCCGCAGACGGAAGTACAAGCCGGACGATTCGTCCAACTGCTGATTCACGCTGTCAAGCTGCTCTTGGAGCTGGTTGACGGGCGTCATACCGAGTGCGTTGAAAATGCCGCCAAAGACACCCAGACCGGCTTGCACATTGGCATTGGCGGCATCTAGTGCGCCGGTCAGCTCTGTTTGCTGATCGCGCAGCGCGATCAGTCGCCGTCGCTGCGCCGCCATTTCCTCGCGCGCCTGCTCCGCCGTCATCTGCTCCAGAGCACTGTAATACCGTTCCTGCACGGTCAGCGCGGTTCCCAGCGCCTGCTTGCTGTCTTCCAGCCCTCTTGGAACCGCCCAACGGCGATGGCCAGTGCGATCACTGCCGGTGCAGCCACCACGCTGGCCGCGCCGATCTGCACCGCCGAAGCGCCCAACGCGCTTAAGCCGCTGTCCACCGTATACAGAATCTTGCCGATGGCATCCGTCGACAAGGACCCGGATAGTTGAATCGCAGGCAGCGCGCGCACTTCCCGTCCGATGCGCCCCAACCGCCCGACGGTGCGTCCACTTCCTCCGCCACCGCCATCGCCCGTTTGTGCCGCTTCGCCGATGGTCTCCGCCACGCGCCGGATCTCACTGTCGCTGCCTTTTATCGCGGAGAGCTGTGTCGCTGCGCGTTCGAGCGCGTCCGCCCACTGGCCGGACGCCCGCGCCGCCGCGACCGCGTCGTTGGCAATCGCGTCGACTGCTGCCGCGCGCGCCATCCGTTCCAACTGCGTATTGATGCGCAGCGCCACGCCTTCGACGCCGTTTTGTGCCTTCTCCCACCCCGCCATCGCCTCGCGCGACTGCATCGAGGTCTGGATGCCGCGCCGCATGGCCTTGTCGATGTTATCGAGCCCGGTTTGGGTGCGCGCCGAATACTCGCCGAGCGACTTTGCGCCGTCGGTGACAACTTTGTCGACGCGCGCCAGTCCTTGCTCAACGCGCTTCTGGGAGGCGTCGTCATAGGTCCACCCAAAGATAATGCGGGCTTCACGTTCGGTCGGGGGCATAGGTCACATGTCCATAATTGAGGTATACGTCGGCGGCACGTCGCCCGATTGGCGGCGGCGTTCCCACAACAGCCGCGCGCGCAGCGTCAGCCACAGCTTCAGATCGTCCGTCCAAGCAGAATCCTGATCATCCCATCCACCGGCTTTTGGGAGGATACGATAGTGAACGAACAGGTTGCCCCGGTCGAACACGTAGTCCTCATCATGGTGAAAGCCGAAATCGGCGGGGATCGGCGGCGGCGCGTCATCCTCAGAAATCAGGAGTTCCATGCGCAGCAGCAATGACTGTTGCCAGTCCTGCCGCCGCGCTACGAGTTTGGGTCGGCAGCGTCTCCGAGCGGTTGGGGCCGCGTGACCGGGTCCGGATTGCGCGCGAAAATTGCGTCCATCCACTGATCGGTCAGGTCAACCTGGATGTGGTCGAGCCAGTATTCTAGCCCGGCGATCAGTTCCTCTTTCGGCGCATCCGGCGTTGGCGGTTGCCAACCGTTGCTCACGCTTTTTGTGTAGGCGACCAGCGCGCTGAACTCGCTGCGCCCGGACGGACTCAGATTTTGGTCGGCCAACTTTTGCGACACCTGCCGCGAGAGTTCGCGCCGCCGGTTCGTCGGCTCGTGCAGCGTGATGATCGTGTCCCCGTATTTGAATTCCATCGCTTCACCTTTATCTCTGTGCGCATATAAGACAAGGGGACAGCCTGCGCCGTCCCCGGGGTTACTTACGGGTTGAAGCCGATGCGGGCGATGATCTTCTGCCCCGCGGTCGGGATATGTCCGGCTTGGAAAGTGATCGTCTTCGTGCTCAGGTTCACCGTGTAGTCCGTCCCGAAGACGGCCAGCACCCCATTCACGCGCACGCGGATCTGGCTCGCGGCGTTCACAGCGGGCGCATAGGTCAGCGTGAAGTCCGTCTCGGTGCCGTCGCCGGTGAAGCGCTGCATGAAGATCGGGTAATCGTTCGTGAACGGGACGATCACACCGCCTGTCGCCCCGAAGTTCGTCTCGTCGATTGCCAACCCATCCGGCAGCATCGACGCGGGGTTAGCGGTCACGCGCATGCGATCCGTCGCCGCTTCGCGCGTGCGCATGGCCGCGCGCCCGATCGGGTACGCCTGCGTCGTCGGGATGATGTAGCCTGACCACGCCTTCACGCCGTTCACGCCCACATCTTTCTTCTTGCTCGGCGACTGCAAAATCCAGCACATATCCGGCGGATCGTATTCGTTCGGCTGGAGCACGCCGAGCGTCGTATCCCCGTCGGCGTAGGTCAGCGTCCCCTGCGCCAGTGCCTGCGTCGCCAGCTTGAAGACCGATGCTTCGAGCGTGAACGCGGGCGTCGTATCCGGCGGAAAGATGAACTGACCCTGCGTCCCATTGTCACCCGGCACATTGACCGTCGCCGGTTCGGCAATGGCCACATCCGCATTGACCATGCCTTTCATGCGCAGCATCGGACTGCCCGCCGTCGAGCCGTTCGCGGGCGCGGTCAGCGTGCCGCCTTTGAGGTAGCCATCTTCGTCGTTGACGCCGTAGAACGCTAAGTCCACCCCGGCGGCGATGAATGAATCGAATGCGCTCATCAGTAGTCCCTCTCATTGTCGATGTAGAATTCCACAACCAGGACGAATTCCGTCCCGATCTGCTGTGGCATATCGGCGATCCCGCGGTTGTCGAACACGCGCAGCCCGCGCGACAGGCGGAACTCCACCGGCTGCGGGCTGAGCTCCAGTAGTTCGGCGTCAGCGGTTTCCAACCAGTGATTCCGGCTGAAGGTATCCTCGACTGCCGGAATGTAATCGTCGAGCTTCTGCTCCGCTTCGCCTTCATCCCCGCCGCCCACATGCCCGGCGACCAGCCGCATCGTGATCGTGTAGCGGCGCATCTGCGCGTCGCTGCTCACATCTTCCAACTCATCGTCGCCTGTGCGGTTGGTGAAGTAGGGGAAGTTCTCTTGAAAGTAGAGGCTGTACGGCACGGCGTCGACCGCGCCGAAGGGGGCGAGTGCCTGCTTTTGTATCTCGCACAGGTGCGTCTTTAGCCGCCGCAGGTAGCTGGGCTCTAAAGGCAGTGTCATGCCTCGGCCTTCGGCTCTTTCGGTGGGCGACCCACCTTCGCTTCCGGCGGATTTTTCAACGCCGCGTGTGCCTCGAGCGCCTCTTTCAGCACTTCCGGCATGGCGACATACTCACTGCCATCGAGGTTCCGCAGATTGAACCCGATGCCGTTGCGCGTCACGTCAATCGTTCCGGCTCCGCTCCGCGCCCGCAGCGTGACCCCGCCCTCGTGTTCAATGCGTTCAAAAGTTTCCTGCGCCATCGTCGAAATAGCTCCCCATGATCTGTTCAACTTCTACGGGCATATCGGCGGGCAGCGTGATCACCGCCTCTTCGATGCGTGCCGTTTCGAACACGCCCTTGCGCTGATATTGAAGGGACGCCCACCGCTGCGCCGCTCGGCGGACATCCTCTTCGACATTCCACAGTTTCACTGCCGCACCCTGCGCGTGGGCTGCTGCTTCTGTTCCGCGCTGCGCGCGTAGTACTTCTAGCGTGTTCGAAGTGGTTGTCTCGACGACCCGCATCAACTCATCATCCACGCGGATGAGTTGTCCGGTCGAGAGGCGCGGTTCAAAGCCGCGCGGGTCACTGCCCTCTACCTCGGCGACGGCGAACGTCGTTGCGTTAGTCGCCAGTGCTGCCGCCTGAATGGCGTCTGCCGTCAGCCAGCCTTCCGCCGCGTACCGTTCCTTGTAGCCCCACCAGCCCGCGACCTGAATCTGCACGAGCGGGCTGCTGTACGTCCCCGGCAAACAGCCGGTGCCGTACCACGTCACCGAACTGCGGCAGGTGGAAAGCAGATAGAGCTTGGTCGCGGGCTTCACCCCATTCGTGGGATACAGGTCAACATCCGTGCCGACTGTGAGACCTGACCCGCCGATGCTCACCGCTTCCAGCTCCAGCAGATAATCGTTCAGCTTCAGCGCGTTCTGCGACGGCACGACATTCATGCGCCCGGCGACGAACGTCCGCGTTTCGTACACCGGCTCGAAGTCACGGCGGGCGTACTTCATGAGCCGCTGGCTGATCGCAGGCAGCAAGCCGAGCATATACTTCGGGTCGCGTGTGTCTTTGGCGCGGATTTCGCGCATGGCCTCGTCCAGCGTGCAGTAGAAGCTGAGAAAACCGCTCATCGCATGACCCCCGCAAACGCATCATCAACGGTAAACCACGTTTCAATGGCGGCATCCTCGACCACAACGCGCTCGTCTGAGACTACGCCCGGAACATAGACCCACCCCGTGTCGATGTGGAACGGCTGCTGCTCGTCGCCGCCAATGAAAATCGACGCCGGGTCACTGTTCGTCAGCTCCAAAAACCCGTCAAAATCGGTTGTCCGATACTCGACCTTGAAGGATTTCACATACAGGTGGGTGCGTGTGTACGGCAGGTTATTTTCCAGCCGCAGCTTGCGCATCACGAAACGCCGCTGCTTCGCGCTCTTCCAGCGCAGCGGGTAGCCCGGCTCGCCCGGCTCTTCCGTCACCTTATCCAACACGCGCCGCCGTGACTGCCGCGCCAACCGCTGGAACGCCGTGCGCGCCAACTTCGGGCGCTGCTGTGCCGCGTCCTTGTAGGCCTTGAGCACATCGGTCGGCGGCGCAATTTCAATTCCGCCGAACATCGCATCCCTCACTTACATACGCGCTCAAGGAAAATCGCGCCGCCGCTCAAGGCCAACGCAACGAGCAGGTACGGCAGCCCGATCAGCGGCGTGAGCGCCGCTGCGACCGCCAGCCCCACCCAAATGGAACAGCACCACAGGCACGTCAGCCCCTGCGCGATCTCGTGCAGTACTGCATCTACCCGCGCCGATCGGGTGACCGGGTTGAGCAGCACTTCGCCGCCTTCCCACGCTACCGATCCGTCTGGATGATGATGGACGCCGACGAGCTGTCGCAGCCGCACGCCGATGGCGAACGGCCCGCGCTCCTGTCCAGCCAACAGCGCGAGTCGCCACGTTGCCAGCACGCCGACGAGCAAGGCGAGCATTATTCCGCCTCGGTTTCCGGCAGCCCCGCCTCGCGCAGCTTGCGGATCACATCGTCCTTGCGGTCATCGGATGTGAGTTCGACCTCATGCGCGGCGGCGTACTCGCGCAGCGCGGGGACTGTCCATCCGGCACTCCACGCTTCAACCGTCGAAGCCTCGCCCCCCTCCGTCGGCAGCTTGGGAGGTGGCACTTCGTCTTCGGTCTGGGCTTCGCTCGGCGCATCAAACCAGTCGGCGTAGCGCACATCGCTTTTCAGCCACTGCGCCACGCCGCCCGGAACTTCCACCTCGCGCTTGGCGATCACCAGCCGCCGTTCCACGCCGTAGCGGCTTACCAGCGCCATCGGCAGGATCACCGTCTGCGGCAGCGCGATCATCGCTTTGACGTTCAAACTCGTGCTTTCGCTCATGCTCTCGTCCTCGCTGTAGGTAACGACCTGCCGAGCGGCGGTGCGTACCGCCGCTCGGTTAGTTTCCTCACACTTACACATGGCGGGTTACGGCGCGGCGACCGTGAACTTGCGCACCGTGCTCCACGCACCCGGCCCGTCGATGTCCACCGCGCGCACGCGCCACCAGTAGTCGTCGAGCGCCAACGCCGCGGGCGTGTAGGTCGTCCCGGTCTGGTTCGCCTCGCGCACCACTTCGGTCATGCCGACGTTCGTGCTCACCTGCACGTCATAGCTGATCGCGCCCGTCACCGCGCCCCACACCAGATCCGGCGTGGTATCCGTCGTCGAAGCGTTGTTCGCCGGCGAAGACTGCGTCGGCGCGCCCAGCGCCGTATCATTCACGGCGACGCTGTTCACCGTCCAATCCGACGGCGAGGTCAGACGGAGGTTGTTCACGCCGACGTTGGTGATCTTCAGCCACAGGTGCCGGTCGGTCGCCAGCATCCCCGCCTTCAGCATGATCGACGCGCGCACGCAGATCGGGCTGACCTTCGAGAAGTCCCAGTGAATGGTCGAGGCTTCGAAGCGGTTCACGATCTTCTCGCGCGTCATGCCGAGAAGCGGCTCAGTGTCGCCGGGCATCCGCCCTTGCCCGCTGCCATACAGCGCCTGACCCAGCGGGTTCAGCGCGCGCAGCACATTGACGATGTTGTCCAGCACCAACCCGTAGGTCGGCACGCCGCCCAGTTCGCGCGGCCCAAAGCGCAGCGTGTTCGCGCCGGTGTAGGCCGTCTCCAGCACCGGGAATGTCAGGCCGTAGCCAAACAGTTCCGCGATCTTCCCCGATACCAGGCGCTCATACCGCGCGATCAGATCGTCGCTCATGAACGTGCTGGCGTTGCACAGTTGAATGCACGAGAGTGCCTTCAACACGGCCATACGCCAGCCGCTCGGCGCGTGCATTTCCCACGCCACCTGCTGACCGCGTCCGTAGTTCGCCTGCGCCGCTTCCGCGTACATGGCGAGGAAATCGGCGAGCGTCCATCCGGCGGGCACATCGAACGACTGCCCCCACAGCGTGACAGTTGTCGCGACCGTCACATCATCCGGGCTGGCCGTCCCGCTGCCGTCACCACCCGTCAGCGTATCCCAGTTGACCGCGTTGCCCGCGTTCAGCGTCGAGTCGCAGGCATCGCTGCCGTTGACCCACCCGTTGTCAATCTGGTTGTACAGCCCGTCGAACTGGTTGACGTTGCTGTAGTCGCCGAGCAGCGCGCTGTGCGTGAAAGTCAGGCCGAGCGTCTCGCGCAGCAGCGCGGTCGCAAACCGTACGATGTTCAGCGTGTACGGATTACCCGCCACCAGCGTCCCATCCGCGTTGAAAATCTGGCCGAGCCGATCGAGCTGCAGATTGGCGACCGTGCAGTAGGCGGTCACGAGCTGGGCCCAGTTGATTTGCTCGCTCTCCAGCCCGATCACCTTCATGTACGGCGCAATCCAGTTGCAGCCGCCCAGCGCGACGGACACAATCGGGAACCGGCAGGCATCCGCCGCGTTCGTGGTCGTGTCCACGTTGATGACCTGCGAGTCAATCGCCGGGGCAATCGTCCCGTCCGCCCAGTTGCCAACGAACGTCGGCATGTTCTGCACGACTTCGTCCGGCTGGCGATAGCGCCGCAAATCCATGATCGGAAAGCGGCAGGTCTGAAACAGAATCGGCGCGCTGGCATTCGCCAGTGCCACGCCATCGAGCGTGATCGGCATTGTGTCTTCTCCTCAGTTGCTGATCGTGTCGTCTTACTAAAGTGGCCGGGTCCCGCTCTCAGCGCAGCGTCTGCTGCCGTTCCAGAATTGCGGCCAGCGTCGCCCCTTCCGGATCGGCATCGAAATCCAGTGCCTGCGCGCCGCTGCGCCCGCTGATCGCCCCGGGCGTCTGATTGACCAGCGCCTGCGGCGGCAGCCCCGCACCAAACACGCGGCTGCCATTCGTGCGCGGCACGCTCAACCCGACGACCGGTTCGCCGTCGATGCGCCGCACAGCGCCGAGCAGTCGCTCGATGTTGCGCGTGTTGAGCACCGTCAGCTTAGTCAGCTTGTCGAATTTCGCTGCCAGTTCGTCGTACTGCTGCTGCAGCGCGCGGAATTCTTCCGCCGGGACGGTTTCGTCCGTCGCTTCTGCCTGCTCCGGCGCAGCGGTCTGCTCGTCGATGTGCTCGCTCGTCGCTTCCGCCGCCGCGACCGCTTCGTCGAGTTCGTCCTTCTCAGCATCTTCGACCGGATCCGGCGTGGTCACCACCGCGCCGTCTTCTTCCGCGATCGGCTTGCTGTCAAACTGGCGCGTCCGTGCGCCGATTCCCCTCGCCATGCTGTTGTATCCCCTCGCATGCAAATACCGTTCCATCACTTGGTGCACCTTGTCCGGCACACGGTCGACCGGGATATCGAACTCCTCCCGCCATCGGTCGAGCAAATCGAATACCTCGTCAGCGTAGGCATTCGCCGTCCCCGCAAACATCGCCGCGAACACCCGCGACTCGAACAGGCCGTCATGCGTCAGCGCGCCCTCGTTCACCACGTCAACATAGTAGAAGGCGAGCGGACGAATCACCGGGAGCGGCGTGAGCGCCTCGAACGGCCGCCCAGTGACGGGATCAATCTCCACTTCCGGCTCATCATCTTTGTGATCGGTGTAGTGCCGTGGGTTGTGATACGTGACCTCGCGTCCGTTCGGCATCGTCCACACCAGCTCGGCATTAATGACCGCCGACTCCGCCAGTTCGGCGGGGTGCTTCTCCGCCACGTCGAGGATGTATTCCAGCGGATCGCGGCTGAAGACCGGGCTAATCCGCGCTGACTCTAAGAGGTGCATGTCATGGCGCAGACCGCCGCCGCTGACATAGAAGTTTTTGGCGAGCGCGATCTTCTTGCCCGCCGCATTCTCGCTCGCGCCGGGATGCCCAAAGCGCATCCGCAGACCGCGCGTCTGCGCGTTTCCCAGTGCCGCCATTGCTTCCAGCGTTTTGAGGTCGGCTTGGCACTCATGCCCAATCGCCTCAACGCCCGCTTGCATGGCGATCACATCGCGGATGACAAGATTTTCCCGATCCACCCGCAGGTCTTGGTTGATATACAGCGTCGGCGCGCTGCGCAGTTTGAGAGTCTTACCGCTCACAGTTCCCCCGTTCAATTGCGCGAAAATTCCGCTGGAGCTATATTGAATAAAGCTTGATAACGCTAAATTCAGGAGTTGTATGACTACCGTAAAAGCCTACCTCTACAGAATGGGCAGATACCAAGACATTGACCTTGAGTCCGAGGACAAACTGAGTTTCGATGAAGAGCTGGAGCGCTGGGGCTATAACAAATATCCCACTCTTGAGTTCGGCAACGAATACTACTGCGGCGTAAAGGTCTACAAGTCCAGCAGCGCCACAATCGCAGACATCACCGCCTACTTTGTCGAATTCACAATGGTCGAGCACGCAGAGTACATCCTCGTCGAGGCCTTTCCGAGCTTACTGGAGCTTCTGGAAAAGCTCGTCCCGATAACTGACGCCACTTTGAGAAAACTCCGTTATGATGACGATGAAGCACTGAAGCGAGAGCAGGAGAACGCCAAAGGGAAGAAGTAACTAGTCTTCCCTAAACAGTCCGGCGCGGCGGTACGGCTGCACCTTGCCGCCGCGTACCTTCAGCGGCGACCACGCCACGCTGCGCCGTTCGCACTGCGGGCAGTGTTCCGCCAATCCGAGCCGCCAGTAGCAGTCCCAATCTTCTTCATCAGGATTGCCGAGATTCGCGGGCTGAATGTCCCAATAGCACTGACATCCAGCGCAGCAGTCCGTAGTGCACGGCTGCTGACCGGGGTAGGCGGGCAGTACGTTCGCCAACCCGTAAGCTGCCGCATTCCCACGCTCGTACAACGTCCGCGTCGCATTGAAATACTGCCGCGACCGGGCCCGGATCTGCGCCTCGCTCAACCCGCCCGCGCGGATGTCCGCCAGAAATCCATCGACCAGCTTGTACTGCTGACGTAGGTACGCGCCGACACGGCCATAATCGCTGGCCTGCATCGCGTTTCTGCCGCCGCGACCGAGCATATAGTTGCTCACCGCGCGTCGCTTGAGCGTCTCCCGAAACTCGACTGACCAATCCTCCGGGCTGAGCTGCCCGCTCACCAGCAAATCGGTTAGCGCGTCGGCTTGGCTGTTCCCGGTCTCGACAATTTGTCGCGCGGCTTCGCGGACCCGCGCCGCTGACACATAGCGCCCCGTTTGTGTGTCGCGGTAGCGCCGTTCCTGTGCGTTGTAGACGTAGGGCATCAGGCTCCATCCTCTTCCAGCGCCGCGTTGAGGAAGTCCTGAACGTCATCGACTTCTTCCTCAATGGCCTGATCAACGTCATCGTCGGTGATCTCGACCCCGTCGCTCGTGTACAGCGTGGCGAACCCTAGTTCGGCGATCAGCGCGGCAGCTTCCAGCGTTGCGCCGTTTGCGCCCGCGTTCACCCCTTCGTCGCTGCTGTCGTCGTCGGCGTTCGCGCTCGTGCTCACCGTGCCCACGTCGGCCTGCGGGATCGTCAGGATGTCGCGGTCGATGATTGCGCGGATTTCGGCTTGACTCAGTGTGCCTTCCGGAAGCTGACTCATCGCACTGGCGAAAGTTGCCAGCGTGCCGATGTTCAACCGCTGCGCCCGATCGTTCGGGCGCGTGATCGTGACCTGCACCCGTGGATAAATCGCGCCCAGCGCCGTTGCGATCTTGTGCAGCATCGCGCCGATCCCGCTGTCGGCAGCGTTGTCGCCCGCTTCTTCGGCCTGCGCGCCGTAGCCCACGCCGCCGCGCACCACCATCGTCGAGAGCGGCTCGCCAAAGCAAAACGCGGTGATGTCTTCGGTGTATTCGCGCCATTCCTTGAAGTCGATGCCCGACGGCTGGCGAAAATTAATCTGGACGTAGCTCACCTTGTCGAGCGGCGATGTGATGATCGTGCTGCCCTTGGCGACGGCATAGCCGCGCTCGATGGCTTCCTCGCGCCCTTTCTCGACCTGCGCCTTGATCTTGTCGCCTGACAGTTCATGCACCCCGCCGAGCAGGATGATGCCGTCGGTCAGCGCGTAGAGCATCTTCTCGATGCGCTCATCCTTGATGAGAATTTCCTCGGCCAGATAACCGAGGCACATCCACACAGGGCTCGTCCCGATCCCCGGCTTCGCGCTCTTCCCCGGCGTGATTGGGATAATCTGTGAGTGGTGAAGCAGCACCCAGACCCACCGATCCCCGCGCTTGACGTGATACCAGTACGGGAACTCCTGCACCCCGGTCGGCTCAAGGTCGAAGACGCTCGGCAGGTACGGCGTCGGCGTTCCAAACCTCGACCAATCCACCTCGAGGTAGAACTTGGTCGCGTCCGCTTCGCTCTCGCCTTCGCCCACCAGCGGCACCGCATTCAGGCCGTAGCGTTCCCACTCCGCCATGTCATACGTGATCGGCACGGTCGCAATCGGTGCGCCGCGGTTATACGTACACAGGCCGTACACCAAGTGCTCCAGCGCGTCCGTCGCGCCGAGCGGGCTGTCGTTGAAGCGGCTGATCGCCTCGCGCGCCCGTCCCGTCGGCGTTTTCCGCCCCGTCAATTCGATGGAGGCGCTGTCGGCTTGATTCTGCTGCCGCCGCACCATCGCGCTGATCTGCGGCGCGACGACGGGTGAGACGCCCACATTGGCGATTTCTCCGTCAACCAATGCCTGCGTCACCAGATCGTCGAGGCCGCTGCCCTTCGCTGGGAAGCGCGCCGCGAGCGTATGCCGGTCGCGGTCGATGGCAAACCCCGTGTTGAAGCCCGTTGCGGTGATGGCGCTGTCCATCTGCGTCATGAACAACTGCGCGGCGCGGCGCTGGTACGTTTCCGGCACCACGAGTCCACTCGCGGAATCGACAAAGCGCCCGTAGCGATCCGCGGTCGGCGCTGGTGGATTTGCTGGCATGCGGCTTTTCTCTCTCAGGAAATAGAACTGGTATGTGGGCGGTACAGCCCATAGCGCAGCGCATCATACGGGTCATCGCCGCCTTTGCCCTGATCGTCGGCATCGACTTTCAGCACATCCTCGGCATTGTTCGGGTTGCGTTCCAGATACGGCAGGCACTCAATCAAGCGCGGGCAGCGCCGCGTCACAAACCATGTCGGCGGCCTGCGCCGTTCGGCATTGCCCAGTTGCCGGGCGAGGTCATGCGCCCCGGCGATGCGGCTGCCCGGCGCGGTCTCGGCGGCGCTGATCGGAACGCCGAGCGCCGTGTACTGCTGCGCGATGGTGAGCTGCGCCGTTCCCGTCACCGCGAATACATCGGTCCCGGCCACAAATGACTGGAGGTCGTCGCGCTTCAGCCCGTAGCGCGCCAGCCACGCGTGGCTGTCCGGCGCGATCTCCGCCGGGTAGTGCCGCCGATGCGCCAGTTCGTCGAGCGTGTAGATGTTCCCATCCCCATCCCGGCCGTGCAGCAGAATGATGTTCCAGTGCTGGAAACCATAGTCCATGCTGCACCACACCTCCCGCATCCACGAGAGATCGTCAATGGGGTTGATGACGTGGCGTTCGTAGCTCCACTCTTCGAAGTACGCCCCGGCGCTGATGTCCCACTCGCCGTCGCGGTAGGCGCGCTTCTCGACCCCGGTCAAATCGTCGAGATTCTCGATGTATTCCGGGTTGACGAAGGCGTTGTCGTCCACCTTCGAGAAGATGAACTTGCGCTCGGCTTGTCCGCCCTGCCGCTCCGGGTCAACAAAGCGCCGCTTGATGAATTGGTGGCCGATGCCGAGCGGGTTGAAGCTCGCATACGTGCGCGGTCGCCACCCGACGCCGTTGAAAGTCTTACTGGAGCGTTCCGACAGGCGCAGGATCTTGTACGTCTTCTCGGAAAGCTGCGTCGCTTCTTCAATAATGAGGAAGTCGTACTCCACACCCTGATACTTGAGCGCCTCGGCGTCGTCCTTGAACCCGCCGATCAGGATGCGGCTGCCGTTCCGGAACAGGATGCGTTCGTTCTGGACTTCCTTGTCGGGGAACTGCCCGAACAGCGCCAATGTCAGGTCGAGGAGCTGCTCTTTGGCCGACTTGCCGATCTTGCGCAGGTATAACCCCTTGAGGCCGGGGAAGCGCTGGCAGTCGTCCAGCCCGGCCTGCGCCAGGAGCGCGTAACTCTTACCGGGCCCGCGTGCCCCCCCAAAGCCGATCTCTCTGGGGCCGCTCGGCGCGTCGCACCGGCGCGCCCAGGCCGCGAACTCAAGCTGCTTGGGTTGCAGCAGCACGCCGTAGCGTTCAAAGTTGAGCGCCTGATCGGGGGCATCCCCACGCGCCGCTTCGCCTGCTCATAGGCCTCGCGGCTGCCATATACCTTGTGGACTTTGGCATCAAACTCGACGTTCTCAACCGTTGGCGGATTCAAGCCGATGGCCAGCTCGCTGAGCAAGGACTCCATTAACGTCCGTCTGGATGGCTGCCAAAACTGCTGGATCACGTACTCTCGCCTTGATAATCCCTAACAACGTACCGATCAGGATCATGCCTTGCTCAACCGTGATCATTTGCTCCATCTCGAGGACGCGCTTGCGCTCGGTCTCCACCAGCGTCCGGCGCTGCTGCACCAGCATCTGAATCTCATTCCACGCGGTGTAATCGGTGCTGCCGTCGCCGAGTGCCGTTTCTAACTGCTGCATCGCGTCCTGCGCGGCGGGAATGTCGATTTTGCCCATGGCATTCTTGAGGTCGTGATACGCTTTGCCGGCGGCTGTCCACGCTGCGCCGCTCTCACCGGTATCCACTCTAGCAAGCAAGTCGGCGATGCGTGCATCCAGCAGCGCAATCTCGGCGTTGAGCGCGAGCAGCTCGCCATCGCTGAGTGCTTCTTCGTACCGTTCAAGCATCCGCGCCGGAAGATGTTTGCTGTGCCGCCCGGTCTTGAAGTGTGGACTGGCGATGCCGGTCGGCGTTTTTCCGCCATGCATCGCGCATTTCGTCATGCCTGGAACGGCGTGGCGCTTGCACTGTTCACCCGACTGTTTGGATTTCGCTGTGCAGCGCACGCCGTTCTCCATAAGGTTCAGCGGCGTCCATGAGGTCAACGCCGCCTCAAAATGCGTTCATCTGTGCGGATCGTAAGGCCGATCCCTACACTGTCAACTACACCCCCGCCTAGCCGCGCAGCACTGGGGCTAAACCGAGACCTTTCAGGCGCTCAAGGATGACCGCTACGTACACGGGTTGCAGTTCCATCCCGTACACCAGTCGTCCCGTTTGCTCACCGGCGACGTGCTGGCTGCCGGATCCGCTGAATGGCTCGTAGCAGATGTCTCCCTGCTCGGTGTGTTGCTCCATCGGAATCTTGAACAATTCGACGGGCTTCGAGGTCGGATGATCGGTCGCCGTGCCGGGCGCGATGGTCGGCACGTTCCACACGTTCGTCGGGTGATTGTCCATTGCCCGCTTCGGCTTCTTGCCTTGCACCCAGCCGAAGAAGCACGGCTCATGCTGCCACATGTACCAACTCCGTGTCAGCACCGGGCGATCTTTCACCCAGACGATCTGCTGATGAACGAACGCGCCATGCTTCTTCCAGATTTCCTCCAACATCGCCTGATTCCGGCTGGCGTGCCAGCAGTACCATGCGGCGTCTTCGGTGATGGCGGCGGCCTTCGCTGCGCGCACGAAGCCGTCATACAGAACTTCGCCGCCCTCTGGCGCATCCCAATCATGATACGTCTCGCTCCAATCCTTGTTCTTGTCCGGCTCATTCCACTTGTGCGGGTGGTTCGTGCCGTCATAGTCGACGAGATACGGTGGATCGGTCGCAAAGAGGCTGGCTCGCTTCCCATCCATCAGGCGCTGCACTGCGTCGATACTGGTGCTGTCGCCGCACAGCAGACGATGCTCACCTTGCGCCGATTTGCTCTCAATCGCCCAGAGCTGTCCCGGCTCGACGCCCCACTGCTGGCGCAGCTCCTCGCCGCGATCAACCTGCGCCCCGGGATCATTCGCTTGCGCGGCTTCCAGAAACTGCGCAACCATCCGGTTGAGCGCCCGCTTCTCAAATCCGGTCGCGCCGAACATCCCCGCATCGCGTTCGTTGATTTCCTTGAGGTACAGAGTGAGCAAGCGCTCATCGACGACGGACATTCGAGCCAGTTGATTATCGGCAATGGCAAACGCGCGGGCTTCAACCTCGTCCAGATGCGCAACATCGACGATTAGCACGTACCATTCCTCACCCTCAATGAGGATGTTATGCGGTGGGAACTGGTGGTCGAGCTCTTCTTTGGGTCCCTCCGAACGGATGAGGCGCAGCGCTTTCAACGTGTGGTTGCCCGCCATGACGATATCGTCACGCCAGACGCGCAAGGCATTGTTGAACCCAAAGCGCCGTATGCTGCGCGCGATCCGGGCAACATCGTTGGAGTTGTAGTTGTCACGCCATTCTTGCAGGGAGGATAGGGGGCGATACTTGGTAAAATCGATAGTAGACATGGAAACGTCACCTCGCTTCGCGTTTTCCAAACGTACAGGAATGCAGTAGAGTCACTACTGCGGCGCGGAACGCGGTGACGTTTCGTGCTGCACGGGGGTGTCGAGCGCCAACTCGGCACTCCCAAGGCGGGGGACTAACCCAATCGCATCCTAGCACGCTTCCGTTTGGGCATTTGCTCGTCGCTGAATTTCAGCACGGGCAAATCCCGAACCTTCGCGTCCAGCGGCGTGAGCGCGCCACCTTCGAGGACAACACCGAACTGCGGATCACACCCCAACCGGGCGATATACCGCGCCAGTTCGGGCTGGATGATGCGCAGGCGCGACGGGTGACGAATATGTACCACGTCGATCAGCGTGTCGGCGTGGAAGATGCGATACTGCGGCAGCCCGCGCTCCAGATACAGATACTCCATGCTGTGCTCGTTTTGGAAAATCAGCATGTCGTCGTAGCATAGCTGTCGGATCAGCCAGTACAGCCGCTCTATCCGTCCGGCGACTACCCCAACCACGTCCTAGACTCCTTCCTTCGGTTTGGTCAGATCCGCATACGCAGCGTCGCAGACTTCGGCGAAGTGGCGCAGCACGCTTTTCACTGCCGTGTGGGTCAAGTCTTCTTCATATACACTCGACCATAGAATCAGGTGCAGCGCGTACAGCCACTGGAGATAGTCTGGATCAGCAGCATGTCGTGTCTGCGTCTCGATTATGCGGTTAAGCGTCTCCATCCGTTCGCGCCGCCGCTCGTGATTCAGATGTTGCCGGGCGAGCGTTCGCGCCAGCAGCGCCAGCGTCGGCAGTACCACACGAAGATTTCCCCCGGTCAGGTTGTTCATCGCCTCACTTCCTCTCTAAGACTCCAACAATTGTTGGAGTCTTGTTCGTCCTACCGCTGCCGTTTCCTCAGCAAACGCCCCGATACGACATATCGACATCCACGCGTATCTTCAACGAGCATGGAGCCGTTGCTTTCGCGCGTGCATCTATCGTCTACGCGGCGCACCGCATCCACGGGCAAGCCGATCAGTTGGGGATCGGTTAACCGATCCCCAACATACACGTAATCACCGCGAAACATGTTGCGCCGTGCGCCATGCCAGCGCATCGTGAATCTGCCCGTCGAGCAGTCGATCCTGCCCCGGATACTGTGAACTGCCTTGTTTGTGGAAGAACGCCACCCCATCCCGCGTGCACAGGTCGCGCACCTGAGTCGCAAATGACGGATAGAACGGACGACGCTTCGGCCCGCTCTCACCGCCCGTGATCGCCTGCTGGATGCCGCGCAGGTCGATGTCGCCGACATAGCCGAGCAGCGGCTCGAACGAAATGAAGCGCCCGGCGACTGGCATACGCCGCAGGTAGTCGATGCGCCACGCGAAGTCGTCATTCTCGACCGACGTGCCGAGCCACACATTCGGCGCGAACTGGAGATAAGGCGCAAGCGCGAGCGCCCGTTCGATCCGCTTCGTCAGGAAGAGGAAGGTTACGTCCGGACGCTGCGCCACGAGGTTGAAATGCCAGTGAATGAAGCGCAGCGGCATCCGCTCGTGAAACGTGTCGTACATGTCACCGACAAACACTTCCGCGCCGCTCGGCAGCTTCTTCAGCTCTTTGAGCGCATTTGGCCGCCACACCGGGTGATCGGCGGCGTTCTGCGGATAGCGCTCGGCGAGTGCCAGCATGTAGCAGTTCTTGCAGCCGGGACTAATCCGAGTACAGAACCATTTGATAAAGTTGAGCGAGTGCGTGCACCAAGCAATCGTCGTCTTGCCCATGTTCGCTTACTCCTGTTTCGTCTTCAGCCGCTTGAGCTGGGCGCGCAGAATGCCGAGAATGGCCTGCACGTCGTCGGTTTCGAACTTGTCGCTGATCGCGCTGTCCGGGTCGAGCAGTGCGAGGAAGTGCCGCATAATCTCCGCGTCGCGCAGACGGCTGATCGGCGGCTGCACCGCATCAAATGGCCGACCGAGATAATCATTGGTGAATTCAGGCACCAGATCGCTATCTGACATCTGGAAGAAACCGAGGCGCATAGAAATAGTTGACGCCCTTCACAGAATCTCCCGCGCTTGCTCGTCGTCGAGCACGTTCGCCCGATACGCCAGTTCGGCTCTCATCAGCGTCTGCTGGTCACCCCAGACATTTGCCATATACGCATCCATCGAATCGAGCCGGTCGACCTCGTGACTCTGTCGTTTCGCCGGCTCGTCCTCCGGAGGTTCCGGCACCTGCCAGCGCCTGTCATGCCATCGGCGTTTCGACTGTGCATACAGCACGCACGCGACCGCGTAGCGATGCCCCACCTGCACCGTCGAGAGCTCGGCGAACGGTGCGCCCGGCGACTGCTCGACCGGGCGGAGCAGCTTGCGCTGGCGTTCGGCTTCTTCGGCGGCGCGCCGCGCCGCTTCGGCCTGCTCATAAAAAGCGCGGCGTTCCGGATTGGTTTCGCCATACAGTCCTAACCACGCCGTAATCCAGTGCGGGTTCTTCCGCACCATCCAGCCCTCGGCCTCCCACTTCCGCCGGCGACCGCGCGATCCGCCGCCCCGCGCTTCGAAGAGAATGCCCGCGTAGCCGTCCTGGTGCAGCGCGTCGCGCAGCATGTACGTCTCGACCTTCAGGTCTTCCCGCTCGGCGAACTTCTCCAGCTCGAAGAGGCTGTAGCCTTTGTTGCCCTGCGCCTCGATGACACTGGCGAGGTTCCAGATGTCCTCCCCAAGCTGCTGGGGTGTCTTCTCCAGCAGCTTGGCAATCGCTTCAATCGCTTCGTGCATGATCCGCTCCCAAATTCCGCAAATTGCGGAATCTCACCATTCAATGACGACGTGATGCCCAGCGGCTTTTTCGGCGCGGGCGAACGCGGCATAGGCTTCTGCACCATCGCCGCACGATACCGGTTCATCGGAAACGAGCAACCGGGCGCGCCGGGCCGTGCTGTTGACCGGATCGACAATGGTAACGATGGGCGCAGCCGCGCAGTGCCGACAGGTCTGCGTCTGCGCGGCGACGTCGAAGTGTTCGTCGGTGTACGGATACTTGATGCCGCACGTCGCGCAGCGCAGTGCGATGATGCGCATGGGGGGGTTGACGCAGCGCTCGGCGCAGGCGCAGCCGGTGCGCGCTTCGTGCGTTTCGGCGTGCGCGTCGCATTCGCTTTGCGCTTGCCGACCCGTTTACCGAGCCACCCCTCCCAGTTGCCCGAATACTTGCGACGACCATACTCGCGGAAATGTGCTTCGCACATCGTCAGCGGCTTGCCGTTCCGGTTCACCTTGCGCAGCTGATCGCAACCGGGGTACACACAGATCGTCTTCGACATACTAAGCTCCTAAACTCTCAGCACACCGCTTGATAATCCACTCAGCAACATTGCACGCGACCGCGTTGCCGACCTGCCGTACCTGCTCGCGTTTGTTCCCAGTGATCACGTATTCCGCTGGAAAGGACATGCCGAGCTTGAGCTCTTCGGGGCTCAACATGCGGAAACCGCAGGCGTCAATCATCTCGTCAGGGTCGAACGCTGTCGCGTCGCATTCCACGAGCGCGTGACGATCCAGCGTTGGGATCGTCGGCATGACGCTGTTCACATCCGCATAGACGGAATAATTGTTGTAGGTGGTGATGAACGGTTGGATCAAGGCATGATGCATTCCTCCGCTCATAATGCCCATCATTGGTTCGTTCACGCTCCGCGCAGTCGATGTCCCGTGCATCTCAGCGATGAACGGCGTGATCAGTGCATGTTGACTTGCCGACGCGACGAGCGTGGTCAGTGGGTCGTCCATCGACCGCGATGGGATGATGTAACTGCCGTCCGGCGACCACGAGTTTTTCATCACAGCGATGAATGGCGGCAGCACTATCGCAGGATAGGCTTGTGTCATGACCGTAGGCATCGGATTTTCTGTCGATGTGTTTCGCTGATCGCTATGGTTCAAACTGGTGATGAAGGGCGGGATAACAAGCGCGTGCCGCTTCTCGGTTGTGAGAGTACCCATCGGCTGATCGATGGGCGTCTGCGCATCCTCCCGGGTGTAGTAATTTACGAGGAACGGCGGCAGCACGAGCGGCGGTATATTCCGCGTGCCGATTGTTTGCAGTGGCTCACCCACGGCACGGGGCGGCGCGTCATTGTTCACGTAGTTCAGCATGAAGGGCGGAGTTGATAAACCTAATGTCTGCCGCGCGGTCTGCGTCGGCAGCGTGTCGTCGACCGGATACACGTAACCAGGCTGACCGCCATAGGCCACGTCGATTAGGACGGGGCGCGCAAATTTCCGCAGCCCTGCCTTGATACGCTCCATCGTCTTCGGCTTCAGCGGTTTGTCACGGTCCCCGATGCGTTGGCTTGGGATAGACCAATCGATCACACTGGCCGCAGGCCGATAGAACGGCTTGACGTCCGCGCCGCACTTAGGGCAACGGTAGATATACTGACGCGTTTTGCCATAGCGGCCCCAAACTGAGTCCGGCTTCTTCCACACCTGCACGGCGTTGATCTGCCCGTGTTCGGGACAAAGCGCAGGCGGACGGAAGTCGAGATCCGGCGCGCGGTTCCCCTTCTTCCAGAAGACGATGTAGATGCGATCCCGCGACTGGGGCACATCAAAGAACTGCGCGTTGAGGTAGAGCGCCTTATGCTCGTAGCCGAGGTTGTGCATGGCGGTCAGCCATGTGTCGTAGTGTGCCCAGTAGCGGATATCCACTACGTTCTCCACGATCACGATCTCGTAGCGGTGGTACTCGGCGAACTCGACCACTTCCCGCATGGTCGCGCGGCTGCGTTCTTCCTCCGGATCGACCTTGTGCTCACCCCACAGGTCAAGCTGCGTGATGTTCTTCCGCTGGCGGCCTTTGGCAATGGAGTGATTGGTACATTCGGGCGACATCCAACAGATCGTCGTCTTCGGGTAGCGTGACGGATGAGTCACCTGTAGATCGGCAATATCATGGTCGACATCCGGGTGATTCAATTGGTGAGTATCAATGGCACGTTGCCAGTGGTTAGCAGCGAGTTGGACGCGCCCGCGTCCGCTGAGTGCCTTTTTCGCGCCTGTCGATGATCCGCCCGCACCACAGAAAAAATCTGAAAGAGTGATATCGCTACTCACTATCGGTCGCCTCCCGTCGGCAAGAGCGGCGCGCCGCTGAGCAGCCCGGCGCGCTCGGCCAGCGTTTCCATCATGGTCAGATTGGTTTCCGGCAGCACCATGTGCGCGGCAAACGGCGCATAGCCGGGGCGGTAGCGCAACGCATTGAGCTCGCCTTGCAGATTCTCGCGGAACACATACAACACCTGCGCGAGCACCTGCTGCTTACGCGCGGGCGTCTCGGCGCGCATTGGCAGACCGGCAATCGGAATGCGGCAGGGGATCGCCGACCGGTTGGCGTTGATAATGACGAACTCGACGATGTAGCCGTACCGCTTCGGCTTGATGCCAAACGCGCCCGGCACGAACCGGACGGCTGCGCCGCCGAGCTGCGCGATCAGCGCAGTCACTTCGCGCTGTAGTTGTTCGGGCGATTTATCAGTTCGATAACCTGACGCTTTGTCCGTGCGCACATCCTCGATGTACGGTACTTCGTCCGCATTCATCTGCGGTACGGCATCCGGCGTGAAATCAAATGCACTGCTCATGCTTCACCTATCCCATTGCTCTGCGCAGCCTGCGCTTTCCGAATCTTCCACACATCGTAAAACGTCGACTTTCCGATACCCAAGCCCTTGTAAATCGCCTCGGCATCAATGGCGTTCACATCCCCGGTGTAGGCATCAAACCATTCTTCGGCCAGCGACCGGGCGTTGCGGTTCTTGCGGTGTCCAAGCGTGGATTCCGCTGGAAGGCTGCTGGACGGTTCAAGGCTGCGGTTTTCCGCTGGAATTCCGATGGAATTTCCATTGGAAAGCGCCGGAACCGAACTGGAAGGCGGCGCTTCCACCGAAATGCGCAGCCCGTAATCTTTTTTGCGCGTCGTCCAGGACCGCTCGCGCGCCTCGAACCAGTCTTCTTGGGCGGCCTTGTAGGCTGTCCACAGGTCGGCGCGCCGACGCTCTGACCGGGCCCACAGAATGCCGAGGATATCGGCGCTGATAAACGCCAACAGCGGCGCGCTGATGCCGACCGCCAGCGCGGCGATCAGGTCGATGATTGGCTTGATCGGCGCGACAATGGGCAGGTGCGCGATGCTCGCGTACAGATTCGCGCCGACCGCGATGCCAAACGCAATCCAGAAGCCCGCGCGCATCCACTGTTTCACTTCGCCGATGTTGCTCTCGCCATCCTGCGCACTGAGCAGGATGAAGGCGTAGCGCCCCAGTACCAGGAACACTTCAATCACGACGACCGCGAGCAGCGCCTCGGCAGTCGCCAGCTCGATGCCCACCGTCGACAGCGCGACCTGTTGGAACACCGGCGCGGTGCGCAGTGCTGACAGCGCGATCCCGGCCAGCACAACCAAGCTGAACGGCAGCATCAAATACGGCAGCCCTTGATACCATTTCGGCGCAGTCGGTTTTGGATGTTCAGGATGTAAATCTTGGTGAAGGCCGCCCACGCCCGCTCGTGGCGTTCAGCGTGCTGATTGTAGATTTGCAAATCGCTCATCGATGTACCCTTTGTGCTAGACTAGTGGTGTACCCGCCTCCCGGTCGGCTGTGGGGCAGCCGACCGGGAGGTTCTTGATTACCGTCGCGCTAAGAAGCCGTTGCCGTGTTCCTCATTCCAATTCGCCACGTCAATCGTGCGCTTTTCGGCGCAGGCTTCGCACCGAAACACAGCGGTCGTGAGCGCGATCCCGTCGCTCATCATCATGTCGCCGCACCGCTCGCACAGCACAGGCGGGTCAATCGACCAGCGGACTTGTTCCATCGTGAACACGTATTTGCGGTCGTCGTCCTCTTTGTTGATGTAGCCATTGAGGTTCGGCAAAAGCAGCGCCATGACCGCCGCATCGGGGATCAGGTTGTAGCGGAGCCACACCACCTCATCCCACGTGGGGTAGCGATCCCGTCCGTGGATGGACATAAAGTAGAAAGGTCGTTCCGGCGTCGGCGGCGCGACGACGGCCCGGATCGCGCCCATCTTGTAGCGCTGTTCCGGCGCGCCGAGCAGCACGCTGGCCGCCGTCCCGCCTTCCGTCTTTTCGATGCGTGGAAAATGCTTGCCAAACGCCGTCGGATCGTCGTAGTGCGGGTGTTTGCTGATTTTGTTTTGAATGCTCACTTGCTTTTCCTCTCTGGTCAACTGAGCGGTTCTGGCTTCCACGAGTACCAGGTCAGGTTGCCGTTCACCATCTGGAACGCGCGCCATTCTCCTGACCAGTGTTGATAGGCGGGCGGCAGCATCCGCGCCTGCAGCACGGGCACGTGAGGCGCGAACACGGCGACCAACTCCAGGAAATGCAGCAAGAATTGATCGGGCAACACGACCACGAAGAGATCCGGCTTGCGGTGGCAGTCCCGGCACGCCCGTGACCAAGCGTGATCGGCGCTGCGAAACCGGTTCGGCGGGTTGATTTGCACGATGTCGTACTGCCACAAGCTGTGCCGTTGATGGATGGTGGCCGCGTGCCGCGACAGCCATGCGCAGATCAGTCGGTCGGTCATGCTGCACCCGCCTTCCGGAAGATGAGGATGTCCTCGTGCCCCACAATCGGCAGACCTTGTTCAAGCCGCCGCCGCTGCCAGTGCGACGGGTTGCCAACATGCCGCAGATGCCGCTCGGCGAGCGTCAAGCCGAGCGCCTCGCACTCGACGACGGTTTGCGCCACGACGTCGATCAGCTTCCCTCGTCGATAGTGGTTTTTGAGAATGAGGATCATCAGGCCGGACCCTGTCAGCAGCTCGGCGAGACGCGCGTAGACATGGCGCATGTCCTTCCAGTAGCTGCGCCCGGTTTTATTCCCGATGTTGCCGCTGCCGCCTTCATACTGGGAAGCCGCCCGTCATCGTCTTAGCGGTGTAGCCGCCCAGCTTGTTTGACCAGCCGCGCGTCTGAAATTCTGCGAGGTCGCTCCGGGGTGATACCTTTGCCCGTCTCGAATCCGTAAGGCGGCGAGGAAGATGATGTGGTCGAACGTTGGGCAGGTGATCGTGCGCGCATCGGCGACTCCCACGTCGATTGCGCCACACAGCAGCCCTCCGGCGCCCCGGATGATCGGCACACTGGCCTCGATCAGCGCCACATAGGCCGGTTCGAGGTCGCGCAGGATCACATTGCGCTGGAGCGTCGCGGCGAGCAGGAGCGTTCCCGTTCCCGCCATCGGATCGAGAATGGTCTCGCCGGGCAGCGTATACCGCTGCACCAGTTTCTGGACGAGCAAGAGATGCGCTTTGGCCGGGTGACGGAAGGCTTCTGGTGTGAAGTACCGCTTGCGCAGTGCCACATCGGTTCGAAATTTCCAAACCTCCGGTGCGGTGATATTGTTCATGCCCGCACCTCAGCTTCCGCGAACATCGGCTGGGTCCCGGCTGCAAAGTTCACCCATACACATTCCGTCTTCGATTTTGGCGCGCCGGTCGGCGTCACCGTCTTGACTTGGAATGCCTGCTGGGCAAACCCGCGCAGGGCGGCGTAAATCGGGTTGTCGTAGCCGGAGAGTACGACGCGCGCATGCTGAAGACCGTTCAGCACCTCGACCAACTGGCGATGATGCGCGTCGTCGGCATCCACCGCGTAGCGTGTTTTCCCCCGCGTGCTCTGGACATACGGCGGATCAGCATAGACGAGCGTACGTGGCATGTCGTAGGCGGCGATCAGCTCCAGCGCGTCGCGCTGCGTGACGAGCACACTGCTCAGCCGGGCGTGCAGTTCCGGCAGCCCTTCCACACTGCTCAGAAAATCGCTCGTGCTCTTGGACATCCGTCGTCGAACGACCGTATTGATGCTGAAGCCCCCACTGCCCATTCCTTGGCGTGTCCGCGTCAGGTACCAGAACATGAAGGCACGTTCGTGGATCGGCTGCCCCGGATTGCGGATTGCTCCCCGATAGACATTGCTCGTCGCCTCGTCGTACAGTGCCAGTTCTGCGCGCTGCCGGAAAGCCGCAAACAGCACCGGGTCGGCGAGCGTCGCCATCAGGCTGTAAACATTCAGGTCGAGATCGTTGTAGATTTCAACCTGCGTCCGCGGCTTGTTGAGCAGCACCACACCGCTGCCCCCATAGGCGTCGATGAACAGGTCATACGACGACGGGTCGGGGAAGAAAGCGAGTAGCTTATGGAGCATGTTGCCCTTGCCGCCGAAGTATTTGATGGGTGCGCGCATAGGATTCATCGTCTGCTCCCCACCCACCGCTTCGCCTTCTGGGCTTGCTGCTGGCGCATCGCCTGCCGATGCACCGCTCGCTTGTAGCGCGCGACGTGCTTTGCCAGTGCCACCATCGCCTCGTCCAGCTTGTAGGCTGCCGTCACTTCGGATTCGTCGTCTTCGGTTTGGTCGAGCGCGGCTTGTGCCGCTTCAATATCGGCGCGCAGCACCGCGCATACCTTTTCGTAGTTGGCAATGGCGGCTTTGTCGGCAGCATCTTGGTTCGACCGCGTGGAAGTTGCGATATGGCTGCTCATCGACTCACCACCTCTTTGGCGCGGGCGCGCAGCACTTTCCCGGCCATCGTCACCCAGTGATAGGTTTTCACGCGGCTTTCAACGGTCGGCCCCCACAAATCCTTAAAAGTGGCGTAGGGTGTATTCGTCGTGATGACCGTCGGCAGCTTGGCGACGTGCCGCCCATTGATCAGTTGATGCACTGTTTCCAGTTGCCATTCGGTCGGCTGCGCCCGATCGGGCGTCAACTCGTCGATGATCAGCACCGGCGCACGCTGGTAGCGCTCCATCACGTCTTCTTCTTGCTCGTCGGCGTTGCTCCGGAAGGTCTTCTTCAGATCGCGGAACAGGTCGTTCATCCGCACATACACGACCGCGCGCCCCTCGCCGACGAGCTGCTGCACGATGCTCACGGCCAGCGACGTTTTGCCGACTCCATTCGCGCCGGTCAACACCAACCCGTTCGCGGCAAAGGCCGGATCACCCGCGGGCTCAATGTCGATGTTGAGTTCAGTGCTCAGCGCAGCGGCAGCAGCGCCCATTGTGAACATATGCCGCCGCCCGGCAGCCGCCGCGAACGCGCGCGCCGCCATGTAGCCATCCCACTTACCCGCCATCGCTTCCACGTCGGTGGCGATCAGTGCCTGCCACTTCGAAAAGGTCAGGTCTGCGTATTCCTCGGGGATCGCCGCCGCTTTGTTGAGTCGGGCGTAGCGGTCACGTTCCTGCGACTGGCGCGCGCTGCAGTTTGGGTCAAAGCATGGAAACAGCCGACCGTAATCCGCATGCTCGCGCGGCAAGTCGCTGCGCACCATACCTAGACCGCCGCAGACCGGGCAGGTCTCCGGTTCATCGCTGATCGCCGTCACGGCGGCGCGGCCTTCACGGATTCCGCGCCAGTATTCGCGCTCGGCCTCCGTGATGTAGCGCCCGACGACCGGACTCCATGTTGCGCCGATCCGCTCGGCCTGCTGCCGTGCAGCAAGGGAAACGCTGCGCGGCGGGTTCGGATTAAGCGCCATCAGTCGTTCCTTTCTTCGCGGCTAATGCTGCCGCGATCTTGTTGTGCAAAGTCGTATCGACCGGGGGCGGCGGCTCAGGTGCCGGTTTGTTCGGCGGCGCGCCGCGCCCTTGCTTCTGCCAGCCGTCGAGAATCTTGCGCGTGTACTTCCACGAGCGACCGCCCTTGTTTTTGGTCAGCTTGAAGGCGTCCTCAATCCACTCCGCCGAAAATTCCTGCTGAGCATCTTTGAGGTCGTCCACATCGGACGGCGTGATCAGGCCGAAGGCTTGCTCGTAGAGTTCAAAGATTCGCGCGCGCGCGATCTCTTGCTTTTGAAATGGATTTGATTGGTTTTGATTCAGTACGTCCGACGAACCACCCTCGGTACGTGCCACGTACTGGCTCTGGTTCGTGGCACGTACTGGTACGTCCGACGTACCAGCTTCGCGTTTTGCCAACCGCGCCGCCGTCGCCTTCGCTGTGCGGTCGCGCGCCGCGACTTTCTTCTCGGCGTCGCGCTGCATCAGCCCATCCCAATCCGGCGCGCTGCCCAACTGCCACCGTTGGCCTTCTGGCGTCGGTTCGCCGAGTTCGATCAGCAGCTTGAAGGTCACCAGCGATCGGAGCGCGGTCTGGACGGCGGCGCGGGTGATACCCGTGCCGCCGTAGTGCTCGCCTCCGCCGTCTGTATAGCCGTGTTCGAACATCGAGAGGCTGATCACGCCCTCGCGCGAATTGATCTTGTCTTGCCACCCCAAGATATGCCGCGCGGCGAACGAGAGACACTTGTACTCTTCGCCCGTGAGCAGCTCCATCGCCACGTCAACATAATCGTTGGGCGACTGGAAGGAATTGGGGATGATCTTCGCGGCCATAATTAGTACGGTTGCCCCTCAAGCGAATAGTCGTGAAGCAACCGGTGTGCCGGGTGGCGTTCATCCGCGAGGTCAACGCACACCGTGTTGTGGACGCCATCGAGAGCCTCGGTCAGCGCCGGGAACAGCGCGCGTCCCGCGTCCGTCAGGCCGATCAACACCGCGCGCCGGTCGGTCTGGTGCGGCTGCCGCTCCAAGTAATCGAGATCCTGCAAATGGTCGAGCAGCGGCGTGAAGCTCGTTGCGGCGCGCCCCACGCGCTGTGCCAGTTGGGACGCCATCATTGGCCCTTCGGCCTCCAGTACGGCGAGCGCGTGCGCCTCCAACGGCGCAAGCTTGAACTTCGCCAGTGCATCGGCGTAGGCGACTTCGACGAACCGCTGTAACCGGCTGGCGTCGAGGAAAATGCTTTTCATAGGACAGTCCTTTCGTGCTATGATTGGCTCAGAGGGCGCTGCTTCCGACGGCGATCCGCCCCCTGAGCGCATGATGAATGCGCTCGATTTATTTCTGCTGCTGATCCGACACTACGACGGGCTGCGCCGCTTCGTCGGCCTCGTGATTGTCTCGGTCTTCTTCTCGTTCCTCTTCCTCTCTCCGGGCTTCCGGATCGCGGCCTAACTCTTCAGCCACAAGCGGCAAATGCCGCAGAACACGCCGACGTTGGAGTGGCACGATCTAAAAACTGATCGTCGTGATGTAGATTTCGTAGGTGATCCAGTTGCCGACACTGTCCAGCTTGTTCGCCTCCCATTTCACCGGGCCTTCGCACTGAATTTCCGTGATCGTGAAGCCCTTCGTGCGGAAGTCGTCGCACACCAGCGCCGCGTGATCGCGCGCCACCGGATAAGCCCAGTACGCGCCGATCAGTGTCGGCTCCAGCGTGATGCGCTCGCTGCCAGGCGGCGTCTTTACCAACCGCCGCGTGCTCACGATGTGGCGCGGTTCGGCGGGACGAGCTGTTTCGGAAAGTAACCGGGGATATTCATGACGTAAGCTCCTCTCTCAAATCGAAGGTCATGCTGGCGCACCGCGCAAAATCCGCGAGCGGCACGATCAAGCCGTAGGTGGTGTAGCTGTTGTTGACCGCGCTGCGCGTGGGGTACTGCGCTGCCCAGCCGGACAGGCGTTTGGCGCGCAGGAAGGGGAGACCGACAACGTAGACCATCCATGCGTCGGGCAGGTAGTAGAACAGCCAGTCCGCCTCAGAGGTGTACGCCCAACCGGGACGATCTGAATGCTTCGTCTCGACGAACACGTTGCCGGTTTGCGTCGCCCGCGTGTCCGTCTTGTAGTCCAAGCTGAAGCGGTTGCCGGTCGTCGGGTTGAAAAACCAGCGGTCGATCCCGCGGCGCTGCTCGGCCATCGTCGCCGCCGTGATTTTGTAGCGTTGGGCGAAATAGGCGTCGAGTGTCGCTTCGCCTTGTTCGCCCTGCTGGAGCTGCGTCTGAAAACGGTACGTGTTCGGCATGGCTAAGCCTTCTTTTGCCCCCACATGCAGCGCATGACCGCGCCCATGTCGCCAAACGCCATCGAGTATTCAACTGCCCGGCTGCCGACGTAGAAGAACACCTGCCCCTGACGGTTCGCCGAGGTCTGTAAGCCTTTGCGCTCAAAGTTGATTCGTCCGCTCACAAACTGGGTCGCCTCAGCCGTGACCAGCAGCGACTGAAACCACGCCGCGTCCGTCCGGTTATTCACCAGCACGATGGCCTCTTTGACAATGCCTTGCCGGTACTGGCGCAGCAGCTCGACCGTGAAGCGTTCGACGAGTGGGTAGGAATAAGGGGGATTGAGCCAGACGCGCCCGTGCCATTCGCGGATCAGGCCGTCCGTCTGTCTGGTGTAGTAGGTTTTGGCCTGCACCGTGCGCTGGGCATAGTCGCAGCTCGCTGGGTCAACGTCGATCTCGCCCATGAAGGCCCGAACACGCTGAATGATGTCGGCAGGCGTGTACCACTCATCGTTCGTCCAATCTTCGTCCGCCGGCGGATCGGTTGTCGGTGTGGGCTTATGTCCGTTACTTTTGCCGTTCCGCTTCAACCGCTGCTCAAGGTCGTACTCCGCCTTGCCGACGATCTGCATCTGATCGTCGTTCGTTGTTTCCCCGCAGCGGCATTTCCATTGCCCGGCGCGGATCGGCGTCCAGCCGTTGTGAGTCTCGCCACATTTCGCACACGTGGCCTTGCCATAGCCGGTCGCTTCCGGCGTCGCATACAAGCCTTCGAAGCCGACCGGATGGCTTTCATTGATCGGTAGTCCATCGACCGCCGGAATTTCCGCTGTTCTCGGCGCTGTTTCCAGATGGTGCTGGTACACTCGCTGGAAGCTGCGGGGCTTTCGTCGACGCATGCGCCGCGCGCTCAATCAGGATGATGTCATCCGGGTCGAGACCCTCGCTGCGCAGCGGGTGGCGCGACGGCACATCCAGCCACACTTTCGATCCGCTCGCCCGGACTGTGTAAGTCTGCCCGAGGTACTGCACGGTATCGCCGACGCCGATGATGCCCTCATCCTCGTCAAGGTTGACCTGCTCGGCGAGGCGTTCGTTGGTCACCGCGTTAATGTGGTCGACGAGCGGTAGCCCGTTCTCGTCCAAGTCCGGCTCAACCACCTTCGCTCGCGGATCGCACGCCCGCCGGGCGGCGCTGTTGATCGGCTTTGAACTGCTGCGCGACTTGCTCGACGAGCGCTCCAGTGATCTTTCCGTTCGGCGCAGTCTCGACGACTGTCTGCCACGCTGCGCGCTGCTGATCGGGTGTGAGGGCGATTAGCGGGCGGACTTGCGCCTCATTCGCGGGCAAAACTCCAACAATTGTTGGAGTCGCGGCGATGTTGTCGACGGCTTCCGCGCCGCGCATCAGCAGCCGGGCCCGCTCGTTCTGCAAGCCCCAGCGCGCTTGGCAGTACTCCTCAAACGTCTTGAATTCGGCGCGATACAACCGCTTCTCGCGTATTGTGAGCAGTGCCACGCCGACTGCATGAAAATCTTCAGCCCGTGCTCGATCACCGACTCGCACGAAGCGAGTTCGCTGAGTTCGATGGCGCTCAGGGCTACCGTGGTTAGTTCTGTCATCTAAGGGGTCTCCTGTCGCCAGCTTTCCTCACGCCAGCGGTACATACTGAGGTCGCGCGTGTAGTACGTGTTGAGGGACAGCGTGTAACCGCACAGGTCACATTTACCCTCACGATTGGTGCAGGTCACCAGCGTCACCGCCGTGTCGAGGATCTTTTGCTCTGCCGTTTGGGTGGGTTGACCGCAGCAGCGGCACAGAACAGCCTCAGCCATTTGTGCCCGCCCAGTCGAACAAATACGCCGCATGCCGGGCTTCTACTTCGTTGTCGAACCGCTGCGTGCGAATGACCTTCTTACCTCGGTCAAGAGCAGTCGCGCGCCAGGACGATCCGCAACGGTCTCCACGATCCCGATCCGGGCAACGTCACCCTTTCCGAGATTCAGCGCGTTCCAGTAAACTTTCGCGCGCCGAATGGGGTCACTGGGCAGGAGATATGCCAGATGCGTGCGGCACAGTTCGCCGCGTTTGGTGGGGGTCTGCGCGCTGACGAAAGCGCGCAAGAAATCGAGATAGTCGGTTAGGTGAGTGTCGCTCATGACTTTTTCCTTTTGCGTTCGATGCGCTCAGCTTCGCGCTGCGCGGCTTCCAGTTGGTTGTCTTCGAGCAAGTTCACAATGCCGAGAATTTCGGCGTTGGCTTTGTAGGCCCTCACGACGGAGATCAGCAGTTTCACAAACAACTCCTCAGTCGGTTGCGCATACCCGTTTTGCAGCAGTACCAGTGCCTCTTCCAATTCCTTGTCCGCGTCCTGCGCCGCTTCGCGCAGCACGTCAACGATGTAGTTCAGGCGGTACGGCTGTCTTGTCACGTCACCCGTCCTTGAGTTCGCGCACCAGTGTCCGCGCCCGTCGCGCCGTGATCCGTTCCCGTCGCGCCATCTCTTGTCGGTAGGCCTGTCGCGTGAGCCACCATGTCAGCGCGTTGGAGATCAGCACCAACACCCAAATTCGTGTCAATTTCGCCATCACTTCACCCCGCTTTCGCCGCATCGGCTTCTTCTGTGATAGCCTGCGCAGTAAGGGCGACGACTTCGCCCCACGCCGACCGCTTTGCCCGCGGGAACAGCTTTTCGAGAAGTTCCGGCGTCCACGGCTCGTTGGGGTCTGATGGCACTGGAATGCGCCCCGTACAGCGCGAAACAAACGCTTTGTCGTTCACGTTGCTGCGTCCAAGTTATCTTGATGCGTAGACGCATCACCTGCGGCAAAAAAAGAGACGGTCGCCAAATGTTCCAGTTCAGCGCCATATACCTGATCGAGCGCCGCGCGAACATTTTCACCCACGGTCTGCTCACGCAGCACGGCGAGCTTCTTCAGCTTACTCACGAAGGCTCTGTCGCCTTCGACGGAGATCGTAGTTGTCGTCGCTGCCATTGCTCCTCACACGCAATAATATTCCGTACACGCATCATTTTAACGTAAAACGTTTTGAGATGCAAGTAACTCGTTATAATCGAAGCATTCGGGGGAAGCAGCAAGTGATGCGTACACAATACACTTTTCAGACGTTTATCAACGATGAATTGAAAAAACGCGGGTGGAGTCAGCGCGATCTCGCCACGCAGATGGGGGTCTCCTCTTCAACGATCAGTCGCATGTTGGACGAGCAGAAACCCAGCAAGCCAGATGTAGAGCAGCTCCTCAAGCTTTCACGGGTGCTGCACATCGGCCTAGAAACTATTACCGCTTTGGCGTTTCCCGAACAATTCGAGCCAACCAACAAGTCCCGCCGCCCGTATCACTCGGCGAACGCTTCGACAAACTCCCGGATGATGTCCAGCAGGCTGTCCGCGATCATCCGTCAGTGGTCAGGTGAATGACGGGTTCTCGGAAGCGATGTTCACAAACACGGCGACGGCCCGCCGTTTTTGCGCCGGTAGCTGCTCGATGCGTTTGATAAATTCGTGAGCTAACAAAATTTTAACTCCTGTTATGAGTCCCCAGTATATGAGAACAATAGTTCGTAGTGCAAGCGGAAAATACCTGAATTCTTAGTTTCGAACCAAATTAATACCGAATGTTCTAGTACATACCGAGCGCGAACGGAATCGATATGGACAACCGATTCACTACCACGCCTGAAGCTGCCCAAAAACTCCTCGACGAACTTCACGCTGCTCACATTCCCGCTTTGTTTGTTGAAGAACTTCCGGCGAAAGGCAGACAAGCCGCAATTAAAGTCGCTCGTCAAAAACTACGACACATCAAGCGACAGATTAAGTTCGAGAAAGACGCGATCAAAGCACGTTGGGACGCTCGCAAAAAAGATGAGGCGCTCAACGAAACGCTTTACCTGCTGCCTTACCTCACATTGAGAAGCTGATCTCGCAGCTCGAAATTGATATAGCGAGCCTCGAAGCGGCTCAGACGACAGGAGCACCGATCCCCCGATGCCCCCAGTTTCGGCAGCATCCTCTACGGTCAATATATCGATGATGGGGACAGGGCCGAATTTCAGTGGGAAGTCATTACGAACGAGACGCTGGCTCAGCGGCAAGAGGAACTTGCGGCTCAAATCCGCGGTAACCTCATTCAGGCACGGGCGCTTATTCAGCAAAAACAATATGCAGATGCCCGCGCAATCCTCAAGCGCACTGATCATTCGAAAGCTCGTGAATGGCTTGCCAAACTGGATGAAGTCGACCACTCCAAGCCGCACAGGAGCTGTCATTCTTGAGTCCTTAGTAAATCCCCTAATCGTTCTCAGCAAAACGATACAGCTAAGTCGATAGCAATTCTCTTCTGGATTTTGGTGGCTCTCGCCGGGATTATTGCCACTGCCTTAGGGACGAAATGAATATGACCAAGCGTGCGCTGATCTGGGCCGCGGTCTCAACCAAAGCGCAGGCCGACGAGGATGACAAGTTTAGCCTCCCCATTCAAGAAGACGATGCCCGTACTCTCGCCGAGCGCAGCGGTTGGCGCGTCGTTGATGTGCTGCGCGTGCCAGGCATAGTCGTTCGGCGGTCGATATCCACGAATGCGCCGCCGACATGCTCGGCGACGGGATCGATGCCTTCGACAAACTGCTGAAGCATTGGCGCGCAAAGACTTCGACGTACTCATCGTCCGTGATGGCAACCGCTTCGCTCGTACGCAAGCCCTTCATGCCTATGTGACCGAAATGACGATTCGTGGCGGCGCAGTGCTGTGGTCACTCTCCGACGGCTTGGTCGACGAGAGCAATTACAGAATGTGGATTGCCATGAACGGCTACAAGGCGGGATCCGAAGTCGATACCCTCGTCAAGCGCCGTAAAGAGGTCGTCCATGAGCGCGCCAAAAAAGGCATCATCGCGCACAGTGCCGTGCCGTCTACGCACGTCATCGTTCGCGATCCCGCCAATGGTAAAGCGCTGAAGATGATCGTGGATGAGTCGCGACGGCGTTTGTGGAACGACGCCGCTGCGCTCATTCTCGATGGTGTCAACTGGAAGCGCATCGAGCGCGACCTGTTCGAACGCTTCGGACATGCGAATCGTCCCGGTGAGCCATTTCAACCAGGCTATATCTACAGCCATATTCGCAACCCGGTGTTCTGGGGACATATCGCCATTGGTCACCGGTCACGTACTCGCGCCGGGTCATGGGCGCAGTATGGAGACTGGATCATGGAACCGGGGCACAGCGTCCCTGATGGGGTGACGATCTATTACAACGTGACCGAGCCGGTACTCACAGGGCCGCTCGCCGACGCCGTCAAGGCCGAAGTACGGCGGCGGAGTCTCGCGATCATCGGCGGTGCAGACAGCGAACATACCCATGCTTTTACTGCGGTTTTCGTGTGTAATGAGTGCAACTACTATATGTCTACCTACGGGTCATGGCGGAAAATCGGCAAACGCCCTGGCTACTTAAAGTGTGTGACTCACTGGCATCAATCCCATACGCGCCCAGACTGTTCTCAACGCATTGCACTCAAGTTTGATGAGGCTAAGCGGTATATCGATAAACGACTGCGCGAAATGATTGCGGCGAGCGATCCGGAAGCCTTCCTCGGGCCTTCAGTCAGCGCACAGCCGATCGACAATATAGCGCTGCTCACTAAAGAGATCGCAGACGCCGAGACGAGAATCCGGCGGCTGATTCAGAAACAAGCGAGCGCTGATGATAGCCTACAGGACTTATACGAAGATGAACTGCGTGCCGAAGGTGATGGGCTAAAACGTAAACGCGCGACACTGGCACAGCTAGAACGTGCGCAGGGATCATCAGCTCGTCAGCGCCGTGATCGGCAGCTAGCCTATGAGGAAATTGTCCGCCTGTCCGTTGATGTATTCTGGCAACAGGATGAGCGATACATCAATCAAATGCTGCATCGCCTGATGGGGAATAAGCGCTTGGCCGTACGCGATGGCGAAATTGTCGAAATTGTTGATCAGCCGCCGCCGCCACACAGTCGTCGGCTTAGCTAAAAGTATGTTCCGGCGACGGCTCAATGACAATCGACAGTCTCATGCCGCCAATTTAACCACAGAGGCGGCAAAGCTCACAGAGCAAAGATCAGGCGCTTGCCCTCCGCCTTACGCGTGGGATGGCGCAGGCAGCGCGCCGATCTGCTGCATGAGTGTCAACATATCGACCAGCATCCAGTGCTCGACGATTTTGTGATTTGCAATGCGGTAGGTGATGAAGATGGCAAACGAGACTTCCTTGCCCGTCGGCAGAATATTCAGCAACGGGCCAGTGTGCACGCCGTGAATCATTCCGCGCACGACGACTTTGTCGCCTTCAGCGACGAGATCCTCGGCCTCAATCCAGTAGCCGGGCAGCGACACCTCATACATGGCGATATGCTGCTTCAGCTCCTCCTCGGCGATGTACTTATCCAGCGTAGCGGGTGCTTATCCTTACGCAGCGCTTTCAGATAATCGCCGATCAATGCCTTATTCGACTCTCGGCGGACATGGTTCATTCCTTTCACTGGCAAATGTACAGGAAGGCGGTCAAATGTACGCAGGACGACACTAAAAGAACACGGCACGTCTTAGGAGAAATTGAGATGGGGGCAACTGCTGACTACGCCGCAAAGGGGCAATGGATCCCAGCCTATTGTCAGCGTAGACCGGGAAGTTCTGCATGTGAAGTGCAGTTTGTTTAGCCACGAGAATTAAATGTCATATATAAGAAACTACCAGTGGCGCTCGCTCAGATTTTCCGGATAAAGAGACCTCAAGGCGCGCAGGTATGCGCCTCGCTTACCGCTATTCAGTTGGGTATGGGAGTTGGGTCAGCCGCCGCGACCGTTGCCCCGGCCATTGACAAAACCGCCGCCGTTGCCGCGACCATTGCCTGTACCGTTGCCGCCAGCGTTGCCATTACCCTGACCATTTCCGTTGCCGCCGCCGTTGCCATTGTCTTGACCATTTCCGTTACCGCCAGCGTTCCATTGCCATTCCCGCCGCCGTTACCCGTTACCATTGCCGCGGGGTTCTGGGGTGAGCGCCAGGGTTCAACCGTCGCTTCAGGATCGGGGTGCTTTCGGCGTCATCACCGCGGCGACGGGTTGACCAAGTGCGGATCACTCTGGGTGGACGCAGTATCGCGACAATCACACAACCTTCGCCCGCTTCACGGCGATCAGCGGTTCTTCGACCCGTCAAGCCCGCGGCTTGCCAGCAAAGGTATACGCGGGTGATTTCGCCAAGCCATAACCACCGCAGTGCGAATTCGCGGCGATTTCAGCTTGGAGCGGCTCGAAAGCGTCCGCAGTGCTCTGCGCCACCGGGTGATATTCGTTCGATACGACCCGCTTCCGAGTAGCTTCGGGTTCGGATTCGACCGTCGCTTCGGGTGTAGCTTCCAGGTGAAGCTCAGGCGTGAGTTCCGGCGTCCGCTTCGACAGTGGGTTCGGGCTCTGGCGTCACCGGAATGACCACGTCGAAGATGATGACGATGGTGAGCCCGTCCGCGAGCTGATTGCCGTCCGACGACGAAGTCACCGGCCTGCAAGCCCAGCGGCAGCGACCGCCGACAAACGAGAGACCGTTGACCTGCACCACACCGTTGACAATGACGACCTCGCCGGTAATCGCGACGACGGCGTTCGGGTCGACTGTCGGCGGTGTCTCCTGCGCGCTCAGGGGACGACCAGCGCCATGCCCACGGACGCGCAAACCAGAGCCCTAAAGCCATGCCGAGTCGATGATGAGTTCTAGTCATTTACGCAATCTCCTGCTTACAAACTACACTTTGAAGAACGTAAACCGCTCGGGGATGTCGCGGTCAATAATCGGTTGGAGTAAAATTGGTGCCTGGAGTGTGACTTACTTCTCTATACCACCTTTCGTAAGTGCGGGTGGCGGCAGTCCGCGCGTACCAACCGCGGGCCTAAGGATCAAAAACGCCCGAAGAAGTTTCGGGCGTCTCGCGCGTGGCTAAACGGCCCGTTTGGTTGAAGGAACCGGAACTTCCGGATCTTTCCCTGTAAGGATCAAACTGCCCCTTCCGGTCGAGCAGCGCAACTTTCTCAGTGATCGAATGAGCCCTTCTTGCCTGTGGTCACCGGGATTTCAAGGTCTTTGCCCCCCCTGCGACATTCGGCGTGACCAAGGTCGGCCAGGTCTTGCCCCGTGATATCGAACGACCCCTTCTTCTCGGTGATGTCAAACGGGCCTTTGCGATTCACGGATTCGACCAACGTGGTCGAGAGCAGCACAGCGAGCAGCAGCAGAACAACGCCTTCACAATTGAATGTCCTCCGTCCAGCAGACGGTGATATGTAAGATTGTTGATGTCCTTAAGTACGCCGGAAGCGCGCGGCGTTCATCCACACAACTGGCAGCGTATTTCGGCGGCGACCTTCAACTTAAACGTTTAATCTATCATCGGTTGGGGGGAGGTATGTGCCGCCCGGCGAGATCGGCTCCAGCGAAGGACATGGCGCCAGTGACTACTAGAGAACGCGTAGGCGTCGTCGTCGGCATACAACACGCGGATCAGCGTCCCCGGCAGGACGAATTGACGCGCCGACTGGTGTATTGCATCCAGTGCGGATTTCACCCTGTGGATTGACGAACTGGTAATGCGCCACGGTTTCAAACGCCTGACCACGGCCGAGTGGGGACTAGAGTGGCAGACCATGCCGACCCTTCACCCGGACAACACCTGACTGCCGTTCAGCAGTCGTT
>NZ_JADJPI010000044.1:0-9071 GCF_016713355.1 Candidatus Flexifilum breve
TAAACTCATGGCATCAGCTGAAACTGTCGGAGCATTTCCACAGGGACTACCTCGCGTGGTTGAGCCTGGAGCTCACCGATGACGCCGCGCATCTTTCTGGGTCGAGGTCCACTTATGGGCAGTCCGGGTTGGCGGAGTCGCGCGGCGCTACGTGCTGCGTCTGGGTTTCGGAGACATCCCCAGATCTATGCCACCTGTGCGTCAGCGCCAAGCGCCCACCTACTACAAATCGACCAGGCTGACGACGATCCATGGCCTCGGTGCGTGACGCATGCCACCGCATCTTCTCCTGCCGCCACAACCTCACCCAGAAATGCTGGTCGCCAAGCTCGCGCCCCGATGGCTGCTCTTCGTCCAGCTGCTGCCGTTCGAGCGTAAGGAACGAAGACCTCGCAGCCCGGTTCGCCGGTCAGCGCGGCATCCTCAATGACGAAGCAGGCAAGATGCTCATCCCAAAGAAATATATGGAAGGGCATACCGAAACGATGATGGAGATGTTTGACGCGCCACGTCTGCGTTTGGACGCGTGAGCTGCGCGGCGATGGCAAGCTGGATCGTCTATAATGGCACTGTCGATGATCGGCGCGACCCACCGCGCGCCCAGGACGCTTCATCACCGACGGCGAATGGGAGGACGAAGCTAATGGCGCGTTTCTCTGCACCTAACGCCGATCAGGCGGGAGGATCAAGTGTGTACTGAACGGACCCAACCTCGACACGCACTAGCCTTCCGCCGACTCGAAAACGCGGCTGCTGCGCGGTGTACCAACCTTTCCGATGCCGCCGGACGAAGAATCGCCGCTCGATCTGGACGAACCGGTCAAGCATCCCGCCATTGGCGCAACGATGGAGCCGGCAGTCTTTGATCTTTTCAATGCCTACTATGCCGCGCTGCACGACATGACCGATCCCCGCCGCATGATGATATTCTCGATGACCATTTGCGCGGCAACTATGGACGCTTCTCGACGATGGCGCTCAAGCTGGCGCTGATCCTGGCGATTATGGATTGGACGGATGAGGGGATGCCCAACACGCCGCGCATCACGACGGTACACTGGGCAAGGGGGCAAATGCTCGCAGAAGAGTACCGCGCGTCGGTGCATCGCCTACTTGATGAACTCAGCATCAGGGGCTTTGATGTGAAGAACGAAGAAGGTACGGGGCTTTATAGCGCGGCATGGGGAGCTGACCGCCGTCAGCGCAGGACATTCTGCGCAGTGCTGGCGTGAAGTCGCGCAAAGAAATCGGCTGCAGAAACACTGGCGGCGTGGTCGAGATGGCGTGATTGAGGTCATCGAGCGCAAAGGGGCTTGCAGAGCGCAGGTCGACCGTGAAATACCGGCAGAGCTATCGATCATTTTCGTCATGGCGGCTTTTGCGACCATAATTCCCCACACTCAAAACGGGATGACATGCCGAGGATTTCGAGGGCGTGTTGACGAAATCTAGCCGTTATGCTGGGGGAAAACCGCCCAGCGCAGCAGAACGAGCCCCCCCCACCGCGATGACGAAGCGGCGAGATGACGAAATTCCGAATTTTGGCATTTCGTCCCCAGCACTGACGAAATTCATTTGGGGAGGTCAGCAGCCATGATCGTGTCAAAAAAAGCCTCAAAGCACAGCTCGACCTGGCAGCTTGTCGAGCGCAGTCTCGGCTAACCGCGCTTTGGGGGCGGGACTATGCCGCCGTTCAGTGTCACTTTGCACAGCGCACTTTTTACGGCTATTCGCTCGTCGTGTACGCTCACCACTGGCGCACAAAATTTCGGCAAATGTTACCATGCCCGGGAGGCGATGCCATCGTGGGCGCAACACTACCAACTGACGTTTCACAGAGGCATGTGAACGGCAGGTAGAGCAGGGTTTACCCCAGACTGAAATTCTGAACCGCACCCACTGCACGGCTGAACCGATGGCACAGCCGCCGGATGCTGCTTGGCAGGCGAAGGCGCGACGCATCATCGACGAGGCGCATGACCGCTTGTGGTCACCGGAAGGGCAGCGCGCGTGGGGTTATACAGTTTGGGACGCGGAACGAGCAAGGATATCATCCGGCTTGCGCAGCTTGGTTTAATTCCGTGATCGCCCGACGGCGTGGCGCGAGATCGACGGCAGACGTGCCGTGCGGCATTCATCCATGGATCAATATTGCGGATGAGGTCTGGGGATCAAGGTTCATCGGGGCGGCGAGCGAGCAGCGATATCAACAGGTGAAGCGGCAATATTGCGACTGCCTCGCTCTGGCGGATCGCATTCTGCCGCGAACGCCGCTCATCATCACCGAAGGCGAGTTCGACGCGCCGCTGATTGCTTAGGCTGGAATGCGGCGACCTGGCACCGAGCAGCGGCAATCGGCAGCGCCAGCCATGCCCGGATCGACCGCCGTTGGTACGGAGCGCTGCTCGGCGTACCGCGCGTAATTGCCTGTATGGATGCGGATGCAGCGGGAGCGGGAGCATCTGCGGATCCGCGACGCTTAGGGAGCAGTCAAGTGCGTGCAGGTGCCGCGCGGCAAAGACCTGAGCGAGTTCTACCAGCAGACAGGCGAAAACAGAGTGAAGGAATGGCTTCAAACCGTGATCAATCAGGGACTGCAATCATGTCGGTTCAAATAGTGATCGCAGGATGCAAGGACGTAGACGACTTTTTCAAATTGAGCGAGCGGAGCAAGCTCACTCACATGCCGCTGCTCGGTTTCGTGCTGTGGCGATAATCATCGTTCTCGCACTCAGATGAGATCGGCAGAACTTCTGTCACAATCCCAAACACGGCAATGAACACGAGAATCGCACCTGAGAAACGGGTCAACAGCTTGTAGTTACCCGTGATCCACCGCGTGAACTGCCGCTGCAAAGTGCCTGCTAGAAACGGGAGTACGACCAGCACCCACCCGAACCCTAGCCCGAAGAACAGAAAATAAAGTAGTCCATCCGCAAGAACAGCGAAATTATCAGCGCCAAGCAAGAATGCGCTGGTGATGGAGCGGCCCCGTGCAAGAGCAGGGTCATCGGGCCCAAAAAAGCAGCCCGTAAAGATAGGCAGTTAGGGAGCGGTTACGCAGCAGCGGAATGCTCGTTGTACTGAGTCGCGCAAAAGGATTGAACCCAAACAGCATCATCACGCCCAACACGAGCACTACGCCATAGATGATGGGCAGAAGAATGGGCAGAATCGCGCCAAACGATTGGTTGAACGTGAAGAGCAGGAAACCGACGACCAGCATCATTGTCAAGATACCCGCCAGCACCAGCAACCCCAACCAGCGCCCGCCGCGCCGCGCTTGCGCACCGTTGCTGTTCCCGGCGAGGAACGCGACCAAGCCGGGATACAGCGGAAGCAGACAGACATTCGTCAGAATCGCTTGATTACCGAGGACAAAAGCTTCAAGATATTGACCGATCATGCGCCGCCCGCTGCTTGAATCTGGGCAACAATTTCTGAAGCTGATTCGATGCCGGTGGTCAGCGCGGAAACTGTACCATCGGGGCGTATGATGAAATGCGGTGTCGAAGGCGGATTACTGATCGTCCGCCCGGAAAGCATTCACCAATTCACCGAGTAGTTCAGGCGTCATCACGGCGAAGTGCCATTCAAAGCTGTTGGTGTCGGCATACGCCGCGAGATCGGCAGATGAAATATTGGTTTCGACGCTCAAAGCGACGAAAATCACGTTCTCGCCCAGTTGTTCGCGCGCGCTCCGCACGTTTCCAAGCTGCTGACGGCAGTTCGAACACCACGTCGCCATCGGCTCTACGAACACGGTTTGACCGGCAAAATCTGCAAAGGTGAACGTCTCGCCAGTGCGTGCATTGGTTACAGGGAGAGTCTGCCACGCGGGTAATTCAGTGACGGGCGCGAGTGCAGTTTCGATTAAAGTGCTGGTTGGAAGCAATGTTTCAGTTGCGTCAACGAGGCTAGCTGCTGCAATAGTCGGCTCAACTACATCTGTAGGGTCGATTGAAACGGATTGTGGTGGCGATACCGCAGCAGGCGCACAAGCCGCAGCTAACAAGAGCAAGAGCAGCGTGAACAACAATCTCATCTTCTAATCTCTCCTAAACATGGACAGGCGAATGTCTCACGACAAGCACACCCATGTTAACCCCGCAAGTAAGCGCTAGATAAACCGATCACCTCTGAAATGCCGAAGAGTTGCCGAAGAGTTCTCACAATTCCGTCGCTTAACTCCTAACTGTCAACGTCGCCGTAAACCGTCGTTTCCGGTCGGAAGGCTGCCCACGCGAACCAGAAATGCGGAAAGGCGAGTTCCTGCCGAAGTTGACTGCCGCTCAATGTGCCTTCGACCGCCGTGCCAAACACGTTCCACGTGCTGCCCGTCTGGTCGTCACTGAATCGCACCCGCAGCATCGGCGCTGAAGGTGAGTGTTTGCCCGTCGAGTTCGCGGCGGTACAGCGCCGCCATGCCGACATCGCGGGAGGCATCAATACTGCTCTGATCCAGCGCGCTGGTCGCGCCGGGCTGCCAGAAAGCTACCACCGCCCGTCCGCTGATGGTATCGTTGATGACAATGGCTTCCGCCAGCATTGGGAAGGGATAAGCGACGGCCTCGCCGCCGATGAGCGCGCCGAGCACCCGTTCGGTCGCAAAGAGGCGCTCATCGAGTTCACCGCGAAACAAAAATGGTTGAGCGGATGAGTCATAGCCGACGTAGGGATTGGTCGCATAGGTGCGACCATTGCGCGACAGCACTTCACCATGCGGGTACTGTTCGACAAACGCGCCGAAACCCACCACCTGTGAAGGCAGTAAGTTCAACTGCGTCCCGGTATAGCTGCCGACGATCCCTTCGCCGGTGAACTGCTGCCACCAGCTTTGGGTCACATCATCCCACATAATCAGGTCGCTGTTGCGCAGCAAACCGGAGACGCCGAAGCGTAAGACCTGCCCATCCACCGCCCGCTCAACACGACGGCACTGTTGCACAGTGGGCAGAAGGTGACAGCGACCGGCACACCGCTCACGACATCATTCACGATTTCATGCCGCGTCAGAATGGCGAGGGGATAGGCGCGCGCAGTGCCGTTCAATGCAAACGCGATCACCGGAGACTGCGGTTGCAGCCATGTCGCAGCATCGGCCATCGACTCGAAGGTCGGATTATCTATCGGGGGGATGCCATCACGGGGAACGCCGCCAGAAATAATGTCGTCGAATACGCCTGCCTGAGACTGACAGAAATCTGTTTTGTCCCATACACGGGTCAAACTCGATACATCAAGCGGCGGATTAGCACAACTCAACTGGGCGCTCACGGTGACGACGCTTCCAGAAAATAGCCCAACTACTAGCGCGAACAGCAGTACGATCCAGCTAAATTTCGTGGGCTGGTTTCTCATCAACCATCCTCCAACCTATGCGGGTTTCGACCGCTTTACCGCCAACAAAGCCGCAGCCCGGTCTTGATCTGCGGCACGAAAGTTCAATTCATGCGCTTAACGGCGCTGGATCAGGGTGAAGAACCCAGCAGTGACGATGCCAAAGATCACATGTCCAACCAGACTCATCCACTGGGCATCGCCGATCTGGAACACCATGTCGGTCATGCCCATCATCAGCGGCATCATGACCAACGCGCCCAGCACCCACCAGATCACCCCATAGACGATGCCCGCGCCCATCGACACCAGCCACCCCGAGGCGGGGCGGCGCGACCGCCCCGTACACCGCGCCGATGATCGCGCTGATCATCAAGTGCATGACGAAGCCGACCACCGGATTTTGCGAACCGACCATCTGCGCGAGCATCGGCAGCATCCCGCCCACCGCCATCTGCACCCCGAACACCGAACCGCCGATCAACGCGGCGGTGATCCCCTGAATTACACTGCTGACGAGTGTGGATGAAGCCGCTTGTTCCTGACGAATCGCTGTTGTCGCCATGTCCGAACCCCTTGTGAGTATCAAAATCAGTCAATCTCCTCAGTGTATGCAATCCTTATGCGGGAGGAGCAAAGAAACAACCCGCAAATGCCGAAGATTTGCCGAAGACGGCATTCCAGCCGCCGCTTCCGTATTACACTTGAGGGCAGATTGAGTTTTCGGGAGTGACAGGTTTTGGCAACGCACATCGGAGTCGGGTTATCCGACCAAGCGAAGGGCTTCGACTGCGGACGCGACGCGGCGCGGGCGGCTTGCGCCAGTCTCCCGGACACGAACGTGCCGATCACGCTGGCGCTGTTGTTCACGTCGCATGCCCACCCGGAACAGGTGTTGAAAGGGGCCAACGCTGTCCTCGGCGATGTGCCCTTGATCGGCGCGACCTCGGTCGGGCAGTACAGTCACCATGGGTATGTCGAACACGGTGCGGGCGTGCTGCTGATTCAAAGCGAGCACATTCGCTTCCATACTAACCGCTATCAGCGTCCATTGGTGGGCAAAGGGCGGTTGTTAGGCGCTCTACGTGGGGTCACGACAGAAGGCTTGGCAGCGCTTTTCATCATCGCGCGCTGATGCTCTTTCCCGACGCGCAGGTGATGAATCTGGATGAAGTCGTGGATCGCGCGATGACGGAAACCGGGATGCTCTACGATATCCTTGGTGGACCCAGTCCGAACGCAAATCAGCCGCCGCGCCCTCTATCTTCTTCAACCGCCGCGTGTTTCGCAACGGCTTGAGCGCCGCCGAAGTGTTGAGCCAGACGCCTCTCGGTTTGGCGCTCGACAACGGTTGGACACCTTTCAGCGGTGCGTATCGCGTCACCCACACCGACGCGCATCGCATCCTCAAGATCGATGGTCGTCCGGCATGGGAAGTCTACGAGGATTTTCTCAATGACCATGCCATCGCGTATCAACCGGATGATCCGGCGGCGACGACGCTGCATTACCCGGTCGGGTGTGCGAAACGGAAGCTGCAAGGTGAGTTTCGTCACGGGCCTGACCGATCCGGCGCGATGCTCGTCACCGCGCCGCCGGTGGGACGACTGATTCACATCTTATCTACCCGCCCGATGCGCTCGTGACTCGCCGGACGCGCCGTCGATCAGGCGCGAGCGCGGGCGCAAAGCTGCGCCGGGGCCTTGTCTATCGACTGTATGTCGACAGCGATGGTATTCGGCGACACCATGCCAAGCAGCGCCGCCGTTCAAGAACGGTTGGGGATGTCCCGTTTCTCGGCTTTCGCAGTCACGGTGTGCTGTCGCGCTTACAGGGGCAGACTGCCGGACATTATGAATGTTCCGTCGGCACGTTTATCTTCCCGAAATGACGATCATGAATGACCTTGCCCAACGCGTAGCGAATATGCTGTGTGCCGGGTCGGTTGAACAGACGCTCTCGTTCGCGCTGGCGAGTTTGCCTCACGCTGACCCACCCGCAGTGGGTGTGTTTTTTGATCTGGGATGCCGATCTGAAACGCTACATCATCGGGGGAGACGTGGCTTCCCGACGCGGAACCCAGAACCCGCTGCGCTGCGCCGCCTCATCTTGGGACAGGCGAATACGGCTTACCTCGGTGACCCGGTACACGCCACGTTTGTTGGAACAAACGCTTGGTATCACCCATTGAACGCGCGAGAAACCGACGTCGGCGCGTTATGTCTTGGCGTTGACGAGATACCGCCTGAAGCGCAGCCGTCCTACGATTTGCTGGTCAAAGCATTGAGCCAGGTCTATATACACCAACGCACTTAGAGCAGGCGGATCGTGAGCGGGCTGAACTGGAAAGCGATCGCCAGCGGTTGGAGCAGTTTACGGGCGGTCGAAGACCAGCAGCGCACCATCGATCAACCGCTGGCAGCCGAGCGCCAGCTCCCGCCTCTTAGAAGCGAAGGTCGGAAGAGCGGACGGCAGCGCTGCGGGCGCGCAGAATCGTCTGATTCAGTCGGAAAATCTCGCGGTTATCGGGCAGTTAAGAGTCCGCTCGCCCACGAACTGAATAATCCCCCGCAAGCCATCGAGAGCGGTTTAGGTCAGTCATTGACTCACACAACGCAGGCGCAGAAGTGCGCTCAGATTTGACGATCATCCGGCAGGAATTGGAACGCATTCAGACGATTTTCCGGCAGATGCTGAATTTATCGCCCGGTCTCGCATGAAACATTTGCCGCTCGATGTCAATGCCATTTGCGAAGGGGTGCGCATCTCATGCGGAAACGGCTGCTGCAAGATGCGGGGATTTGCTGCGTCTACAGCTGCCGACCCTCTGCCCGCCGTGCGGCGACAGTAATCAGATCAAACAGGTGCTGCTGATCTCATCCTGAACGCGGCAGAAGCAAAGCGCCGGGAAGCGGCCCGACATCCAATTGACCACCGCCACACAGGGGCAAACGGTGCTCATCACGCTGGCGGATAATGGAGCAGGCATTCCGCTCGGAACATCTCCGCACGCCTATTTGAGCCGCTGTTCACCACCAAGACACGCGGCTTAGGCTTGAGGTTGGCGATTTCGCGGGTAATCAACGAACGGCACGATGGGAGCATCAACGTCGCCAGCACGCCGGGCAAACGAACGACGTTTACCATCAGGCTGCCCATGAAGGAGACGTGCGACCGTGAGTAATCGAGTATTGGTCGTCGATGATGAACCGGCAATCCGCAATTTTCTGGTCCGCATCTCCACGGAGTTGACGATTACGCGGTGACAGCGGCGGGTGATGGTCGAGAAGCGCTGGAAAAACTGGAGCAGGAGCCGAGTTTGATGTTCTGCTCACCGACATCAAGATGGATCGTCTGGATGGGGTTGAACTCCTGCACGTCGCCAAAGCCACACTATCCCGATCTCGCTTGATCCTGCTGACCGGACATGCGACCGTCTCGTCGGCGGCTGCGGCAGGGGGGGGGGGCTGTTGACTACTATACTCAAATGCGGCGAAGAATTTTGAGGACATCCTTGCCGAGCATTCCTGGATCAACGCTGGACTGACCGCGCGCGTCGGCTGGAGCGGCATTAATGCGCTCGAACGAATCGCTGCGCAGTTCATCGATGTCGTGCAGCCCGGAACAGCAGACTGTCGCGCAAGCGACCAGCACCTCCTTTGCCCACGGCGACCTAACGTTCGACGTGGCGGATTAAACGACCGTCTTGGCGGTCAGGTACTCGACCTCAC
>NZ_JADJPI010000045.1:0-27577 GCF_016713355.1 Candidatus Flexifilum breve
TTGTATCTAATATTTTTCACTGATGAAAGCGTAACCTGCAACAAACCCCAAATTCCACGTATTGTAAAATGGAGTGAGCACACTACCCTTTGATTTGCGTTGTTCAGAAATTCAGAAAAGGGCGCACAGCGATGGCGTATCAAGCAGAGATCAGCCGCAGCAACCCGAGCATGTTCCTCTTCCTGCTCGACCAATCCGGCTCGATGGCGGATAAGTTCGGCGGCGGCGGTGGCAAGAAAGACCAGAAGGTCGCGGATGCGATCAACAACCTCCTGTACAACCTGACGATCAAGTGCGCGAAGTCGGAAGGCGTGCGCGACTACTACCATGTGGGCGTATTGGGCTACGGCGCGAAAGTCGGTTCGCTCCTCAGCGGGTCGCTGGCGGAGAAAGATTTCGCCCGATCAGCGCGATTGCCGACGCCCCGCAGCGCATCGAGGAGCGCGTCAAGAAGGTGGATGACGGCGCGGGCGGCATCATCGACCAGAAGGTGCGCTTCCCATCTGGTTCAGCCCGATTTCAACGGCGGCACGCCGATGGTGCAGGCGCTCAAAGAGGCGCAGCGCATCGTCGGGAGTTGGCTCGGCGAACATCCGATTCGTTCCGCCCATCGTCATCAATGTCACCGACGGCAGGTCATCGGATGGCAGCCCGCTCGCGGCAGCGTCGGCCTTGCGCGAACTGAAAAGTTCGGACGGCAGCGTGCTGCTGTTCAACGTGCATCTGTCCTCAGTCGGCGGCCTGCCCATCGAATTCCCGCACAGCGATCTCGAACTGCCGGATCAGTACGCCAAGCAGTTGTTCCAAATGTCGAGCGAACTACCCGAGCACATCCGCACCGCGGCGCGCCGAAGGCTACTCGGTCGCCGACAATTCGGCGCGGGTTCGTGTTCAACGCGGATATCGTCTCGGTGATCCGCTTCCTCGATATTGGCACGCGCCCGAGCAATCTGCGTTAGCCATGCACATTCGCTATTCGGCCTTCTGGTTACCGAAGCAGGGCAGCCGGGAAGAGGTATGAAGACGCCTTTCCCCACCCTGCCTCACCGAGGATTCCCCTGCCGAATTTCTATGCGCGGTCGCCGATGGCGCGACTGAAACGTCGTTTTCGGGCTTATGGGCGCAGCTTTTGGTTGACGCCTATGTCGGCAAGGGGCTGCGGCGGCTCGATGCAACCAGCGTGGGGCAGCTCGCCGATCAATGGCACGCGGCGATTGCTGAGAAAACACGTGCCAAGCCGCTGCCGTGGTACGCGGAAGAGAAGCTCAAATCGGGCGCGTACTCGTCGCTGCTCGGCTGCAGATTCGCGCCAATGGCCGCTGGAGCGCCGTCAGCATCTGGCGATAGCTGCCTGTTCTACATCCGCCCGCGCCGCTGGCTCTACGGCTTCCCGTATGCCCACGCCGAGCAGTTCAACAATCACCCGGCGCTGCTCTCCACGCACGCCGACGCTTTCGGAACGGTCAAGGCGACGCTCAAGCGCGGCACGTGGGCGGATGGCGATCTCTTCCTGCTCATGACCGACGCGCTCGCCCATTTCTTCATCGCGCATCCGGCCTTTCGCAAGCGGCTCACCGACCCGGAACTCGATCAGGCCGGGTTCGCGCGCTTGATCGAAGCGGTACGCGCCGAAAAACTCTGTCGCAATGACGATGTGACCCTGGTCAGAATTTGCCCGAGCGCCGGAGCAGCAGACCGTGGCGGCTTGGCCTAACTAAACGAATACGCCGAAGCGCTGCAAAATCCGCGGGCGGCCTTTAAGGACGCGGATCTCGTCAAGACGCAGGTGAGCACCAACAAGCTCGGCCTCCCGCGCCCATCTCCGGCAACTTCGCCACCGTGTTCGAAGTGACGGGCGGCGGTCAGCGCTGGGCGGTGCGCTGCTTCCTGCGCGAAGTGACGACTCAGCAGCAGCGCTATGCGGCGATCTCCGCGCATTTACAACAGAACCCGCTCGCGTGCATCGTGCCCTTCGTCTACCTCGAAGAAGGTATCCGCGTGCGCGGGAAGTGGTATCCCATCCTCAAAATGCAGTGGGCAACTGAGACCCGCCTCGACACCTACATCGAAGATCATCTCGACGAACCGGCGACGCTGGCGCGGCTGGCGGAACAGTGGTTTGATCTGTGCGGGGTGCTGCGGCGGGCGCATGGTGCACGGCGACTTCCAGCATGGCAACATCGTCGTCGGCGCGGGCGAAGCGATCAAGCTGCTCGACTATGACGGCATGCTCGTCCCCGGTGCGATTGAATTGCCCTCCGGCGAAATCGGCCATCGCCACTACCAGCACCCGTCGCGCTAATCCAATCGCGGCCTGACCGCCAGCAATTACCAGAACGTCGACAACTTCTCCGCGCATGTGATCGGGCTGTCGCTGCAAGCCCTCGCCAGCGATCCGTCGCTGTGGCGCAAAACGGGCGCAGGCGAAGAAAACCTGCTCTTCCGCGATACCGATTACCAGTCACCGGAAAACTCCACGACGCTCCACGTCCTGCGCGACCATGTCGATCCGCGCGTGCGCCAGATCGGGCAGCGCATGGGACAGCTTGCGCATACCACGTCGTATCTCGACGTGCCGCCGCTCGAGCCCGTCGTCGTGACGCCGTGGACGACGCGCGTCAGTTCACGGTTGAAAACCGCGCTCACCCCGCCGCCCACGCCCGATGTCGTCGTGCCGCTCACGCCGCTGAGCGCCCCGACCAAACCGTCGGCATGGTGGTCGGATCACCTCGAACGCCCGGTCGTGGACTTCGACTCGCTGCAGGTCGACGCCGAAGTCCAGCGTATTCGCGCCGAATTCGAACGGTCGGTGCTGCGTTACTTTCCGATGCTGTTTCGCGATTACACCGCCATGCGCCTCATGCAGAGCTACCCAATTTCGACGTGGTGCGCGACAAATCGACGCTGGAACAGCGTGAAAGGCGCTCAACGATCAACTGCTTCTGGCAAAAGCGCGTTGTACGCGCACACAGGACAGCCTCGCCGAGGCGCGCCGCCAGCACGCCGACGAGTGCGCCGCGCTCAGCTTCGCTGTCGAGCAGATGACCAACGCCATTCAATCGACCTATCCACAGGAAGAGGCCGAGGTCAAAGCCTTTGAGCGGCGTTTGGGGCTGGTAGAGGACCAGCTCACGCGCCAACCTATCGACGCCGAGCAGATCACCGGGTTCACCCGCGCGCATGTCGAACTGCTGGCGCAGGTCGGCGTACTGACGGCGGCGGATGTGCGCCCCGCCAACGAAGCGCAAGCCAAGTACATGCTGAGCGGCTTCCGCAAAGCCGCTCCCGATCACGACTGGGAACAGCTCGTGCGCTGGCGCGTAGCACTGGAACGCGCGCTGCTCTCTGCCTCCGGTGAGTCGCCCGCGTGGGCGAGCGCCGATCAAGTGCGGCGTTACTATGCCGATCAACGGTCGTCAATGACCCGCGTCCGCGCCGATCGGGTGGCGCAGCCAGAGGCGGTGCAGACTGAGAGCGCCCACCTGCGTCAGATCGCGCAGTTGACCAGCGAACTCCAGTTCATCGACGGCGACATCAACGCGCTCATAGGCAAGCTGACCGCCCTTCGCGCGGATCTCAAACGCTACGAGCACATCACTTGCAATCTCCTCAAGGGTTTGAAGTACGTTGAATCAGCAAAAACCCAGCTCGGCAAAGGCAATCTGACCCCACCCCGGCCCCGCGTCCAATTCAGGAAGTAGCCGGCACCCCCCCTCCCCGCGCTTGCGGGGAGAGGGTGGGGGGTGGGGGGGGGGGGGGGGGGCGCTCTGGCTTGCCGACGATATACCCGTCGACGTGGCAGTCCACGCACAACCCCGGCGAGCGGTTGCGGTAAGTGGGCGTGTTGGGCGCGCCGATATCGTGCACCCCATGACAATCCGTGCAGACCAGATCGTCCCCCTCCCCGGTCGGCGTGAGGCTGTGCACGGCGTGCGTATGTTCATTGAAGATATCCGCATGACAGCTTCCGCAAATCTGCGTGACGCGGGCGCGCGGCTCATTCGGCGACTGAACATCATGCCCACCGTGGCAGTCGGCGCATGTCACGGTTCTCGACGTGCCCATCCGCGAGCAGTTCGCCATGCGCGCTCGTGAGCATGCGCTCGTACTGCACCTCATGGCAATCCTGACACACGGCGTAGCGTTCCTCACGGAACTCACGCAGATTGCGCACGGTGAACGAGCGATGCGGATAACGCCAGTTCGGGTGGCAGTCCGCGCAGGCGAGCGCGGCCATCGTGTTCGCCTCGCCGTGCACCGAATTGATGATCACGTTCACATCCAGCGTAACATCGAGCGTTTCGCCGCTGGCCAACACCCACACTTGATTCGCCTGGCGGTGGCACAGCAAGCAGTAGGAATCGGCGGCGGTGGCGTAAGCCGCGGTCGCAGCGGGTTCCGCGGTGCTATCCGGGGAGGCCTCGCGGGCGGCGAGCGTCGCGAGGATTGAGGCATAGGGGGGTAAAGGTGTGGGCGTTGCGTCTTGGGCGAGCGCTGGGAACGCGCTGCTGCTCAACAGCGCCAAGCCGCCCGCCAATAAGCAAATGCCGAGAATCAGCAGGTATGGGGTTCTACGGATCATTGTGGTGTGTCCTATGGGTGCTACCATGTACGCGAGCAATCACCCCTGTTCCAATGCGCCGGGCAGTATAGCATGCTCTAACCATTGACGACGCGTGCGGGACAAAACTACCGTAAGTCGAAAACACATAGGGACGAGCAGCAGGATCTCACCTTACCCCTAAAGCAACTCGCCGGGGGAGAGGGGAGGAACGGTGCGTCGTCTGTCACCCCTCCCGTGAATTCGGTTGACGGAGGCACAGATTTAACAATCGAGGGAATTGTAGGGACGCCCAACGGGGCGTCCGCAAATGATTCACGATTCTCAACGGATCAGAAAGAGTAATTCGAGTTCGCCCCTCACTCCCTGCCCTCTCCCACGCAAGCGGGGAGAGGGCAGAAAAGAGGCTTTTGCTGGCTCCCCTCCCCGAATTCGGGGAGGGGTCGGGGGTGGGGTGGGCCGTTTGCTTTGCGGACAAGCCCAACGGGGCGTCCGCCGAATGAGAGGCGCAACGGACGCGCAGTTGCGCGTCCCTATGAAGCGTTTTGCTGGCTCGCCTCTCCTCGTTTCGGAAACGGGGCAGGGGCGACTCAGCTACTCGACGTTGAACGTATATGCCCAGTCGCCCGGCACGATGTCGTTGGTTGAGGTGTTGTGCAGGTCATGCACGGTGAGCGTCCACGCCCCAGCCTGCGTGTCGAGATCCGCGGGCAGCGTGAAGGCGCGGCACGCGGCGGTCGGTTCGGCGAAACCTTCGACGTTGGCGGTCTGGTGATCGAGTACCAGCGCGTCGTTGACCGTCAGCGACACGGTCGCCGCCCACGCCAGCCATTCGCCGCTGGCAAAACGCGTCGGGTCATAGCACACGTCAATGCGGGTGAGCGACGGCGCGATCACCGCCTGCCGCGCTTCGATGGCGAGATCGCCCGCTGTGACGGTCTGCCCGATAGCGACCGTCCGCCCCGGATTGAACGGCAGTGTGAAGCTGAACTCTGTGCCGCCCGACATGAGCATCGCGTTCGGGTTCTCCGCGCGCAGGTCGGCGGTCGTGTAGGCCACATCGAGGCGGAGACTCAGCGCTAATTCGGCGGGCGCATCCGTGATCGGCGAGGCGTCAAAGCTCATGATGCCGCTCACCGTCGAATTCGCCACATCGCGCGCCTGCTGGCCGCTGCTCGTCAGCCACCTAAACGAGCGCCCGCTGCTGTCCGTCAGCAGGGGGTTGATGAACAGGTCGATTTCACCCTCGGCGGGCTGGGCGGCAGCGCTAAACGCCACAGTGATGCGGTTGGCGTCGGCATACGCATAATCCAGTGTCACCGCGACACTCGGGTCGCCCTCAGTGGGCGGACTGATTGTCTGGGTCTGATCCACCTGAATAACGCGGTTCTCCATCTGCACGGCTTGGATGCCGGGGTCGGGCTGGATGACGCTCTGGTAGAGCGCGTAGGCGGCGGTCGTGGTCATCAGTACGAGCGCGACCACGAGCAGTGGACGCTTCGTCACTGGGCGACGCGGTGCGCTGGCGGGCAGTTGTTGGCGGATATTCGTGCGCAAATCCATAGTTGCGGGTATCTCCTGTTCGGATCGTCGTGTTAGAACGTGTTTCAGGCGCTCATCGTCCATCTTGATTTGTCCTATACTCCGGAGTGAGGCGGTCGCGTAACTGGCGTTTCGCGGCGTGGAGGCGCGATTTCACGGTGCCGATGGGAATGGCGAGGTGGGCGGCCATCTCGTTTTCGCTGAGTTCAAGGTAGTAGCGCAGCACGATCACCGCGCGGCGTTCCGGCGTGAGATCGGCGAGTGCCGCCCAGATCGCCGCCTCGGTCTGCGCCGCTTCGACGGTCTGTTCCAGCGACACCGCGCTGATCCCTGCGCTCAGATCGAGATCGTCGTCCTCATCAGTATCCAGCGCGGTATAGTGCTGTCCGCGCCGCGCCGTCTGGATCGCGCCGTTGACGACGATCCGCATGAACCACGGCGCGAACGGTCGGCCAAGTTGAAAACTCTGAATCGCGCGATAGGCGCTGAGAAACGCATCCTGCACCACATCCTGAGCCAGCGCAGCGTCCTGCGTGATCAGAAATGCGGTGCGCAGGGCGCGCACCTGATACCGGGCTACAAGGGCGTCTAAACCACCAATGTCGCCGAACTTGAGGCGAAGGATCGCTTGCAGGTCATTCATACGCCCTCCCGACCAGTGAGTACTCACACTCTATATAGTGGCGCGGCAGGCAAAACGTTCGCGTTCGTGCATAAGTTCCCCGCACCGATGTACAATCGGCGCGTCTTTGCGGCTCACCTTTAGGAAAAAACTTGATGCGAAAAAATCTATGGTTGCTGATCTTAGTGGCTCTGAGCATCCTCATGGGGGTGCAGGTCGTGCGCGTGTTCGTCAACACACTGGTCTACGCCTTTGGCGAACGCTTCGGGCAGACGCTCGCCGCCGTCCCCGCGTTGTTCGTCTTTCTGTCGCCGTTCCTCGTGCTGCTGCTCGCCCGGTTGACCAGCCCGCGCAAGCTACTGCTCGTCGGCGTAGGTGGCCTCGCCATCGTCCGCCTGATCATGCAGATCTCGCGGGATATCAACGCCAACATGATTTTCGCGGGTCTCGCTATCGTCCTCGCGCTGATCGGGCTCGTCGCGGCGCAGCATTGGCTCAGTTCGACCGACGCCGCGCGCCGCAAAGTCTTCGCGCAGGGCATCGTACTCGGCTTGATCCTCGAAATCGCTGTGCATGGCGCGTTCCTCACGTGGGATTACGTGTGGCAGCCGGGCATCGTCCCGCTGATCACCGCGCTCGTCGTCAGCGGTTTGGCATTGGTCGCGCTGTGGCAGCTCCGCGGTGAAGCGCACCCGGATCAAGAACCGTCGTTCGGCGCAGTGCGCCCGTTGATCGCGCTCGGCGCATTCTTTATGTTGGAACTGCTGTTCCTGCAAAACATGGCCTTCGTGACTTCCTCCGGCTTGGCCTCGCTGGAAGTCGGCCTCGTCGTCGTGCTGATCGGGAACGCGCTCGGCCTGTGGATGCTCGACTGGTTCCCGGCGCAGTCCGTCATCGTCCGCGTGATCGGCGTACTGATCCTCACGGTTGCGGCGGCGCTGCTGCCCATCATGAGCGGTTTGCTCGTCGTCGTACTGGTGATCGTCGGACAGGGGATCGCCCTCGGCCTGCTCCCGTCCATGCTCGGCGGGCTGACCAACACCGCGCCGCGCGCTGGCATCAGCCGCACGACGACCGCCGTCAGCCTCGGCAGCCTACTCTTCGCCCTGCTGACCATCCTCTATTACATCAGCGGCTTGATCACGCTGCCGTTCACTTATACGCTGCTGCCGCCCGTCGCCGGGATCGCCATGCTGCTGGCCGCGTTTACTCCGGCTGTCCCCTCGACCAGCAAATCCCCAACTGGCGCTTGCTCGCCGTGCCCGCCGCCCTGTTGATCGTGCCGCTGGCGCTCTATGTGACGCGCCCGACGCTGCCGACCTCGACCGAGAACACCGACAGCTTCCGCATGGTCAATTACAACATCCATCAGGGGATCAGCTACTGGGGGTGGGTCGATTTGGAAGCGGTGGCACAGGTGATCGAAGCGCAGAACCCGTCGCTCGTCAACCTGCAGGAGATCAGCCGCGGCTGGCTGATCGCCGGGAGCGTCGACAATGCCGAATGGCTGTCGCGCCGCCTGAATATGCCGTTCGTCTATGCGCCGGGGCACGACTACCAGTTCGGCAACATGATCCTGTCCCGCCTGCCGATCGTCGACTGGTCGTGGGAGCGTCTGCCGCTCAAGGGGATGTGCCCCCTCGGTCGCGCTTTGATCCGCGCGACGCTCGATCTCGGCGAGGGGCGCACACTCAACGTGATCAACACGCACCTGTCCGCCTATGCGACCACTGAATCGCGCATCCCGCAGGTCGAAGCGCTGCTCGCCAACTGGAACAACGCCCCCTACACGCTGATCAGCGGCGATATGAACGCGCATCCTGAAGACGCCGACACGGCCATGTTCGCGGCGGCGGGCTTGACCAGCGCGCAGGATGTCGCGGGCGATCCGACGGCCCTCACCTTCAGCTCTGCCGATCCGTATGAGCGCATCGACTACATCTACGCCACAGCCGAACTCAGCTTTGCCGATTTTGTCATCCCGCAGACCCAAGCGTCCGATCACCTGCCGCTGGCGGTCACAGTGATCACGCGGTAGACCTCACCCCGTTTCGCTGCGCGCAACTCCCCCTCTCCTCTTTTCGGAGAGGGGGAGGAGTTGAAGTCAGCAACACAATGGAGGGGAGGAATCGCTCCCTAACGACAACGCATTTCGTACAGTCATCCTGAAACTAGTCTTCCCCTCAAGTCTCCGATTGGAAAGGGGACGGGGTGGGGTCGATCTTTACCACAACCCCATGACCTGACGCAGAATGCCAAATTCACCAATGTGATAGGCATTGTGATCCGCGACGAGGAGGATTTCGCGCAAAATCGTGTGCCCATCTTCGCCATGGGGGATCGGCGCGGACAGGTCGGTTTGCGGGTCGCGCACCATCGTCACCAGCGCCGCCCGATCCGCCAGAAACTGCTCGATTGTCTGCAACCAGCCGCCCGCTTCGGTAATCGCATCCGGCGCGGGCCAGTAATCACGCGGCCACGCGATCGCCTTGTACTGCGGGTTGCGGATGTAGTCGAGGATGTCCCACTGGGCGATGCGCAAATGCTCCAGCAGGTGCCAGAACGTGTACTCGACGCCCGGCGGTTTGGCGTTAATGTGCTCCAGCGGGAAGCCTTTGACGGCATCTTCCAGCGACATGTGCGCCTGTCGCACCGTCAGCAGGTTGACCAACTGCGCGCGAACGTGTTCATCAGACATACTTGTGTGCTCCAGTTGACCATCAATTCGAGATGTTATAGACGGCTCAGGGATTATTCGCAACTTACCTAGCTGCCGTCGTACTTGTCTCGGAATAATTGGTCAAGCGGATCATACTTCGGGATACGCCCAGCACTGTTCACCCGAAAGCCGCGAAACTTAGGTTTCCACGCGGTCGCACCTAGGGAATGGGGATCTTCTTGCTTCGCCTTTGTTTCAACTGCTTCTTGCGCACTTGCTGAAATGCTGCGACATCGCACATCATCAGTCAGGCTAACAGTAAATCAATGACCTTTGCGACGCCAAATGCTAACAGAACCAAGAGAAGATCGCGCAACCGATTTCGGCGTACGACGGCAGCGCTACTCCCCAGTTTGCGACAGAGGGAGACGGGAGAGTCAGGTAGAATTGGTTTCCCACAGAAACGTGCCAAAAACACAAACACGAAGGCCAGAACGGCACAGACAAAGTACTTGTGAATTGTAGGATGGTACGATTCGACATGTTTGGATCCACTGAAGTGTATGATGACCACTGATCTTGATTTTATAGTGAATGCGCTGTATTAGCTCAGCTTACTATCTCAATTGAGTCCCGTCCTAGCATTCTGATGTTACACGCCGTATTCGGCTCTTTCGCTATACTCCACCATCACACTGACCATCCGGGGGAAATCCAATGCGCGACCTGCTGCTGGGCATTGATGTCGGCACGACCGCCGCCAAAGCGGTCCTGTTCACGCTGGATGGTCGTTTGCAGGCCATTGGTCAAGCCGATTACCCGCTGGCGACGCCGTTCCTCAACGCCGCGGAACAATCACCGGAGGATTGGTGGCAGGCCGTGTGCCGCGCCATCCGGCAGGCGCTGACCGCCGTCCCCGACGCCGCCGACCGCATGATCGGCCTCGCGATCAGTTCGCAAGCGCCCACGCTGCTGCCGCTGGATCGAAACGGTCAGCCGCTGCGCCCTGCGCTGATCTGGATGGATCGCCGCGCTGACGCGCAGGTCGAGCAGCTCAAGCAAGCGCTCGGCGCGGAGACGATATTCGCGGTGACGGGCAACCGCGCGGACAGCTTCTTCCTCGCCGCCAAATTCCGCTGGTTCCAGCAGCACGAAGCCCATTTGCTTGCACGGACGCATCAGTTCCTACAGGTGAACGGCTACATCGCCTACCGCCTGACGGGCGTCTCCAGTCTCGATCCGGCGCACGCCGCGCTGATGGGTCTGCAAGACCGCGCGACAGGCATCTGGTCGCGGGATCTACTGGCGCTGTGCGGCCTCGACCCGGCGCAGTTCCCGCCGATCTCGGCGGGGCATCAGATCATCGGGGAAGTCACGGCGACCGCCGCACTTGCAACCGGACTGCGCCCCGGCACATGGGTCATGACCGGATCGATTGACGGGACGGCGGCGGCGCTCGAAGCAGGCGCAATTGCGCCGGGCACGGCGGCGGAGATGACGGGCACCTCGACGGTGCTGCTCATGCCGAACGCTCAAGGCATCACCGATCCGGCGCTGATTTCGATTCCGCACGTCGTCCCCGGTCAACACCTGCTGATCGGCGCGGCCGTCGCCAGCGGCGCAGCGCTCAAGTGGTTTCGCGATACGTTGGGGTCGGAAGAAGTGGCCGCAGCCTCACGTCCGGATCGGGACGTCTTCGATCTACTGACAGAACAGGCTGAAGTGGTCGCGCCGGGGAGCGGCGGCGTGGTCTTCCTGCCCTATCTGCTCGGCGAACGGTCGCCGTTGTGGCTGACCGAAGCGCGCGGTGTGTTCTTCGGCCTGACGCTGGCCACGCCCCGCGCCGCGCTCATCCGCGCGATCCTTGAAGGCACGAGCTTCGCCCTGCGCCACAACGTCGAGACGGCGCGTGCAGCCGGTGCAGAACTACATGAACTGCGTTCGGTGGGCGGTGGGGCGAAAAGTGCGCTGTGGTGTCAGATCAAAGCGGATGTGCTCGGCGTCCCGGTCGCGCTGCCACAGGCCGCAGGGGGCGCGCCCTTCGGCGCTGCGCTGCTCGTCGCGCTCGGCGCAGGGCTGATCCCCGATCTCGCCTCAATGGTACGCGACACCGTGCGCATTGAACGCGTTTTCGAACCGAACATACAGCGTCACGCCCGCTACAGCGACATTTACGCCCTGTACCGCGACCTGTCGCAGCATCTGCGCGCCGATTTCATCCGCGCCGCGGCGGTATTCGGGACTGAACCTCACCCCTAAATCCCCTCTCCCAAGGGCGAGGGGACTTAAGAGCTTTGCCTGTCTCCCCTCTCCGCTCGGAGAGGGGCCGGGGGTGAGGTCGGAAACAGCGGACGCGCAGAAGCGCGTCCCTACGAGAACACATTTTGGTTTGCGAACGCTGCAGCCTCCCCTCTCCGCTCGGAGAGGGGCTGGGGGTGCTGACAGGGGTAGGTTTTCAATTGTAGGGACGAGGCATGCCTCGTCCTCGTGTGCCAACACGGCCGTAACCCGATTTGCTAAAGCGAACTTTTGCGTTCACGGAACACAGGCTTTTTGTCCAATCCAGAGGAAAACAGGACGAGGCATGCCTCGTCCCTACAGGGGTTTTGGCGAAAGAACTCCGCGTTCCAGTGGGAAACATTAAAAACCTACCCCTGACAGGGCTGGGGTGAGGTTGCTTTACCCCACGTACTGCGGCGGATTCGCCCGCAGATCGATCTTATTCTTCGTGCGGATGAGGTCGACGACACGCTCAACTTCCTGCATCCGCTGCTCGGCCGCCCACCCGCGCGCATCACCCATAATTGCCGCGACCTCTTCCAACAGCGAAATCGTCGTTTCGCCCAGCATGCCGATCATCGTACGGCGCAAAATCACGTCATCCAGCCGTTCGACGCGCTCGTGCTGGGCGAGGAACAGAATTTCGCGGTACGTATATCCGCTGTGATTTTGCAGCGGTGCATCGGCGTCGATGCCGCAGAAAATCGCGATCTCATCGGCGCGCGTGCCGTAACGTTCTAGCAACTCCGTGAGCCGCGCGGCAGGCTGACCAGTCGCCCGCGTCACCTGCTTGAACCACGCCGCACGGGCGCTCTCGGTCGTCGGGAAGTCGCGCCCCCCGCCGACGGGCAGCGACCGTGTATCCGCAACACGCTGCTGGCCGAGTTCCCCCAACAGTCGATCCGTCACCTGCTCAGCAAACGCGCGGTAAGTCGTCCATTTGCCGCCGACCAGATTGTGTATCGCAAAGTTCAGACCGTCGCCCGGCGGCAAAATCGTATCGCTGTGATCACGGCTGATCTGCCCCGTGGTGAGCGCGTCGCTGCGCGGCAGCGGACGAATGCCGGAAAAGGTGTAGACGATCTGCGACCGATCCAACTGGAGATCGGGGAAGACGTGCTGCACCGACTTGAGCAGATAGTCGGTCTCGTCCTCGGTGCAGATCACCGAGTCGGGATCATCGGCAGGAATATCGGTCGTGCCGATCAGCACCCGGTGACCGAGCGGATAGAAAATGCAGATCCGTGCGTCCGTGTTGACGTAAAACAGCATGTGCCCCTGACACAGCTTATGCAGTTCCGGGTGATCGACCACGAGGTGCGATCCCTTCGTCCCGCCGATCAAATGACTTTCGCGGTGCATGGCGCTGTTCGCCAGATCGATCCACGCCCCAGTCGCGTTGACCACGATCTGCGGTTTGACCTCAATCGTTGCGCCCGTCAGTTCGTCGCGCAGCGTGACCGTATCGCCGTGCGCGCTGGCGACTGACACATAATTCAGCGCGCGCCCCCGGTGACGAGCGTTCGGCATCGAGGAATCAGTTCGAGGCACAGGCGTTCCGGGTACAGAATTTTGGCGTCGTAGTACACGGCGATGCACTTGATCTTCGGGTTGAGGCCGGGGCGTTCGGCGAGCGCCTGCTTGCGGCTGACGAAGCGGTGCAGCGGCAGCGCGCCCTTGCCGGAATAGGCGTCATACAGCGCCATGCCGATCTTCAGCACGACCGCGCCGCGGTCGCCGGGGCGGCTTTTCAGCCGCAGGAATTGACTCGCGGCGTGGAAGAAGCCTTTCATCCAACTGTAGGCGGGCATGGTGATCGGCAGCGGTTCGACGCAGTGCGGCGCGTTGACAAGCAGACGGTTGCGTTCATGCAGAGCTTCGCGCACCAACCGGAACTCGCCATTTTCGAGATAGCGGATGCCGCCATGCGCGACGCGCCCGGAAGCGGCACTCGTCCCGGCACAAAATCCGACCTCGACCAGTAAAGGCATCGACGCCTTGCAGCGCGAGATCGCGCAGCACACCGATGCCGTTGATACCGCCGCCGATGATCAACACCGACACAGCGGGATTTTTGCGGAGTTGTTCAAGTAGGTCTGTTCGTAACATGAGATCACCCAGCGCAGGAGCCGCGGCCAGTCAGGAAGAGCGCGGCCAATCGTCACGGTGATCTTACCATAGCCCGCCGCCCGGATCAGCCCACGAGCCGTACCATCAGAGTGCAAATAGCCCCTCTCCTCTAGGAGAGGGGTTGGGGTGAGGTTGAGCATTTCCAGCAATTATGAAATACGCTCACGCCTCGTCCCTACGAAACCAAACTCGGTTTGGCGGGTACTGTTGGCTCCCCTCGCCTCTTTTCGCAGAGGGGAGTGAGGTAATCTACGCCACCACGAACTGATACGTGCCCGCGCCGACCTCGTGCACCAGCCCGCTGATCGGCTTTCCGTTCAGCGTGATCCGCCCGTCACAGGAGCGTAACCGTCGCGCTCGTATTCGGCGGCACGGTGATCGTGCGTGAACACACCGATCGCAGCGTCCAACCGGAAACCAGCGTGCCGTACAGCGTGTCGAGCGTCGCCTTGGCGTGCGTCAGCCCGCCGCCGGGCTGCGGGCGCAGGAGCACATGTTTGTAGCCCGCCGCCGCCGGGTCGACATCAATGCCCGCGACCGTGCTGTACAGCCACGCGCCAATCGCACCATAGGCGTAATGATTGAACGAATTCATGTCCGGCGTCTGGAAACCGCTCTCTTCCGTCCAGCCGTCCCAGCGTTCCCAGATGGTGGTCGCGCCCTGCGTGACCGCGTACAGCCACGACGGCCAGCTCTTCTGATTGAGCAGATCATAGGCCGCGTCCAGTTGGCCGTTGCTGCTCAGCACATGATTCAGGTACGGCGAGCCGACAAACCCAGTCGAAAGGTGCATGCCGCGCCGCGCCAGATCGACCGTCAGTTCCTGTGCCGCCAACGGGCGCAAATTCGTCCGGCAGCAGATTGAAGTGCAGCGCCAGCACATAGGCGGTCTGCGTGGGCGTGAACAAATCGGCGTTGAACACCTCCGACGTGATCGTGCCGTAATCGACCTGTCGCAGCGTCCCGCGGGAAAGCGCATCGGCCTCGTCCATCAGCCGCGCGTGCCTCGGACGGTACAACCGGAACAACCGGAACTTGACTGCCGACGAGATGGCGGCTGGCGAAGACCGCTTTGACTTCTTCGAATAACTGCTGATAGCGGGCGGCATCGTCGGTCTTGCCGAGGATCGCCGCAATCTGCGCCATCAGGTTGGCATCGTAGGCCAGAAACGCTGTGCCGATCAAGTCACGCGGGGTGTCGGCGTTGATCGAGAGCCAATCGCCGAAGCCCGGCCAGCCTTCCCAATCCGGCGCGCAGCGCACGTAACCGGGGCTGTTCGCCAGCAGGAAATCCATGAAGCGCGTCATGGTCGCGTAGCTCTGTTCGAGGATGCGCGTATCCCCATAGCATAGGTAAATCGTCCACGGGCAGATGATCGCCGCGTCCGCCCACGCCGGGCCGCCATCGGTCGGCACATCCGCCGCATACGGCACGACCGCCGGCACCGAACCATCGGCGTTCTGCGCGTCGGTCACATCGTGCGCCCACTTGGTCATGAAGCCTGCGACATCCATGTTGAAGGCCGCCGTGCGCACAAAGACCTGAATATCGCCCGTCCAGCCGAGGCGTTCATCGCGCTGCGGGCAGTCGGTCGGCACATCGACGAAATTGCCCTTCTGTCCCCACAGGATGTTCTTTTGCAGTTGGTTGAGCAGCGGATCGGAGCATTCGAACGTCCCGGTTTGCGCCATCTCGGAATGCAGCACAATCCCGGTGATCGTCTCCGCCGTGACCGGGCCGGGATCGCCTTCAATTTCCACATAGCGGAAGCCGTGAAACGTGAACTTCGACTCCCACACTTCGACGCCGCTGCCCTTGAACGTGTAGTAATCGGTCGCATGGGCGGAACGCAGATTGGTGTAGTACGGCGATCCATCCGCGTTGAGGACTTCCGCGAAGCGGAATAGTGATCGTCGTCCCCGCCTGGCCCGCTCCTTGAAACGCACGCGCCCGACCATATTCTGCCCCATGTCGAACAGATGGCGTTTGCGCCCCATCGTCGCCGCGGTTGATCACCTGCACGGGCGCGAGTTCCTGAATGCGCTTGACCGTCGGGCCGTTGAGCGCGACCACGCGCACCTCAGGATGCGTGAAGGTCGCGACCGGCAGCCAGCCCGCCGCATTAAACGCGGACGTATCCCAACCGGGGATCTCGCGCCGCGCATCATACGCTTCCCCAGCGAGGAAATCGCTGTGCGTGATCGGCCCGAACTGGTGCAGCCACGAGCCATCCGACACAATCGTCTGCGTACTGCCATCCGCCAGCGTGACTTCAAGCTGCGCCAGCAGCTGCGGACGACCCACGTAATTCTGGCGGTGCAGCCAGCCGAGATACCCGACTGCCCATCCATCGCCGAGCGCCGCGCCGAGCACACTGTCGCCGCGCTGGAGCAGAGACGTCACATCATAGGTGAGGTACTGCACGCGCTGGTGATAATCGGTCCAGCCCGGCGCGAACACATCCGCGCCGACGGTCTGCCCATTCAGCGAGCACCCGAACAGCCTGAGCGCCGCGACATACAGCCGCGCCGTGACCACGTCGGCAGGCAGCGAGAAGCTTTTGCGCAGGTACGGCACGGGGAAGGTGCTGCGCGCCCCACCGGCGAACGCCGCGCCGATCCACTGCGCCTGCCAGTCGTCCGCCGTGAGCAAGCCAAGTTCAAACCACGCGGTCTCACTCTGCGAAATCGCGCCGAGTTCATCCCACACGGTCACCTGCCAGTACACGCGCTGTCGCGACTGGAGCGGCGCGCCCGCATACACCACATGCACCGACTGATCCGAGGCGACCTTTCCGCTGTCCCACACATCCGGCTGTTCGAGCGCAATAGTTCCGGTTGGCTGGCGGCGATCACGCGATAAGCGGTCTGCCGCGCACCGGCGCGCTCGGTCGTCAAGCGCCACGCTAACCGCGGATGGGTGATATCAAGACCGAGGGGGTTGTCACGATATTCAGTCGTCAAATGCGTAATGAGCGTCATGCCGATCCTCTTCTAAAGTTGAACCATTTTTCGTGCACTTTTGCTGCTCTCTGCCGGGAGCAGTGAATGGCACGACCTGTTCCGCGCCACGCCGCAATCAAATTTACACGATTAAGCTGATTCGTACAAATGGCATTCTTACGGGGAAAGCATGGTTTTGCCTCAAACAGGGGGGGCGGACAGATCGCGTCTGCAGTCCGTCCCCCCCGAATTCGGGAAGGGGGCCCGACCAGGCTTGTTTGTGGCAGGGACGAGCACAACATGTGGTGTGAAATGCTCAACCTCACCTGCTTGCTGCGCAAGCCGTCCCTCTCCATGGGGAGAGGGACATGTCGCGCGCTTTTGCCTCGCCCTCTGGAGGGGCGGTTGACCAACGAAACGGGGTAAGGTTAGACAAGTGCCGCTCCTGAAATGACCTCATGCCTCGTCCTGAAAGGTTTGGCTGGCCCCCTCTCCTGGAAGAGGGGCTGGGGGTGCTGGCTCTGGCTAAATCGCTTTCGGCCCGATGATCGGCCGGCCAGACGGATCACGGGCTGATCCAGCGGCGTTTGCCACTGGTTGAACGTCGGACTGCTGTAGAAGCGCGTATCCCCGCTGGCGGGAAGCGCGTCACCAATTGATTGACTAGCGCATCGGACACGAACAGCAGCGGATTGAGGATGTAAATCCCCATGCAAATCTCGATGTGCACATGCTGTTCGCCTGAAGTCGATCTCGCCGAGCTGCGTCGTCGGCATGACGGTCGCGCCGCGCCGCAGCGTGCGTTCGGCTTGGCAGATGCCCCTAGATGATGCGATACTTCCCACGAGCACATCGACGCGGTTGGGCGGGAAACGCCGGACCCGGCCCATCGAAGATGCCGCGTACCGGCGACTACCGGCGCGCCGCCCGTGCTCCAAATCCAGCCCGCCGTGCAGTCCCTGACTGTAGCCGTTGTAGTTGTTCTGCGCGCCGTAATCCACGCGAACTGCGTGTTCCCCGGAGTAAAACACCTTGTTGATGTACTCAGAAGCCCCAACGGGGCCGCCCAGGCAAAACCGATGCCGGTACGCCCGGTTTCACCGTTGTCGCGCTACACCTGATTGGTGATGGTGTTGCGTTCGGCAGACCAGCCGCGGCTGTGTTTCCAGAACACATTGCCCCGATTAACCGTTGGCGAGTTGGTTCCGCCGTGATCCGCTGCCCGAGATAGAGCACGCCCGTAACGCGCGGCGAGTGCTGGCGCTCGCGCGAATGTTCAGGATCGGTCCGACGACGTAGAACGTCGTCCGTGTTCGGCGCGGCGGGGGGTGGGGCGGCGGAGTGACTCACTGGCGTCATGTAGATCGTGCGGTTGTCGACGCGCCGCTCGGCTGACCATCCGGCACTGTGCCGCCAAAGCAGATGATGCCGTCTTTTTCGGTACGCGAGTTCGCGTCGACAATGACTTTCTGACCGGAAACCGCGCTGCACATTGGGCAGGATATAGCGACTGTCGAGACCGGGGCGCTCCGCACATTCGAGCGCGACCACAATCACTTGGAAGACTTTATCGGCCATCACGCCGATCCCTTTCCTATTCATCCTCGTTCGGCGCAGACCGCCACGCTGGAGGAGGATAACCCGGCTCTATTTCTCGCACCAGCGCCTCCACGTACCATCGGCCTAATCGGCGGTGGTGGAGTGTAGTGTTTTATAAAAGTGGCAATTGCAACCTAAAATGTAATGTCTATGAAATTCTAATCATGCAGGCGCCTGGTTTTGCCAGAAAAGCCAAACCGGTATGTCATCATCCACCGCCTTAGCGCCGCCGCTGGGCGATCACGAAATTGTACTTCCTTTCGGCGCGCCGCTCGCGACCCTGAATCTCCACGTGCGTTCGCGGTTGTTCGCGCGGTTGGATGGACGATTGCGTCGCAAACTTACGCTGATCTCCGCCCCGGCAGGTTTCGGCAAAACCACGCTCATCAGCGCGTGGGTCGCCGCGGTGTGCGCAAACGTGAGCCGCAGGTCGCCGCCGCGTGGCTCGCGCCGGAAGAAGACGATCACGATGTGCTTGCCTTCCTCACTTACTTGATCGCCGCGGTGCAGAACCGCGCGCCCACGGTGGGCGGCTTCCGTACCGTCCCTGCAAACTCAGCCACCCCACCGACCGAGGCGCTGCTGACGGCGCTGCTCAACGACTTCCAGCGCCCGGGACCGCCCTGATCATCCTCATCCTTGACGACTATCATCTGGGCCGATCTGCAGCCAGTTGACGCGGCGCCTACGTTTCGGCTGGAACATCTGCCGCCGCACTTGCATCTGTGTCACTACGCGCGAAGACCCGGATCTGGCGCGCTGGCGCGACTGCGAGCACGCGCCGATCTAACCAACTACGCGCGAAAGACCTGCGTTTCACCCCGGTTGAAGCTGCTGATTTTCTCCAGCAGGCGATGGGACTTCACCCTGTCCGCCGCCGATATCGCCGCGCTGGAAAACCGCACCGAGGGCTGGATCGCCGGTCTGGCAGTTGGCGGCGCTGCTGCCGCGTGGCGAGACCGATACCGCTGGTGTTCATCCGCGCTTTCGCCGGGGATCACCGCCACTGCCGATTACCTGGTCGCGGAAATCCTGGAACGGCAGCCCCCAGCCGTGCGGCGCTTTGCCAAACGGCGCTTCGACCGGCTTCAATGCGCTGCGCGCCGCCGTCACCGGACAGCCCGAAAGCGCGGAGCGCCTGGCCGCCCTGGAGCGCGGCAACCTCCTGATCGTCCCCCCGATGATCAACGCCAGTGGTATCGCCATTACCACCTTGTTCGCCGATGCGCTGAGGGGCGCATTTGCGCGCTGAACAGCCGGATCGACCGCCGGGCTGCATCACCGCGCGAGCGTGTGGTACGAGGAGAATGCCCCGCCCAACGCGGCGATCCACCATGCGCCGCTCGCCGGAGATGTTGAGCGCGCGGCTGCCCTGATCGAACGGGTGCGCCGCACCTGCGCGGCATCCCGGCAGGAAGCGCCGCGGCTCACGGCCGCAAGCGCTCCCGAGAACACCTCCCAGCCCGGCCTGTGCTCAGCGTGCACTATGCCGGGACGCTCCTGCAGAGCGGGCGGCCGGATGGCGTGGATATCCGCCCGCGCCGCCGAACTCCGTCCCTCGAACGGCTTACGGCGCATCCCGAAACCGCCGCCGAATGGCGATCGTCGACGAAGCTGAATTCTGATCGGCTGCCGAGCGCCATTGCCGTGTATCGCGCAGCCACGGCGCTGCATCAAGGCCGGGTGAGCGATACGGATTCACCACGCTAACCGTATCCCCGCCCGGCACACACCGACGATACCCGCCCGTGGCGCGGCGGGCGTGGTCTGTTTCGCGCTCGGTCACTTGGACGCAAGGCGATCCGATGTGGCGCGCCCGCATGCGTTGAAAGTACGGCAGTTGGAACAGATCGGCTATCCCCCGGATATGCTCGCACTGTCATCGCGCCGGCCGACATCCAGCACTCAATGTCATCGCGCGCCGCCGCTCACCTGTTGGAGCGTGGTTTGCAAGCTCGCATCCGCGAACGGGGGGAGCGCGGCACGCCGATATGCACGCCGGCTTGAGTCAGATCCACTACGAACAGGGCGATCGGCCGCGGGCGCGCAGCACTTGACGCGCAGTCAGGCGCTCGACGAACCGGCGGACTGCCGCAAAACCGCTACCGCTGGCGGACGGCGCAGGCGCACATCACGCTGCCGAGGGCGAGTCTCGACGGCGCGCACACCTGCTGGATGAGGCTGGAAATCGTCTGGTTGAGCATGACTCCTTCCTGAATGTGCGCCTGATCCTGGCGCAGCGCGCGCGCGGCTGGTGGTCCCGCTCAGGGGAATCTCAGCGCCGCTCTGGGCTGGGCGCGCGCGATCACCAGCCTGACGATTGACGATGAACTCAGCTACCTGCGCGAGTATGAACAATAGCACGCTGGCGCGGATCTCGGCTGGCTCGTGCTTTCAGTGACCACCGCGCCGATCCGGCGCTGCCGCACACCCCTGCGCTTCTTGAGCGGCTGATCGCCGCCGCGCAAGCTGGCAACCGGATGTGCGGCCTGAACTGCTGGTGCTGCAAGCCGGGCACCATCTGCACGGCGACACCGTGGCCGCGCCTAGTTCTCCCTCACCCGCGCGCTGACGTTGGCCGAACCAGAGGGGTTGGCGTCCATGTCTTCGTGGGACGCCAACGTACCGCTGACACGCCTGCTGGAGGAAGCTGCGCAGCGCCGCATCCACCCGGATTGGCATCCGGCGGCTGCTGGAATGTGACGGGCACTGTGCTCCAAATCGTCCCACCCCGGCAGTATTGCTCATCCGAACCGCTGAGCGAGCGCGAACTGAGGTGTTGCAGCTTGCTCAAACACCGACCTGACCGGAAATCCCCGCCGATCATCGCATGGTCTCACTGGAAACACGCTGGGCACGCACACCAAGAACATCTATTACCAAGCCCGGCGCGAATAATCGCTTGGCAGCACTGCACCGCGCCGAGGATCCCCACCAGCCAACCACCCCAGCTGGCTCAAGCCCCGGTGCCGGTGACGCGCGTCAGCCGGCCGTCGTATTTCCTCACCATCTCAGTGCCGACAATCACCACCTGGTGATTACGGCTCAACACATCGACTTGCATTCCTGGAAATCAGACCTGACCTGAACCGCACGAAATTGGAAGGAGGACGATGAAAGAGGCCCAGCATGAGTGACGTTCACACACCCACCGACAGCCATGACGAGCCCGGTCGAGGCCACCATTCGCATCAAAGGACACCTTGACGCGCGGTGGCGGATGGGGTCTGCCGGGCTGACCATCACGCTCGGAAGCCGACGGGCACACCTTGCCCACCGGGGAGCACATCGATCAGGCGGCGTTACACGGTTGGCTGCGCAAATTCAGGATCTCGGCCTGCCTTGATCCTCGGTCGCCCGCAGCGAATGACTGAACAGCAGTGCTTCCGCAATCGCATCTGAACAGCATAGACAGAAAGGGATTTGCCATGAAGGCTCATCAGCAGACAGCAGTAACGCACCGCAGGACCGCGCATCGCAACCGGCGTGCTCTTCCTCATCACTCTGCGACCGCGGTCGGCGGATCGCTGTGTTATAACACCGCCCAAAATAATCCGAACTTCCACATCCTCGGGTCCGGGGTCGGAAATGCAGATTTTGCTCGGCGTGTTCCTCGAAGTCATCCCCGCCCTCGCCGTGGGCCGCACCGCAGTCGCGCTCTGGCCGGTCGTCAAACGTTACCAGCTAGGTGGCGCTCGGCGATGGCGGGCCGCGCACGCTCGAAGCCGCCGTGATCGCGGTCGGCGTAGTGCCGCTCCTGGCGTTGATCACGCGCTGCGCCAGACGGCGGGCACGGATGCGGATGTCGGGGCGCTTCGTCACGTCGGCAATGCGCGCTCGCGCTGCACAACTGGACGTTTCTGCTCGGCCCCGGCCTCGTCTGCGGCTCAAACACCGTGCTCATGGCCTATCTGATGCACAAGTCGCACCTCGTCCCGCGCTTCGCATCCCCATTCTAGGCTTGGTTGGCGGCCCCGGCTCGATCTTCGTCGTGAATGCGGTTACCGCAGCTCTTCGTTCGGGACGCCCACGATTCCGAAGAATTAGGCTTCGTCGTCATCCCGATTTTCGCCTGGAAGTCACGCTCACTCGTGGCTCATCTTCAAGGGTTCGGTCCGTGCCGCCGCTCCCGAACCCGAACTGACCGCGAGGCATAATCAGCGTCTGAGCGCCGCCTAACTCATCGACCTTTGCAGGAGGGGCGTTCCCCTCCACCCTCTCCCATAACCAAACCCCAGCGTTTTGATCCCGGGCGAGGATCGTCCCGTGAAAGCGTGATCGCTGCAGTACGGACGCCCGAAGTTCTTCAACTTCAGGAAGTCGCCAAACCCGTTCCACAGGCCAAGCAAATCCTCGTCAAAGTCCCACGCGACGATCGTCACCGCCGGGGACTCCGGGTGCGCAGCTTCACCGTGCCCCGCCTGGTTCTGGCTGCCCGCCCGGCTCACGCTCGCCCGACCAAGCCAAGAAGGCCATCCTCGGCATGGTGATCAAGCACCGTCGAAGCGGTGGGCAGCGCGGTCACCCGCCAGCCGGGCGATCAGGTCTACGCCTACGACATCACCCGGCTGAATGCCCATGCTGAATACGCCTGCGTCTCTCGGAAGATCAGGCAGTGACGCAGAAACCGGCGAACGTCCAGCTTCGCAGAAGCCGCCGCCCCCCCTTTGGCGCGGTGACCGCGCTGCATTTTCTGAAGCGCGGCAATATCCGCCGGAGAGCGGCGCCCGATCCACGGGGCGTCGGGCAGCGTGGGGACAGCGGCGGTGCAAATCGCCAAGCACTTCGGCGCACACGTGACCGCCGTGTGCAGCACGGGAAACATCGAACCTCGTGCGCTCGCTGGGTGCGGATCGTCATCGACTACACCAAGACCGATTTCACCACCCTCGGCGACACGTATGACATCATTTTTCTTTCGACACGGTGGGCAAAACTCACTGGCGGCAAGCGTAGCGCGTGCTCCACGCCGGGGCGCGTATCTGCAGGCAGTCGCGGGTCCCGCGGAACTCATTCAAATGAAGTTGGCTGCCCGGCGCACGGGTCAGACGCGTTCATCGGTGAGACTGCCTATCCGACGACCGACGCCTCACGACCCTGCTGACTTAATCGAAACTGGGAAGCTCAAGCCTGTAATTGACCGCTGGCGTCCGCTGGAGCAAATCGTCGAAGCACACCACCATGTCGATCAGGAGGGCACAAGAAGGGGCAACGTCGTCATCACGGTCGGCGGCCAGCCGGGGCTGACTGCCGGGCAGCAGGATCGCGCAATCAGGAAACGGATGAGCATCGGTTCTCCGCTTTCTGATTGCGTTTTCCGGCTGCGACGTGCAGCTAGATATTGGTAAGACATAGAGCCGCCCCGCATCTAGTTGATACCCAGTATCATTTTTGGAGATAGCACATGTTAGATGTCGCGTGATTATCGGCAGGGGAGCAGTGGAATTTAGCGCCCCCCGTCTTGGGCCGCTGATTACCGGGAGACCATCGTCATTGATGATCAGCAGCCGTGCAACCGCCGCTTTCGCACGCCTCCCATGGCTTCTTGACCCGTGACGGGACAGCACCCGCCCGACCCTGCTCACCCTTGCCCGGGAACAAGTGCAGTAAGCCCGGGTGTCGCTTTCAAACCGCCACCGCGCTGCAGGTTGAAAAAATCGGCGCGGACTTCGCGATCATCAGTTGGATGGATCAAGACTGGAAGCGCGGATTGTCTTGCTCGCTACCGGATTGCACGATGAATCTCCGCGCGGCTGGCATCGACGACTGGGGGAAAAGCGTGTTTCGCTGCCCTACTGTGATGTTACGGAAGTCCGGGGAAGCCGTGGCGGTCTATGGCGCAGATGATACCGCCCTGCATCAGGTCAAGCTGCTGCGCAACTCACCGCGAACCCCACCTTGTGCACGGGCGGCACCTGGACGCCAAGTGCCGAGCAGCGATCGAACCCATGCGTGCCGGGTTGGCTGGTTGAATAACCCATCGCCGCGCTGGAGAGCACCGACACGCAGATCCACGCGCTGCGCTTGGCCAGTGATAAGCACGCGCATCCACAGCGACGCAGTGTGTTCATCCGACAACCAAAACCTAACGCACCCCGTTCGCGCGTGTCGGGTGCGGGTCACGGCAAACGAATCTCGTCCAAATTGTTGATTTGCGCGGGTCGCACCAGCTTGACGGGGTCCACGCAGCGGGCGATCTCGCATCCCCAATGCGCAGTGTCGCCATCGCGGTGGCGCAGGGCCGCAGCGGCCTACGGGATCAATGCGGAGTTATGCGAACGGGACTCCTGGCTAGCGTCCGCCCCAGCAGAGTTCGTTGGGAAAGACGGGTTTTGCCGTCAATTAGCCTTTGCCCGCCCAGCGTCATCCCCCCGAATGAAGTAGCGCTGGAAGTTGAAGATGAAGATCGCCAGCGTGGGGATGCTGGCGCGATGACGGGCATCGCGCCCTGTACGCCCCACGCGACATGTACTTGGCCTTTCAGCGTGACCAACCCGACCATCACCGTGCGCAATTGTCGGACTGCGTGAAGATCAACGGCCACAGGAAATCGTTCCAGATCCACGTGGTGCAGCGTCGCCAGCACGGCGACCTGCGGCACGCTGAGCGGTAGAAACACGCGCAGCAGCACCTGACCTTCATTCGCGCATCGATGACGGCCGCGTCGCGTAGCGTAGGGGATGGCCGAGAAGAAACGCATGGCAGCGGTACGTGCAGATCGGCGGCCGAAACGCCGTGTGCGCGATGATCATCGGCCAGGAGCGTATCGTGCAGGCCACAATGTGTTGAACAGGCGAAACAGCCCCGGATCAGTACGATTTGCGGCGGAAAACATGCCCGCGACCACAAACACGAACATATGCATTCGCGCACTGGCAGTTGCTGAACATACCCGCTCAGCAGGCCGATCACAATCGAGCCAAACGTTGCTGGGATAGTTACCACGAACGAATTGACGACATACGTGCGCACGTTGCCGTTATTCCGCTTCACCGTAATTATCAAGTTGAAACCGTCGGCACTGACCACAGCCCGCCGCACGCGGTTTCTTCGGTCGTCTTGAACGAACTGATGATCACGACCCCCCCCGGCAACCTGGAGGGAATGACGTGTTGATCGTCCAGGCTGAGAGGTGGAAATACGGCCAGCGTGAGGCAGGCGCAGCATTTTGTCATCCGGTTGGGTGGTCAGGGGCGGCTGACCCGCGGGCGAGGCTGAAGATCATACAGATTCTTCCAGTGCGCGCCCTGCTGCCGGAAGTAAACGCGATCAGCCCTTGGCGATCAGGAACAGCACGACGGAGATCGCGCTGCCATCGCCCGCAAAGTACTTCTTGAACGACTCGTTGGCCATCATCATGGCGAGCGTGTCGGACGAATGGAATGGGCCACCGGCGATCGCCCGGTAGCCGATGTCGAAACTTTTTCGGCGAATTGATCACCCGCCAGCGCGATCACCACGACCGTCGCGGGCTGCAGGAGCGGAATCACCCACGCGCAGCAGCGACTGGCGGTAGTTCGCGCCGTCGATTTGCGCGGCTTCGAGAAGTTCCGTCGGCTTGGAAGTCCAGCCCGGCGAGGAGAAGATCACCATCGCCAACCCGGTTTGCTGCCAGCCCCCCGCGACGATCACGCTGGCGAGCGCGGTCTCCAGGCTGGCCCAGCCACGCCTGCGAAATATCCGTGAGGCCGACGCTGTCGAGGCATCAGGTTGGAAACCCCAGCACGGCAAATGGATCAAGATCCGAATCTGCCCGACCACCACCGGCGACAAGCCCGTCGGCAGATAAAACGGCGAACCGAACAGGCGTGCCCCGCGCAGTTGGGTCCGCAAAGCCAGCGCCAGCGCTAATCCGCCGAGCGTCCGGAATGGTGAGCGCGGCGACCATCCAGATGATCGTGTTCTTGAATCGCGCCTTGCCGCCAAACAAGGGATCTTCAAAAATCTTGGCGAAGGTGGCGAGGCCAACAAAGTTGGGGAAATCAGCCAACTGAAGCCGTTCAATCACTCGGGAAGGCTGAAAAAGAGGGGTAAGAGGCGGTGGGCCAACGACAATGACTAGGTACAGCAAGAGCCCGGTATCGACAAAAAGCGACCCGCCAGAACCAGCGCGACCGTGCCATAAAAACTAACCTCTAATTTGCAAATCGGACGGCGCGCTGGAAACCCGCTGCCCGTTCACTGCTATTTTCCGTATTTTATTTCAGAGGAGACGTCGATGACCAAAGTACCTCAATTCTGAATATAGCTGACATAGCCGCTCAGGTCGTTCATGAACTGAGCGAACATTTTCAACCGCCCTCGGCCATCGGCGAGGGTCGTCGCAGGTCATGGTTGCCCGCGAAGATGGCGCGGCAGCCGCCACACTTCGGCAGCGGCTTGCTGCAGGACCGGGAGTGTGGATGCCCTTGTCCACGTTGACATTCAGGGACAGCGCCCCCTGGCTCGAGCGCCCGCGTCGCCTCCGCGTCGGTGTTGATCCTTGAATGCAGCGCCAGCGCCTGCGAAACATTCAGGATAGATCAGGGTCCGCCGACATCCCTGCGAAGCCATCAGCCCAACCGGGCCGACCACGACGCGCGCCACTCCTTCATCAACTGCTGGGAAATGGAAGAAGTCGTAATCGTCGCCGGGAACGGCGGCCGTTGCCATTCCAGTAACCGGTGATCCACGTGCCCATAAGGCGTCATGGCGACTTCGCCATTAGCGACCTGATCAACAGCGTCCGTCCGGTAGTAGGCGTTGGCATCGTCGACGAAGTAGCCCGCATCGACCGGACTCTTCCACGGTTGCGCGCGCCACTTCCGGATCGGTGTACGCGGCTTCGCCCGCCATCAGCCTGAAGCGCGATATTCGTGGCCCCCGGTGCGCAGCAACAGATAGATCCGAATTGCAGAATTGGGCTGGCCAACGGTCCCTCGACCCGACCGCAAACGGCTTGACACCTGCCACTACTGGCGTATCAGCACATAGCGAGGAAGCCTTCCCAGTCGGTCGGGACAGTGGTGATGCCCGCGGCTTCCATCACGTGCGGGTTGTAGAACAACCCGGCGGTATTGTTTGCCGAGCAGCTGCAGATAGCGCTCGCCGTTGCCCCTCGTCGCGCCCCCGGCGACCGACGCCAGGACGACATCGTTCAGATTGTTGGCATCCCACCATTCTCCGATGGGGCATGACGACCGCTGTCTACGACGAGAACTGCGTACGCGCGCCCGCCCAATACGAGAACATATCGAGGCAG
>NZ_JADJPI010000046.1:0-67264 GCF_016713355.1 Candidatus Flexifilum breve
TGGTGTTGGTGTGACTGCAACGACTGGCTGTGCCAGCGCGCCAATCAGTTCGCCCGCACGTCCCAATTCCTGCTCGACCGGATAAATCGCCGTCACCAGCGTGCGCGTGCCGGTCGGTAAACCTTCTGCATCGGTCTCACCGAGCAGGAGCAAGACCAATCCGGGATTGACCTGCCGGAAGATGCCGGTATCGCTGCGGCGCACGTCACGCTTGTCCTCAAAGGCGAAGGTTAGGATGGCGCCGGTATTCATCTGCAAGCGGAATTCCGCGCCCGCGCTGATTTGCGCGAACCACGCCGCGTTGTCCTCCGACCACGGGATGCCGATCACCGGACGCACGCTCATGCCGTTCAAGAACGACGCCGTATCCGGGTTCGGATCGAAATTCCACTCCGAGGCGCGCACCGCCCGGCGCTGCACCACCCACACGCGCGGCACGGTCTGATCGGGCAGGCTAATTTGCAGGTTGATCGGATAGAACGGCGCACGACTGGTATCCCCGCCTTCAATCACTTCGTCCTGCGCTTCGAGCGCGAGGGGTGTGGGTGTGATCCCCGGCGGGAGCGTAGCGGTGACATCGACTTCGGCGGTGGTTTCTGCCATACCGCTCGTTCCATCCCCGCCGCGCAGCAAGAGGAATGCCAACATCAGGAACATGAGCGCACCCAGTACCGCGATCACTTTGCCTGATGGCTTACCGGTTTTGCGCGCGTTCCGCCTTCCGGTGCGTCAAACCCTTCACCGCGCTGTGCCGCGTCCTGCACGCGCTTCGGCGCACGCGCCCAACGCAATCCAACCGGGACGAGCGCCGCCTCGTGATAACGCTTGAGCAAGGCGAGCGCAATCTTGCGTTCTTTGACGTCTGAGCCTTCCGCCCCCGCCGTTTTGACTTCACGATCATACGCCGCACGATAGGCACGCTGGCGGTCGGTCGGCACCAGTTCCCACAGGGCACGCAGCTCATCGAGCGAGAGTGCCCGCAGGTCTTGCAGGGTGTGATAGTGCAGGCTGTCGCTCATTCCGTTCCTCCCAAAACCGCGCTGCTGCCGCTCATGGATGCGCTGGAACGCATCGCGTCTTCATAATTCGTGCCTGAGTCTTCTCCGTCGTTTTCCGCCGCTTCAACCGTGATGATCGGTTCGACCTTGACCTCCGGCGCGACGGTGATGGAAGGTGCAGGCATGGAACCGTAAGCGGTCATCTCATTTGGGAGCAACCGGGCGGCGATCTCCAACCGGTTGACTTCCCGTTCCGCCTCGTCCCGTGAACGTTCCGCCGTGATCGCGCCGTCAATCAGTTCATTCCGAGTCGTTTCTGTCAGCCGTCGATCCGGCGTTTCTTTGACTTCGCGCCCGACCCGCTCGGTCTGTTCGGGGGACAAGCCCAAGCGGGACGCACCGTCGATGAACATGCCAAAGCGAGCGAGATCGTCGCGCACCGGGGGGCGCCCATCCTCTGAGCGGTGTCACGCCCACCGCCTGCGCCATCAGACCGCCGACGGCCAGGTGGTCGACACCGCCGTGCCGCGACCACCGAGCAGGCGCATGCATCGCCCATCACGCTCGTCGACGTCGGCCGTTCCCGCGACGCGCAGACTCCGCCTGGTCAGCGTCCTGGCAGCCCGTTCGAGCGCTTCGGCACTCCGTTCCAGCCGTCCAGGTGCGCGCCGCGCCGCGATCCGCGTCCGACTTTGCCACCTTTCCCGTCGCCAACTGCGTGACTTCGCTCAGGTGCTGCTCCATCTCTTCGCCGCGCATGTCGTCGCCGTAGGCTGCGCGCTCACGGGCCAGTTCCTCATCCTGCGGACGCTTCGGTGGGCGACGCCGGCGCGATCGGTGTGAACATGCCCATCCGCCGCGGCCGCAGCGGGCTGAAGCCGGGGATCAGCTCGCCATCCTCGTCCTCGATCCACTCGAATCACCATCCAGTTCATGCCGCTGCGGCGCGCGCCGCGCGGATAGGTGACCGCCCTCCAAACCTGCACCGACCGCCGGGACGAGCATCGGCCGCCGATCAGCCGGCCCTGGTCATCGACCTCGGCCTCTTCCGGGTCGCGGTCGGTCAGCAGCGTCGCGCCCAGCAGCGGCCCAGCCGCCCGTCCGGAGCCGGGGACATCGCGGGCCACCCGCCGGCTCGGCGCGCCTTCCGCGAACTGCTCCGCCGCATCGCCCAACGCCGTCCCACGCACGCCGGGCAGGAGGCGAGCGCCCGCGCCGCGCCGGCCACCGGCTGCACGCCGCCGAAGATCAACCCGGCCGCCTGCGCCGGGGTCGCCCCAGCCTGCAGGCGCGGCGCCCCGCCAGGCGCTGGCCGTGACGCCCATCAGGCCACCGCCAGGCCCGCGCCTGCCGCGCCACCGCGCCGCCGCACAGGCCGCGCATCGCGGCCGCCGTGCCGGGGCAGATGACCGCGCCGCCGGTCGCCTGACCGAAGGCGGTGAACAGCCGGTTGAACGGTTCCACACCGCCCGCACGCCGCTGAACAGCACGATGACCATGAAGATCAGGCACAGCAATCCGATCCCCAGCACGACGATGCCGTTGCCGCTGGTCGTCCCGGCCAGGAAGAAGGTCACCACCAGCGCCTGGATGAGGGCGATCACCACCGTCTGCACGATCAGCTCGATCCACAGGTCGATGATCGAGCGGGCGATGACCTCGGTCTTGCGGAAGAAGGCGAACAGGATGGCGATGCCGAAGGAGAGGAAGGTCAGCCCCTGGGCGATGCTCAGGAGCAGGTAGACGAGCTGCTCGGCCACGCCGAAGAGGATGAGGGGCCAGGCGGTCAGCAGCCGACCCTGCGCCGCCGACGCCATGCGGATCGACGCGGCGCGCTGCTCGTCGGTCAGGATCGGGTAGATCTGCCCGCTGGTCATCAGGTCGAAGTACGAGCCGGGCCGCTCCCACTCCCAGGGGATGACGCCCGCCGTCCACAGCCCGGTCGCCGGGTCGGGGGTGTGCGGCTGGCAGTACGGGTCGCGCGGCGTCGAGGGGTAGCCCATGATGTCGATGCCATCGGCGCGCAGGTAAGCCAGCGCCACATCCAGCCCGTCGAGCGTGTGGTTCCAGACCGGCATGTACGAGCCGAAGTTGTCGCACAGGCCGATCAGCCCCAGGTCGCCGCTGTCCACGCTGCTCAGCGAGCTGAACGCCGTCCCGGTCGCATCCTCCAGCCCGCTCAGGCTGCTGGCGTAGAAGGCCGCAGCCAGGTCGCGCCGGAAGTCGCTCATGCCCTGGTACAGGCTGGGGCCGAGGCTGAAGAAGAGCGCACCCGCCAGATACCAGCCGATGGCGCTCTTCGGCTCGACCACCCGCATCCGGGCGAAGGCGGCCAGCAGGTAGGTGACGCCCAGCACGATCAGCGCGACGACGAAGGCCGCCGTGACCGCCGTCTGCAGACTGGCATTGGTCTGGGCGATGAGCGGCGTGAAGGCGTGGTCGACCAGCCACTGGTTCATCAGCTCGATGGTGTAGCCCATCATCAGGAAGGCCCGCTGGAAGCTCCACCCCATGCCGGCCAGCGCTGAGCAGCAGGTTGTACCACAGGATGTCGATCTGGATCTGCAGGCCGTTCAGCACATCATCGACGATTGGCATTCGTTCTTCCTTTCTCTACGGAGGCGGCAGCACGCCGCTTGGCGGATCGGCAATCGCAGCGCTGCAATACGGGTTGGTGTCCACGCGCCAGACGAGCGCGTTGCTCCCCGGCAGACGGGGCGGCGGTGTGGGGCGGATAGTCGGATCGAGCATGAAGGTGATGCGATCCGGCGCTGCGCCATAGGGAATGAAGCCCGCCAGCGTGAAAGTGCGCGTTTCGTTCGGCGCAAGGCTGATCGCTTCATACGTGACCGTCAGTCCGGCATCGACGGCGGCGTTGGTTGAAGCGCCCCAGACGCCCGTTGCCCCGCCCACAAGCTGACTCACATAGCTCTGGTAGGCGGGGAACACGTCATAGCCACTCCCGCTCAGGTTCTTGATTTCCAGTTCCCAGACGGCAACGGTGCGTCCGGCAGGCGTATTGATTACCGACACGTTCACCAGCCGGAAGCGCGCCGCCTGCGGACTGCGCGTGAAGATGGCATCACCGCGATAGAACGCCGCTGGGGGACGGATGGCATAGGGTGTGACCGTCGGTGGCGGCAGCGCGGTCGGAAACGGGACGAGCGTCGGATAGCCGGGATCGGTACGAAGGTCGGCATCGGCGTGGGCGTGAGAAGGATGGGCGTGGGACAGACGTAGATCGGCGCGCCGGTGATCCCAGTCAACGTCCCGGTACGCATGCGCCGCCAGTGCCAGAACGACTGGCACGAGGACAAATGTTTTCTTCATCGTCACCTCTAGGGGATCAAACCCGGCTGGTTGCCCGGCGTGAGCAGGAGCGTGTAGGCAGGCGCGGCACTGTTGCCGCCGCGCTGCACCGTCCATGTCTCACCGAAATACGGCACGACGATCTGCGCGGGTGCATCGGTCACGACTTCAAACGACACATACCCGCGCTCATCGGTGAAGCCGCTGGCGATCACGCGGTTGGTGTTGATCTCGACCACGCGCACTGAAATTCCGGCGACGCCTTCCGCCGGATCAACGGTGCGATTGCCGTTCTCGTCGTAGGCGATGACCACTTCGGCGGTGACGACGCGCGGCGGGATCGGGGTTCCGGTTGGCTGCAGCGTGGGCGGCGCGCCGACCAGTTCGACCCGCGCGGCGGGCTGGGGTTGTGGCGTTGGGGTATTTGTGATCGACGGCGGTGGGAGGATCAGCGTGTGCGCATCCCCGCGAAAGACCTGAATGGTGTCTAGTCCGATCACGTAGCCTTCGCTGGCATTGTTCTTCTGCCCTATCCCCCGCAGTTCGACTCGATGCGTCCCGCTCCCGACGTAGTACACATCGGTCACCGGGAAGCGGAGTTCATCCGCGTAAGCATCAATCGTGTCCAGCACCACACCATCGACGGCGATCTCGAACCTGCCCATGTTTTGCGCCGCGACGTAACGCACGCGCAACCCTTCACCCTCAAACATGAAAATGGCAGTGTCATATGCGCCTTCCGTGCGGTGATACTGTCCCCGACTGGCGAACTGCGACAGACGTGGTGTCCACGGCGGGGAATAGCGGATCGTCGGATAGTCCGACTCGAAGCTGTACCAGCCCAAGAACGGCGGTGCGGTATCGGTCGCATCTGGGAGCGGTTCGACGGGGCTGGGTGGCGCGGGCAGCAGGATCGTCCCCAGCGGAAACGACGTGAGCGTGGGCGGGATGTACACGCCCGGCAGTACAACTGCGATCTCCAAGACACGTGCACTCAACGTTGGCAGGAGTGTCGGCATGGGCGTATCCGTTGGCGCACTTGTCGCCGTTACCGTGAACGTCGCCGTGAGCGTCGGAGTTGAGGTTGGCACTGGCATATCCGTCGGCGTGAGCGACGGCAGCACCATCAGGGTGGGAATTTGAACATCATTCGCGCCGGGTTGAGCGCGGATCAGGAAAAAGGCGGCAGCCCATGCCGCAAGGCAGAGCGCCGCCAGTACGGGCAGCAATCGTCGCATGTCGTCACTCCGGGTTGGTTTACGCTGGTTTCAGCGTATCAAAGCGGAGTCCTGCGACTTCTGAAATATTCCGGTTGAGGGTTAGGAAATTTTCAGACTCGCCACGCAAATTTCCAGTTCATTCTGGAAAACTGCCGAATCCTTCGGCAACAGCACGGCTGATGAGGTGTTCGTTCGTGGTCGCGCCGAAGCGATGGCGCAGCTTCTCGCGCACCCAATAAATACGGCGAGGTTTTGCCTTTAATTGGGTAGCAATCCGCCCAATGGTCAACCCCTGCGCCAGCAGGCGCAGGACGGAACGTGCTTCAGCATCAAGCTTCCAGTCTTTGTCGCCTGAGTGCATGGTGACCAGATACTCAGCGTTTGCAGTTGGGGAAAGATAGGGTCGGTTGCGGAGCACCGTGTCGATTGCCGTGCAGAGACATCCGGGCAGATCATCGCCGGATGCCAAGTAGCCACGCGCACCAACGGCAAATAGATCGCGAATGAGCAATCCGTCGCTCAACGTACCCATTACGATAATCCGAACGACGGGAGAAGCTTTCAAGAGCTGCTCAACCAGCGCAAGCGTGTCAATCGCTGGATCAAACTGGTCGCCCATCAAGATCACGTCTGGACGAAGATCAGCCGCCATCTGGACGAGTTGAGAACCTGTCTGGGCTTTGGTGATACGGGTGTCGGCGCGTTCCTTAAGCAGGGTCTCCGCGCCGACCACAGTCAAACTGCTGCTGTCCGCGATCAAAATATGTGTGGCTGTCATCTGGATTCCCCTCTTTTTGTCTACCTCGTCTCAGACTACCACAGTGAAAGCGTTCGATGTTGAGACTCTGTGACATTTCAAAGGGAATATGGGACATCACGATGGGCAAAATTCTCGCCACTACCCATTCGTTATTCTTCTCTTGCCGAGTCGAGTAATTTGGATTGGTGGGCGATGTCTATGAGCTGCGCATTACTTTGAGCATCATAGACTGTTCTCATCGTTCGCAAACTCCGGTATACGCTTTTCCGATTGAGCTCCAGATGGGCGGAAATCTCCTTGATTTGGAAACCGTCCGCTAGGAGCTGAAGCACATCAATATCCCGTTGATGAATCCGTTTGGGCAGCGGATGCTGCATATCGAGTAACCGTGAAATGGTGGGCGACAAATAGACCCCGCGCAGCGAAGTCAGCCGAATTGCTTGGTTCAGATCATGCTCGAGATCGTCATCTTTGTGGATCATGCCGCTGACACCATGATCCAGTAGCAGCCGAATCAAGCTCGCGGTTGGGCGCTGTGCGAGCATCAGCACCGCCAGCCCCGGATGACGCTCCATCATCTGTTTTACTTCTTGAGCGAGATTGGTTGAACGTGGCAGCGAATCATCGACCAGCAGCACAGTCGCGTGGCTGTCGTTCAAAAACTTATGTGCTTCTGAAAAATACGCAAACATTCCCACCACTTGGATGGGAACGTCCGACTGAGCCACCACCTGCTGAATACCGCTTCTAATCAGTGCATTGGTGGACACGACGATCAGTTGTATGGAACCCATGAACGGCATCTCTCCTTGTCCGATAGACGTTCCCTCGGTCAGCCGACAGTAAAAGAACAGATGAGCTACTTCGGATTGTCATTGTATTACAAGATTCCAATGTTTGCACAAGTCTGAGGGGGTAGAACCTGGTTAGAAACTTCCTACTCTAGACGTGTTTTGGTTAGCCTCAGCGAGGATTTTGGGAAATCGTGCCATTTCAATGTCACAAATTCTCACCCTGTCCCATTTTGCCCATGCCAATGTCCCATTTTTCCAGAACAAATGTCATAAATTCCCGCCTCAAAAACGCTGTAATCCATTATGCTGGACACACGTTGAGTCGAGTTGGAGTAAGCCAGGAATGTGGACTGCATCGCAAGGTCGCAAAGTGAAAACACCTGTCGATAGGAATTCCGCTACACCACGTGTCGTGCGCGAGATGTTTGATCGCGTTATGACCGTTGCGCAACTGCTGCACCAGCATGAGCAGACCCTACCCTCTCGCTTCGAAAGTGACCGCGAAGATGCCGAAAAAACACCGGATGTCGATGCCGTCGTATCGTGAAAATGCGCAGGGCCTCTTTGTGAATAGGTGAAGCATATGGCACGAAAAAAACGGGCAACACCACATCAGAACGGCTGGGCAATCTACTTACGGACCAGCGATGAGGAAGCGCAGAATCCTGAGGCATCTCAGCAGCGTCAGCGTTTCCTTATTGACCGCTCCGTTCTTGAACGCTCAGAGATGCCGATCATCGAGACTTATCGAGACGTTCTGACCGGAAAGACTCCGCACCGCAAGGACTATCAGCGAATGCTGGACGATGCGCGTTTGGGTCGGTTCTCACATGTTGTGGTTGAGCGTGCGGATCGGTTCGGACGCAATGATACGGAAGCGCTGCGCGCTATTGATGAGCTGGACGAATTCGGTGTCGCTGTACGGTTTGCGAACCATCCCGATCTCGATCCGATGGATCCTGATGACCGGGTCATCGTCGCTCTGTCGTTCACGTTGGCACGCCGCGAGTCAATGCTTTCGGGGCTGCGAATCAAGGGTGCGGGTGAAGCCAAGCGGGAGAGAGGCGGGTATTTGGGACTTCATCCTGATGGATACGTCAGTGTTGAAGACGACGAGCCGGGACGCAAGTCATATATGAAGAAAGGACACCATCTTGAGATAAACCCGGAGCGTGCCAAGATATGGCGTGAAGCGTGGGATTTGCTACTTGAAGATCGCTATACACTCGCTGAAATCGCTGAGGAACTGCACGCCAGAGGCTACCGCTATCGCAGTGGTCGCCCATTCGTCGAGATCAAAGCGAACGGCAAACGCAAGGTCAATTACAACACCTTGGCGGATATCCTTCATAACTGGACATACGCAGGCTGGATACACAATGACGAAGGCACTATTCCGCCGAAAACAATGCGCGGCAACTGGGAACCGATAGTCACAACGGAAGAATTCGAGCGCGGACTGGACATCTTAGCTCGACGGGCGCAAAACAAGTACACCAAGCGCAAGCGCAACTATTTGCTGCGCGGGTTGATTTACTTGGCGGGCGATCCAAGAGACCCGACTGTGCCTGGAACACGGCTCTATCGAATGCAATGTTCAACTTCCAATACGCGGCGATCTGGCGGTGGTACAGCACATTATCGGCTTGAACGTCACCCAATCCATTTTCTATGTGGCGAAGTGGAAGAACAACTAGCGCGCATCTTCGGCAAGTGCAGCTTGATGTAGGACTGATGCCCCGTATTCGTAAGTATTACATCGAGGAGGTAGCAGACAAACTTGGACGTATGCGACCGGATGAGCGCACCGAAATCGAGCGGACGCTCAAGGCGATAGATGAGGAAGAAGCGCGGGTGCTGCGGTTGTATGCCGCGAGTATGGTCACGGAGGAAAACTGGCGCGCGCTCTGGGACGAGTGGCAGGACAAACGCCAGAGGCTTCGCGGCAGCCTCGCCCTGCTGGATCAGCGCTGCGAGACGTACATCAGTGATCTTGATGATGGGTTAAACATCATTGCCAAATTGGGTATACTGTATGAAACGCTTCCGTTTGAGGATCAACAGGAGTTACTGCGGAACGTTGTTGAGAGGGTTGTTTTGAACCCTGAGGGGACAGTACTGCGTGTGGATTTGCTTCCGCCGTTCGGCTACCTACAGGATGTCTCTGAAAAGGTATCTGGGCGGAGGGGAAGTGCCTCGGAAAAACCCGCTGAAACAGAAACACCCGGTGACGTTGCCGGGTGTTCGAGTGGTGTCCTAGATTGTGGGCAGTAGAGGACTCGAACCTCTAACCACTCCCACGTCAAAGGAGTGCTCTGCCAATTGAGCTAACTGCCCGCAGATGATTGAAAGTATACCCGAATTGGCTTTGTGATCAAGACCCAAGTTAACGCCCATAGGGGAGAAATGCCCCGTCAAAATTGACTACTTGACATTATGCAGAATTCTGCATAAACTAAATCTAATTATGCAATTTGATGCATAAAGTGAATAATTCGCATACGGTGCATAAAAGGAACCCGCTGTGGATAACAACTTCGTCCTCGCCCCGGCTCTCGTGACTGTCCGGTTTGACCTCGACCCGGTGAGCAATGCCCTGCAAAGCCTGCGCATGCTCAACGATCTCGAACGGCTCTCCGGCCTGCATGACTGGCTGACGCGGACGCAAGCGGCACTATCCCCGGAGCGGCAGTCTCAGAACCGCATGGTGTTCGTGGCGTTTGAGCCGCTGCTGTTCTTGCCAGCACAGAAGCTGCCGAGCTTTCCGGCGTTCCTCGACTATCTGGCGCGGTTGACGCCCGTCGAGCTGATCGCGAAACAGGACGAGTATCTGGCCGATATGTACACGCACTATCCGGAACACATGGCGCAGCATGAACAGGGCGTCACGTTTCGCGCGCTGCTGACCGACCGCGATCACTACGTCCGCTTCATGACGCAGCTGGAAGAGCTGGATGAACCGGAGTTCTGGAACGCGGCCTACGACCTGACCCGTGACCCGGCGGTCATGCAGCAGTATGTGGTCGAACACCTGCGCTTCATGTGGGAGACGCATCTGCGCGCCGAATGGGAGCGCCAACTGCCGCTGCTCACCGAGTCGATCAACGCCTTCCGGCGCATCGACTTCACCGACAAGACGGCGTTGGAAGCCGCGCGCATCGTCACCAACCGCGATCTGCGTGAACTGCTGGAAAAGAAGCTACTGATGTCGAACGTCATCGAATTTGTGCCGAATCCGCACCTTGGGCCGTATGTGTCCGTCGTTTCGCGCTCCGGATACACCAACATCAACTTTGGCGTGCGGCTGCCGCGCGGAGCGCAGTCGACGGCTCAATCTGAATTCAGCCGCGCCGAGCTGCTCATTCGCCTGAACGCGCTGGCCGACGACGCGCGTCTGCAAATCCTTGAACTGCTGACCCAGCACGACGAACTGTGCGCGCAGGACATCATCGAAAAGCTCGGCGTCAGCCAATCGACCGTGTCGCGCCACCTGAGTCAGCTCCGCGCGACGGGGTACATCATCGAGCGGCGGCGCGAAGTCGCCAAGTGCTACAGCCTGAATACCGACCGTGTAGTGGATACGCTGCGCGCCCTGACGAACTTTTTATCCCGACAGTAAGTATTAGTAGTGGAGCGAGAGATCATGCGACCGATAGACTATTTGGCTCAGACCGAGATCGCTCAGCAGCGCCGCGAAGCGACTGCCCAACACGAACGCGCGCTTCTCATCAAGGAAGCTCTGGCGGGGACGCGCGGCCACATCGCCTTCTACCAGCCTCTGCTGATCAGCGTGGGCAAGCGGATTGAACGCTTTGGCGCGGGTTTGCAAGCGCGCTACAGCGTCGGCCTGGAAATTAGTCACTCCGGAACGTTAGCGCGCGACACCGCCTGCTAACTCCGCCTACATCAAAAAGGCAGCTCGTACTTCGTCCAGAATCGACTGCCTTTTTGATTCCTTGTTAATTGTGGAAGCTAAATGCTCCGTCCGGCAATTGATTGCAGAAAAGGCGCGCCTTTTTGCTAGGGGGCAGGCCGTGCCGCACAAACCCATATTCGACCATTTACCGGATGAGAGCACCAAAGCAGAGAAAACAACACTTCAATACCGAGTACCACCAAAACGCTCATACCCCTCTATAGATTTAGGAGGGGCAGTTAGGAAGAGCATTTACGCAATCTGCGCGAGTTCGACGGGGACTTCTGCGTACTGGATCGCCTGCGCGAAGGTCACGCGGTTGCCGTCGGGGTCGGTGATGGTGAAGGCGCGCTCGCCCCACAGTTCCTCATGCATCTCAGTGCACAGGTGCACGTCATGCGTGCGCAAGCGGCGGTACAGCTCGTCGATTCCGTCATTCAGCGTGATGTACAACTCGGAGCGGCACACGGTCAGCGTGGAGAGGGATGCTCGCCGGGCGAACAGCACCCGTGCATCCCCGAGATACGCTTCTGCCGCCGCGACTTTACCATCGGTGCCGGGCAGCCCGCCCTCGCCAGTGAACCCCAGCAGATGCGTGTAAAACCGCAAACTACGCTCGACATCGCGAACACGGAGTACGGGTGTAATCATCAGAACAACCGCCTTTTCGTTCTAAACAAGTGTTCTAATTTTAGCCGAAAATTGACGATTTTTCAAGCAAATTTGACGATTTGATCGACCCAATTTCGCACTGCTTCCGCGACAATTTTGGGCTGTTCCAGAATCAGTTTGTGCCCCGCGTTTTCGACCATGATCAGCGTCGAATTGGGGATGTTATCATGCAAAAACTGGCTGAACTTGGGCGGCAGCATTTGATCGTGCGCGGCGCCGACTACCAGCGTCGGCACATGGATTTCGTTCAGGCGCGGACGCGCGTCGAAGCCCGCGCAGGCCACAAAGTCGCCATGCATGACTTCCGGAGCGATCTGTAATATCGACGCGGTGCTGTTCTGCAGGCTGGCGGCGTCCGCGCCACTCACCCACGACCAAGCAGTGATCAGCTGCGCGACGCGTGGCTGATCGCTCACGGCGTAGTTGAGGATATCCGGGTGAATCGGGATCTTCGCGCCCGTCGCGATCAAGGCGATGCCTTGCACGCGCGCTGAATAATCAAGCGCCAGCGCCTGCGCGATCGCGCCGCCCATGCTGTGCCCGACCATGATCGCCCGCGGGAGGTTGAGCGCATCGAGCAGGGCGACGATGTCCGCTGCGTAGTCGGCGATGCGAGTGCGCCCCGGCAGCGGACTTTTGCCGTGACCGGGTAGATCGACGGCGATTACGCCCGCGTTGGGCAGACGGCGCAGTTCCGCCGACCAGTCGAGGCGCGTGCCCGCCGCGCCGTGAATGAGCACGACGACGGGCTGAGGGCTATCGGGAGTGCGCCCATCGGCGATCCAGATCGATGAGCGTGAGGTTGATACGAGCGACATAATCACCCTCCTGAAGGTGAGTTCGGGAACCACCGTGCGCCGATCCTAAACAAGACAGGAAGGCTGGCGATCAGAGCACCCACGACCAGTGGGGCTGACCACGAAAACGTTGACCACTGCAAATAAGCTTCCTCGAAGCCCCGCCCCAGCAGCACAAGCGTGATCGGCAGGTTGAGCAGCAGCGCGGTCAGGGTACCGGGGGCATAACGCCGAAGGGACAGCGTGGCGAGCAGGTGCGGTATCACCACATTGAGCAGCATCGCCAGGGCGTAGCCCGCGATCAGATAAGCCGGGACGCTGGCTTTCCCGGCGATGCTGACCGCCGCCGCAAGCGCATACGCAAGCAGGGTCAGCACTGACACGGCGAAACGAAAGACCGGAGCGCGCACGGGATGATGCCAGCGACCCGCCGTTTGCGACCAGTCAGGCAGCAACCACGCTTCCTCAGCGTTATGAATGGTGACCCCGATGGCGAACAACCAGCTCAACGTGGTAAAGGTCGGCATAATTCTCTCCTGCGCTACGGCGGGGGCACGGTGACGTCTACGCGCACAAACGTCTCGCCGTCTGCCCGCGTGATGCGCTGCAAATCGGGGAGCGTGTAATGCCCGATGTCGAGCGTGTAGCCGTCCCCCGGCGGCACATCGAAGAAATCCGCCATGACGATCACGCGGTCGCCAGAGCGCCACGTGTGGATCGACAGCGGCACATCCGAACCCATGAACGGTTCGCCCTCGCGCGTGTCGGCATTCCGTAGATGATGGAACTGCTGCACGACGCTTGTCGTTGTCAGGTCGCCCACCCGCCAGAGCGTCGAGACGCGGAAGCGGCTGCCAACCCAACGTACGCGCCAGCCTTCCAGCGTCGTGCCATCAGCGAAGGCGACCGGATCGAGGGCGGTGAACCCCTGCGGGTCGCTCACGCCGTCATAGCGCGTGGTCATGAACGGGAGCGCGCCTTCGCGCCGCGGAAATTCGCGCACATCGACCGCCAGCCCCGCCGCGACCAGTTCTTCCCACATCTGGAACGGCGCGAGCGTGGCGATCAGCGTGGTTGGCTCGGACGGGAGAATCAGCAGCACGTCGCCATTAATGACGCGGTGCGGTTGATCCCACAGCAGCGTCTCGAATACGGCGACTTCGCCGTCAATGGCCGCGACATCCCCGTGCGTGAACATGAGAACAGGTGCTTCTGACCCGTACGCCACATCCCGCGATTCGCGCAGAATGCTCGATAAGGCGCTGTTGGGCGGGCGGTTGAGCGCCGCATAGTTGAGCGTATTGACCGCTTGCAGCGTCCAGACGACGGCCACGGTGACCGCGACGGCGGCGGTCAGGAGCTGCGTTTCCGCGCGCGCGCGAATCATCCCTGCGCCGACGAGCAACGCAGTTGCGGGCAGCGCGATCAACTGGTAGTGGATCAGCACGGGCGACGAATGCCGCAGGAAGGCCAGCGGCGAAATCAGCAGCAGGAGCAGCACGAATTCCGCGAGCAGAGCACCTCTCCCCATCTCCAACCCCTCCACGGGGGGAGCCTTTTCTGTCTCCCCTCCCTGAATTCGGGGAGGGGCCGGGGGTGGGGTCGGATCTTCACTCCTCTCCCCTACAGGCTTCTCTTCGTCGGGATGTTCATGATCGCGTGTGCGCCGCCACCCGGTGACCAACTCCCGCACCAAACCGATCGCCCCATTGAGCAGCAGCAGCCCAACGAGCAGCGGCGCGAACGGATCGCGCCCGTACGTGTCATAATCGCCTTGCCCAAGGTAGCCCCAATCCCAGTTGAGCGCGAGGCGCGTCAGATTGGCGAACCCATCCAGCGAATAGGCAACCTCCCCGCCCGCCACCGAGCCGAAGCGCGCCAGCACATTCGGGTCGATCACGGTGATGTAGTACAGATACGGCAGCGCGAAGATCAGCGCGACCGCCGCGCCGATAATCACCGGGATGAGCGATTTGTACCAGCGCAGCCGGAAGAACAGATAGGCCGTGCCGAGCACGAACGCCACGCCCGCAAAATGCACCTGCACCACGCTCAACCCGACGGCGACGCACGCGGCAATGGCCGCTGAACGCGGGCGTCCGCTCTGCGTCACGGCGAGGTACGCCAACCCCAGCCAGAGCGTGGCCAGCGGTGCCAGCAGGTTCGGCTGCCAGATCGAGCGGGCGTAGAACACGCCATACGGCGCGGCCGCGAGGAACAGCGCCGCGATCCATCCTGCGCCGGGATGCCACTTGCGCCCCAGTGCCAACACGCCGATCACGGCGAGCACGTTGAGCGCGGCGGTGAACTGCGTGGCGAACAGCGGATCATTGGAGAGGCGATAGGGCAGCGCGTACACCCACACGCTGAGCGGCAAAAATGGAATGTTGACCGAGGACTGCTGCCCCGCCATGACGAATTCATCGTGCATGCGCAGCGCGTCAAGGCTGATGCGGGCTTCATCGCCCGCGAAGGAGTTCACGCCCGCCCAACCGAAACGCAGCGCCGCTGCGAGGGCGATCACCGGGACGAGGGCGATCAGTTCAAACAGGGTGCTGCGTTTCAGGGGCGTTACTCCTCAGGGTGTAAGATCACGGTTCAGCCCGCAGCGCCGCCGGAATGCTCTTGATCGACAGGGTGGCATCGCGCCCGGGTTGCCGGGTAATGCGGCGCGTCACATCGTTCAGCAAGCCGCCGATCACCTTGCGCGTTGTCAGTACCTTGACGACCAGACCGGTCTTGCCATCGGTCGCGCTGGAGGCCAGCCACAGCGCTTTGTTCGCCGGGACATCGGCATCATTCGCCCACCAGCGAATCACCGTGCTGAGCGGCTTGAGCTTCTTCTCATAGCCTTCGACGGCTTCCAACTGGCGCAGCATGTCCGTATCGACCAAACCGGGATTGAAGGCGTAAATCCCCACGCCATCCCGCTTGTGTTCCTGGGCCAGCGCCAGCGTGAAGCTGCGGATCCAGATTTTACTCGACGCATAGGCATTTTGGTACTTGACCGGGCCGTCGTCGCCGCGCCCGAGCAAATTGATCAGCTTGCCGGACTTGCGCGGCAGCATGTGTTCGAGCGCCACCATCGAACCGTAGTACGTGCCGAGCACATTGGTATTGATCACCGCCTCAAACCGTTGGACCGGGATGCTGGAGGTCGGGCCATAGGCGTTGGACAGCCCGGCATTATTCACCCAGATGTCGATTTTGCCGAAGGTTTCCACGGCCAAATCCGCCAGCGCTCGCACCTGCATGAGATCGCCCACATCGCACGAACGCCCCGCCGCCTGCGCTCCACTCGCGCGCAGATCGGCGACCACTTGCTCAATCTGGCGGCTGTTGCGCGCCCCAATGACGACCGCCGCACCCTCGCGGGCATATGTCTGCGCAATAGCTAACCCCAAACCGCGGCTCGCGCCGGTGATAACTGCGACTTTGCCTGCTAACTGTCCCATAATCTCCCTGTACATCTCGTACTTGGTATGCACTGTAAAAATGAGCCTGTCTTCATCATACGAGAAGTGTAGCACACCTAAATGTATGGATGACGAACGCTAACCAGATTATAAATATTTACGGCGAATATCGGGAGTTTTAGGGGCACATTTAGCAATCAAGAGAACTGTAGGGACGCCCCATAGGGCGTTCACAGGATTTGAAACGCGCCGCACGCCTCGTTGCGCGGTCGGGGAAGCTGGCCACCGTAGGTCAAAAGCGTCCCTATATGAAACGAATTGAGAGAACAGACCCAGAAATGACGCTGTCGTAGAAATCTAGCTTGCCGACGTACGATAACGTGAAGCAGAATGTGGGCAGCGGACGCAATGAATTGCGTCCGCAAACTGCCAAGTCAGAACCGACCTATTCTCCATGTTCACGGTATTCGGCGCACTTACTGGCTTGCCCCTCCTCTACATGGTTCTGGCAGGTATCGAATTGTCGCTTCCGCAGGTTCACACAAGCAAGCTGGGCGAGTGATGTTGTTTCCCCTTCCTAAATTCGGTCGACAACTTTCAGGCTTAGTCGCCCACCAACCCCGCGGCGATTGCCTCGGGATCGAGCGCTCCGCCCGCGTCAGCGAGCACCTGATATGTGCTTGCCCCCAGCTGCTCGCGCAGCGCCGTGACCAGCCGATCCAGCAGCACTCGATAGACGCGGTCGCCACGCCAGCGCGTGATCAGCAAGCCGCTGATCTGCGCGGCGGTTCGGTCATCGCCTTCCGCGGCGGCGAGATACGCGGCGGCGGTCAGCGGGCGCAGGTGATCGACCTGGAGCGTCTGGGAAGCGCCTAGCGCTTCGCGCAGAGCCGCCCACGCGGTGGGGCGGTCACCCTGCCGCGCGGCAGTGATCGCCAGGCTGGAGGCCGCATAGGTGATCGGCTCGGGCGTTTGCATCTCCCGCGCAGTAACCAGCGCCGCTTCGAACAGCGTCCGCGCCCCCGCGTCGTCACCGCGCAGCTGACGCGTCAGCCCAAGGCCGTGCTGCGCGAACATCTCTTTCCATCGCCACGGCTTGATCTTCCCGATGCGCAGCGCGTCCTCGTAGTAGCGCGCAGCCGTCTCCAATTCGCCGCGGGCGAGCGCGGCATCGCCGAGTTCGGGCAGCGTGCCGATCACGTCGCTGCTGCCCGCCTGCTCACATTCGATCTGCTGCGCGGTTTCGAAGAGGTAACGCGCGGTGTCGTCGTTTCCAGTCTGAAAGGCGACCTGTCCGCGCACGGCGAGGATATTCGGCAGGGCGTAGCGATCATCCATCTGTTTTCGGATCGCGTGATTCTGATCGACGTAGGTCAGCGCCGTGTCATAGTCTTTCTCGTACAGCGCGACCGTGCCGAGCATTTGCAGGCTGATGCCCTCGCCGCGCCGGTAACCCGCCGCGCGGCATTCTTTCAGGCACATCTCGGCGTATTCCCGTGCCAGCGCATAATTGCCCCGCCGCGTCATGATCAGCGCGAGGTTGTTGAGCGCGGTGATCGCCTTCCACAGCCCGCCAATCACCTGAAACAAGTGGATGCTTTCAGTATAGTAGGCGATGCAGTTCTCAAAGTCGCCGCGATACGACGCGAACACGCCGAGCGTGTTGAGGATGCGCGCCTGTTCCTCATACAGATTGAGCGCGCGGGCGGTGGCCAGCCCGATCTCGGCTTTGCGGAGCATCTCGTCATGGCGGCGGAGCATACTCAAGGCCTGCACCTGCCCATCGACGGCGCGCGTCCATGCGGCGCTGTGCGGCGGTGCCTGCTGTTCCAGCGCTTCGAAATGCGCGAGCGCGGCCGTGTACTCCAGATTGAGCAGCATGGCATCGCCGAGCTGCCACGCCAACTCGAAGGCATGCTCACCCGGATCACGGTCGAGCGCGCGCCGCACTAGCGCCTTGATCTTCGTGATCTGCCCGGATGTATCCCGCGTATGTCGAATCGCCGTCATCAGGTGCTCAACTTCGGTGTGCGGATCGCCAGCCATGGCCGCGTAATCGGCGAGCAGTTCGGCGTAGGTCGGCGTGTTGGGGTAGGCCGCTTCGATAGCCTGCGCCAGCCGCCGCGCCCGCGCGGGCAGCACCCCCGGCGCGATGTCTTCGCGCAGGGTTTCGCGCAGTTTGTCGTGCGCGAACTGCCAGCGCCCGTCAATCCAATCCAGCACCGCCGCGTTGACGCATTCCGTCAGCCAGTTGTCCCAATCGCTGACCGCCTGCGTGGCGAACAGCACGCGCGGATCAATCGCGCGTCCGAACAGCGCCGCCAGTTCGAGCGCTTCGCGGCCCCACGCGGGCACGCGGCTCAGGCGCTGGCGAATGACGGTCGTCATGCCGCCCGCCGTGATGCGCGTCGGCAGCGTGTTGTTGAGAATCGCGTTGAGGTTGCCCGCCTGTTCCGCCAGCGCCCGCATCACCTCCACCACGAAGAAGGCATTGCCTTCGGTTTCCCGGTGCAAAAAGTCGACCAGTGCGGGATGTCGCCCCGCCTCCCCGAGCATCGCCGCGCTCAGATTCTCAATCGCCTTGAGGGGCAGGCGCTGCAAGCGGATGGTCTGCGCGCCGGGGAGCAGTTCCGGCAGGGTGAGCGCGTCATCGTCGCGGAAATTGGCGATGATCAGCCAGTTGTGGTCGGTCGCCAGCCGAATCAAGCGCTTGAGCGGGGCTAACGCCGAGAGCGCCCAATGCACATCTTCCAGCAGCAGCACAACGGGCCGGGTTTGCCGCCGGAACAGATCGACGATGGTCAGGTTGAGGCGTTCCTGCAGCGCATCGTCATTGAGGTGCGGCGCATCCGCGACGGGCTGCCCTAACAACGCCTCAATCCCCGGCACAATCGGCTTGAGGATGCTCGCTTCGAGATCGGATACAGGCGTGCTGAGGATCAAACGGCGCAGGGGGTCGCGCCACAGGGCATAGGGCACGCCGTCGCCTTCCAGACCGCCGCCGCGCAGCACCAGCGCCCCTTTGACCAGCGCGCGGATGCGCAGTTCGTCCAGCAGGCGCGACTTGCCCACCCCCGATTCGCCGCCGATCAGCCACGCCGAGCCTTGACCCTGCAGCGCGTGATCCAGCGCCAGTTCCAGTTGATCGAGTTCGGCGTCCCGCCCGACAAACGCCGACGCGCGCAGATAGCTTTCGCGCACTTCGACCTTGGCGGAGGGCAGCGGCATGTGCGCGATCTGCGCGACTTCGCGCAGCGTTTCGTCGGCGCTGGCATAGCGATCCTCGGGGTCCTTCGCCAGCAGCCGTCCGATGATCAGGCCGAGCGCCGGGTCCAGTTCGCTGAGATCGGGCTGGTGGCGCAGAATATCTTGCAGCAGGTCGCGCATCCCGCCGAGGCGATACGGGAAACGTCCCGTGAACATCTCATAGGCGATCACGCCGACGGTGTACAAGTCCGAGGCCTGGGTCGGCGGCTCCCCGGCGATGATCTCCGGCGCGAAATAGGGTGTCGTGCCGGAGAGACGCGCCTCGTCGACCGTGTGCGCCGACAGCGACAGGCCGAAGTCGAGCACGCGCACCTGTCCCCCCGCATCAACCAGCACATTGGCGGGCTTAAGGTCACGATGAATGATGTCACGGCGGTGAATGTAGGCCAGCCCGCTCAACATGTCGAGCAGCAGCCGCAGACGTTCGTTGGGCGGGACGTGTGCCGCCCGCTCGGTGATGGTGTGCGCGCCTTCGAGCAAATCCATGGTGAAGAAGGGCTGTTGTTCCGCGTCGAAGCCGTAGTCGCGCACGCTGATGATGTGCGGGTGGCGCAGCGTCGCCAGAATGCGAAATTCCCGCGCCAGCGCCAGATGCGGCTCTAGCCCGGCATGGCGCGAGTCGAATTGCAGTTGGGAGGGTTGGATGAGCACGCGTTTGAGCGCGACCGCCGATCCGGTGAGGTGGTCAACGGCGCGAAAGACTTCGCCCATGCCGCCCTTGCCGAGCGGTTCCGTGAGTTCATAGCGATCATTCAGGCGTGATACAGATTGCAGCATGTTGGTGGTGGGCTGTGCGATCACAAGGCGACACGCTCAATACTACTGGAAGAGTCGCCTTTTGAGTGTACCTCTGTCTGAAGGATTCATGAATGAGCGAAAAAACAACCTCACCCCCAGCCCTGTTAAAGGTAGGTATTTCGTTGTAGGGACGAGGCGTGCCTCGTCCTGAACGTTCAACCTCATCCCTCAATGAGAACACGCTTTTCGCCCCTCTCCCCGCTTGCGTGGGAGAGGGGCGAGGGGATTTTTGGGTTTACGGGTACGGAATCAACTGCACCTGTTCGGCGTAGCGGAACACGTCGTCCCGGGTGCACTGCGCTGTCCCCGGCTGCGTGACCGTCGCCGTCGCCGCGCCGAAGCCGACGCGCAGACCGTCTTCGATGGGCAGCCCCTTGTCGAGCGCATATGCCAACCCTGCCAGCACCGCATCGCCCGCCCCCGCTGCGTTGACCACCGGCACCGGAATGATCGGAATGTGGTAGGCACGATCCCGCAGCACGACGAGGCCACCCTCTGCGCCGAGCGTAGTCACGGTGATCGTCCCGTACTGCTGGTAAAGCGTGAGCCCCGCCTGATACGCATCGTCGATCAGGATCACCGGGCGACCGATCAAGCCCGAGAGTTCATCCTGATTCGGTTTGATGATCGTCGGGTAGCTGGTCAAACCGGCGCTCAGGTTCGGCTCGGCAGCATCGAAGATCACCGGGATGCCGCGCGCGCGCGCCAGCGCAATGTAATCGACGTAGAAGGCGGGGGTCATCCCCGCGGGCAGCGTGCCGCCCAAAACGACGACCGAAGCGTGCTTGAGAGCGTCGATATATTTAGCACGCAGTTGGGCGAGGTGTTCCTCGATGACGAAGAGGCTGTTGGTGGTGATGGCGGTCTGCCAGCCTTCCTCGCTGATGAGGATCAGGTTGCGCCGCGATTCGCCGCCGACGGGTACATAGTCGATCTGCACGCCCTTGTCGCGCAGAAAGCCCGCCGCGCGGTCGCCATTGGGCCCGGCGCTGAAACCGAGCGCATGACTGGTCACGCCCAGCTCGCCGAGAATCCACGAGGCATCCGACGGTTTCCCGCTGATGCTCTCGACCATCTGCGTCGCGCGGATCGTTTTGCCGCGCGGCAGTTCCTTGACGAACGCGATGTAATCAATGCCCGTGTTCGCCGTGACAGTGACGATCATTTAAACGTCCTTACCAAAGCGCTCGGCGGCGGCGGCCAGTTCGTGCCGCTCCTTGTACAGCATATCGGAGTTGCCGAAAGCGGCGTGCGCCTGCAAAATGCAGTACGCGTTGGTGTCAAAGCGTTCGACCGCGTCAAACGCCGCGTCGAGGTCTTTGCCCATGAGGAAGACACCGTGCCACGGGGCGATCACGCCCGCGCCATGCTTGACGATGCGCTGTTCCTGCCCGCGAATGCCGCCGACCACATTTTCCGCGAGCTGGGGGCTGTGGGCAGGCGCGTACTCGATCACCTGAATTTCACCGAACTTGAGGTTGGCTTCGAGCACGGGGGGCATGGGCTTGGCCAGCGCCGCGAAGACCATCAGGTTGCGCGGGTGCGCGTGCATGACCGCCGTGCCGTACTGTCCGTATTCGCGGTGCAGCGCCAGATGCACCTTGCTCTCGCGGCTCAGCTTGCCGTCGCCTTCCAGAATATTGCCGTCCTTATCGAGCACGAGCACATCTTCCGGCGTGATCTGCCACTGGTGTTTTTGCCCCGCGTACGTCGCGGACATGCACACAAATTCGCCCACGCGCACGCTGATGTTGCCACCGCCCGCATCGGTGAGGTGCCGGTCGAACAGCATGCGACCGAAATAGGCGATCTTTGCGCGCATCGCGTTAACTGCTTCTGAAGCCATGATATCCCCCTGAGTAGAATGACAAAGTGCTCTGATTATACCGCGCTTAACCTTATGTAATCGAATGCGTTGCCGCCCCTACAATAACAGCAATGCATCGAAGCTGTAATAGAGGTTGACGCACATGTATCGTGATCCGGATCGCCGCTTGGCTGTCACACTGCTGGTATTAGGGGTGATCGCGGCGCTCATCCAGACGCACAGCGCGGGGAGCTTCCGCGTGGTCGATTTGTGGCCGCTGCTGTTGTGTGGTCTCGGCGTGGTCATCATGCCGAAAAGGATTTAACCACAGAGAACACGGAGAACACAGAGCCGCAAGCTCAAAAGCAAGCAGGAAAGAGAAGATTCAACGCAAAGACGCGAAGGCGCAAGGACGCAAAGAAAGGGATTGTCGGGATGCCCCATGGCGCGTACAACCGAATGGCGTCAAACGCTGTGTGCTCGTCTCGAAGCTCGTGCTCAATCGCAAACATGATCCGACTACTCGCTGATGAAAACTCACGGGGAAAAACACAGTCCCCTCTCCGCGTGGAGAGGGGACTGCGGGGCTGAGGCGAATTACCGATTCATGTAGCCCTGGAACTGCGTGCACAGCGCCTGATCTGTCGCGGCGTACACATAGAGGATCGTCTCGTTGTTGACCACAAACTGACCCGAACCGCTGCACGGCTGCTGTTCCGCCGCCTGCGCGCTGAAGGCCTGCACGCCGCTCAATGCGCACTGCAGGAAGTTATTGACCACACGGTTCTGGTTGACCAGCGCCAGCGCGCCGACCACCGGGACTTGCCCCTGCAGCACCGAGCTGATATCGGCCTGCGTGTACACGCGCGCGCCGACCGCCCCGACGTTCTGGTAGCACTGAATCATGCTGTCGATTTGCGCGATGAGCGCCGCCGTGACCGGGTTGCCCGTGATCAGCGACGCGCCGCCGCCCACCGCCGTCACCGCATCGACGATGCTGTCGGCATCGGTCGCCACGTAGCCGGGAATGTTCGGCAGGAACTGCTGCACCGCCGAGGGATCGCTGGACGTGTCGCCGGTCGTCGGCACGATCACGCCGCCGCTGCCATTGCTCGAAATCATGGAACACGCGCCCACCAGCACGGCTGCCACCAGCAGCACGAGAGTCGTCACAATTTTACGCACAGTCGTTCGCTCCTTCTTAAGGTCATACGCTTAGTATAGCCCAAGTGCGGGGTGAATGATCCCCCTGTCATCTGGGGGAATGAACGGCGTAACTTGAAGAGGGGAATCGGTCTCCCCTCCCTGAATTCGGGGTGGGGTCGGAATCTGATCTTTACACTTCCGACTGCGCGGGGGCTTCTTTCGCAGAGTCGGTGCGCCAGCTCTCGAACAGAATCAACAGCACGCCAAACACAATCGCATGGTCGGCGAGGTTGCTGACATTCGAGATCACGCCGGGGATGGTGTAGTGAATGAAGTCGATCACCGCGCCGTGATCGATGCGGTCGACCGCATTGCCGAGCGCCCCGCCGCACACCAGACCGGTCGCATAGCGGGTGATGCGTGCGCTCGCCGGAATGCGCGGGTAAAAGGCGATCATCGCGATCACCACGATGATGGCGATGATGAGGAAGATATCGCTGGCATGCGCTAAAAATCCGAAGGCGGCGCCGGTGTTCTCACTCCGGGTGAGCTGGAACACGGGCGCGAGCGCGGGGATCGGCTGTACGCTTTCGCCCAACTGCAACTGCGCGATGATGATCCGCTTCGTCGCTTGATCGACCGCCAGCGTCAGCGCGATCATGACGAAGAGCACCACCCATTTACGCACCATAACGTTTCCCATTCATGTCTCTGTCAATCTGCGTGGCATTGTATCACACGCCGAAGAGGTCCTCTAAGTAAGCGCTCATGCTCTGCTGCCACAGCGCCGGGTCGTTTTCGAACAGGCCAACGTGCTGTGCGGTCGGGAAGAGCACCAGCGTTTTGGGATCACCGGCCGCGGCGTACAGCCGCCGCGCGTTCTCGACATTCAGCAGGGGATCGCGTTCGCCGTGCATGATGAGCAGCGGGCGCGGCGCGATCAGCGTGATCTGATCAATGGGGCGTAAATCCTCGATGTTGGCTTCGGCTTCACGCTCCCCGAAGAACAGGATCAGCGGCGCAAACGGAAACGGCGGCAGTCCGGTGAACGCGCGCACGCCATCAGCGACATTGTCTTCGAAGGTGCTGAAGGTCGATTCGACGATCACCCCACGCACATCTGGCAAAAGCGCCGCCGCGCGGATCACCGCCGCCCCGCCCATCGATTCGCCGTGCAGCAGCACCCGCGCCGGGTCGATTTCCGGTTGGGCGATCAGCCAGTTGTACGCCGCGAGTACGTCGGCGCGTTCCAGATAGCCGAGCGTAGAGAGTTCACCGTCACTTTCGCCGTGGCCGCGTAAATCGAACAGCAGCACGCTATATCCGCGCCGGACATACCACGCGGCGCGCGGCAGCACATTCACGCGATTGGCGGCGTGTCCGTGCACGAGGATCACGGTGGGGGCGGGCTGCGCGGGCGGGACGTACCAACCGCGCAGCGTCAAGCCATCGGCGCTGAACTCAACATTGCGCCATGTGGCGATGCCGAAGTCGGCGGGTGAACTCGTGATCGGCAGATGCGCCGGGCGAACAATCGCCAGCGCAAAACCGCGCGTCACCCATACGGTCGCGCCAACTACCACGATCAGAAGTAGGGCAATGACAAAACCAACCAAGCGGAGGACTTTCGTGCGTGCTGGCATCATGGATCTGCGCTAGCTAAGCGAAACTGCGGGCGGATGATACCCGGTATTGCAAGTTCGTCACACCCTTTATACGGTACATCTGGCAATTGTTGGTTAGAATAGAGTGAGTTTGTCTTCGTCACCACTAGACCCGTGCTGGAATCCTGCTTATGACCTCTGACATCATCGTTAAAATTGACGATCGTGTGCGCTTGATGTCTGCCTTGCTGGCGGCGACGCGCTACCCCGAACTGTCGCAGCAGAAAAAACCGCACGGCACGCACGCTCATGCCCGTGCCACTAAGAAATTCCTCGGCCTGCAAGCCGGGCACGAGGCCGCGACGACGCTGCAAACCATGATCGATCAGCGAGCGCCACTGGAAGCGATCTTCGCGCTGGCGCTGGTGCTGCGACCGCCGCAGTACACGGTCGACAAGCCGCCGCGCTGGATGCCGCCCGGTTGGAACGACAAGGTGCGCGACTTCGAAACGGTCAGTCGGCTGGCTGGCTGGTGGCAGTCCGAGGCGGCAGTCTGGTCGAGCGCGCTCGACCAATCGCAGAAAATGTTTGCGAAGATCAATCTGGAAGCCGTTCCTCAAGCCGTTTGTGGGCGAGATCAAAGAGCGGTTGATTTTTCATGCCCAACATCCTCTACCCGACCGATCAGGAACTCTCGTTCCGGCTGGGCAATGATCTCGTGGCGATCATCCCGCCGCGCCTCGCCTGGGGCGACAGTCCGCCGTGGCCGTTCGATGAAGACCCGGCGCACGTCTACCGCGCGGCGATCCTCGCCTATGGCCGCCTACTCATGAGCGCCTATCTGCGGACGCATCAGGCCAAAGTTGCCGAGATCGCGCAGACCCCGCTCCCCATCAGCGATGCGCTCAAGGCGGCGCATCCCGGCTGGACGGAGCAGTTCACGGCGCTGTTCGTCGCTGGTGCCGTGGCGATTTATCTGGAAGATCATGTGAGCCATGCCGAGGCGAAGTCCTATATTCTTATGGAGAAGAAGGTCAACGGCCTCGACGTGCTGCCCGGCGTGGTCAGCGTGCTGCGGCGCTACCTGACCGAGCGCGAAGCAGGGCGTTACCAGAATTTGCTGGAATTTTTACCGGTGTTCCCGCGTCAACTGCGCGTCGCCCGCCGCATTGTGACGCTCTAAAAAGTAAGTTCTCTAAAGGATCTACGAACGGAGGTAGGGGCACACCTATGAGGGTGTTTAAAAACCCCTCACCCCAACCCCTCTCCCACGCAAGCGGGGAGAGGGGAGGCGTTGCGAGCGGTGTTGGCTCCCCTCCCTGAATTCGGGGAGGGGCCGGGGGCGGGGTCGGAATCTGACCTTTTTCAACACCCTCATGTGTGCGCCCGAAAATGGGCAGACACATAGGTCTGCCCCTACTTTTGAGAATCCACTTAAGCCGTCCGCTGGAAGTTGGGTTCGGGCGACTGTTTCGGTCGCCCTTAATAGACTACATACAATATATATCTTGACAGTTATATAACTAATATGGTATATTATAAACATGGTCACTACTGTCTATGAAGCGCTGGCGGAACCGACGCGCCGCCGCATCCTCGATTTGCTGCGCGACCAGCCCCGGCTGGTCGGTGAACTGGTGACGCTGCTCGACATGAGTCAGCCGGGCGTCTCCAAGCATCTGCGCGTGCTGCGCGAGGTCGGGCTGGTCAGCGTGCGGCAGGATGCCCAGCGCCACTGGTATGAACTGCGCACCGAACCGCTCGAAGAGATTGACGGCTGGCTAGAAACCTATCGCTACCTGTGGAACGAGCGGCTGGATCGCCTCGACCGCTACCTCAACGAACTGCAGGCACGGCCCGACGATCTGCCCGACGCCTAATCTCGACCTGCGCTGCCGCACTTCTCCCGTGCCCGGCGTCCCTACTGGACATGCACCCACCGCTTGGGTAAACTATCACAAACTGTTGAACTTTTCGGAGATGTTGGCATGGCAACCGACTCGCGGACTTGGTTCTACACCACGCCCGACGCCCGTCCTTACTTTATTGAGGAGCGCGTGAATCACACGCTCTGGAAGCATCGTCTCGCAAACATTCACATGCTTTGCACCCATGCCGAGTCCCCCATTCGCATGGAAGGGCGCTGGCAAAACGAAATGCCCGTGGTCTTCGAATGGCAGCCGGGCAAGTACTTCATTCTGCGCACCGGGGCCGAAAGCCGCGAGATCATCGGCGTGATGCGGCAGATTTTGAAGATGCGCCCCGCGCTCACCTATCAAGACACCGACGGCATGTTCGTCGTCGAATGGCACACCGACGGCGGCGAAGCCCGCTGGCGCGAAGTGCAGGGGCAGCCGCAGTACCAGTCACTGCGCCGCCTGCGCCGCGACTAACGAACCTACGTAAGAGTCGATTGCATCGAGCCGTCTGCATTGTAACTGTAGACGGCTTTTTGCTTGGAGTCCCACATCCTCATGTTGAATGTCAAAGTAACCCTTGGCGCTGGCTATGAAACGCTGATTGAGACCCGTGGTTTGACGGCAACCGCCGACGAACCCATCGAAGACGGCGGCACGAACAAGGGCATGACGCCCCGCGAACTCCTGCTGGGGGCGTTAGGCGCGTGCGCGGCCATCACCGCGAAGCTCTATGCGACGCGCAAGGGCTGGCCGCTGGAAGGCGTCGAGATTAATGTGTCGAGCGAACGCTACAAGGCGAGCGAGTACCCCGGCACCTACACGGGCACATCCGCCAATATCAGCGATTTTCGCCAGCTCATCAACTTCAAAGGCGATCTCACCGAAGAGCAGCGCACCCGCCTGCTCGAAATTGCCGGAAAATGCCCCGTACACCGCATTTTGACCGAAGATAACTTCCTTTTCGAAGAACTCGTCACCCAGGCAATCAGCGAAGAGTCCTAACCTCCGCCACCTTTTGTGTTACTATTGACATTATGTCGATAGCGAACCAGAAGGTGGTAGACATGTCTGAAACGACGTACGCGCTTGACCGCGATCTGCGCGAAGCCGAAGCGATGGCCGAGGGGCTGCTCTCATATCTCCAGCAGGATCGCCTGTACGGGTCGGTGGGCAGCGGCGGCCTCTTCGGTGGTGGGAGTATGCCCAGCCTGACGATTGGCGCGCTGCTCATGCGCCTGCGCCGCCTGCAGGCGCTCAGTGACAGCCTGACCGATGCCCAGCGCGAACAGCTCCGCCGCGTGGTTGCCGCGCACGATTCCGTGCGCAAGGAATGGACGCTGCGCTATACGGATCGCCTGCTGCAAGAGGCAACGTCCCGCCTCAAAGCGATGGATGCGTTCTTCGAAGAATGCGAAGATAACCCGCGTACCTGTGCCCGCAACTACATGCCGGAGACACTGCGCCGCAACATTGTGCAGGACATCCACGCCGCGCTCACCGAGCTCGGCGCGGAAAGTGCCGAACTTGACCGCGCGCTGCGTAACGCCGACGGCAAGCTGCGCCGCACCACCGCGCCTGCCGAGTTCGTCTGGTCGAAGGCGCTGCAGCCCGCTTATCCGCAGTCGCCCTACTGGTGGCTGTACGCTCTGCCGCCCACACCGGAAGAGAAGTAGCCAGTCAGCCGCTCTCAGTTTACAGCTAACGAGCCGCTGGTCTCAACTGTAGCGGGTGTCTAAAAAGGATTTCCATTACACCCCTCACCCTGCTTGCTGCGCAAGCCGTCCCTCTCCCACGTAAACGGGGAGAGGGACAAGAACGACTTCACTCCCCTTCTCCCCGCTTGCGTGGGAGAAGGGGTCGGGGGTTGAGGGGCTGATTGGACACCCTCTGTAAACTGATCACTGTGAACTGTCAACTGATAACTCTTATGCGCCTGTTCATTGCCATTGAACTGCCCGATGACCTGAAAGATCGCCTTGCGGGGCTGAAAACCCCGATTCCCGCTGCGAATTGGGTCAAACGCGCCGGCTACCACCTCACGCTGAGTTTCCTCGGCGAGGTGGACTCCGATCGCGTCCCGGCGCTCACGGCGGCTCTGAGCAGCATACAGTCACCGTCGTTCAGCGTGACGCTGCGCGGAGCAGGGCGCTTTCCGCCCAAAGGTGCGGCGCGTGTGCTGTGGATCGGCACGGAGACGCAGCCCGCGCTCATAGCGCTGCACCAGCAGGTCGAACGGGCGCTCGTACCGCTCGGCTTTCCGCCGGAAGATCGCCCGTTCAGCGCGCATATCACGCTGGCGCGGCTGAAAAGCGACGCCCGCCGCGAAGTCGAGGTGTTTCTCGACAAACATCGGGATTGGCGCGCCGATCCCTTCCCCGTGACCGCCTTTCACCTGATCGAGAGCACGCTCACGCCGCAGGGCGCGCACTATCGCATCGAGCACAGTTTCCCGCTCAACGAGGGCGCATCCCCCATCTGACTGTGAACTCGCAAGCCTAAATGAAGGGGCATCGGGGTGCATGCTAGAATGGACTCATAATTCCGTTCGCTTGTGGAGTGCGCCATGCTCGACCAACTCATTCGCCAGCTCGACGATGCCGACCCCGCACGCCGTAAACAAGCGGTGATCGCCCTGGGTAAAAGCCGTGATGCCAGCGCGCTGAAACCGCTCGCCAATGTCTACCGCAGCGACCCCGAGCCGGAAATCCGCGAACTTGCGCGCAAAGCGGGCGTTTACATCAAGCAGCACGCTGAAGTCATCCCCGATGTGCCTGCGACCACGCCGCCCATGCCCAAACCCGCCGCCCCGGTTGGCGAAAGCTACACACAGCGCAAAATGCGCGAAATGGAAGAGGCGAAACGCGCCGCCGAACTCGCGCAGGAACCACGCTTTGAGACGCAGGAAGCGGACACGCGCCGCCCGATTCGCGGTCGCGAATATCAAGTACCGAAAGAGGCGCGCGAGCGTGCCGCGAAAGCCGTCGATGCGGCGCTCAGCTACAACCTGGCCGGCGATGATGCCAAGGCGATGAAAAATCTGACGGAAGCGATCAGCCTCAATCCGAACCTGATCAACGATGCGTATTTCAACAGCATCACCGCAGGCGTCACCGGGCTGGATGGCGATGCGGCGATGGACATGATTCTGGATCGCGGCAAGCGCAAGGAATTCGAGGTGACGGCGAAGAACGTCACCAAGCAGGCGAAGATCGACAAGCACATGGAAGTCGCGACGAAGTCGTCGTGGACGGATGTGATGTGGGAAGGCGTCATCTACACGCTGATCGTGATCATCGGCCCGGTGTTGGCGGGTCTGGTCGCCACGCAGACCGCCATGAACTACTTCAATGCCATCGCTGGCTCCGCGCAGGTCACCATTGAGCCGTCCATCGCGACCGAATTGCAGTCGTCGCTGATGGCGATCACGGCGGCGACGCTCATCCCGGTCGGTATCATCTCCGGGATCATCGGCGTGGGCGGTCTGCTGCTGGAACTGGTACTTGTGCATTTCCTGGCCGTGTCCGTCTTTCGCGGTCACGGCACGATTCAGCACCTGCTGTCGACGCTGCTCGGTTTCGACAATCGCTGGCTGCCCGTGATGTTCCTGATCCAGTATCTGATGACGGCCATCTTCTTCGTTTCCGCCGGGTCGCCGATCACCTACTGTTTCACCATCATCTTGGTCATCCTCACGCTGTATGTGCTGGGCAAAACCTCCGGCAAAATCGGCGAGGCTTATGATTTTGGCGGGATGAAGGGCTGTCTGGCGTATAACCTCAGCAACGTGATCGTGATCGGCGCGATCACCGCGGTGATGTACCTGCTGTTCAACGCGCTCGGCTCGGCGATGGTGCAGTCGCTGTTCCAGCTCAACCCGGAGATGCTTCCTCCACTGCAGTAAAGCCCCGCAACCCCCGACACCTGCTTCCACGCAAGCGGGGAAAGGGGTACCTTGTTGGGCGGAATTGCTAAAGCGTATCCGTCATGGCGTTGGTTGTAGGGGCAAGCGCGCCTTGCCCCTACGAATCCGCTTTAGCCTCCTTCTTTAGCACGTCCGCTGCCACCTCGCCCCATTCGTCTGGTGTACAATACGGGTCGTATGTCGGCTGTGTTCCCAAAGGACGACTTTGAAACTCGGTACCTCTCTGCTGGTAGGCGCGGCGGGTTTGGCGGTGGGGGCGTTGACCTACGCCAACCGCATCGAGCTGAATCGCATTGATGTGCAGGAGATCCCTGTGCCGCTGCGGCAGCTCGATCCCGCGTTTGATGGCTACACCATCGCGCAGATCAGCGATATTCATATGGGCGGCAGCATGACGCCCGCTCGATTAGCAGCGGCGATTGAGGTGGTCAACCGTTATGAACCGGACGTGATCGCGATCACCGGGGATTTTGCCACGCGCCGCCTGCCGCTCAACGTGAGCGATTTGATCACGCCGCTATGCCAGCTCCGCGCGAAAGATGCGCTGTTCGCCGTGCTCGGCAATCACGATTACCGCAATGCGCGCGCTGCCGTGCGCTTGGCTATTCGCAGCACCGAACTCACACCGCTGCATAACGCCGTGCAAACCATTCGCCGTGGAGACGCCGTGCTGCATTTTGCCGGGGTGGAGAGCGTGATTCTGCACCGCGCGCGCCTCGACCGCGTGCTCGACATGCTGCCTGCTGACGGCCCGGCCATTCTGCTGGCGCACGAACCGGACTTCGCGCTGGTCGCCGCCGCCACCAGGCGCTTTGCGCTGCAGCTCTCCGGGCATTCGCATGGCGGACAGGTGCGCTTGCCGTTCGCGGCCAGATTTGTGCTGCCGTCGTTTGCGCGGCGCTACGTGATGGGCCTGTATCGCGTCGGCACCATGCAGCTCTACGTGAATCGCGGCTTGGGCACGGTCGGCATTCCGTTCCGCTTCAACTGCCCGCCGGAAATCACGATTCTGCGCCTGTCCGCGCGGTGATTATCGCCTGACTCTATTGAACCTCACCCCAAGAATCTGACAGTTCTTTGCCCCTCTCCCGTGGGAGAGGGGCGGTTGAGCGGAGCGAAACGGGGTGAGGCCAAATGAGAAGTCTCTGGAAGCGAATACAGCGTAGTCAATCCCCCTGCCGCTGATACAACTGCATCCCTGCGCCGTAAAAGTCGAACGGGTACTCCGTGATCAGCGCGTACTCCGCGTTGAACGCCTCCTGCTGGGCTAGTCCCTGCCGCACGAATCCCTCCATCGTCACCAGATAATCCGGCTGTGTGTCGTAGATCAACTGCGGCGGGATGGCATAGTTCATCCCCGGCACGATCAGCGCCGCGTTGATGGGGTAGTAGCGCGTGAGTTCCGGCGTCACCAGCCCGACCGTATCGACAATCGTCGCGCGGCTGAAATAGCCGACCGCGCCAATATCGCCAGACGCGACGCGCGTTTCCGCCGTCACACCGAGGTCATTGCGCAGGTGTTCGCCCATCTGCTGATACAACAGTTCGATGGCATGCCATGCCATTTTCGGCGCGGGACGGTTCGGCCCGTGATCCGGCGTGAGCGTCCACCCACTGAGCGAAGTCACGACGCACAGCACGCCGATCCCGCCCGCGATCAGTGGCAGGGCGAACCTCTGTTTCTGAAGCGGTCGCAGCAGCGCCCACAGCCCGACGAACACGCCGACGATCAACGCGGGAAGGGGCGGCGCGTTGTACCAGCGAAACATCTGCGGATTCAGCACGGCGAAGGCGGCGAAATACACCCACGGGTACAGCAGCAGCGGCACCATCCGCCGTTCCGAGCGCAGCGCATAGCTGAACGCGAACAACGTGCACGCGAGGATCAGCACCGCGCCGATCATCACGCCGAGCGAACCGAGTAGATCGAACTGGAAGAAGGCGTTGGAGTAGGTTTGCAGCAGTTGACCGAGCGCGGCGTTTGGCTGAATGAGATAGGCGAAGCGTTTGGCCGTCACCGAATTGGGGATCGCCGTGCCGAAGTAGGCGAGGCTGAACAGCATCCACGGCAGCACGACCAGCACCGCCGCGCTCCACGTGCGCAGCGGCAGCTTACGCCGCGTGATCCACGATTCGCCCAATTGCCACACCAGCAGCGGCCCGATCCACAGCACCGAATCGACGCGCGTGAGCACGCCCAACCCTGCGCACAAGCCCATCGCAATGTCGCGCCACTTGTGCTCCGACACGACATAGAAATACGTCGCCACGATCAGCCACAGCACGACGACGCTCGTCTCCATGCCGCCGACCGCGAAGGTCACGCTCATGGGGCTGATCGCCCACAGCGCGGCGGGGAAGATCGCCACCAGTTCGCGCCCCGTGACTTTGCGCGCGATCAGGAAGATCAGCGCCGTGCTGATCGCATCGGCGAGGGCGCTCACGGTCAGCGCGTACCACGGATACGCTCCACCACCGACCACGCCGAACGCCGCCATGATCAGCGTGAACAGCGGCGTCGTCGTGCCGAGCGTGTGCACGCCCGGGTTGTACACGAAGCCGATCCCCTCGACGATATTGCGGCTGTAGCGGAACGTGATGAAGGCGTCGTCAATCGTGCGCGGGCCGGGGATGATCCGCGCCACCAGCGCGACGAGCATGAGCACAATAATCACGATGAGGGTGTGACTGCGTCGGGGCATCAGACTTTTCCAGAGAATCAAAAAGGCGCAAAGCTGAGTCTATCTTACTCGCTTTGCGCCTGCGCAAGTGTTGGGGAACGACACAGTTAGCTTTTGGCGCGTAACTCGAATTTTAAGTCTGACCGAGAAAAACACACATCGTATTCCATAAAGAAGTTTACTTGTCCAAGAATAAGAGACACGGTGGACGCGCGTGTCCAAGCGAAGGCCAACCGCACTGGAGGGAATGCACCAACGGTTGCCGATAGGATCACACCACGTGCCTCGAAATTGGCTAAGTTACCCGAAAGCTGAAATTGATGCCGCTGCGCTTCCCAGATTAATCCAAGCTGTAGCCCGATTTGAAATGGCAGTACATTGACATCTGCGCCGCTGTCAAGCAATCCCAACGTTTCCTGAACTTGGTTCTGATGCATCAATGTGATTGGTAAGAGTGGTCGTGGCGTGACTTCACCAAGCGCGTTACTGACCTTGACGTAAGGAAAAGACAGTGTTTCACTCACGTGCGCCTTGATCCTCTTCCAGCATCTGCAGCAAAATGCGCGCTGCTTCACCCGAATCGGATGGCGACCAGACTTCATACTGCGCGTTCGTCAAGACCGTCGTGTCGTCTGCGGCCAGGTCATTCACCAGTAGTTGAACGATCCGCAGTTTATCGGCACGACTTAGCCCGTGCAGCTCGTGAACGAGTTGTTCTAGGCTCATAGCCCCTCCTCAACCAAAAGGCGCAAAGCTGAGTCTATCTTACTCGCTTTGCGCCTTGAGTCCTACGTCTTGGAGCGAGGTTACGCTCGTTTGAAAAGGTTAATCCCCGCTGGTGGCGACCTGCGCTTCGGTGCTCAGGTCTTGGAGATCGCGTTCGCGTTCGCCTAACCAGTTGACCGTCGCCAGCGCCGCCGAGGCGCCCTGACCGGACGCGGTGATCGCCTGCCGGAAGTAGTTATCGTGAATCTCGCCGCCCGCGAACACGCCTTCCACGCTCGTGCGCATGAAATCATCGACAATCAGGTAGCCGAGATCATCCGTTTTGAGCTGCGTACCAAAGATGCCGCTGTTGGGGTCATACCCGGCGAAGATGAACACGCCGTCGATCAGCTTGTCTTCGGTCGCGCCCGTCTGAACGTTGCGCAGGGTCACATTCGTCACCCTGCCATCCGCGCCCTTGATCTCGTCCACAACCGTGTCATAGATGAACTTGATGCGGTCATTCTGGAAGGCGCGCGTCTGCAGCGCAACGCTCGCGCGGAGTTCGTTACGGCGATGCACCACCGTCACCGAGTTGGCGAACTTGGTCAGGAAGATCGCTTCCTGCAGCGCCGAGTCGCCGCCGCCGACCACGATGATGTCCTTGCCGCGGAAGAAGAAGCCATCGCACGTTGCGCACCACGACACGCCGCGCCCGATGAATTGATCTTCGCCGGGGATGTGCAGTTTACGCGGGTTCGCGCCAATCGTGACGATCACGGCATCCGCCATGTATTCTTCGTTCTGCGTCTTGACGTAGAACGGCGAGCCTTTGGTGAAGTCCATCGCCGTGACAATATCGTAGTCAAATTCCGCGCCGAAGCGTTCGGCCTGAGCGCGGATACGTTCCGCGAGTTCCGGCCCGGTGATCCCTTCCGGGAAGCCGGGGAAGTTATCGACATCATGCGTGGTGGCGATCTGGCCGCCAAGCTGCGTGCCGGTGATGACAACCGTGCTCAATTGGGCACGAGCCGTATAGATGGCCGCGGTCAAACCCGCTGGTCCCGACCCGATGATTAACACACGTACCTTGCGCATACCCTATCCTCTAAGAAGCTGTCAAACCCTGGTTTTCGGCGCGAATAATCGCCAGTAATGCCTCGTACTCTTCGCGGCAGTCGGGGCAGCACATCAGGTGCTCCTCGACCGCTGGCAGCAGATCCCGCGCATCCGCGCCGCTGGCTACCAGTTCCGCGAAACAATTAAACTGTGAGCCACACGTCTCGCAGTCAATGATCGTATCCAGATGGGCATCAAAAATACAATCGACTAGTTTACGCAGTTGATCATCCACCGCGTTCCCCCAACGTTCCGATTTTCGTATCTATAGGATCGGACGCCAACCGACAGGGCAATCTTACCGCAACCACGGCAGCGTATTCGTCGGCGGCGCACACGAGAATCATAACCTGAAATGAGCGAATGCGTTGGAGGAGGTAACGCGTGGAAAAATCCTAGGGCGTGCTCATGGTGCTTTGCCCTCTCCCAAGGGAGAGGGCGGTTGCGCGCAGCGCAACGGGTGAGGTTCGCCTACTCCGCGCCGACCGGGCGCAGTTCCTTCGCCTCGATCTCCGGGGGACTGTCCGCCGTTTCCGGGAGATAATCCGGGCGTTCACTTTCGATATAGCGCACCCGGGGCAGCGCGTAGACCAGCGCCGTGGTGATCAGCAGGCCCGCGCCCGCCAGTATAATGATCAAGCCCATGCCCGCGCCCGGTTGACTGCCGACCAGCGGCGCGAAGACGGCCCAGCCCGGCGTATTGACCGCGGGTTCGAACACGTTGTCGACCAGCGGCCCCACCAGCAGGTAGGACAAGGGCATGAAGAACATGGTCATCTGACCGAGCGCGGCGAACACACGCCCTTGAATATCCGGCGGGACTTTAGCCTGCATCAGGGAGGTGGCCGACGCATTGACCATCGGCGCGGTCAGCGTCATCAGCACCAGCGTCACGCCGAGCAGCACGGGCGTCTGCGCGCTGCCCACGCCGATCATAAACAGACTGCTGATCAGAATGCCGCCCATAATCGTGTGAATGCGCGGGCGCGTGCCGCCCCACACGCCGATGATGATCGCGCCGATGATCATGCCAAAATCAGCGACCGCCTGCAGCAGACCCATCGTCGCTTCGCTGCCCGTGCGCGCCAGCAGATAGGGCGTTAAGAGCATCCCCGCGCCCGCGAACAGGAAGTTCACCAGCGAAATGTGCAGTGTGAGCATGAATAGGTTGCGCCACGACCACATATACTTCAGCCCGCCGACCATCTCTTTCCAGACCGTGCCCTGCATCTGCCTGCCGATTTCGGTCTGCGTGGGGCGTGGGATGCGCATGAACATGACGACGACCGCCGCGACAGCAAATGTCACCAGGTCGAGGCCGATGATCCCGTTCAGGCCGATCAGCGCGTACAGCGCACCCGTGAGCGCTGGCGCGAGCACGCCCGCCAGCGGCCCGGTGAGTGTTTGCAGCGCATTCGCCCGGTCGCGCTGATCATCCGGCACGAGCATGGTGACTGCCGCGGTGAAGGCGGGTGACTGGAACACGCCAAACCACGACTTGATGAAGGCGATGATATACAGATGCCAGATCTGGAAGCCGCCGGAGAGGAAACTGACGAGCAGGATGACCGTGCCGAGCGCTTGCCCCGCGTCCGAGAGCATCATCACGTAACGGCGATCCCAGCGATCCGCCAGCACGCCCGCGAAGCTTGCGCCGATGATCTGCGGCAGAATGGTGAAGACCGAGACGAGCGCCAGCGGCGTGACATCGCCGGTCTGGTTGTAGATGTAGATGCTCAACGCCAGATCGGTCATGCGCGACCCGATCAGCGAGAAGGTCTGCGTGAAGATGAGCGTGTAGAACGTCCGCAGATTGCGTGTGGCGTCCATCCGATTTCCCCCGACATGTGTGTGATGTCTGGTATTACGGATGAACGCCGAATTTGTTCTAAAATCGAAAGAATCTCCGCCAAAAGTCGGAGAACAACCTGAAATTTATGTCAGTTATGGATAAGCGTCGGTTGGTGCCTACCCCTCACCCCCCACCCCCTCTCCCACGCAAGCGGGGAGAGGGGAGACCGACAGCGCTTTTGCTGTCTCCCCCTCCCTAACTGACGTGAAATTAGGGTTTCAAATACCCGTTGGTCTTGCCATTGAGCAGCGGCGGCGACTTCTTGACGACCGCATCGACCAGCCCGTACTCGACTGCCTTCGCCGCGTCGAGGTAGGTATCGCGTTCCATGTCGCGTTCCAGCACGTCGCGCGGTTGCCCGGTATGGCGCTGGAAAATATCGAGCAGGCGGTTCTTCAGCCGCTGGAACTCGTTGGCGGCGATCATCATGTCCGTGACCTGCCCCTGCATTCCGCCGAGCGGTTGGTGCATGTGGATCGTCGCGTTCGGCAGGGCAAAGCGCTGGCCGTGTGCCCCGCTGATCAGCAGCGTCGTGCCGAAGCTGGCCGTCATGCCGACCGCCGTCGTGCTCACGGGCGCGTTCAGTTCCTGCATCGCATCGTAGATCGCCAGACCGGAGTACACCTCGCCGCCGGGAGAATGGATGTACATCTGGATCGGGCGTTCCGGGTCTTCCCGGTTGAGGTAGAGCAGTTGCGCGACGATCAGGTTAGCGACGGGCGCGTTGATGTCTGATCCGAGGATCACCATGCGCTCTTTGAGCAGCAGCGAATAGATGTCGAAGGCGCGTTCGCCATAACTGGTCTGTTCCACCACCATCGGGACGAGATTGAAGAGATTCATAGCTCACGTTCCTCTCTGATTTGATCCCATGTCCAGCCGCTGGGCCGGGGTTATCGTCGTTCCGCGTGTAGGGGCAGACCTATGTGTCTGCCCGTTTTGGGCGCACACACAGGTGCGCCCCTACATCCGTTCGTGGATCTCTTTTGAGAACCTACTTTGGGTTACGATGACCCCTGTTCCACCACCGCCAGCGTTGGGATCGGCTGTTGATACCGTCGATACAGCGCGACCAACGCGGCGATCTGCACGTCCATGAGCCAATGATCGCCACCACCCAGTCCAGAGATCGTCGTGGTGAGGCTCATCATGGGCAGCGTTTCGCGCAGATGTTCGCGGGCGTACTGCAAGCGCTTCTTGACCGTCGTCAGCGGGAGCGCTAACCCCTGCGCGATCTCATCCAGCGAGTAGCCGTAGCCGTAGAACAGCTCGGTGACTTCGCGCTCGTGGCGCGGCAGGCGCTTGACCGCCCCCCAGACCTGATCGCGCCGTTCGCGCTCTTCGGCACCACGTGCGGGGTCGGCCTCATGCGGCGCGGGCGCGTCGTCGTCCATCGGGCTGATCTCCGGCGTGTGGCGGCGCGTCATGCGGCTGCACTCGCTGAGCACGATCCGCTTGAGCCACGCGGCAAACGCGACCGGTTCGCGCAGTTGATCGAGCTTGCGATACGCCGTGAGGAACGCTTCCTGCGCGGCATCCTCGGCGGCCTGCTCATCGCCGAGCACGTTGAACGCCCATGCGCGCGCCGCCGCGCCGAACCGTTCAATCAGCGCGTTGAAGGCGTCACGGTCGCCGCCCTGCGCCGCTTCTACCCACCGTACATAGGACTGCATGTCTTTACCCTCGTGACTCACGCTCTACCTATAAAGAGCCAGTATAGGCGCAAAAGGTGACAAAATTTCTTTTGCGGTACAATGCTCATATATTGGATGGTCATTTTGTGAAACGCTGAGGCTCTCGCCCTATGCCCAACATCAACATGAATGTCAATCTCAAAGTGGTGGTGCTGGATACCGACTACTACGCGCTGCAATCCATCAACAGCTATCTGGCGTGGGATCGGCGCACGCGCGTGACGCTGATGGCGCAGTCGCTGGATGAGCTCTGGGCGTACATCAATCGGGTGGGCGTGGCGGAGCAGCCGAATGTGATCGTCGTCGATGCGGATCATGTCGGCGGGGCGAGTGCCTTGCAGACCATGCTGGAACATCTGCGCCGCCGCATCAAAAAAGTCATGGTGATCTGCTTGGTGCGCGCTGCGGACCCCGCCTTGATGGAAGCGGCGGCGGCGGGTGGCGCGCGCGGTTACTTCGTCAAATCGGAGGTCGGCTCGCAGATCGCGTGGGCGATTGTCTACGCGCTCGACCGCGAGTTCACCCTCAGCCGCGGTATCGAACGGCGTGGCGCGGATCATCCCCGTTTACGGGCCGCGGATCGCCTGCCGCAGCAGCGCCAATTCCCCGAATTGACCGGGCGCATCCGGCAGGCCATTGAGCTGTGCGTGCTGCGTGGTATGCCCGCGCAGTTGGCCGCCGACGAAATGGGCATCAGCCTGCACACTATCCGCTCGTATATCAAAGAGGGCTACCGCATCCTCGAAGCCCACGACGACACTCATTTCCCCGACGATTTTTCGCCGCAGGAACGCGCGTTCATGCGCCTGACGAGCTTTGTCAAAGACGAAGGCGCGTAAACGCGCTTCAGCAGCAGTCTGAATACTCGCAATTTCACTCGTAGGGGCGCACGGCCGTGCGCCCCTGCAACCTCATATTCGGCTGTTTACCGGATACAACACTCGAGTAGGTTTCGAAAGTTTCCGTGTAGGGGCAGACCGATGTGTCTGCCCGTTTTCGGGTGCACACACAGGTGCGCCCCAACATCCGTTCACGGCGTTCTTTCGAGACCAGGCTTCAGTCGATTCGCACGAGTTAGCAGTCGAAGACGAACCAGCAGTAGGCGTTGCGCAGCCGTTGATCATCGAGCACGAGTTCACGGATCGCGTCGGGAAGCTGCGTGCGCTGCCACTGGCATTCCCGGCGACCCGCCTCTATTTGCATTTCTTTGGGAGCCGCCGCTCGAACCGCGCGAATCGCATAGGCCGCAGCGCCGAGTTCGTGCGCGGCGACATGCGCCACGGCGGCGGCTTGTCCGGCGGCGTAAGCGGCTTCCCGCGCCGCCCCACGCAGTTCCCGTGCTGCGCCCATCGCGTGTCCGCCGAGCGCCCGGGCTTCCATCATCGGCAGCTCACCGCGTACCCACGCGCGCGCCGCGTCAATGGCCTGGCGCGGACGGTCATCACCGGGCTGCATTTGCTCGAAGAAGGGCAAAACATGTTCGGCGCAGACCGCTGCCCACAGCGCTAACAGACGATGATCGGCGTCCTGTAAGGAGCCACCCCGCCGCACGGTGATCAACCGCGGATCCCGAATCGGGCTGAAGATCACAGGTCTACCCTTCGTGCCGAAAAAGCCCCTTTCACCCCCCTCACCCTGCGGGGAGGGGTGCTCCGACACCGTTGCTGTCTCCCCCCTAAAACGGGGAGAGGGGTGACAGGGGTAGGTTCTTGCTGTCTCCCTCCTGAGCATTCGTCTGAGGACAGCACACCTTAACCGGTCGGGGAACCATTAAGGCGCCTGTTTGAGGAAAACAGATGACGGGGAGGCACCCTCGTCCAGTGAAACAGTCCGGCGGACGCCCCTCGTCCCTACAGGTCCCTCGATTGGAAGTCCTGTTTCCTAGGGCAAGCTGAATTCGAGGACCCCGGTCAGGGGGCCAGAGAAGGGTTATCCGTAACTCACGTTAGTCTCAACATCCTCGGCGCGCCCTGCTCGTGAAGCGCTCAGGCGCCTTTACGGCAGATCGGGCAGCGCTTTGCGGTACAGCCACGCGTCGAAGAAATCCGTGTAATCTTCCCCGGTGACCTCGTTGACGACGGCGATGAAATCCTCGGTGGTGGCGTTGCCGTACTGGTAGCGTTCCAACCATGTGCGGGCAATGGCGAAGAAATCGGCATCGCCCACTTCCAGGCGCAGCGCGTGGAGCGTCATGCCGCCGCGTTCGTACACGCTGTAGTTGAGCACATCCTCGGCGGGCGGGTCGCCGGGCGGGGGATATGTTTCGCTGTCTTCCGCGGCATACTCGTAAATCGTCGCGACCCACTCGTCGAAGGCGTCCGTGCCGTGCGCGTGCTCGATCCACAAGCCTTCGCAGTACGTCGCCCAGCCCTCATGCAGCCAGATGTCGCGCCAATCGGCGATGGTCACGCTGTTGCCAAACCACTGGTGCGACAGTTCGTGCGCGACGAACAGCTCCATTTCCAGCGGATCGGTGTCGGTGAAGATGTCGCTGCCGAACAGCGAGAGCGTTTGACTTTCAATTGCGCTCTCTGTGGTAGTGTTCACGACGACCGCGCCGTACACGTCGAACGGGTACGCCCCGAACAGGCTTTCATAGAAGTCGAGCATTTCACCCTGTCGGGCGATCACGCGGCGCGCGTCGGCGGGGATGCCCGCGTCGAAATAGTTGCGGATCGGCACGCCGTTCCCGCTCACAGCTTCGACCAGCTCGAAGCGCGCAATATTGATCGTCGTCAGGTAGCTCGCCATTGGCGCGTTCACAGCGCTGATGGTCGTGGTCGTGTCGCCGTTGTCGATGATTTCGCTGACAACGCCATTGGTCGCGACCGTGTACGGCTCGGGCACGGTGATCGCCAGCGTGTACAAGGCTTTATCCAGCGGATGATCGTTGACCGGATAGAAGCTGGCGGCGCCATCTGGTTCGCTCATGACGAAGATGCCGTCGCCGTAATTGATCCAACCCGTTAACCCCGCAAAGCCCTGCGACTGCATCTCCTCCGGCACGCCCGCATAGTGGATTGTCGCCGTGAACTTGCTCCCGGTGACCAGCACGGTTTCCGGCGTGATGGTGAGTTCTTGTCCGGCGCGGCTGACCTCAGCGGGCGCGTGCTCCACCGTCGCCTCGAGCACGTCGAAGCCGACCAGATCGAGATTGAAGCTGCTGAGATCGGCGGTGGCAATCGCATCGATGGTGACCACCCCGTCAAGTGTGCCCGCCTCCGGGTCAACCGTCAGATTGAGATCGTACAACTGCACATCGTACCCGCCGTTGCCGAATTCAGGGTAGCGCGAGTCGCCGATGCCGGGCGCGCCCGGTTGGGCGTCCTGCGCGACAGCGGGCGTCACGATGAGTAAGAGAGCAGTGATGAGGAAAAACGCTGAACGCAGGGACATCGTGTGACCTCTCTACGGCATCCACATTTCGATGAATTGTACGCTGTCTACCCAATCACCATTCACGGCCAGTTCCCAATGAAAGTGCGGGCCGCTCGTGCGTCCGGTGTCGCCCGTCGTGCCGATCACCTGCCCTTTTTCGACGTCCAACCCGCGCGTCACATGCGTCGTCGAGAAGTGCGCGTAGCCCGTGAACACCCCGTACCCGTGATCGATCAGCACATAGTTGCCGCGAATCGGCAGCGTCCCGGCGAAGACGACGCGCCCCGCCGCCGCCGCCAGCACGGGCTGCCCCAGTGTCGTGCGTATGTCCCACCCGGTGTGGCGCGTGTTCAGCGTGCCATTGAACGTGCGGAACGCGCCGAATGGCGAGGTGAGCGCGGCGGGAATCGGCAGTTGGAAGCCCGTCTCATCCCAGCGGCGTTCCTGCTCATAGCCGCTGATGATGCTCTCTAACCGCGCCAGTTCGTTTTGTTCCGTCTCCGTGTCGAGCAGATAGCCTTTGTCCGGCGCGAGCGTCACCTGCTGGCGGATGAAGCTGCCCTGCACGATCTCCACATTCGCTTCGAGCGTCGCCCGCGTGCCGTCGGTGAACGTGACGTAGACCGCGAGCGCGTTCTCGCGTCCGGTCGCCTGTTCCATACCCGTCGCAATCAGGCCGTAAAAGTCGTCGTCAATCGGGAAGAAGTCGATCAGGTCGCCAAGGAACAGCGCCCGCGCATTGGCGATGTCATTGCCGACCACGCGCATTAACGCGGTCGTCCCCTGCGGCAGCACCTGAAAGAAGAAATGCAGTTGGGCGCGGTCGTTTTCCGCAATCAGGAAGGAGGCTGGGCGCGCGCCGCGCGTGGGCAGCGGGATCGGCGTTCCGGCGACCGCATCCAACCCGGATTCATCGGTGGGCGGCGGTTGATCCTGCGCGCGCAGCGGCAGGACGATGAAGGTGAGCAGGACGAGTAGGAGCGACAGCAGGCGGGTTAAGCGGTTCAAGCGCGTGATCCTCAAGTCGGGCGGTCTGCGCTTTATGATTCCCCATGCCCTGCCGGATTGCAACGGGCGACTGCCTGACGCTGCTGACATAGGGTTGTCACACGCGGGTGATAAGCTGAGATCAGGTTGGGAGAGTGAAGGAGAAATTGGACCATGACACACATGACTCTGCTGCGCGGCGTGGCGACGATCAGCTTTTACGCGGACGATGTGGCGGCGGCGAAAAAATGGTACAGCGAATTATTAGGGTTGGAGCCGTACTTTCAACGCCCGGATGCGGTCAACCCAGCCTATGTCGAATTCCGCCTCGGCGATTACCAGCACGAACTCGGCATCATCGACCGCCGCTACCAGCCGCCAGCGGCGGCGGGTGGCGTGGGCGGCGCGGTTGTGTTCTGGCACGTCGATGACATCGAAGCGGCCCTGACCCGCGTCAAGGGGATGGGCGCGACCGAATATGAGCCGTTGATCAAGCGCGAAGCGGGCTTTATCACGGCCTCGGTGCTCGATCCGTTCGGCAACATCCTCGGCCTGATGTACAACCCACATTACCTCAAGGTGCTGGGGGAGAGGCAATCAGTCTAGACGCGATGTGGGAATTTGGCCTCACCCCTAAATAGCATTGTCCGGTACTCAGATTGTCTTACCTCACCCTCATCCTCTCTCCTCACCATTCTGAGAGAGGTGTTTGAGGGGTGAGGCTAAACACAATGCTGCGCGGATCAGCCGCTGCGCGCGGGACGGTAGCGCTGATACAGCACGCCCGTGGGCAGCAGCTCGGACGAGACGAGTGTCAGGTTGACGCGCTTGCCGTCTGGCCACAGGCGCTTCCCCGTCCCCAGCACCAGCGGATACACGTGCAGCACGTATTCATCCACGAGGTCGTGTTCGATCAACGTATGCGCGAGCACGCTGCTGCCATCCAGCATGATATTTTTGCCTTCGGCCTGTTTGAGTTCGCGCACCGTTTCGACCACGTTCTGGCGGATCAGCGTCGAATTGCGCCACGCCTGCGCCGACGAGAGCGTCGTCGAAACGACATACTTGTTCAAGGCGTTCATGGTATCGCCAAACGGATCGTCCACCATTGGCTCAAACGCGCCGCCGTGAATTTCCCAAGTCTTGCGCCCGAGCAGGAGGGTGTCGGTGTGCGTCATCGCCTCGAAAAAGTGCTGACCAATGGAGTCATGCCAGTAGGGAAACGTCCACCCACCGTGCAGAAAACCGCCGTCCAAATCTTCATCCTGGCCACCCGGCGCTTGAATCACGCCGTCGAGCGTGATGAACTCCGCGATCATCAACTGTCGCATGCTGTCTCCTCCACATCAGGTCTTATGCGGACTCATGTGTCGATCACGGGTCTGTGTGAAAGCGAGCCGCAGGTTCGCGCTTGATCACCGCCTCCACGTTGACCGGGCGTGTCGGCGCGCCAGTGATGTTGGCGGCGGTTGCCCCCTCCTCCACGTCGAGTTGAAACACGGGCTGGCCAACCTCTGAACCGTTGAACGCCACCACCATTTCAAAGGCGGGATATGTCTCGATCATCCCCTCGAAGCGCACGGTGGCGGCGTTGTTATCCGCGCTCAGCCGGATGGTGATCGTTCCGTACAGGTCGACATTCGGCGCGAGCTTGACGTTGGCGACCGTCAGGCAGGGGTTCTTGGCGCTCGCCTTGAGATCAATACTGAACGTGCCGTCCGCTTCCGCCGCGACGAAATTCTCAAAGTGCATATGGTTGGTGTCGCCGTGCTGGCGGCACTTCTCCTCACCGCTGGTACAGTCGATCTCGACCGTCTCGTGGCAGTGGTGAAACTCGTAGACCACTTTCTTTTTCTGCACATCGATTTCGACTTCGGAGTGCAGACGCGACTGGGCATGCACATTATTGCTAAAAGTGCGGTCGTCGGTGAGAAAGCAGCGATTCACCACCCACAGCGTCGTCAGCATGGTTTTCCCGGCGTGTTTCCCGGCAGGTACCGTCTCCGCCCCTGTATAGGTGGAAGGAATAAATGCGTTCACCCACAGCTTAATTGTATGAATGCGCCCATTCGTCATTGGTCGATCCGTCATGTCTGCTCCCGATCTGGGCAACCGCCTGCCCACAGCACAGATCACCGGCTCATCCACAAGGACGAACGGTGCGGCGCGGCTGCTTCTATTTCATTTTACATTGCATTCATTATCGAGCGCCTGCGGGAACGCTGCCTGAGCAGTAGATAAGCATCTGGTGACAGGCACAGACTATGCTATAATCCGCCGCCGTAAGGCATATTGAAGGCGACGAACAATGCAAATGAAAACGGCGGAAAAACGCTCGACGCCCAGCGCGAAACGTCTGACGTTGAGCGTGTTGATCCCCTGTTACAATGAGCGCGATACGATTGAACCCGTGCTGGATCGCGTCGAAGCGGTGGGGCTGGCCGACGAAATCATCATCGTGGATGACGGTTCCACGGATGGGACGCTTGAGGTGCTGCGCCAGATTGAAGCGCAGAACCGCCCGCACGTGAAGATCGTCTATCACCCACAGAACGCAGGTAAAGGCGCGGCGCTCGTCACCGCGTTCAAGCACGCGACCAGCGACATTTTCCTCATTCAGGACGCCGATTTCGAATACGACCCGCGCGAATACCCGGTGCTGCTGCGTCCGCTCGAAGAAGGCATCTCCAAAGTGGTGTACGGTTCGCGCTTCCTCGGCGGCCCGCGCAAGGCGATGAACTTCTGGAACATGGTCGCCAACAAGTCGCTGACCTTGACGACCAACATCCTCTACAACTCCATCCTCAGCGATATGGAGACGTGCTACAAGGTCTTCCGCCGCGAAGTCGTCGAGGGGATGGTGATCCACGCCAAGCGCTTTGAATTTGAGCCGGAATTCACGGCGAAGGTACTCAAGCAGGGCATTCGCATCTACGAAGTGCCGATCTCGTACAACGGACGCGAATGGACGGAAGGCAAGAAGATTAAGTGGACGGATGCGCCGATTGCGCTCTGGACGCTGATCAAGTACCGCTTTGTCAACTAATTGACGCGCTCACTGCAAACATACGCGCTCTATCTCCACATCCTCGCATTTCTAATCGTCCTCGCCATCGGCGCGGGGGCGGTGCTGGTGCCCGGTGCGCAGACGACGAACGTCCAACTGAACACCAGTTCCATCTATCTGGCGGTTGATCGCAGCGTGGTGTTTGCGCCCGGCGCCTGTGTGAACGTCGAATGGCGGGTCGACGGCGTGCGGGAAGTCTATTTCGATAATCAGCCGACCATCGGTCAAGACGCGCAGCAGGTGTGCTTACAGAGCGAGACGACGCCCGCGCTCCGGGTGGTCTTGGTCGATGGCAGCGTCAACGAATATACACTCCCAGTTCAGTTTTTCATCCACCAGCCGCTGGCGCTGTTTCTGCTGTTGGCCAGTATTGGTATCGGCATCTCGCTGCTGGCACTGCTGGTACTCCCCCACCATCGACCCCACGTCCGGAGCACAGCACTCACCACCCAACCAGCGGCAGTCGGCTGGTTCCAACGCATGCTGGTGACAGTTGGCGCGGTCACCTTAGGGGTGATCGGCACCGCGCTCAGCCTGGAACTGGCGCTGCGCTTCATCTTCACCAACTTTGGCACCGAATCAGATCGCATCAGTTACATCTACACCCGCGAAGAAGTCAACGAACTCAACCGCTCGGCGGTCGTGCTGCCGTTTATCGGTTACACCTTGAATCCAGTTCGTCGACATTTGGCGCCACCGAAGACACCGACACCTATCCGGCGTGGCTGCAGCGTATTCTGCGGGAAGACTATGGCCTGACCAACGTCGAGGTGATCAATGCGGGCGTGCAGGGCTACACGACATGGCACACGCTCAGCAACTTCGAATTCCGCATGCTGGAGCTTGATCCGGATCTGATCATCTTTTACCAGTCCGTGATTGATATTTCAGGGCGCGCCGCCAACCCGGATTGTTACCGGGGTGCCAACCTCCTGCGCGGGCTCGACCCACGGAATGTGATGGTGAGCACGTATAACCAGGGGACGTTCAGTATCAGCACGCTGTACCGCTTCCTCACGATTAAGCTGGGTCTGGAACGTGATCCCGCCGATCCGAGTTCGAGCGCGTCGGAGACCTACATCACGTGCGGTGACGGGCAGACCTATGCGGACGCCGAAGCGTATGCGCTCAACCCGCCGGTGTACTACGAACGCAACCTGCGCAGCCTGATCGGGATCGCGCAGATTCAGGGCGTCGATTTGCTGCTCAGCACGTGGGCCTACGACCGCGCTGATCCCAACGCGGTTCCCGAATGGCGGGCGGCGGCGGATGAACAGAATGCGATCGTCACCCGCTTAGCGGACCAGTACGATCTCCCCTACATTGATTTCGCAACCGTGGCGCCCGAAGGGATTGCGCTGTGGGTCGATCACCTGCACCTGAACGGCGAAGGTTCGCGCCTGCAGGCCGAAGCCTATGCGGCGTATCTGGTCGAACAGGGGATCATTCCTGCGTCGTGAGGACGCGATCCTCATCTTGAAAGCGCTTACCCGCTCTGCTAGAATGCCGTTATGGGTGCAGACCCAAATTTCACACGCCCGGACTCGGCGGCGTGTTGTCGCGTAGAGCGATGATCCGCCGGGGGTGAACGGCGTGCTTGTACACAAACACGAACCCTTTAGGAGAATGCAATGCCCACGCAAGTCACTATGAAGGCGCTTCTCGAAACGGGCGTCCACTTCGGTCACCGCACGACCAAATGGAACCCGAAGATGAAGCCGTACATCTTCACCGAACGCAACGGTATCCACATCATTGACCTGCAGCAGACGCTGGTCAACCTCAACAGCTATGCCGACATGCTGCGCGACAAGACGCAAAAAGGCGGCACGGTGCTGTTCGTCGGCACGAAGCGGCAGGCGCAGGACGCCATCGCCCGCGAAGCCGAACGCTGCGGCATGCCCTACGTCAACACCCGCTGGTTGGGCGGCACGCTGACCAACTGGAAGACCATTAAGGATCGTATCGAAGCGCTCAAGAAGCTGGAAAAGCGCCGCGACAATGGCGAATTCGAACTGCTGTCGAAGCGTGAAGCGCAGGTCCTGAACACCAAGATCACCAAGCTGCAGGAACGCCTCGGCGGTATCCGCAACATGAAGAAGCTGCCCGACGTGCTGCTGGTCATCGACACCATGCGCGAAGTCACGGCGGTCAAGGAAGCAAACACGCTCAAGATTCCGGTGATGGCGCTGGCGGATACCAACAGCAACCCGGATACGATTGACTACGTCATCCCGGCAAACGACGACGCGGTGCGCGCGATCAAGCTGCTCATCGGGGCGCTGGCAGATGCCATCCTCGAAGGCCAGCAGATGCGCAAGCCCGATGACTTCTGTCAGGACGGCGACAGCGGCGCCCCGGTGTTTGAAGCGGCGAGCAAATACGACGAAGTCGAAGACGATGAAGCGCTGCTGGGCGCGTCGACGCTGGCGAAGCTCCGCAACTCCAAGCTGTTTGAAGAAGAAACTGAGGAATAAACTCTATGGCGATCACCGCACAACAGGTCAAAGACTTGCGCGAAATGACGGGCGCGGGTCCCCTCGATTGCAAGAAAGCGTTGGAAAGCACCAACGGCGATGTTGAAAAAGCCGCCGCGTTCCTGCGTGAGAAGGGTCTGGCGAAGGCGGCCAAGAAGCTCAACGCCGGTCGTTCGATGAACGAAGGCTTGATCGAAAGCTACCTGCACTTCACCAAGCGCCTCGGCGTGATGGTCGAAGTCAACTGCGAAACCGACTTCGTCGCCAACACGGACGCCTTCAAGAAGTTCGCCAAGGAAGTCGCGCTGCACATTGCGAACCTGAACCCGCAGTATGTGAAGCGTGAAGATGTGCCCGCCGACCTGGTCGAAAGCGAACGTCAGGTGCTGCTGGCGCGCACGCTCAACGAAGGCAAGAAGCCGGAAGTCGCGGAAAAGATCGTCGCTGGTCGCCTCGACAAGTTCTATCAGGACATCGTCCTCATGGAACAGCCGTGGCTGAAGGATGACAACAAGACCATCAGCCAACTGCTGGCGGAAACTGTCGCAGAAGTCGGCGAAAGCATCGAAATTCGCCGTTTCGCGCGTTTCGAAATCAGCACGCCGGTCGACGTACCCGAATAACCGATGCTCGGACGACCGCGACATACCGTTTTCTAGTGTTAACGAAGGGGATGAACATTTCGTGTTCATCCCCTTTTTTATGCCCACAGGAGGCAAGGCGATGCAAGAGAAACCCGTCTATAACCGGATCATGCTGAAGATGAGCGGTGAGGCGCTGGCAGGGGATCATGGCTACGGCATTGATCCGGATCGCGCGGAGGAAATTTGCGAGAAGGTCAAGGGCATCCACGACCTCGGCGTTCAGATCGCCATCGTCATCGGCGGGGGGAACATCTGGCGCGGCGCTCAAGGCGTGGCGCGCGGGATGGAACAGAGCACCGCCGACCATATCGGCATGATCGCCACCGTCATGAACGGACTAGCGCTGCAGGACGCGCTCGAACGACTGGGGGGCAAAACCCGCGTGCAGACCGCCATCGAAATGAAAGCGGTCGCCGAGCCGTATATCCGACTGCGCGCCATTCGCCACATGGAAAAAGGCCGCGTGGTGATCATCGCGGGCGGCACGGGCAACCCCTACTTCACCACCGATACTGCCGCGGCGCTGCGCGCGGTGGAAGTGAACGCGGAGATCGTCATCAAGGCGACCAAGGTCAACGGCGTGTATTCGGCAGACCCCAAGAAGTTCCCGGATGCGACCCGTTACGAAACGCTCAGCTACAAGCAGGTGCTGACGGATCGCTTGCAGGTGATGGATATGACCGCCTTCACCCTGTGCGAAGAGAACAAGATGCCCATCCTCGTACTGGATCTGTGGTCGGGCGACGACCTCAAGCGCGCCGTGCTCGGCGATCACAGCGTGGGCACACTCATTCAGGCGTAAGCGCACAAGATCAGCCTCATCCCCAACCCCTCTCCTAGAGGAGAGGGGAGACAACACCGCTCGCCAAACCGAGCGCGTTTTCGTAGGGACGCGATTTATCGCGTCCGCTGGCGAGTGGAAAGGCTTTGAGGGGTGCTTTTTGAACACCCTTTTGCCTCGCCCCGCCAAAACCCGCATATCAAAACCCCCGGCTGATACAATTTAACCTGCTGCAAATTATGATTAATCACAGGCTAGTCCGAGATTTGGTTCGCTTTAACATCCGATCAATCCGGCGCATGAACTCATGATTAACACCCTTCGTAGATTCTGCCCGCTGCACCCCGTACAATGCACAGTAGTGCTGCAAGCACACCCTTTTTTATTCCAAATTTGAGCGGAGTACAGGACAGTGATCGCACCTCTTTTGATTGCGCTGCGCGAAGGACTCGAAGCCTCGCTGATCGTCGGCATCGTGTTGAGCTACCTGCGCAAGACGAACCAGATGCGTTATCAACGCTATGCCTGGGCAGGGGTTCTGGCGGCCATCGCCGTGAGCGTGCTGGTCGCGCTGGGGATTCAAGCGGTGGGCGCGGAATTGGAAGGCCGCGCCGAGGAAATCTTCGAAGGCGTGATGATGCTGATCGCCGTGGCCGTGCTGACGTGGATGATCTTCTGGATGCGCTCGCAGGCGCGTACGCTGAAGGGCAGCCTCGAAACCGAACTCGCCGCCGTCCGCACCAGCCCACGCGGGCTGTTCAGCGTGACGTTCTTTGCGGTCGTGCGCGAAGGCGTCGAGATGGCGCTGCTGCTGGCGGCAACCGCGTTCACGATCAACGGGCAGGAAACCCTCATCGGCTCGCTGATCGGCTTAGCCGTCGCCGCGCTGATCGGTGCGCTGGTCTATGCGTCGAGCATTCGCCTGAATCTGCGCCACTTCTTCAGCGTAACGAGCGTGCTGCTGCTGTTGTTCGCGGCGGGGATGTTCGCCAGCGCGCTGCACGAGTTTCAAGAGGCGGGGCTGCTGCCGACGATCATCGAGCAGGTGTGGGATACCAATGGGTTGCTCGCCGTTGAGTCGCCGCTCGGCAGTCTGTTGAAGACGCTCTTTGGCTACAACAGCACGCCGTCGCTGGTCGACGTGATCGGCTATGCGGCGTACTGGTTGTTCGCGCTGACGGTCATGCCGTGGCTCATCGACCGCTCGCTGAAGGCGAAGGCTCAGGCCGACACCGTCCCCGCACCGTTCACGCCGACGACCGCGTAACCCAGCGTTTAGCGGCGCATCCCCTCTCCACCCGGAGAGGGGATTGAATGATGAGGTTGTCTCTACGGACGCCAATCGGGGGCGATATCATCGCCGTCCGTATTCGTGATTTGACGGACGTTCGACCCATCGGCATTCATGCTGTAGAGGTCGCGATCGCCGTCGCGATCCGAGCTAAAGACGATGTGACTGCCATCGGGTGACCACGCCGCCTGATAATCTTCCCCTTCACGGTCAGTGAGGTTTTGCAGCGCCGTCCCATCTGCCCGCATAACGTAGATCTCTGCATCTGCGAAAAACCCCCGGGTGAACAGAATCTGCTGGCCGTCGGGCGACCAGGTGGCACTGTAATCCAGTGACCCTTCCATTGTCAGTTGGTACGCGCCGGTACCGTCCGCGTTCATGATGGCGATCCCGTCATCGGAGAGGTAAAGAATTCGGCGGCCATCCGGCGACCACTGCGCGGATGAATTGAGCGCATTGTCGAAGGTCAACTGCTGGAGGTTCGTCCCATCCACGCCAACGGTGTAGATCTCGTCGTCACCATCGCGGTTCGAGGTAAAACCGAGACGTCGATCCTGGGTTAGCCACGCGGGCGCGTAATCATCTGCCTGATTGATTGTGAGCTGGCGCTGATTCTCCCCAGAGGCATCCATGAGGTAGATTTCCCAATTGTCCACGCGATAAGCAGCAAAGGTAATTTGCTCTCCGTCCGGCGACCAAGCCGGATAATCATCTACGCCTGACTCATCAGTGAGCTGGCGCACGTTCGTGCCGTCCAGATGCGTCACATAGAGGTCGTAATCTCCATCGCGATTCGACACGAACACAATTTCAGCCCGTCCGCCGCCGTTCGGCGTGGGCGCTTGCGCGGTGAGCGTCGCGTCGCGATTCTGGCGCAGGCGTTCATAGGTTTGCGTGGCATCACGGGTGGCGGTCGCGGTATTCGTCGCCGTGAATGTGCCGGTCGGTCTGGGCGTCCATGCATCGGCGGTGCGCGTCACATCGAGCCAGACTTCCGTTTCGGGATTCGGCGGCTCGGTGTCGGATGGGGCAATCGTTGGTTCGGGTGAGGCCGTATGAGTCGCGGTCGCGGTCGCCGCATCGACGATGACCGCGTTCGTGTTCGTCAGCGTCAGCGTTGGTGTTGACGCGACTTCGTCCGGGTTGGGCAGCAGTGACGGCAGCAAGAGGGCAGCGACGATCACGATCACGAGGAGCGCAGCGCCAAACGGCAGCAAACTGCGCGAGCGGCGCTGGCTGACAATGGGCGGCGGGGAGGAAACGGGCGGTGTGCTGGTCGGCGTCACGACCGGGATGCGCTCAATCGTCGGGGCGGAGCCCTGCGCGACCTGCACCGCTTTGGCCACATCGGCGCCGCGATCAGCGCGCCGCGTCACGCCCACTTCTTCCAGCGCGTCGAGGAACGTGTCGGGCGGCAGCACCCAGCCGCGCACATCGACAAACTGCGTCGCGAGGTAGGGTGGGAAGATGTAGTCTTCCGCGCGCAGGGGGATGATCGGCAGGCGCTTGAATTCGGCGTATTCGCGTTCGCGCCGCACCCAGCGGCTCTCCCATGCGCCCTTGGTCATGATGACGACGACCGCCGCCGCGCGATCCAGCCCATCTTCGAAGATCGCACGTTCCCATTCCGACCCAAAGTCGATGCGGTCGTCGATCCATACGTCGAAGCCGCGCGCGATCAAATGATCGGCGAGCTGGCGCGCGTAGGCACGGCTGCTGTCTTTGTGATAGGAGATGAACACGTGCGCCATCGGGACTCCGAATAGATTATTTTTTCAGGACGCGGCGGGAGGTAACAAGTCCGCCCCTCAATAGCGTTGTGCGGTACTCAGAGGATCTTACCCCACCCCCGACCCTTCCCCGAATTCAGGGAGGGGAGACAGGAAAGGCCGTTTTCTCCCCTCTCCCCGCTTGCGTGGGAGAGGGGTCGGGGGTGAGGGGCACAAAATGGTTTACGGGTTCAGTCCCAGATAATGCAGCCACGCATTGAGCAGCAGGCGATTGTTGTACGCGCTGATCAGCCGCTCAATTTCGGCGGGATTGCTGCCGAGCTGCATTTGCAGCGCGTTGATCAGATCCTGCATGTAGTTGATGAGCAGGTTGGACGGCGTCGACGCGCAGGCAGGCGTTTGCAGCGTAGCCACATTGCTGGCGGCGGCAGCCATCGTGTCCTGATTCTGGCGGATCTGCGGCGGTGGCATCGTCTCCGGGTTGACGGCAAGGTAAGCGTCAAGCAGCGTATCGCGCTGCGCCTTGGCCGCCTGATACCATGCCGATGCGCCGCACGACGCGCCGCTGTCCGCCCCAATGCCGCTGGCGAGCGGTGAGCCATCCGTCGCGATGCCTGCGCGCCAGAGTCCGGCGTGTGCTTGCGCATAAGCGTCGCCAGCCATCAGCATGAGGCTGCGCGCACCGGGCAGGTCACTGTTGTTGACCGCTTCGAAGGCACGAATCTGGAGGTCATAACCATTGACGAAGGCCGTCCGCACCGGATCGACACAGGGTACGAGCACAGCAGCCTGCGCAGCATCACGGCGCACGCGCATCTGCTGCAGGGTCGCCAGCAGCGTCTGCGGCGGCTGTTCAATCGACAGTGCGGCGAAGGTCGCATAGATGGCGGATTGATCCTCCCACCAGTCGGCCATTTCCGTGCACGCGGTGACCGGCGTCGGCGGGATCACGGTGACATTCTCCGACGTCGCCGTGGGCACAGGTACGGGCTGGCCACCGGCGGTGTCCGTGGTCGGCGCGGCAGCGGCGGCGACTTCCGTCGGCGGCGGCTGTGTCGGCACGCTGACCGGGGCATCAGTGGGCGGCACGCTCGTCGGCAGCAGGCTAATCACGGGGACGCTGGCGCGCGAGAAGTCGATGATCTCGACGATGCCCGCCGCGCTCAGGCCAAAGGTGATGCCCACGCCAATCAGCAGGAAGATCAGCACGGAGACCAGCGCGATGCCGATCACGCGGAAAATGCCGCCGATGAAGCTGACATTCCCCGGCACCCCGGACGGACGCTTCTCGCGGGGCTGATCCTCAGCGTCGTCCTCGGCAGGCGCGACATCGTCGAGGAACCCGCGTTCGTCGCCGAGTTCCTCCTCGCTGCCAAAATCGCTGCGCAGGGAATCGAGGCCGTCGTCCTCGTCTTTTCCGCGTTTATACATATTCTCTTCTTCCTTCTTGTGTGCCGTAATCTAAGCCCAATCGGAAGCGCTGCCCATAGGCGCGGAGCATGGGCACGCCGAACAACAGCAGGACGACCAGCGCGTACATGAACAGTGACGCGCCGCCGCCTGCAAAGACTGGTGCCGTCGCGAACAGCGTCGAGGGCGCGTTGCCCAGCGCATGCACGCCGACCACCAGAAACAGGTTATCGGTGCGGAGATAGATGATGGTGTACAGGAAACCCCAGCCGAGCAGGAGCAGTAGATCTGGCGCGATCTGGTCGAGCGACATGCCGAGATACAGGCGATTCGGGATGTGCGAGAGCGCGAACACCCCCTGCGAGATCAGAATCGCCGCGCCCAAACGCCACCACGGGCGATGCCGCCAGCCGTCGAGATGCAGGTAGATCTGCGGGAACAGGAAGCCGCGGTACGCAATCTCTTCGAACAGCGCGTTGCCGATCACCTGCGCGAGGATCAGGCCGATCATCATGTTGGCGTTGCTCACCCATTCCGGGTTCAGTGTGACCGCGCCGTAGGTCAGCAGGCTGAAGACCAGATGCACGATCTGCGCCATGGCCCAGAAGCCAAACGTGTAGATAATGCCCATCGGGATATGCGACGGGATCAGGCCGACGTCGTAGGGGCGCAGCCGCCCACGTTGCAGAATCATCCAACCGACGAGCAGGCCGATGAACACCACATTGACCAGCAGTGATCCGGTCAACAGACCGCCGGTCGCCGACGCCAGCGGGCTAAAAGGCATTCCCGGCGAAAAACACCAGATTGACGACCGCCGCCAGCGCAAAATGCACCCCGATGAACGCCATTAAAATTCTGCGTTGTGTCTTGCGAATGCTCAACGTTATCCCCGAACAGCAAAAGAGGCGAAGCACCATGCTTCGCCTCCCCGTATTTTACCGCAACTTTGAATCTGCGTGACGGGATTTACCTGAATGGTTGAGCGGTGGGTTGTCAGCCACGGGGTTGTCAGGGGAAGGCAATCAATTGTAGGGACAAGGCATGAGGGTATTTAAAGTATCGCCTATGGGATGCTGTAAGTAGTAGCGATCAGTGGACGCGATCAAGAGGATGTCCAAAAAAGACGTTTCATACCACCCCTCACCCGGCGGGCTGCGCAAGCCGTCCCGCTCCCACGTCAACGGGGAGCGGGATACAACTGCATTTCTCCCCTTCTCCTCGCTTGTGCGGGAGTAGGGGTCGGGGGTTGAGGGGCTGATTAGACACCCTCTTGATCGCGTCCCTACGAAAACCAATTCGGTTCACGGCAGGAAGCTGGGGGGCGGAATTTGACCTTTTTCAACACGATCAAACCAACCAACCAGCCAAAACCAACTGGACATTGTGAGCGCTGACAGAACAAGGCAGAATGATATGCATTCGATTTCATGACAGGACTCGCATGACGCACGCTGACAGTCGCAACCTATCCCCAGACCAACGCGAAAAAGTCTATCGTAAAAACTTCGTCTTCTTTTTGACCGATGGCATTCTTTTCACCCTAGCGATGAATATCCTCGGGCCGAGCACCCTGATTCCCGATTTCATCCGCCGCCTCACCAGCTCAGAAATCCTGATTGGCCTCTCGTCCAGCCTGTTTGATGTGGGTTGGACGCTGCCGCAGTTGTTCATCGCGCGCTACATCGTGCGCTTTGAGCGCAAAAAGTGGTGGTTTGCCGGGCCGAACATCCCGGTGCGTTTCGTCATGCTGATCTTCGCGGGCTTGATCGTCGTGTTCGGCGCGGCGCGACCGGAAGCGATTCTCATCGCCTTCCTGATCTGCTACGGCATCACGGCGATCGGTGATGGCATCGTCGGCGTGCCGTGGGCGGATCTCTCCGGGTCGAGCCTGGACAACCGCTGGCGCGCGCGCATGTTCGGCATCATGACCGCCAGCTCCGGCCTGATCATGCTCGGCATCTCCCCGCTGATCGGCGTGGTGCTGGGCAGCGGCGGCCCGGGTTTCCCCAACAACTATGCGATTGTGTTTGCCGCGGCGGGTGTGCTGTTCGCACTCTCGATCATCCCGACGACGCTCATTCACGAACTCCCGAGCGGCAAAGCCCTCGAGAAGATCCCGTCCTTGGGCGAATTCCTGCCGAGCCTCGGGCGTGTGCTGCGCACCGATCAGCCGTTCCGCGCCATCATCATCACGCGCATGCTGACCAGCCTGTTCGCGATGGCCAGCCCGTTCTACATCGGCTTTGCGACCGTGCAGCTCGGCCTGGCGAGCGCCGTCGCCGTGCCGACGCTGCTGGCGCTGCAAACGGTCGGCAGCGTGAGCGGCGCACTGCTCTACACGTGGCTGGGCGCGAAGAATAACGTGCTGTTCATCCGGTTGGCGCTGGTCGGCGCGGCCTTCCTGCCCATCAGCGCGTTAATCGCGTCGGTCGTCGGGCCGTTCCCGCTGTACATCGGCTTTTTGCTCTCCGGCATCACCCTGAGCAACCTGTTCATCAGCTATCAGAACTGGGTGATCAGCTATGCGTCGCCGGAACAGCGCCCAATCTACGCCGGGCTGTTCAACACCATTTCCGCGATTGTGTCGCTGGCCGCGCCGTTCATCGCCGGGACGATTGCGCAGAACCTCGGCTATGAGGTGCTGTTCTTCGTCGCGCTGGTGATGGTGTTGTGCGCGCTGTTCGTCACCCTGCGTTATCTGCGTGACCCACATGCTGTACAATTAGCAGCGGGGCTCGCCCCGCGGATTGACCGAGTTGCCAAGGGGTACGCATGATCGACGGGCTGGATATTGCCGCATCGGTTCGTGAAGGCCAACAGTACCGCCGCGCCGCCCGCCGCTGGCAGGTGATCGGCGTGGCGCTCGTCGTGCTGGCGGTGTTGGGCGCGCAGGGACTGGCGACCCTCACGCTGCGTCCGCTCGCTCAGTTGTACTTCCTTGACGGGCAGGACTGGCGCGAAATCCCGCTGCCCGAAGGCGAATCGCCGTATGAAGTCCTCGCGCTGAACGATGGCACGCTCTGGGTGGGCACGCACTCCGACTGCGGCTTTCTGCAATATCAAGCGGGCAGTTGGTCGGACTGCACGGGCGGGGTCTCAGCTCCCTATTTCGACCGCCCGATCAGCGTCACCAATGGCGATCAACTGTGGTCAGTACGCGACAACACCGTGATCCACTTCGATGGCACGCAGTGGATCACTTACGAGAATGCGCTCTCGGGCTACGGTTGGAATGACATCGAGGCCTCGCCGCTCGGCGTGTTCGTGATCAACCTGTATGGGCAAATAGCCACCTTCGACGGCACGCGCTGGCAAACGCAGCAGCTTTCCACGCTCATTCCGATGTCCAATCTGGGCAGCACCTACGCCAGCAGCGCCGATCTCGTCAAAACGCCGGACGGCATCATCTATCTGGCGTACAACGGCAATCTGTTCCGCTACGATGGACAAAGCTGGCAGCCCTTTGGCGGGCCGACGCGCCTTTCGATCAGCCGGATGTATGGCGCGACGGACACGGTATTGTGGGTGTACGATCATACTCGTGGCGTCGGCACGCTCAACCTCGCCGGGCGTCTGACCTTCAGTCGCAAAACGTTCAATTCAGCCAGCATCTTTCCCGATCAACTAGTCATTCGCAACAACGCGCCGCTGCTGATCGACATACAGGGCATTTACGAGTTGGATAATGGGAACTGGCGCATCCTGACGACGCCGCCGCGCAGCAACTGGTATCAGGATCTGTTGAGCGTGGATCACGCGGGCAATCTGTGGTGGATCGCCTACACGCAGAACCCGTACATGCCCTATTCCGAGGTGCGCCGTGACGTAGGCCTCTTTATGCGGTACGGCTGGTGGATTATTGCGCTCGGTGGGTTGGCGCTGCTCACCGTCGTGCATCCGGGGAAAGCGGCGCGCGCGCGCCGGACGCAGCGCCGTCTGTGGGCGGCGCTCTACGACGTGCCCGATCTGGTTACGCTGCAAGTGGGCGGTGGGCTGTACCGCCTGTGGCTACCGCTGATCACACTCCTCGTGCCGGTGGCGATGGTCATGGCGGCCTGGGGCGAGTTTCGGCGCGAGCGCTGGTATGCAGTGTTAGCGGGGGTCCTCCTGCTGATCTGGCTAGCGCTGCCGTTCGGCCTGCGCCAGCGCGGGTATACGCCCGCGCGGCGCAGTCTGGCCATTGAGGATTATCCGCTGCTGCTGGCGCAGCACCTGCTCGTCACGCTCGGCCTCGGCCTGCTGCTCTACTTTCCGATTGAGCAGTTCTGGGCGACCCTCGGCTTCAGTCCGAGCATCGGCGTGCTGCTGTATGTGCCGTTAGTGTTGTATCTGGCCTGGCAGCTCCTCCGCGTGTGGTTCGTTGCGCACATTCACAGCGCCAACAACCTGATCAACAAGCAGCAGGAAGAAGCCGCGCTCAAGCAGTTGGCGTGGATGGAACGCTGGCTGCCGCTGCAAGCGTGGGTTCAGCTTTTGCGGGCGCAGTTGGCCGCTCAGCAAGGTGACATTCCGACCGCGGCGGATCTCTTCCGGCGCAGCCTGTACGAATTCCAGACACAGCCGCAGCACGCCGCCACGATCCTCATTCAGTTAGCGCACGTCCGCGAACAGCAGGCGCGCCCCGACCTCGCGCTCAAGCTGCGGGAAACGGCGGTGGTGATCTACCCGGAAGGCCAACCGGGCTATCTGGCGCTCGCGGACTTCTACGAGCGACAGCAGATCGAACCGGAGCGCGTGCAGAGTCTGCGCGCGGCAGCAGGAGTGGTAGGGAATTAAAGTAGGGCGCACCTGCGTGTGCGCCCGAAATCGGGCAGACAGCCCCTACACGAAAATTCCCGTGAACCTGCTTTAGGCAGTCGTGTCGCTGGTTGTCATCAACTGCTGAACTTGGCGGTTGGGGATGGCGAAGAACACGGCCAGCCCAATTGAAATCGCCAGGCTGACCGGAGGGCTGATGATATCGATCAGCACGGCGGCGAGGTACAGCACCAGACCGATGTTGTACGACCGGGCAATGTGCCGCGTGATCGCCGGTCGACAGCGTGACTGAACAGGCGGGTTGTTGTGCGCAGCGTAGCGCCACAGCAGTTGAACATGATCGCCACGAGGAAAAACCACCCGTTATAGATGAAGACGGCCGCCCGCTGCTGCGGGTCAAGCAGGTACGCCGCGACAATCGATGTGGGGAACGGCACCACAGTCACGCCGAACAGCAGCAGCCCACTCAGCAGCATGAGGTTGTTATCCGAGCGGCGAATGATGGTGAATAAGCGGTGATGATTAATCCACATGACGAGCACGAAGAAGAAACTCGCCGCAAACGCCAGATAAATCGTCCAGGACTTCGCCAGTTCGGCGAGCAAGCCGTTAGCCGTCACCGCCGCGGGTTCGGGCAGCTTGACGTTAAATATCAGCAACGTGACGACAATGGCGAACACGCCGTCGCTAAAGGCCTGATGCGCTGCGTTTCTTTCTCGGTTTCGGGGGCTTTGGTCATGGCGTCCTCGGGCAGGCTACCTCAAAACGACGATTGACTACAATTGATATACGTCTATTGTGGATGCGCAGTACTTTGGTTAACATGTGTCTGGTAAGACGACGAACAGGATAACCATGACTCGCGCATTGATCACCGGTGGCGGGCTTCATTGGCAGTCACTTAGCCGAGCGACTGCTTGAACACGGCTACCAAGTTACCATTATTGATAACCTGAGCACAGGGCGCATTAAGAATCTCGCGGCGATTGAGCATCATCCCAAGTTCCGCACTGCTATTGAAGACATCCGCAACATCCATGTCATGGATCGACTGGTCAGCGAATGTGATGTGATCTTCCACCTGGCCGCGGCAGTGGGGGTGCAGCGCATCATCAGTGAACCCATCGAAACCATCGAAACGAATATCGGCGGCAGCGAAGTGGTGCTCAAGACGGCCCGCCGCTACCGCAAGAAAGTGCTCATCGCCTCGACCTCAGAAGTGTATGGTAAAGGCGTGCGTTTCCCGTTCCACGAAGACGACGACAGCGTGCTCGGCGCGACGACTCGCTCCCGCTGGAGCTACGCCGCCAGCAAAGCGATTGACGAATTTCTCGCGCTCGCCTACCTAAAAGAGAAAGGGCTGCCCGTCGTGATCTTCCGTCTGTTCAACACGGTTGGCCCGCGTCAGCACGGTCAGTATGGGGATGGTGCTGCCGCGCTTCGTCAAATGGGCGATCAACAACGAGCCGATCGGCGGTCTACGGCGACGGCCAACAGAGCGCTGCTTCGCGAATGTGAACGACGTGGTGCATGCGATTCACCTTCTTGAGCGAAGCGCCCGACGCAATTGGGCAGGTGTTCAATATCGGCAGCAGCGAAGAGGTCTCGATCTACGAACTGGCCGACCGAGTGCGGCAGCGCGCGGGCAGTAGCTCGAAATCAAGGTCATTCCCGAAGAAGCCTACGAGGCCGGGTTCGAAGACTTCCGGCGGCGCGTGCCGGCGTTGGATAAAATCTGCGGACTGGTAGAATGGAAGCCGACTACCTCCTTAGACGACACAATCGACCAGATTATCGCCTATCACCGTGAGGAAAAAGCACATGGCGGAAATTAATCGTAAAGAACTCATTCTGGCGCTCGTCGGTGCGGGGACTACGCCCCGGCTGGCGGGTATTGACCTATCAGCGCTCGATATGACGCGTCTGGATATGACTGGGGCTTCGGCGCGCGCGGCGAAGTTCGTCGCGGCGACCCTGCGCGAAGCGATTCTCATCAACGCGAACCTGAGCTTTAGCGATATGACCACGGTGCAAGGGGTCGGGCTGGACTTGAACGGGGCGAACCTGACGGGCGTCAACTTCAGCAACGCGACGCTCACCAGCGCGCCTGACGAATGCTAACCTGACCAACGCGATCCTGAATGGCGCCAACCTCACGGGGGCGAACATGAAAGGCGCGATTGTCACCGGCCTTAAGTTCAACGAATCGACTACCTGGCCGGATGGCAAAAAAGGCAGCCAAGGCAACCCGGTCAGCTATACGACGTAAAACCAAACCCCCCCTTTGCGGTGCGCGTTTAGCTCCCCCCGCTCCTGTAGGAGAGGGGGCTGGGGGGTGAGGTTTAAGCTTCTCTCTAAGCGAAATTACAGGGCGACACTTCGCGGCCAGCCGCGCCAAAAATCCACGCTTGCGTATTGTCGAGCATCACCACGCCATACCACAGCCCATCACTGCTCAAGCCATTCGCGCCGATTTGCGTGCGCACGGTCAGCAAGCCGACGACTTCCGCATCCGCATTCGGTTCGCGGCGGATATTGACGCGCGAATTGGTGCTGACGAAGCACGCAATTTCGCCCGCAGCGCTCTGCGCCTGCCCGACGGGTTCAGCTTCCACGGGCGCAGGGTCGCGTCGACCTCGGTTTCCGGTTCAATCGCGCCTTCAATATCGAGGATGACCTGCCCCGCGCGCCCGGGTCGTTGGGGATGACGGTGATTTCGTAGCTGCGATTGCTGTTATCGAGCGTGAGCCGCGACGCGATGACATTGGTCAACCGGGCGGTGACGTTGCCGCGCGGGTCGCGCACTTCCACCAGATACGGGAAGTCGGCGGGGTCGGCGCTCGCGCTGGCGTGGTCGGCTCATCGGTCGTTAAAGGAAGACTTGGGGCCCGGCATCGGTGGCAAGTCAATCGGCGTCAAGCCGGAACCGATACCGACCGGTTCGCCATCCTGCGCCCAGACGCCAGTTCCAACAAAATAGTCCAATGACAATGAGTGTAAGACGTGCTGCTGCGTTCATCCAGCCACCTCGATTATGGGTTGACTCGCTCTGCTGTCCCGGTCAAAGTCCATGTCACAACTGTGTTTTCCCCGCCAGTCGCGGAGACCAAGAAGCTGCCACTCTTAGAGTCGAAGACGACTTGTCGTATGATAATCGTATCACCACATGCGAAAGTCTGCCCACCGGCCGCAAACCGAATATTTTCGACGCCCGTTCCGGTGCAGGTCGCGGTGATGGTTAAGGTAAGCTCGCGGCCCGGCTGTTGGCATCCCGATTGACGTTGAGCACAGTATACACCACTCGATCTTCCTGATCGCCTTCAGAGTACGATCACCTGTCGCTGATCGTGGTGACCGTGCCGGTCGTCACGTCCAGTTCGTAGTCGTTGTCGGCGGGCGCGTAGGCCGATGGCGCGTGCCCGTCGGTGGACGCGGCGTTGGAGGTCGCGTGGGGCGTGCGGGTATTCGTCGCGGTGGGTGGCACGGGCGTCGCTGTCTGCGGCGGTGGCGTCGCGGTATTGCGCGGGGTGCGGCGTGCTGGTCGCCGGGGGGGCACCGAGTATTGGTTTCGGTGGGTGACGGCGTCGCCGTCGCTGCGCGGGGTGCGCGTGTTCGTCGCCGTGGGCGGCACGGGCGTTTCCGTCGGCGGCGGCCGCGTATTGGTCTCCGGTCGGCGCGGGCGTTTCGACGTGGGGCGGCGTGTTCGACGGGGTGAACGACGGTGTGTGCGTTTCCGTCGGCGTCACCGGGGGTCAAGGGTGTTGGTCGGTGTACGCGACGGAGTCAGCGTGGGCGTGAAGGTCTCGGTGGGCGTGAACGTGGGCGTGAACGTGAGGGTATGGTCGGCGCGAAGGTGAGGGTGGGTGGGCGTTGCGGGTGGCAGCACCGCGCATCCTGATGGTCGGCGCGGCCTCCGCGTAATCTGAACCAACGCGCACCAGCACGACGCCCGCGCATGTGGTTCGACGTGCAGCGTGAACACGGCATCGCGCTGCCGAGTTCCAACGTCACAATGAAGACCCCTTCCGCGAATTCGGCCAGTGTCGTCCCGTTTATAATCGAGAATTTGCGGCGGTGAAGGGGATATCAACGCCGATGATCGTCACGACGGTCGGCTGATCCCGGGTTTTGGCGAACGCGGTAGTTGGTGGGCGCGTCCTGCGCGAAATCGATCAGCGCGGTGGTATCGGCCGGAATCATGATGCCCTCGTCGCTCTGGGCGAGGATCAACCATGCGGAGAGTAAACAGAGGATCATGAATCCGTAACGCAAAAGACGCATACCGGCTCCTTCGTCAGCAACAATGCATACGCTACTATTGTCCCTGATACGAAGACTGGCGCAGTCGGTCTTGGTACGAATTCGGTTAGCCTGCGGCGCCGCCGCTGACGCGCAGCACATAGTTGATGTAGCTCTGGGGGCTCTGCGACGCGAAGGTGATGGTGAAGGGCTGCTGCGGACTGTCGAGCGGAACGGCAGCGTGAGCGCATCACCGCAGGTGAGGGTCGGCGTGTGGTAGGACCAGCCCAGCGCACGGCCTCAGGCTGGGGCGCCGTCGCAGTCCAGCGTCAGGGTGAATTCGCGCAGGTTGTTGGGCGGCTGGGTGTACAGGTTGATGATGACCATCCACAGCATGTCGAGCGCGTCGCCGTCCGGCGCCGAAATGGTGTTGCGGAACGAGCCGTCGCCGTCGCGATCCACTCGCAGGCGAACACCTCCGCGTCTGGGCGCGGCCACGGGATCAGCGGATTGCGCACGCGGGGCAGGGCCGCGCATACGCCCGGCAAACCGTAGATTTTCCGCGCGCGGCCAACCGCGCCGTTCGCCGTAAATTGACCGTGACCCAGCCATCATCGGTGAGGCCGAGCGCGGTCAACTCGGTGACGAGCGTGCCGGAGTTCGGCGAATTCCGCGCCAGGGTATGAGCGCACGAGCAGATCGCCGGGAACGGCGCCGCCGACCATGCACTGCGGCGCCAGCTTGGGCGCATCAATCCAGGCGGCGAGGGGGGCGCGGACGTGGGCGTGGCGAGTGCGGTCGCCGACACCTGATTGACGGGACAGACGGCGGGCTGCACCAGCAGCAGCACCACTAAACCGGCCGACCACCGTGCAGCAATCGGATCACCAAGGCCTTCGTCCACCCAATCACCGCACACCCCCCCAAAGAAATCTATTCGTTACTCTAACGATAACCGGATCGCGTAAAACTCATGGACGGGCGGCGTACTCTCACCTGACCGCTGGACTACGCTCAAACGACGGACTGCTGGCCTGTGGCCTACGCAGGTTATCGGTGATTCACGGACGGATGGAGGAGTACAGCCGTGAAGCTTGTCCGAAAAGTCAAATATGACTAGGGTCCGAGCATGACGTCAGAACAATGCGAAGCAGGCGGTTACACACAATGCCGAACTTGAACGCGGCGGCGCTGGCGGGTACCAAGCGGGCGAGCACTCGCCAATCGGAATGCGCGGAGGTGCTTGAGTCAAAACAAAACGGTAAAGGTGTAACCAGCGCCGGGCTTTGGGTATCCTAACGCGGAGAGCGGGGTGCGGTTGAGCGCATTTGCAGTGATAATCATGTTGCCAGCGCCGACGAGGTCGCCGTAACGGGGTAAAGCGCAACGGAGTTGCTCCAAAAGAGGCGCAGCACCTGTGTGCGCCCTCCAATGATCGCTTGATATTTCCTGCGCCAGCCCGATGAGCAGGCCTTCCGACCGCGAATGTAGCAGAGGCGATACGAGTCCTCGTACTGCACCACTTCGCCGACGAGCCGCGGGAGCGTGACGGCGGATAGCGAGTGAGCGTGTCGTCGATATCCTCCACCGTGAACATCACCTGCAGGTAGCCCAGCGTTCACTGGCGCGTTGGGTGATGATCGCCGATGACCTGTGGCGCGGGAAAGCGCACACAGCTCGAGGCGGCTGTGACCATCGGGGTGACCAAACACAGGGATCCTCGACGCGTTCAGTGCCCAGTCCGGGTCACGCGCCCGGCCCACTCACCTTCGATCAGGCGCGCCCTTCGAGCCGCAGACCCAGCTCCGCGAAAACGCGCGATGCCGTCGAGCGCTTCGACGACGATGCCGACATTATCCATCCGCTTCAGATTGGGTTTGTCTGAACTCATCACGCTCCTCCTATCGTCTATCCCGACCCTCAACCAATCCCGGCAGAGAGCGCCAAGACGTTATTATTTTCCCCTCTAACGTAGGAGGCTGGGGTGAAGGGCGAGACGCGCTGCGTTTCCAAGTCCCTCTCCACCCGGAGAAGGGATTGCGGGTGAGGTTGCTCTACGGCGTGTTGATTGCCGCCGAGCGTTCCAGTAATCAGACGGCGAATATACTCAGGTCGCTGGAGCGGCCACCAGCGGAACTTAACCACCCCGTGAATGATGCTCGCGTCAATCGGGCCAGAACCCTGAATCGAGGCCAGGATTGCGGTTATCGCCGAGAATGAAGTACTGGTTTGCGCCGACTTCCCAGTGTCCGCTGTAACGCGGCGCTTCGTTGAAGTAACTCTCGCGCAGCGGCACACCGGTTGATGTACACGCGCCTGGTCGCGATCCGACCACTTCGCCCGGCGTACCTGATCACGCGCTTTGACGATCAGCTCGCCATCGGGGCGACGTGAGTACGATGACCGCCGCGTTCCGGCGGCGCGTCAGCGGTGTCGATGTTCATTGACAACAAGCGCTCGGTTTCATGCAGGGTCGGTCCCATGCTCGCCCCTGACGGCGTAGCGGGAAGAATAGATTCAAGAGCAAATATGAATCGCCGCGACGAAGACGCATGCCCCACCCAATCGCGTAAAATTGCTGCACCCTGAACGCGAGATTCCACCCACCATGAACGATCAGGCTGGTAAATCATGCAGAACCTTTCAAGAGTCGCCAGGCCCACTTATAGTACCGTTAAAATGCGCGCCCCGCTTTAGGCCAATCTGACTACCGACCAACGGTGTACAGATTTCGAGTCAACGTTAGGCCGATGGCATGCTTTTCTGGGGTCACGATTTCGGATATTATGTTATTTGAAAGCCATTGCGCGATTGATGCTGTTCCTGCGGCCAGCCTCCGATAATGCGCCGTGGACCCACACCGGGGCGATTCTCGAACTGGACGCTGACGAGGTCTCGATCGGTCGGGAGTTAAGAATCATTGTCATTCACGATAATGAAGTCAGCTGCGAACACCGCCGCCCCCGTGCGGCTGTTGAAGGCTACGAGCTGCATGATCTCCAGTCGAGCAACGGCACATCGTCAACGGGCGTCATGTCATCACCACGGATGCTCACGCTGGGCACGAAGCGATCGAACTCGGCGACCTGATCACCCCCGAATACACGCAGTACGATCCCAAAGAAAAATAAGTCTGGTCGTCGGTGGACGCGGCAACCGTTGCGCGGCTGTTCAACCTGACGCGATGTACGGTCTGATGATGACGATGAAGAAGTAGTCGGCTATTTGTTTGAGCTCATCAAGCGTCATCAAGATCGCGATTTCTCCAATGATTTCGTCATTCAGACCTGGAAGTCAGCTGCTTCTCCATGCGCGGTTCACAGCACGCCCAAAGGCTACTTGCTGGAAGACCTGAATTCGACCAATGGCACGGCGCTCAACGCCGTTGGTGAAGACGATCCAGCTGCCCAGCCCAACGACGGGATTCGGCTTGGGGTCAATGGTGCAGCTCCAGTTCATCTTCCAGGACAAGACCGTCACCGACAAGCTCGATCCCACGCGCCCGCGCAAAGCCGGACGCCGCGCGCGGTCAGGATGAAACGCTCTTTGACAACATCTTCGCCAACAAGCACCGCACCTGAATTCGCCGTCAAGCAGACGACGCGGCCTGGCACAGGCGTCGAACTCCGGCGCGCTGGTCGACACGATTTTTCGTCTCTTACGGGCGCAAAGATTGGGAAGGCATCGTCGTGCCGATGATGCTGTCGATGCAGAGCGGCGGGCCGCTGGCATGGGTGGATTAGCATTTAGCGCAGGGCAGCAAAGACTGGATGCGCCGGTCGAACTGGCGCTCGCCGAATGCTGGCTCATGGTGTTGATCTGGTCAAAAGAGGCCGCGGCGTCCAATTACGTGCGCATCTGGTACCGCTACTTCCTCCAACGCGAAACCGCCTGTCATCCTCGCCCGTGATGACACCCTGATCCCCAAGAGCTGGCTCCGCGCCTGCTGTGTCTACTACGACGACAAGAAGATCGGTACCTACAAATCATCTATGAAATTATTAACTATCGTCGTCACAACGTGGTATTAATCTAAATTTAAGTTATAATTCACAAACACAATGCAGGACGTTGTGTAGAATCATAATAATGGCATCGCATAT
>NZ_JADJPI010000047.1:0-14266 GCF_016713355.1 Candidatus Flexifilum breve
TGTTACCACTTCCTGTGAATCACCGAGCACTTTCTGGAAAACTACCACTATCCGCACACCAAGCCATCGGCTTACCACACGCCGGAGTTCGTCACCCTGCACGGGGCGGAACTGCACGCAGGCAAAACGTGCACGGGCGAACTGTGGCATATCCTCGCCAACGGGCTGCCACTCGATTTCGCGCAACCGCTGCCGGATGAGACCGGCCCGGAAATTGCGCAGCGCGCGCTGGCAACCGGCGCGTTCGTCACCGTGGCGCACCCGGCGTGGTATAACCTGAGCGAAGAAGACGTGATCAGCCTGAGCGACACGCACGCCATCGAGATCATCAACGGCATTTTCCGCGGATCACAGCGACAAGATCGACAGCGTGTACATGCTCGACGTGATGCTGGCGCGCGGGTATCGCTTCAATGCACTGGCGACGGATGACGCGCACTTCAAGCCGGATTTCCGTGACACGCTGCGCGGGTGGACGTGGGTCAAAAGCGAAGCACTGACGCCGGAAGCGATCCTCGCGGCGCTCAAGCGCGGCGACTTCTACAGCAGCACCGGGCCGCTCATTCACGATGTGCAGGTGACCCCCGGCGAGACAATCAAGATCCGCTGCTCCCCGTGCGAAAGCGTGTTCGTGACGGGTAAGGGCTCATGGGCGGCGTACAAGCACGGGCATAACATCACCGAAGTCGAGCTGTCGATTCGCAGCCTCAAATCCGCCTACTGCCGCGTCACCGTGCGCGATCCGCATGGTGGCCGCGCATGGACGAACCCAATCTGGTTCTGACATTCCCCTCCACATCTGTAACGCCGCTTACCTTTATTCAGTAAGCGGCGTGTGCTACCCGCAAATTTATTCAGGAAAAATACAGACAGTTTAAGGCTTTACGAGTATCGACTCACGTTATACTGCTTCCATTGTGGACAACTTAGGAGCAACTGGGCATGTATTCATTGGACTGGCTGATTCCCAACAAAGTCGCGTATGCCCGCGTGTATGGGCGGCATACCCTCGAAGATATGGAACGGTCAAACGCCGATTTCAAGATTTTTGCTGGACGCGGCAGGCGGGCCGGCGCATCTGATTATGGATATGCGCGCCGCCGAAAACCTGCCGATTCAGATCAAGCGCGGGCAGGAATCGCTGGAAGTCGCCAAGCACCCGAATCTGGGCTGGGTGGTCAGCGTCGGCTCGACTAACGAGATCGTCAAGTACGTGGGCATCATGCTCGTCAAAATCTTTCGTCTGCGCTTTCAACGCCTCAACAGCATGCAAGAAGTGATCGACTTCCTGCACAGCCTCGACCCAAACCTCAACTGGTCGGCGGCGCGCCTCGAACTGCTGGTCAACGATGCGGAACTGCGCTTCCCCGTCCCCTAGCTGCCGCTCGCCGTTTTTGATATAGCGGTAGGCGGCATACAGCCGCTTGAACCGCGCTTGGCCTCCTCTTTGGGGAGTTTGCTCACGTCGGGGTGAAATTCGCGTGCCAGCTTGCGAAACGCGGCTTTCACCTCATCGTCGGACGCACCGCGCACCAAGCCGAGCAGTTCGTAAGCGCGATCCAGCTCAGACTGCGGCAGGCGATCGACGGGTGTGCGAAACCCCTCGCCCGGCACATCCGCCCAACTCGAATTGCTCCACGTGTAGAACTGGGTGTGACCGCGCGTAGTCTGCTTGCGGAAAGCGTTGCGCCCGGTGATGTAGTCGGGCTGCTTCCAGAACGCCTCCGTGCCGAAATTCGCCACCAGCCAATCACCGCGGATCGACTGCGGTTGCTTCACCCACACGCGGAACGACGGCAGGTGCTTGATCTCGACATCCGGCCCGTACCACGCTTCCTGTTCGCTGCCCCGCCCGAGCGGCTTAAAGTGCACCTGCCCGACCGCGTAACCGTCCGTCGTCTGGCGATAGGTGTACACCTTGTCGCGATACAGCGCGTGCAGCGCGAGCAAGCCTTCGTCAGGGGTGGTCAGCGCGCCATCGGACGGCACGAGCGCCGCATCGACGATGAACAACGACCCCACGCCGACGCGTGTCCCCTCGCTCAATATCCGCTTGAGGTTGCGCACGCGCACCGGCTCATCCAGCAGATACACGTAGATGAGCGTGCCCGTCCACGTGTGAGCGATCAGATGTCCGTCTTTCGCCACCTGACAGCCGCGCACACTTTCGACGCCCGTCAATTTGCCGCACAACCAGCGTTTGATCTCGTCTGCGACCATACCCGATACCATTAAAGCTCAGTTCGCAATCGCGCCATTGTAACAAATGGGACGGGAGAGCGGCTATACTTCGCCGCAGACTATATGCAGCGAAGGATGCCAGCCCATGACTGATGATGATCGCCTTCCGTTAGCCTTTGAGCGGATCGCTCCGGACGAGCAGCACGCGCAGTCCCGCGCTTTTCTCACGCGGATGCGGTCACGGCGCACCGTGCGCGATTTTTCGCCCGAACCCGTGCCCTTCGAGCTGATCGAGAATGCCATTGCAGCGGCGGCGACGGCTCCGAGCGGCGCGAATCAGCAGCCGTGGACGTTCGTCGTGGTGAGCAATCCGGAGATCAAGCGCAAGATTCGCGAAGCGGCGGAAGCCGAGGAATACGAGAGCTACACGCGGCGGATGAGTCAGGAATGGCTGGACGCGCTGGCGCATCTGCACACCGACTGGCACAAGCCGCATCTCGAAGACGCGCCGTATCTGATCGTCGTGTTCGCGCAGGCGTACGGTGTGCGTGACGATGGCACGAAGATCAAGCATTACTATGTGACCGAATCGGTGGGGATTGCGGTGGGGATGCTGCTGGCAGGTCTGCATCTGGCGGGCTTGGCAACGCTCACGCACACGCCCAACCCGATGACCTTCCTCGCGGAGATTTTAGGGCGACCCGCCAATGAACGCGCCTACGTCGTGATCCCGGTCGGCTACCCGGCGGCGGATGCCAGAGTGCCCAACATCAGCAAGAAACCGCTGGCTGAGGTGCTGATCCGCGTGGAGTAAACAGGTAGGGGCGCAACCTGAACCCACGCCTCCGCATTCAGGGAGGGGAGCCAACATCGTGCGCCAAACCGAGTTGATTTTCAGAGGGACGGGATTCAGAGGATGTCAAAAAAAGTCAGATTCCGACCCCACCCCAGCCCCTCCCCGAATTCGGGGAGGGGAGCCAACATCGTGCGCCAAGCCAAGTGGGTTTTCGTAGGGACGCGATGAATCGCGTCCGCCGGCGCTGACCTTACGCATTCAGCTTCGCGACATAGTGCGTGATCGCCACTTCCATGAACGCGGGCAGATCCGGGTGCACCGCGGCAAACGTCGCATGGAACGCCGGATCGTTGTTGTAGCCGTGCCCCAACCCGGCGAGAATTTCCGGCGTCGGCTCGTAGAAGTAGCGCAGATGCTGATGCCAGCGGGCGATGATCGCCTGCACCGCGGCGCTCTCCGCGCCCTGCGGCATGGCGGCGGCGAGATCGACGTAAATGGCGCCGCCCTCGTCCTTGATCTGCTGCTGCTTCTCCGCCGAGTAGCTCTTCCACAACTTCTGTGACTGCCGGACGGTCTTTTCGTCCCAGCGACGCGCGGCTTCGTCGGTGTACTGATCTTCTTCGGCTTCCGTCCACTGGCCGAACACAGGCTTTTTGCTCATGCGGTATCTCCTCATCTTGAGCAACCGCGATACAGCATACAGCCTGACGTTACGTCAGGTGCAAGGGGCAATTTGGGGAATTGGGGAAATTGGGGAGAAACCGAGTCGATGGCTGGAGGGACGCGCAGAAGCGCGTCCGCCGTTTCCGACCCCACCCCCGCCCCCTCCCCGAATTCAGGGAGGGGAGCAGACATCGTTCGCAATGCCTCCCCTCTCCCCGCTAGTGTGGGAGAGAGATCAGGGGGTGAGGTTTCGCTTAGCGATTCAGGTTGTTGATATCGGTCGGATTCGGATCCGGCTTGCCCGCCGTGCGCGTATACGCCCGTGCCCGACGGTTCGCCTCAAGCTCTTCTTCCGGAGTCGCGTATTCGCTGCCGGTCGTGTCGCGGCGCATGGCCTCATCGACCGCGTGCGACGTTTCGTGGTGGCGTTCCGTGCCGGGCGGGGTCGCGCCCGCGCTCACGTCACTGGAACTGGTCGTGCCAACCTGCGAATGCGGGATCGCGCCGCCCATCTTCGCGGCGTGTTCGTTCTGCGCGCGGGTGGCTTCTTCCGCCGCCCAGCGACCACCGCTCGTGCTGTCATAATCGGTGACGGCCGGAGCACCGCGATTTTCCGGGCGGCCGTCCGGCGTGCCGCTGTTCGTCCCGGCGGTGCTGCCGCTGCCGCTGCTGCCCATACCACTCCGACCGCTCGCGCCCATGCCGCCCGGGTTAGTCGACATGCCGCGCTGCATATCCGCCTCCACCGAGGCGCGCTGCATGGTTTCCGGATTACCCGCTAACGGAATGCCGCCCGTCGTCGGGACGGTGTCGGTGCTCGCGCGGGGCTGCTGATCGCTGAACACGTCCTCTTCGGGAATCGACCCCATCCCCCGCGCTACGTTATAGTCGCGGTAGGCGAGGCGTTCCCGCTCGATCTGCTCGGCATTGTAGGGCGGCGCAGCGTGGTCGAAATTCGACCAACCGCCTTCGCGCCACAGCGACGAGCGCGTATCAATATCGACCGGGTGATACCGGTTCATAATCGTTTCGGCGCGTTCCGCCCATTCGTCGTTGGTCGTCAAGCTGACCAGCGTGCCCCCGCGGCGGATCCCCTCCGCGTAGATGTGCGCGTCATCTTCGTCGACGCCCATGTCGATCAACCCGGCGGTGATGCCGCCCGTGATGGCGCCCGCCGCCGCACCGATGCCCGCGGTCAGGGCAATCGCCAGCGGCCCCGCGCCGATCACCGGACCAATGCCGGGGATGAGCGACACGCCCACGCCGATCAAGGTGCCGATCACCGCGCCGAAGCCCGCGCCTTCGCCCGCGCTCACGTCGCCGTCCAGCACCATATCACGATCTTCCAGCGAGCTGCTGTATTCGCCGCTCGCATCATTCGCCATCACGCTGATGTCGTCCCGCGTGAAGCCTGCTTCGATCAGGTTATCGATCACGCGCTCCGCGGTCGAAAAGTCGTCGTAGAGCGCCACGATTGTCTTGGTCATCTCTGCACCTCGTCCATAGCCGACAACATTACATATTTCATTATAGTCTATCTTAATGCGTTTCGTTATGAAAAAGCCGTGAGAGATCAGAGGTGTTTCCCCTCACCCCTTGATGCGTTTGTGTAGGGACGCGCTTCTGCGCGTCCGCAGCATCCGACCCCACCCCCAACCCCTCCCCGAATTCAGGGAGGGGAGACAAATAAGACGTTCGCCAAACCGAATGTATTTTCGTAGGGACGCGCAGAAGCGCGTCCGCAGCATCCGACCCTATGCCTCCGAATTCAGGGAGGGGGACGGAAAAAAGCGCTTTCTCCCCTCTCCCCGCGTGCATGGGAGAGGGGCAGGGGGTGAGGGGTTACACGCGACAGCCGCGGCGAATATGTTAGAATGATGCGCGCTTAGCCGGACGAGGGAACCCAACACAATGTGCGGAATTTGCGGTGTGGTCGATGTGAGCGGAGCGGGACGCGCCAATCTGGGCATGGTGCAGCGCATGTGCGCGGCGATCCGGCATCGCGGTCCCGACGGCGACGGTTTCTACGCGCCGTCCGGCGATCCAAACGTCGCGCTAGGGCATGCGCCGCCTGAGCATCATCGACATCGCCGGGGCGATCAGCCGCTGTATAACGAAGACCGCACCATCGCGCTGGTCTTCAACGGCGAAATCTACAACTATAAGGAACTGCGCCGCGACCTGAGGAGCAAAGCGCACGCCTTTCGCACCGACGGCGACGGCGAGACGATCATCCACCTGTACGAAGAATACGGCTTCAAGCTGTTTGACCAGCTGCGCGGGATGTACGGCTTTGCGCTGTGGGATACGCAGCGCAAGCGGCTGCTCGTCGGCGTCGATCACATCGGCATGAAGCCGCTCTACCTGTGGGAACGCGGCGGCCTGCTGCACTTCGCCAGCGAAGTCAAGGCGTTCAACGAGACCGCCGAACTCAACCTCGACGTGCTCGACACCTACCTCTCGTTTGGCTACATGATCGGCGCGGACACGCTGTTCAAGGGTGTGCAGCGCCTGCCCGCCGGGCACTACCTCGTCGCCGAGAACGGCACGACGCGCATTGAGGAACACTGGCGCTTCGGCGTCGGCACGGCTATCGATCTACGCGCGGACGACGAACAGGGCTGGATCACCCGGGCGCGTGACCTGCTCACCGAGTCGGTCAACCTGCACATGCGCAGTGATGTTCCCGTCGGCCTGTTCCTGAGCGGCGGCGTCGATTCGGCGTCGGTGCTGGCGCTGATGCGGCCGCAAGCCGAATCGATTGAGACGTTCACCGTCGGCTATGACGCCAAGACGCCCGACAACGAGCTGATCCACGCCCGCAAAATCGCCGCGCATTTCCACACCACGCATCACGAGCGGGTGATCAATGCCGAGGACTGGTGGAACGGCTTTCAGCGCTACGTGTATCACCACGACGAGCCGAACGCCAATCCCTCTGCTGTGTCGCTGATGCTGCTGGCCGAGGAGACGGCCAAGCGCGTCAAGGTGGTGCTGACCGGGCTGGGCGGCGACGAACTGTTCGGCGGGTACATGGCGCACGCCGCCATCCCGCAGATTTTGCGCGCGCAGAACTCGTGGGGGCGCATGCTGCGCGGCTTCGCCCAACCGCTGCTGCGCCTCGAACGCTACTACCCGATGATGAAGCGCTACCGAGGAATCGGCGCGCTGCCGACCTACCTGCCGCGCCTCACCCAGTCGCTGCTGCCCCGTGACGAAGGTCTGCGCCGCCTGCAATCGTTCGATGGGCTGGTGCTCACCGATACGCTGCGCGGCGAACTCTACGGCGCGAACCTGCAAGCCGCGTGGGACGCCGCCCACCATAAAGAAACCACCTATGCGGGCATCGTGGATCGGTCGCTGGCGCCTGACGCGTACAACTTTGCGCAGGCGCTGGTCATCAACACGTGGCTGGCGGGCAACGCCCTGCTCAACTGCGATAAGGTGACGATGGCGCACTCACTCGAAGCCCGCGTCCCCTTCTTCGATCCGGTGCTGCTCAATTTCGCCGCCCGCGTGCCGAGCAGCATCCGCATGCAGCGCAACAAGTACGTGCTGCGCGAAGCGATGCGTCCACTGCTGCCCGCCTTCGCGCTGGCACGCCCCAAGCAGCCCTTCGGCACACCCATTCTGAACTGGTTCCGCGATGATCTCGCCGAGCGCATTCAAGCCGTGCTGCTGGATGATGGCGCGGGCATTCGCGATCTGTTCCAGCGTCCGGCGCTGGAAGCGCTGCTGCGGGCGCACTTCGACGGCAGCGCGCCGCAGGTCGAAGTGGTGTTCCGTCTGCTCACCCTCGAAACGTGGTTGAAGACCTTTACCAAGGAGCGCGTACCCGTCTCATGATCATGTCAGCGCTGTCTACGCTCGTGCAAGCCCCGTTGAGCATTTTCTTCGCCCTCGCCCTGCAAGTGACCGCGTTCCGGCTGCTGCGCAAGATCGGCGCGCAGTTTCGAGCAAGTACGATCAACGAACACGACGCCTTCGATTTTCAGAACAAGCTGACCGCCGCCGAGATCTATACGCAGCTGCCAGATTACACGGCGGAGTCGAAGCGGCTGTATACCTACTTCTTCATCGTCGACTTCTTCTTCCCGCTGTTCGCGTCGCTGTTCCTCGCGCTGGTGTGGACGGCGCTGCTGCAGGCGGCGGAGATGCCCACGCTCTACGGTCAATTGCTGGCCGCCCAGGTGCCGGTGTTCGCCTTCGCGCCCGCCCTGTTCGATTGGGGTGAAAACATCTGCTTCTTGCTGCTCGTGCGGCGCTATCCCACCCACCTGCCGAACCTCGCCCGCGCGGCGGTGATCTGCAAGCGCCTCAAGCTGCTGACGTTGGGTGTGACGGGAGTCGTCAGCGTCGTACTGGTCGTCGCCACGTTGATTCTGTGGGTGGTGGCACGGACTCAATAGCCGCGTGTTGGCAAAATTAGCATTTTTGTTCTATTCTTACATCAGTTAGGGATAAAACAGACGAGATCACTAGGCGGCTGTTCGCAACCGACCCCACCCCCGGCCCCTCCCCGAATTCGGGGAGGGGAGACAGATTTCACCCTCTCCCCGCTTGCCTGGGAGAGGGTTAGGGGAACTGCTTCAGAAACAGATCGCTTTGCATTCAACTTATCCCTAACTCACGTTATCCTATAGTCCTGTTCGGATAATCCAGAGGAGTGTGCACATGCAGCCGCGCATCAGCCAGATTCGCCTGTTGGTCACCGATTTCGCCGGATGTTTCCGCTTCTACCGGGATGTGTTGGGGCTACCCGTCGCGTCAGGCGACGAGACCGAGGTCTATGCGTCTTTCCACCTGACACCGGACGTCGGTCTAGGATTGTTCCGCCGCGACCTGATGGCGGCGGTGGTCGAAACGCAGGCCAAGCCGCCCAAGGCCGACGCCCAAGACTCCGTCGTGATTGCCTATCAGGTCGATGATGTGGATATCGCTGCGGGGGAGCTGCGCGCGAAAGGCGTCGCACTGGTCGCCGTGCCGACGAATCGCCCCGACTGGAGCATGCGCACCGTGCATTTCCGCGATCCCGACGGCAATCTGGTCGAGCTGTTTTCAGGGTTGAAGGGGTAGAGTAACCTCACCCCCCAGCCCCCTCTCCGAAAAGAGGAGAGGGGGAGAAGGGTCAGTGTCGAATGTTGAAAAAGAGGCAGATTCCGACCCCACCCGGCCCCTCCCCGAATTCGGGGAGGGGCGCCAGCAGTATCCGCCGGACCAAAACTGTTTTCGTAGGGACGCAATTTATTGCGTCCGCCGCTTCTAAAACAACTTCACGCTAGCCTAACCGATCAACTCCACCACGACGCCTTCATTGGCGCGCAGGTGCAGTTCCTCGACCGCATCGCCGCGATCCATGTGCGTGGAGAAGATCACCTTGCCGCGCCCGGGCAGCGTGAGCGCGCGTCCGACGTTCCAGAAGTTGAGCGCGATCAGGTACTGCTTGCCGTCGGCCTCGCGCACATAGACGAATGTGCCTTCCGGCGACTCCAGCGAGCGATACGACCCGGCGTGCAGCGCGGGCGTGTAGCGGCGCAGGCCCAACAGCGTATGATAGAACATCAGCATCGACGTGGGATCGGCCTGTTCGCTGACCACGTTCAGCACCGGGTAATCGGGCGACAGGGCAGCCACGGCTCCCGGTGTTGAACCCGGCGTTGGGCGAGTTATCCCAGTGCATGGGTGTGCGCTGCGGGTCCCGGCTGATGCCGAGGTTGATCCCCTGCGGGTCTTGGTACAAGTGCGCCGCAATGTCCACATCACGCAGGCCGAGTTCTTCGCCATAGTAGATGAACGGTGTGCCGCGCAGCGTCAAAATCAGCATGGCGGCGACGCGCGCCTGCTCCAAACCGATGCGCGTGCCGATGCGCATCTGATCGTGGTTGCCCAGCTCGTAGTTCGGCCAGCCGTCCGCGGGCAGGCTCGCCTCGTACAGATTCACAAAAGAGCGAACTTCATCCGCTTGCCACGGCAGCATCAGCAGCGCGAAGTTGAATGGCAGATGGATCTCCGGCGCACTTTGCGTGCCGTAGAAGCCCGTGATCAGCGTGGGGTCGGTCGAATAGGCGATCTCGCCGATCATCACGCGGTCTTTGAACTCCTCGAACACCTGGCGCAGTTCTTGAATCAGGTCGTGCACGCCCGGCTGATTCTCGCTGTACACGCGCAAATACTTCCACGTGGGGTTGTCACGCCCTTCGACCCAATCGGGATTGAGCGGGTTATCACGCAGTTGTTCGTCTTTGATCATGCGGTCGATCACGTCGACGCGGAAGCCATCCACGCCGCGCTTGAGCCAGAAGCGGATCGAGTCGGCAATCGCTTTCTTCACCTCAGGGTTGCGGTAGTTGAGGTCGGGCTGTTCCGCCAGAAAGCTGTGCAGATAGTACTGCCCGGTCGTCTCATCCCACGTCCACGACGGGCCACCAAAATACGACAGCCAGTTATTGGGCGGCGATCCGTCGGGTTGGGCGTCGCGCCAGATGTACCAGTCGCGCTTGGGATTATCGCGCGACGACCGCGACTCGATGAACCACTCGTGATGATTCGAGGTGTGGTTCGGCACGAGGTCGAGGATCAGCTTGAGGTCGCGCTGATGCACCGCAGCGAGCAGATGATCGAAGTCGTCGAGATTGCCGAACGGCGGATAGATGTCGACGTAGTTGCTCACGTCATAGCCGAAATCGGCCATCGGCGAGGGGAAAATCGGCGAGAGCCACAGCGCATCCACGCCGAGCCACTTCAGATAATCGAGCTTGGAGGCGATGCCACGCAGATCGCCGAGGCCATCACCATTCGAGTCCATAAACGAGCGCGGGTAAATCTGGTAGACGACGCCGCGCTGCCACCATGCTGCTTGTGCCATATTGCTGTCCTATCGCAGTAAAAACCGCAGCGCGTCCGGCATGCGGCGCGCCCACGCCGATTCGGTGTGTTCGGCATCCTGCTCCACCACGTAGAGCAGATTTCCACACGGATTGTAGCCCTTCTTGATCAGCAGGGCATTCATGCGGCGGGCGCTGGTTTCGCGTGTGCCGTTATCCAGATAGATTTTGCCGTCGATATACGGGGCGTCCTGCAGGCTGGCGTAGATCGCGCCGCTGCCGATCCAGAAGGCCGGGCTCATCACCCCCGCGAAGCCGAAGGTCTCGCTGCGGTGGAAAAAGGCGTACATGCTGATCAAGCCGCCCATGCTCGACCCGAGGATGCCGGTGTGTTCGCGTTCCGGCAGCGTGCGGAAATCGCGGTCAATCAGCGGCTTGAGCGTGTCGCGCAGCCAGTCGAGGTAGAGCTGGCCTTTGCCGCGCCACACGTGCGGAAATGGGTTGTATTCCTGAATGCGTTTCTCGCCCCCGTGATAGGGCGCGACGATGATCGCCTCGATGCCTTCGGTGGCGAGCTGCTCCATCGTCTCGTCGACGTGCCATTCCTGCCCGCCGAAAGCCGTGCCCGCATCGAACAGGTTTTGCCCGTCCTGCATGTAGACGACGGGGTAGCGCATGTCGGCGTCGTGATACGACGGCGGCAGGTAGACGATGACGTCGCGCTGCACGTCCAACTGCGGGCTGTACGCGCCACGCAGAATGCGCACGCGCCCGCTGATGGTCGGCGGGTGTTGAACGGTGTGCGTGTAGATTTCCCACTGGGTGACTGCTTGCTGCATCCGCTCCTGCTCCTGTGTCTGTCAAACGGATTATGAAAGTGATCCTATCATAAGCGCAGATGCATCCCTATCCGCAAAAGGGATGGATTCATCAAGAGCCAACCTCACCCCCGGCCCCTCTCCTAATGCACTTTAACTTATGAATACGGAGATTGTAGGGACGAGATATGAGCGTGTTGAAAAAGGTCAGATTCCGACCCCACCCCCGGCCCCTCCCCGAATTCAGGGAGGGGAGCCAACAGCGCCCGCCAATCCGAAAATGTCTTCGTAGGGACGCAATTCATTGCGTCCGCTGACGAGTGAAACGGCTTTACAAAAGCTTTTTAAACACCCTCATATCTCGTCCGTCTTGGTAAATTTGGCAACCGGACGCCATGTATGGCGTCCCTACAAACACCGTGATCTTGTCACACTGCATGAGGAGAGGGCAGCAGGCAAGACAACCTTACCCCTAAATCCCCTCTCCGAAAAGAGGAGGGGCGAGCAAGCAAGCCTCACCCCAACCCCTCTCCCAAGGGAGAGGGGCTTAAAGATGACGTCTGGTGTTCCCCCTCTCCGAGCGGAGAGGGGGTTAGGGGGTGAGGCTGATTTTACGGCGTGGGTTTCTCGCCCGCGTGGATGTCGATGCGCCCGTCGGTGACGCGCCAGATCGCCGCGCGGTCGAGGAAGGGGCGCGTGAAGATGTCGAGCTCGGTGGTGGTGACGAGCGTTTGCGTCACGCCGTCGATGCGTTCGAGCAGGTAGGCGCGGCGCTGCGAGTCGAGCTCGGCGACCACTTCATCGAGCAGCAGCACGGGGTATTCGCCGATGCGGTCGCGCATCCACTGCAGTTCCGCCAGCTTGATCGCCATGACGGCGGTGCGCGCTTGACCGCGGCTGCCGTACAACCCCGAATCGCGCTCGTTGATGAACAGGCGCAGTTCGTCGCGATGCGGCCCGCAGAGCGTCACCCCGCGGTGAATCGACTCGCCCTCTTCCGCCTTGAGCTTGTCACCAAACTGCGGCGCGATCTCATCCGGCGTCAGTTCGCGGTGCAAATCCAGCCCGAAGGTGTCGAACGAGAGCTGACCATCGCCCGCGAAGGTCGGCAGGAAGCTCGGCTGGTAGCGGAGCGTGAGGACTTCGCGCTTGCCCGTCAGGTCGAGATGCGCGTCCTGCGCGCGGATTTCGAGTTCGCGCAAAAACTTCTGCCGCCCGGCGATGATGATGCTGCCCGCCGCGACGATCTGTTCATCCCAGAAGCGCAGTTCTTTGGGGCTGGCCTGCCGATCATTGATGCGCTTGAGCAGGGCGTTGCGCTGCGGGAGGATCTTCTCGTAGGTGTCGATGGCATTGAGATAGGCCGCGTCGACCTGACCGAGCGTGTTATCCATGAAGCGGCGGCGGTCGCTCGGCGAGCCTTCGACCAGCGACAGATCGTGCGGCAGGAACAGCACGACGTTGAGCAGGCCGACGATATCCATGACGCGCTTGTCGACGCCGTTCACCTTGATCACCTTGCGCAGCCGCGCCACACCGTCGACCGTGCGCTCGATCATGAGCGTCATTTCGAGGCGGTTCATGGGCGCGTGCTGGGAGCAGATTTCGGCGGACAGGCGGGCAAACGGGATGGGGTCGTTTTCGGCGCGCCAGTGGATCAACTGGCGGTCGGCGGCGTTGTACGGCGATTTGGCGGTCGCTAAATAGTAGATCGATTCGAGCAGGCTGGTTTTGCCCTGCGCGTTTTGTCCATGCAAAACGACCGGGTTATTGGTCGGCAAGCCGAGTTCTAACCGGGCGTAATTGCGAAAATTGGACAGGGACAAATGCTCGATATACATCACAGCTCACGGGGCAAATGTCCCACAATTTTACCTGATTTAGCACGAAATTTCGAGCTACAGCTCCCCCGCGAGGCGTATGCCCTACGCCAGGGGCGGATTAGCCTTCCCCTGCGTATTTGGCTCGCTCATGTTCCCTCCAGACCGGTCTAGGTCTCTCTACATGATGGTCGAAGGGGAAACTGTGCCGTCACTGTTCCACGTTGAGGGGCAGGTAAAGGTCTATATGTCACATGAGCACACTGGCTATATACGCTACTACGGTGAATTCTTTGAGGTTAAGGGAGGTATCCAAGAACCAATGCCTATACGTGGATGACATAATCCAAGCAATTCTTGGCATTTAGCTTTATGACGTGAGTCTTCGCGGGAAACCGCACGACCCGCAACGTAGGAAAAAATACCAGCTGCATCTAGTAACAAAGGTTTTCCATCATCAACTTTTTCTATGATTAGGTTGTTATGACTAAACACCCTTTGAACTTGTAATGCTCCTGCTCCCCAGAACTCCAAGTTTCTTGTTTAATGGATCAAACCATAAATGGGATTCTATATCTGGGCTTACAAGCTCAAGATCTACAAGCGGCTGTAAAGCACCTGCGAAGGCTAAAAGGGTATAAATGTTCTTCTTGAACATCTATACGTTTTGAACCCGAACCCGATGCCAGCACACTTGGAAAAGCGTCACGATAAACTATACCAAGACAGTATTGCGGACGGTGAGTGTTTAGCTTTAGCAATAATTGCTCTGCGACCTCCCAGACCTGCTTCTCACTCATGTGTCTCCATGAAGTTTTGTTTCTAGCATCTCCTGCAAATACTTCACGGCAGTGGAATCTAGTTTCAGGTGGCAGACCATAAGAGGGAAATTAAATTTCGGAAATCTTCCGCTGCTGCATTAACGTCCGACAAGTTGAACACAATTATTCCATAAACCACCACTCCTCTCCCAATGCTCTCATCACCAAAGAGGTGAAAGACTAGCGGATCAGGCTCGCGCAAGAGGATTTGCGAAAACGTCAAAAGTCTGTCCACAGCCAGAACAAAGGTATGTAAATGGTTGACCTAGCTCTGAGGTAGAAATGGTAACTTCTGCATGAGCTCCGCATCCTCCATCACTTTGCATGTGAGTAACTATTCCCA
>NZ_JADJPI010000048.1:0-26787 GCF_016713355.1 Candidatus Flexifilum breve
CGTCCGTCGTCTGGCGATAGGTGTACACCTTGTCGCGATACAGCGCGGGCAGCGCGAGCAAGCCTTCGTCAGGGGTGGTCACGCGCGCCATCGGACGGCACCAGAGCCACCGACGACGAACAGCGACCTCGCGTTTACGCCGCGCATCCTTCGCTCTAAAACCGCTCAGATTGCGCACGCGCACCTACCCACTCCGCGTATACACGGGGATGAGCGTCTCGTCCACGTGTGAGCGATCAGATGTTCCGTCTTTCGCCACCTGGGACAGCTCGCACTCTCGACGTTCGTCAATTTGCCGCACAATCCAGCGTTTGATCCTTTGCCCGCGAATCATACCCTGACGGTACCGCCAAAGCTCGCAGCTCTGCAATCGCGCCATTGTAACAAATGGGACGGAGAGTGGCTACATTTCGCCGCAGATCATGATGCAAGCGAAGGATGCCAGCCCATGACTGATGATGATCGCTTTGCGTTGGGGCCTTTGAGCGGATCGCTCCGGATTACGGCACGCAGTCCCAGCTTCCCACGCGGATGCGGTCACGGCGCACCGCGCGATTTTTCGCCCGAACCTGTGCCTGGCGGTTGATCGAAAATGCCATTGCAGCGGCGGCGATTATCTGATCGGCGCCGAATCACAAGCCGTCGGACGCCTGGTTGTGGTGATAAATCCGTAGATGCGCGCAAGATTCAAGCGGCAGTTTTATAACACGAGAGCCACACGCGGCGGCTGAGTTTGTGGAATCAATAACGCGCCAGCTTAACTGCAGCACTGATCGGCAACAAGCCGTGAACCTCAAGACGCGCCGTATCTGATCGTCGTGGCCCGCGCACGCGCACGGGTGCGGGACGATGGCACGAAGATCAAGCATTACTATGTGACCGTATCGTAGGGGATTGGAATGGTGACGCGGCGGACGAGGTCTGCATCTGGCGGGCTTGGCAACGCCCACGCACACGCCCAGTCCGATGATCTTCCTCGTGAGACTTTACGGCGACCCGCCAATGAAACCGCGCCTTACCTGCAAGATCCCCGCTCCCATTACCCGGGCGGGTGGATGCCAGAGTGCTCAGCCATCAAAGTAGAAACCATGGCTGAGGTGCCGATCCGGTGGAGTAAACAGGTAGGGCGAACCTGACTTGACCCAGCTCCCTCCCCTGAATTCAGGGGAGGGGGAGCAACACACCTCCCGCCAAACCGAGCTGATTTTTCGAGGGTGGATCTCAGAGGAGGTGCTAAAAGTCGATCCTGACCCATTAGCCCTCCCCAAATCGGGAGGGGAGCCAACATCGTGCGCGCCATGGGAGTTGTAGGGGACGGATGAATCGCAACCGCTTGACGCTGACCTTACACATTCAGCTTCGCGACATAGTGCGTGATCGCCACTTCCATGAACGCGGGCAGATCCGGGTGCACCAGCGGCAACGTCGACTGGAACGCCGGATCGCTGTTGTAGCCAGCCCCAACCCGGCGAGAATTTCCCCGGCGTCGGCCCGTGCAGTAGCGCAGATGCTGATGCCAGCGGGCGATGATCGCCTGCACCGCGGCGCTCGCGCCGCGGCCCCTGGTGGCATGGCGGCGGCGAGATCGACGTAAATGGCGCCGCCCTCGTCCTTGATCCCCGCCGTTGCTTCCGCCGAGTAGCTCTTCCACAACTTCTGTGACTGCCGGACGGTCTTTTCGTCCCAGCGACGCGCGGCTTCGTCGGCACTGATCTTTCTTCGGCTTCCGTCCACCGGCCGAACACAGGCTTTTGCTCATGCGGTATCTCCTCATCTTGAGCAACCGCGATAAGTATACAGCCTGACGTTACGTCAGGTGCAAGGAGCAAATTTCAGATTGAGGGAAATTGGGGGAGAAACCGAGTCGATGGCTGAGTGGACGCACTTCCGCGCGTCCGCCGCTTCCGACCCCACCCTCGTCCCCTCCCCCGAATTCAGGGAGGGAGCAGACACCAGCCCGTGACGCTCCCTCTCCCGCTAGTGGTGAGGAGAGAGCAGGGGGTGAGGTTTCGCTTAGCGATCCAGGTTGTTGATATCGGTCGATCTGATCCGGCTTGCCCGCCGTGCGCGTATACGCCCGTGCCCGACGGTTCGCCTCCCAAGCTCTTCTTCCGGGAGTGGCGTACTCGCTGCTTATCGTATCGCGGCGCATGGCCCCACCGACCGCGTGCGACGTTTCGTGGTGGCGTTCCGTGCCGGGCGGATCGCGCCCGCGCTCACGTTACCGGAACTGGCCGCGCCGACCTGCGAATGCGGGATCGCGCCGCCCATCTTCGCGGCGTGTCTGTTCTGCGCGCGGGTGGCTTCTTCCGCCGCCCAGCGACCACCGCTCGTGCTGTCATAATCGGTGACGGCCGGAGCACCGCGATTTTCCGGCGGCTGTCCGGCGTGCCGCTGTTCGTCCCGGCGGTGCTGCCGCCGCTGCTGCCGCCCATACCACTCCGACCGCTCGCGCCCACGCCGCCCGGGTTGGTCGACATGCCGCGCTGCATATCCGCCTCCACCGAGGCGCGCTGTATGGTTTCCGGATTACCCGCTAACGGAATGCCGCCCGCCGTCGGACGGTGTCGGTGCTCGCGCGGGGGAAGCTCCTCCTGCTGATCGCTGAACACATCCTCTTCGGGGATCGCCCCATCCCCCGCGCTACGTTATAGCCGCGGTAGGCGGTATCGCCGTTCCCGCCTCGATCTGCTCGGCGTTGTAGGGCGGCGCAGCGTGGTCGAAATCTGACCAACCACCTTCGCGCCACAGCGACGAGCGCGTATCAATATCGACCAGTGATAACGGTTCATAATCGTTTCGGCGCGTTCCGCCCATTCGTCGTTGGTCGTCAAGCTGACCAGCGTGCCCCCGCGGCGGATCCCCTCCGCGTAGATGTGCGCGTCATCTTCGTCGACGCCCATGTCGATCAACCCGGCGGGTGATGCTGCCCGTGATGGCGCCTCGCCGCCGCACCGATGCCCGCGGTCAGGGCAATCGCCAGCGGCCCCGCGCCGATCACCGACCAATGCCGGGGATGAGCGAGACGCCCACGCCGATCAAGGTGCCGACCACTGCGCCGAAGCCCGCGCCTTCGCCCGCGCCTACGTCGCCGTCCAGCACCATATCACGATCTTCCAGCGAGCTGCTGTATTCGCCGCTTCGCATCATTCGCCATCACGCTGATGTCGTCCCGCGTGAAGCCTGCTTCGATTCAGGTTATCGATCACGCCCGCGGTCGAAAAGTCGTCGTAGAGCGCCACGATTGTCTTGGTCATCTCTGCACCTCGTCCATAGCCGACAACATTACATATTTCATTATAGTCTATCTTAATGCGTTTCGTTATGAAAAGCCGTGAGAGATCGAGGTGTTTCCCTCACCCCCCCTGATGTCTTGTGTAGGACGCGCTTCTGCGCGTCCGAGCATCCGACCCATTTCAACCTCCCCCGAATTCAGGAGGGAGACAACAAGACGTTCGCCAAACCGAATGTAGCTGTAGGGGACGCGCAGAAGCGCGTCCGCAGCATCCGACCCTATGCCCGAATTCAGGAGGACGGAAAGAAGCTTCTCCCTCTCCCCGCGTGCATGGAGAGGGGCAGGGGTGAGGGGTTAAATGCGACAGCCGCGGCGAATATGTTAGAATGATGCGCGCTTAGCCGGACGAGGGAACCCAACACAATGTGCGGAATTTGCGGTGTGGTCGATGAGCGGAGCGGGACGCGCCAATCTGGGCATGGTGCAGCGCAGGTGCGCGGAGATCCGACATCGCGGTCCTGACGGCGACGGTTTTGGCCGCGCCGTCCGGCGATCAGGAATGTCGCGCCAGGCATGCGCCGCTTGAGCATCATCGACATCTCCGGGAGCGATCGGTTGCCGTTTAACGAAGACCGCACCATCGCGCTGGTCTTCAACGGCGAAATCTACATAACCATAAGGAACTGCGCCGCGACCTGATGAGCAAAGCGCACGCTTTTCTGCACGGACGGCGACGGCGAGACGATCATCCACCTGTACGAAGAATACGGCTACAAGCTGTTTGACCAGCTGCACGGGATGTATGGCTTTGCGCTGTGGGATACGCAGCGCAAGCGCCCGCTCGTGGCGGTCGATCACCGCATCGGCATGAAGCCGCTCTACCTGTGGGAACGCGGCGGTCTGCTGCACTTCGCCAGCGAAGTCAAAGCGTTCAACGAGACCGCCGAACTCAACCTCGACGTGCTCGACACTTACCTCTCGTTTACATGATCGGGTCGGACACGCTGTCTGGCGGGTGCAGCGCCGCCTGCCGTAACATTATCTGGTCGCCGAGAACGGCAACGACGCGCATTGAGGAACACTGGCGCTTCGGCGTGGCACGGCCATCGATTCCGCGCGGGACGACGAGCAGGCTGGATCACTTGCGCGCGCGATCTGCTGACCGAGTTCGGTCAACCCGCACATGCGCAGTGATGTTCCCGTCGGCCTGTTCCCGAGCGGCGGCGTCGATCTGGCGTCCGTGCTGGCGCTGATGCGGCCGCAAGCCGAATCGATTGAGACGTTCACCGCTGGCTACGACGCCAAAACGCCCGACAACGAGCTGATCCACGCCCGTAAGGTCGCTGCGCATTTCCACACCACGCATCACGAGCGAGTGATCAATGCCGAGGACTGGTGGAACGGCTTTCAGCGCTACGTGTATCACCACGACGACCCGAACGCCAATCCCCTCCGCTGTGTCGCTGATGCTGCTGGCCGAGGAGACGGTCAAGCGCGTCAAAGTGGTGCGGACCGGCTGGGCGGCGACGAAACTGCCTGGCGGTGCTGGCGCACGCCGCCATCCCGCAGATTTTGCGCGCGCAGAACTCGTGGGGGCGCATGCTGCGCGGCTTCGCCCAACCGCTGCTGCGCCTGGAACGCTACTACCCGACGATGAAGCGCCGCGAATCGGCGCGCTGCCGACCTACCTGCCGCGCCTCACCCAGTCGCTGCTGCCCCGTGACGAAGGTCTGCGCTGCCTGCAATCGTTCGATGGGCTGGTGCTCACCGACAGCTGCGCGGCGAACCTACGGCGCGAACCTGCAGCCGCGTGGACGCCGCCCACCATAAAGAAACCACCTATGCGGGCATCGTGATCGGTCGCTGGCGCCTGACGCGTACAACTTTGGTGCAGGCGCTGGTCATCACCACGTGGCTGGCGGGAACGCCCCCTGCTCAACTGCGATAAGGCGACGATGGCGCACTCACTCGAAGCCCGCGTCCTCTCTTCGATCCGGTTTTGTTCAATTTCGCCGCCCGCGTGCCGAGCGGCATCCGCATGCAGCGCAACAAGTAGGTGCGCGCGCGAAGCGATGCGTCCACTGCTGCCCGCCTTCGCGCTGGCACGCCCCAGGCAGCCCTTCGGCACACCTATTCTGAACTGGTTCCGCGATGATCCGCCGAGCGCATTTGCCGTGCTGCTGGATGATGGCGGGCATTCGCGATCTGTTCCAGCGTCCGGCGCTGGAAGCGCAGTCGCGCACTTCGACGGCAGCGCGCCGCAGGTCGAAGTGGTGTTCCGTTTGCTCACCCTCGAAACGTGGTTGAAGACCTTACCGCGAGCGCGTACCCGTCTCATGATCGCGTCAGCTGTCTACGCTCGTGCACGCAGCACCGTTGAGCATTTTCTTCGCCCCTCGCCCCGCAAGTGACGCGTTCCGGCTGCTGCGCAAGATCGGCGCGCAGTTTCGAGCAAGTACGATCAACGAACACGACGCCTTCGATTTTTCAGAACAAGCTGACCGCCGCCGAGATTCATACGCAGCTGCCAGATTACACGGCGGAGTCGAAGCGGCTGTATACTACTTCTTCATCGTCGACTTCTTCTTCCCGCTGTTCGCGTCGCTGTTCCTCGCGCTGGTGTGGACGGCGCTGCTGCAGGCGGCGGAGATGCCCACGCCTCTACGGTCAATTGCTGGCCGCCCAGGTGCTTGTTCGCCTTCGCGCCCGCCCTGTTCGATTGGGGTGAAAACATCTGCCTTTGCTGCTCGTGCGGCGCTATCCCACCCACCTGCTGAACCCGCCCGCGCGGCGGGGATCTCGCAAGCGCCTCAAGCTGCTGATGTTGGGTGACGGGAGTCGTCATGCCGCACTGGTCGTCGCCACGTTGATCTCGTGGGTGGTGGCGCGGACCTGAATAATCATCGATTGGCAAGATTAGCATTTTTTGTTCTATTCTTACACTGTGTTAGGGATAAAACAGACGAGATCACTAGGCGGTTAGGCGCAAACCGACCCTACTTTCGGCCCCTCCCCGAATTCGGGGGAGGGGAGAGATTTCACCCTCTCCCCGCTTGCCTGGGAGAGGGTGAGGGGAACTGCTTCAGAAACAGATCGCTTTGTATCCAACTTATCCCTAACTCACGCGTTATCCCATAGTCCTGTTCGGATAAACCAGAGGAGTGAACATGCAGCCGCGCATCAGCCAGATCTGGCCTGTTGGTCACCGATTTCGCCGGATGTTTCGCTTCTATCGCGATGCTCGGGCTGCTTATCGCGTCAGGCGACGAGACCGACGTTTGGCATCCTTCCACGACGCCGGACGTCGGTTCAGGTTGTTTCGCCGGGATCTGATGGCGGCGGTGGTCGAAACGAGGGCAAAACCGCCCAAGGCCGACGCCCAAGACTCCGTCGGATTGCCCATCAGGTCGATGATGTGGATATCGCTGCGGGGAGCTGCGCGCGAAAGGCGTCGCACTGGTCGCCGTGCCGACGAATCGCCCTGACTGGAGCATGCGCACCGTGCATTTCCGCGATCCCGACGGCAATCTGGTCGAGCTGTTTTCAGGGTTAAGGGCTGACCTCATTTTCAGCCCCTCTCCGAAAAGAGGAGAGGGGAGAAGGGTCAGTGTCGAATGTTGAAAAAGAGGCAGATTCCTGACACTGTCCCGACCCCCTCCCCCGAATTCGGGAGGGGCGCCAGCAGCATCCGCCGGACCAAAACCAGCCGTAGGGACGCGACAAATTGCGTCCGCCGCTTCAAAACAACTTCACGCCAGCTTCAACCGATCAACTCCACCACGACGCCTTCATTGGCGCGCAGGTGCAGTTCCTTGACCGCGTCGCCGCGATCCATGTGCGTGGAGAGATCACCTTGCCGCGCCCGGCAGCGTGAGCGTGCGCCCGACGTTCCCGAAGTTGAGCGCGATCAGGTACTGCTTGCCGCCGCCTCGCGCACATAGACGAAGGTGCCTTCCGGCGACTCCAGCGAGCGATACGATCCGGCGTGCAGCGCGGGCGTGTAGCGGCGCAGGCCGAACAGCGTGTGATAGAACATCAGCATCGACTTGGGATCGGCCTGTTCAGGGACGACGTTCAGCACCGTGTAATCGGGCGACACGGCAGCCACGGTTCATCTGGCGGTGAACCCGGCGTTGGGCGAGTTATCCCAGTGCATGGGCGTGCGCTGCGGGTCACGGCTGATGCCGAGGTTGATCCCCTGCGGGTCTTGATGCAAGTGCGGCGGAATGTCCACGTCGCGCAGGCCGAGTTCTTCACCGTAATAGATGAACGGGTGCCGCGCAGCGTCAAATCAGCATGGCGGCGACGCGCGCCTGCACCAAACCGATGCGGGTGCCGACGCGCATCTGATCGTGGTTGCCGAGCTCGTAGTTCGGCCAGCCGTCCGCGGGCAGGCTCGCCTCGTACAGATCGACAAAGAGCGAACGTCATCCGCTTGCCACGGCAGCATCAGCAGCGCGAAGTTGAATGGCAGATGGATCTCCGGCGCACTTTCGGTGCCATAGAAGCCCGTGATCAGCGTGGGGTCGGTCGAATAGGGCGATCCGCCGATCATCACGCGGTCTTTGAATTCCTCGAACACCTGGCGCAGTCCTGAATCAGTCGTGCACGCCCGGCTGATTTTCGCTGTACACGCGCAGGTACTTCCACGTGGGGTTGTCACGCCCTTCGACCCAATCGGGATTGAGCGGGTTATCACGCAGCAGTTCGTCCTTGATCATGCGGTCGATCACGTCGACGCGGAAGCCATCCACGCCGCGCTTGAGCCAGAAGCGAATCGAGTCGGCAATCGCTTTCTTGACCTGCGGGTTGCGGTAGTTGAGGTCGGGCTGTTCCGCGAGAAAGTTGTGCAGATAATACTGCCCGGTCTGGTCATCCAACGTCCACGACGGGCCGCCGAAATACGACAGCCAGTTGTTGGGCGGCGATCCGTCCGGTTGGCGTCGCGCCAGATGTACCAGTCGCGCTTGGGATTATCGCGCGACGACCGCGACTCGATGAACCACGCGTGATGATCTGAGGTGGTTCGGGCACGAGGTCGAGGATCAGCTTGAGGTCGCGGCGATGCACCGCAGCGAGCAGATGATCGAAGGCGTCGAAATTGCCGAACAGGGCATAGACATCAACGTGGTTGCTTACGTCATAGCCGAAATCGGCCATCGGCGAGGGGAAAATCGGCGAGAGCCACAGCGCATCCACGCCGAGCCACTTCAGATAATCGAGCTTGGAGGCGATGCCGCGCAGATCGCCGAGGCCATCGCCATTCGAGTCCATAAACGAGCGCGGGTAAATCTGGTAGACGACGCCGCGCTGCCACCATGCTGCTTGTGCCATGTCTAATTACCTTCCTGGACGTCAACCCCACCCCGTCCCCACGCCGAACAGGGAAGGAGCACACGTTCGCGCCCCTCCCCGCATGCGTGGAGAGAGGGATTGGGTGAGGGGATTACTCTTGGCCCCCAAGCGCAGCGCGTCCGGCATGCGGCGCCCACGCCAAATCTGGTGTACCAGCGTCCTGCTCCACCACGTAGAGCAGATTGCCACACGGATTGTAGCCCTTCTTGATCAGCAGGGCATTCATGCGCGGCGGGCGCTGGTTTCGCGCGTGCCGTTATCCAGATAGATTTTGCCGTCGATAGGGGGGGCGTCCTGCAGGCTGGCGTAGATCGCGCCGCCGCCGATCCAGAAGGCCGGGCTCATCACCCCGCGAAGCCGAAGGTCTCGCTGCGGTGGAAAAAGGCGTACATGCTGATCAAGCCGCCCATGCTCGACCTCGAGGATGCCCGTGTGTTCGCGTTCCGGCTGCGTGCGGAAATCGCGGTCAATCTGCTTGAGCGTGTCGCGCAGCCAGTCGAGGTAGAGCTGCCTTTGCCGCGCCACACGTGCGGAAATGGGTTGTATTCCTGAATGCGTTTCTCGCCCCCGTGATAGGCGCGACGATGATCGCTTCGATCCCTTCGGTGGCGAGCTGCTCCATCGTTCTCGTCGACGTGCCATTCCTGCCCGCCGAAAGCCGTGCCCGCATCGAACAGGTTTTGCCCGTCCTGCATGTAGACGACGGGGTAGCGCTGGTCGGCGTCGTGGATACGACGGCGGCAGGTAGACCATGACGTCGCGCTGAACGTCCAACTGGGGCTGTACGCGCCACGCAGAATGCGCACGCGCCCGCTGATCGTCGGCGGGTGCTGCACGGTGTGCGTGTAGATTTCCCACTGGGTGATTGCTTGCTGCATCCGCCTCTTGCTCCTGTGTCGGCAAACGGATTATAATTGATCCTATCATAAGCGCAGATGCACCCTATCCGCAAAGGGAGGGGATTATGAAAAACTAACCCCCTCGGTAAACCCCTCACTCCGGCCCCTCTCCCAACAACGGGGCGAGGAGAGGGGAGAAAAGCCAGCACCAGTCTGTACAACCTCATTTGCCCCTCTCCTAGAGGAGAGGGGATTTAAAGCGGTTCTTGCACTTCCCTAGAGGGAGGGAGATAACACGCTCCCCAACCCCTCTCCCAAGGAGGGAAAGATGACGATATTCCTCTCCGCCGGAGGTTAGGGTGAGGTTGTTTACGGCGTGGCTTTTCGCCCGCGTGGATATCGATGCGCCCATCGGTGACGCGCCAGATGGCCGCGCGGTCGAGGAAGGGGCGCGTGAAGATGTCGAGCTCGGTGGTGGTGACGAGCGTTTGCGTCACGCCGTCAATGCGTTCCAGCAGGTAGGCGCGGCGCTGCGAGTCGAGTTCGGCGACCACTTCATCGAGCAGCAGCACCGTGTCGCCAAACTGCGGCGCGATCTCATCCGGCGTGAGTTCGCGATGCAAATCCAGCCCGAAGGTATCGAACGAGAGCTGACCATCGCCCGCGAAGGTCGGCAGGAAGCTCGGCTGGTAGCGGAGCGTAAGGACTTCGCGCTTGCCCGTCAGGTCGAGGTGCGCGTTGCTGCGGGGAGGATCTTCTCGCAGGTGTCGATGGCACCGAGATAGGCCGCGTCGACCTGACCGAGCGTGTTATCCATGAAGCGGCGGCGGTCGCTCGGCGAGCCTTCGACCAGCGTCAAATCCTGCGGCAGGAAGAGCACGACGTTCAGCAGGCCGACGATATCCATGACGCGCTTGTCGACGCCGTTGACCTTGATCACCTTGCGCAGCCGCGCCACGCCATCGACCGTGCGCTCGATCGTGAGCGTCATTTCGAGGCGATTCAGCGGGCGCGCGCTGGCGCAGATTTCGGCGGACAGGCGGGCAAACGGGATGGGGTCGTTTTCGGCGCGCCAGTGGATCAACTGGCGGTCCGGTTTTAGGCGATTTGGCGGTCGCCAGGTAGTAGATCGATCTGAGCAGGCTGGTTTTGCCCTGCGCGTTCTGTCCATGCAAAACGACCGGATTATTCGTCGGCAGGCCGAGTTCTAACCGGGCGTAATTGCGAAAATTGACAGGGACAAATGCTCGATATACATCGCATCTCACGGGGCAAATGTCCCGCAATTTTACCTGATTTAGCACGAAATTTCGAGAGCGAGCGCAGCTGCTCAGCCACCCGCCAGCGCGGGCAACCCCGCTCCCAGAGGAGCGGGGCTGGAGATGATGTTAGCTGATCAAAGAAGTAGGGTGAGTTTTTGACGTGTACATCCCGAGGATGAGACGCATGTATCGGTCAACTGCGGGGCTCGCAGTTGCTGCTGTTCCACGCTTGAACATCTAAACCATCGGCATGATCGAGATCAGCCCATATTTGTCCGTCCACCAGCACGTACCCACCCACTGCTTGCCCGGCGATGATGATGCTGCCCGCCGCGACGATCTGTTCATCCCAGAAGCGCAGTTCTTTGGGGCTGGCCTGCCGATCATTGATGCGCTCGAGCAGGGCGTTGCGCTGCGGGAGGATCTTCTCGTAGGTGTCGATGGCATTGAGATAGGCCGCGTCCACCTGACCGGAGCGTGTTATCCATGAAGCGGCGGCGGTCGCTCGGCGAGCCTTCGACCAGCGACAGATCGTGCGGCAGGAACAGCACGACGTTGAGCAGGCCGACGATATCCATGACGCGCTTGTCGACGCCGTTGACCTTGACCACCTTGCGCAGCCGCGCCACACCATCGACCGTGCGCTCGATCATGAGCGTCATTTCGAGGCGATTCATGGGCGCGTTGTGGGCGCAGATTTCGGCAGACAGGCGGGCAAACGGAATCGGATCGTTTTCGGCGCGCCAGTGGATCAACTGGCGGTCGGCGGCGTTGTACGGCGATTTGGCGGTCGCTAAATAGTAGATCGATCCGAGCAGGCTGGTTTTGCCCTGCGCGTTCTGTCCATGCAAAACGACCGGGTTATTGGTCGGCAAGCCGAGCTCTAACCGGGCGTAATTGCGAAATTGGACAGGGACAAATGCTCGATATACATCACAGCTCACGGGGCAAATGTCCCACAATTTTACCTGATTTAGCACGAAATTTCGAGCTACAGCTCCCCCGCGAGGCGTATGCCCTACGCCAGGGGCGGATTAGCCTTCCCCTGCGTATTTGGCTCGCTCATGTTCCCTCCAGACCGGTCTAGGTCTCTCTACATGATGGTCGAAGGGAAACTGTGCCGTCACTGTTCCACGTTGAGGGCAGGTAAGGTCTATATGTCACATGAGCACACTGGCTATATACGCTACTACGGTGAATTCTTTGAGGTTTAGGGAGGTATCCAAGAACCAATGCCTATACGTGGATGACATAATCCAAGCAATTCTTGGCATTTAGCTTTATGACGTGAGTCTTCGCGGGAAACCGCACGACCCGCAACGTAGGAAAAAATATCAGCTGCATCTAGTAACAAAGGTTTTCCATCATCAACTTTTTCTATGATTAGGTTGTTATGACTAAACACCCTTTGAACTTGTAATGCTCCTGCTCCCCAGAACTCAAGTTTCTTGTTTAATGGATCAAACCATAAATGGGATTCTATATCTGGGCTTACAAGCTCAAGATCTACAAGCGGCTGTAAAGCACCTGCGAAGGCTAAAGGGTATAAATGTTCTTCTTGAACATCTATACGTTTTGAACCCGAACCCGATGCCAGCACACTTGGAAAAGCGTCACGATAAACTATACCAAGACAGTATTGCGGACGGTGAGTGTTTAGCTTTAGCAATAATTGCTCTGCGACCTCCCAGACCTGCTTCTCACTCATGTGTCTCCATGAAGTTTTGTTTCTAGCATCTCCTGCAAATACTTCACGGCAGTGGAATCTAGTTTCAGGTGGCAGACCATAAGAGGAAATTAAATTTCGGAAATCTTCCGCTGCTGCATTAACGTCCGACAAGTTGAACACAATTATTCCATAAACCACCACTCCTCTCCCAATGCTCTCATCACCAAAGAGGTGAAAGACTAGCGGATCAGGCTCGCGCAAGAGGATTTGCGAAAACGTCAAAGTCTGTCCACAGCCAGAACAAAGGTATGTAAATGGTTGACCTAGCTCTGAGGTAGAAATGGTAACTTCTGTATGAGCTCCGCATCCTCCATCACTTTGCATGTGAGTAACTATTCCCACCATCGCATCATGATTCTTTTGAAGGTCACGTCTCCAATCATATTCCACCCTCCACGTGGAGGATTTGCGTTAGTATGAACTGTACCTATGTAAATATGATGACCTTGTTCAAGCAATGTTCTTTGCTTGTTTTGCTTGCCCACATTTCTTCCCCAACACAGGTGTTTCAACTCGCGGTCTATCGATACTATTATATGAAAAAGTACTAGAATCAGGATTACTTTTCATTCTGGGTGTGTTTTTACACAGCGAATTGGTGTTCCATTTTCACATACAGCAATTTCCCCTTAGCCGGTCATCACAGCCAGATCGCGGCGAGACGCGACCAGCGTCCCGCCCTCTCCCCCGCGCCTAGTACAGCCCGGTCTTCTCATCCTCGGCGAGATACGCGTCCGCCTCTTCAAGGCTAATATCGAGCTGCGCATGCTGGACGATCGCAGCGCCGAGCGAGACCAGCGCGTCGTTCTTGTGCTCATCCGTCCACAAATGCGACCGCACCATGCACTTGGTGCAGTGGAAATAGGCTTCCTGCACCGTGACCGCGATCACGAAGATGGGCGCTTTGCCCTGCATGATGAAGCGGTCGCGCACCGCCTCGTCGCGCACGATCTGCGCCGTGCCGTTGACGCGCAGCGTCTCCTTGCGGCCGGGCACGAGGAACAGCAGCCCGATGTGCGGGTTCTGCAGCAGATTCGTCAGCGTGTCGCCGCGCCGATTGCCGGGGCGGTCGGGGATCAGCAGCGTGTGGCTGTCCATGACCTGCACGAACCCCGGCGGATCGCCTTTGGGCGACACATCCATGCGCCCGGTCGCGTCGCTGGTGCCGAGCAGCACGAACGGCGACGACTCAATATAGGCGCGGCAAATGTCGTCAATTTCGGGGATGACTTTGTTGGTCGCGGGTTCCCCGGCATAGCCCAGAATGGCGCGGAGATCGGCCTCGGTCTGAATCACGTGTTGGAAAGTGCTCATCGTTTGGCTTTCGCTGGTTGATTGGATGGCGTAAATTATGCCAGTTTTCGGAGGTTGCTCAACAGCGGTTTTTCGACCCCACCCCCGGCCCCTCCCCGAATTCAGGGAGGGGAGACAGCAGGTTCGCCATTCCTTCTCTCCCAAGGGCGAGGGGACTTCAAAACGCCGCTCGTCTCCTCTTTTCGGAGAGGGGTTGGGGGTGAGGTTAAGCTCTACTTCTTGAACTGCGTGTGTTCCCACTCGGCGAACAGAGCTTGCAGCTTCAAACGCTGATATTTGCCCGTCGAGGTGACCGGAATCTCCGTGCCGAAGACCACCACTTTCGGCGACTTCTCGAAGGGCATGCGCGTTCGGCAGTGCGCGATCACCCCTCGGCGGTGACGGTCGCGCCCTCGTGACACACCACATACGCGCCGACTTCCTCGCCGTAGTAGGCGTTCTGGAAGGCGACCGCGAGGCCGACCTTCACGCCGGGGACTTCCAGCAAAATCTCTTCGATGTCGAAGGGGCTGAACTTGACGCCGCCGCGGTTGATCAGCTCTTTGATGCGCCCGGTGATGAAGAAGAACTGCCGCCCGCGCGCATCTTCCTGATAAAAGCCCTCGTCGCCGCTGCGAAACCAGCCAAACTTGAAGGTTTCGGCGTTGGCGTCGGGGCGCTGGAAGTAGCCCTGCATGACGTTGTGCCCGCGGATGCAGATCTCGCCGCGTTCGCCCGCGCCGAGCTGCTGTCCGCTGCCGGATGGGTCGAAGATCGCCATCTCGTTGGGCGCAATCGGACAGCCGATGCTCGGGTAGCCGTAGTCGAGCAGCCAATGCGCGTGCTCCTCCGGCGACAGGTCGATGGGCAGGAAGCACGAATAGCAGGTCGTCTCGCTCAGGCCGTAGCCGTGCAGCACGGGGACACCAAACTTGTCCTCGAAGGCTTTGACGAGGCTCATGGCGAGCGTCCCCGCCCCGCACATGATATGCCGGAAGCGCAGCAGATCGGCGCGGGTCACACCCTCGCCCCACGGCGACGCGCCTTGGGCCTCCTGTTCCGCCGCGTAGTCGAGCGAGAACTGCAGCAAGGTCGGCACGACGCTGACGATCTGCACATTTTCGCGGGCAATCCGCTCCCAAAAGTGGCGGCTCGAATACGCGCGGTTGAGCACCACCGACGCGCCCGCCACCAGCGGCGTGATTAGTGTGACGACGATGCCATTCACGTGGTGGATGGGCAGCACGTTCATCAGCCGCTGCCCGCCCGTGATCCCCTGCCACTGGCAAATGCCCTGCGCGTCGATCAGCAGGTTGGACTGGCTGAGCACCACGCCTTTGGGCGCGCCCGTCGTGCCGCTGGTGTAGACGAGCAGCGCTTCATCGTGCAGAGTCGGGCGCTCGGTGGTGGAGATGAAGGTGTTCGGGCGGTTGGCGATCTCCGCGTGGAAGTTCAGGTATTTGTCGGACGCGCCGCCGATCACGACGATCTGCCGGATGTTGGCCGCGCCGAGTCCCGCGTCGGGATCACCGTAGATGATCGCCTCCGCGCGTTCCAGATATTCAGCGCGGGCGAAGCACACCACCGCCGCGCTGTTGCGCAGAATGAAGGCGATCCGGCGATCATCCTCGCTGACATTCTGCGGCGCGACCGCCGCGCCGATCAGCCAGCAGGCGAAGTACAGGATCACCGTGTCGCTGTGGTTGTAGGCGATGGTCGCGACGCGGTCGCCGCGCCGCACGCCGAGGTCGTCATACAGGAAGCTGGCCGCCTGATGCACCTTCGAGTTGAACTGCGCGTAGGTCAGTTCTTCGCGGTCGCCGTTGGCGTCGTAGTGAATGAGGAAGACTTTGTCGGGCGTGACGGTCGCATGCAGGGAGAGCAGATGGCGGAGGTTGCGCCACGGGATGGGCGTATGTTCTGGCGCGACACCGCGCAGCGTCTGGGCGGCGCGTAGGTTGGCTAAGGTTTGGGCATCAAGCATCTAATTTTCACCTAGCGTATGAAAAGCAGTTGTTAAAGCAACCTCACCCCTAGCCCCCTCTCCGAACGGGGGAACGACCCGTTCCGCCGTCTCCGCTCCGAATTCGGCGGGGTGGGGTCGGAGACGGGGTCGGGGCGGTCCGCGAGATCAACCTCACCCTAATCCCCTCTCCGAAAGAGGGAGGGGACTTTAGAAAAACCCGCACATCTACCCTCCCTGAATTCGGGCTGGGGTCATGTTTTACCGCGGCGGCAGGCGTTTGGGCTTTTGCGTATCATCGATGCGGGTGGGCGGTTCGGTGTCGCGTTTGAAGATATTCGAGATGTCGATGCCGTAGTAGCGCGCCGCGCCGATCAACATGGTGACGGCGGCGGCTTCGTCGAGGTTACCGATAATCGGCACGATATCGGGGATGAATTCCAGCACGCCCGCAGTGGGATTGAGTAGATACAGTGCGGCAACCGCAGCCACGCCTAAGCACTGCTACGTTCTTAATCACGTTCGCCATGCGGAACCACCTTTCGTATGGTTACTGGTCGAGTATATCCACCTTTACGCAAAAGCGGGGTGTTCGTTGCGCGATAGCCGAGGTTATTGAGCTGTGGGCGGCGGAGCAGTTAGCGGAGGTGCTGATTGACGCAGGTGCGGACATCGGCGGCGACGCAGGGCTTGTAGAGCACCCCGTCCGCGCGGCTGTCGCGCACATAGTTCGGGTCGCGCACCCGCTGGCCCGCGCTGGTCAGGACCACCGGGGTCTGACAAATGCGCGGGTCGGTTTTGATGCGCTTGCACATTTCACCGCCGCTGACCTGCGGCATATTATCATTGAGGATGACGAGATCAGGCTGGTGTTGGTAGATGAGGTCGACCGTGTCGGTATTGCTGGCGCTCGTCAAAACGACATGCTGCTCACGTTTTAACATGAGTTCCAGCAGTTGTAATGATAGTGTATCGTCATCAACTACAAGCACCAGCGCCATAGACATAAGCGTCCCCGCGTTCCGCCAATTTCTGCAATTATAGCGAATATCTTGCTGCACAAGCTGTGAGATATTTTTGAGCCATAACTCATATTGACTCAGTATTCCTACAAATCTATAACCCTTTACATACCTGCTCAGTGAAATCATCCGTAGACATGGCTCCATCCGGGTGAATATCCGCCGTATGGTAGCCAGATTCGAGCGCACCGCGTATAGCACTTTCTACCCGGTCCGCCGCCTCCTGCCGATCCCAGTGATGGCGCAGCAGCATGGCAATCGCCCTGATCGATGCGGTCGGGTTGGCGACGCCCTTGCCCGCGATATCCGGCGCGCAGCCCGCACCGGCTCCGCCAGGGCCACGCCCTCGCCGACGCTCAACGAAGGTGCGAGTCCCAGACCGCCACCCCACGCCGCCGCCATGTCGGAAAGGATATCGCCGTACAGGTTGGGCGTCAGAATGATGTCGAAGCGGGTCGGGTCTTTGACCATCCAGTAGGCCGCGGTATCGACGAGCAGCTCCTCCACCTTGATTTCGGGGTAGTTCTGCGCGACTTCCAGCGCCACCCGCCGGAACAGCCCATCGGTTTGCAGCAGCACGCTCGCCTTGTGGACGATAGTCACCTTCTGGCGTCCGTTTTGATCGCCAGTTGGAAGGCTTTATGCGCGACGTTTTCGGTCGCTTCACGGGTGATCACTTTTTCGGAGATGCCCATGCGCCCGTCATCTTCCGTGTGTTCATGGCCAATGTACAGGTCTTCGGTGGATTCGCGCACGACCAGCAGGTCAACGCCGGGGCGGGCAGTCGGCACGGGCAAATAGCGCGTGGGGCGCAGCATGGCGTAGGTCTTCAGCTCGCGGCGCAGGCGCACCACGGGCACATAGTAGCCATCAACCGGGTAGGATGGAGAGGCCGCCGCGCCAAACAGAACCGCGCTGCATTCCATCGCCAGATGCAGCGTGTCATAAGGCAGCGGGTTGCCGACGTTGAGAAACGTATCCCAACCCGCATCCGCTTTGCGGATAATCACATCGGGCGCGACAACCTTGAGGACACGGACCGCTGCCGGAACGACTTCGTGTCCGATGCCGTCACCCTCAATTACGCACAGATCCAAAATGATGTACTCCTAACCAGCGACTTCAACGGTGTCACAGCTTGGGCAAAATGATTAAGTTCGCTTTGAAAGGAATATTTTCTTTGAGTGAGTTTTTGCGGCAGCGTAGGATTATTGTGACACGTTACCTAGTTTTTGTCGATGCAAGTTTTCTAACCGGGCCGGAGGCTTAGGACACGCCAGGCTGTTCGTCATGAAGGCTTCCTGCGCGGAGAACGCTTCTTCGCCGGGGGCGGGCTGCAAACGGTGATACACGCCATCCGGGGCGAGATCCCACGCCTGCGTGTTGTCGCGGGTGTAGGTCTCCAGAATATGCACAATATCACGCTGCAAGCGCTGGTCGAGTACGGGGAACACCACTTCGACGCGGTTGTACAGGTTGCGGCGCATCAGGTCGGCGCTGCCCATATAAATGCGGCGATCCGGCGGCGCGTTGTGGAAATAGAAGATGCGGCTGTGTTCGAGATAGCGCCCGACGATGCTGCGCACGCGGATGTTTTCGCTGATGCCGGGGATGCCGGGACGCAGACAGCAAATGCCGCGCACCATGAGATCCACCTGCACGCCCGCCTGTGAGGCTTCATACAGCTTGCGGATCATCAGATCTTCTTCGAGCTGATTCATCTTGAAGATCAAGCGCGCATCTTTGCCTTCACGGGCGGCGGCGATCTCGTGATCGATCAGTTCGGCGAGATTGGGCAGCAGGAATTCCGGCGCGACCAGCAGCCGCTGATAAGTGGTCGCGGGGGGCGTAGCCGGTCAAGCGGTTGAACAGCTTGGAGGCGTCATCGGCGATCACTTTGTTGGCGGTGAACAAGCCCATATCGGTGTACAGGCGGGCGGTCGCCGCATTGTAGTTGCCCGTGCCGAGATGCACGTAGCGGTGCACACCGTCCGGTTCACGGCGCACGACGAGCGCGATCTTGGCGTGGGTCTTGACGGGCAGTTCTTCGACACCGTAAGTGACGTGAATGCCGGCTTCGTCCATCTGCCGCGCCCATTCGAGGTTGTGCTCTTCGTCAAAGCGCGCCTTGAGTTCCACCAGCACCGCGACCTGTTTGTTGTTGTCGCGCGCTTCCATGAGCGCCTGCACGACGGGCGAATTGCGCCCGACGCGGTAGAGCGTCGCCTTGATCGCCAGTACATTCGGGTCGCGCGCGGCCTGCTGGAAGAACGCTTCGACGGGCACGAATGAATCATACGGGTGATGTACCAGCCAATCGCGCTCGCGGATGGCATCGAAGATGCTGTCGTACTCCATCAGCGCGGGCATCTTGGGCACATACAGCGTGTACTTCAGTTCCGGGTGATCGATGCCGGTGAGTTGGAACAGGCTCGCGCCGCCCAACGCGCCATTGACGCGGTACAGATCGCGTTCCGGCACGATTTCAAGGTGTTCGAGCAGCCGCCGCAGCGCGCGCTTGTTGACATCGTCGGGCACGGCGAGGCGCACAATCGACCCAAAGCGCCGCTCCTTGATGCTCTCCTCGATGATGTCACTGATATGGAAGTTGTTGCTGTACGGGTGATCTTCGCGCTCATTTTCGAAGTCGATATCGGCGTTGCGCGTCACGCGGAAGGGGACAAACTCGACGACCTTCATGCCGGGGAACAGCAGATCGAGATTTTCCGGCGATCAGGTCTTCAATCCACACGAAGCGTTCTTCGGCGGGCGGTTCGCCGCCGTGCTTGCGCACGATTTCATTCACATTGATCAGGCGCGGCATCGTATCCGGAATCTTGACGCGTACGAATTCGTCCTGCTCATCCGGTTCGCCCTTACGCCGCAAGCAAATCGCCAGATTCATGCTCAGGTTGGAGATGAACGGGAACGGGCGCGCATGATCGACAGCCAGCGGCGTGAGCACGGGGAAAATCTCTTCAAAGAAGTTTTCGCGCAGGGCGTGGCGATACTCTTTCGGCAGGTCGCTCACCGCGTCGACCATCACGCCGTAATTGCGCAGTTGTCCCAGAAGCGTGCGCATCAGTTCGCGCTGGCGCTGCATGAGCGTGAGCACGCGGGCGCGCACCTCTTCGATCAAGATTGGGTAGGGAATGCCATCCGGGCGGTTGCTCGGCACGTTGAGCGCCAGCTTTTTGTGGATGGTCGCTACACGCACCATGAAAAATTCGTCGGTATTGCTGCTGACGATGGCGAGAAACTTGAGACGCTCTAACAGAGGCAGCGATTCGTCTTCGGCCTGAGCAAGCACCGCGTAGTTGAAATCAACCCAGCTTAACTCGCGATTGATGTAATTGTCGGCGTCTAATTCGGGCGCATGCTCGAGGTTAATGTCAAAGCGCATAGATGTACCTTTTCCGTATAATGCCATCCATCTTATCCAGTTGTGCGCCGCCTGTAAAGCATTTTACGACGTCGCTCAAAGGGCATGGATGTACGGCGAAAAGTACACTGATACGCTACCAGTAATCCGGCACGGAAATGGCCTCATCCGCGCCCGGCCATTTGGGGGAGGTTGCGATCACGAACACGAACGGTTCCGGGCCGGTGTTGCGAAATTGGAAGTGGGTGTCACGCGGAATGGTCAGCGCCATGCCGGGCACGGCGTCGACGACGAGTTCGTCAATGCCAAGCTTGCGCCATATTTGTCCCTGCCCCGCCAGCACATACCAGATCTCTTCGACGGTGCGATGCTTGACCGCCTTGGACATCTGATTGGGGGGCAGCGTGCAGTGCGCGAGGCTCGCGCCGGTCACGGGCAGCAGTTCGCGAATCTCCGAGCCGTCCGGCGCAAGGTGATCCGGGATGGCAGACAGCAGTTTGGGAGCAAGCTGGTGCATAGCGGCCTCCGCAGTATTGACGATTGACTAGCGAATCATATGAGTTGATTACAATGGAGTCAATGCAGATGCGCAAACGAACCGAGTCAATACCTAACAACCAATTTGCCCGACTCACCGTAGAATAAGGTCAGCTATGGATAAACAGACCCCACCAAGGTGGACAGTTTGGCGTTAACTACGACGCGGGCCACCCAACTGACGCCAGCTTAGACTGACCACCGCACGCAAGGAAAGCCTATGAACGCTCGTCAACTCCCCATCCGCCTGATCGCCGCGCTGATCGTCATCGTGCTGATCGTCGTGATCGCCGCCGTGCTGGTGGTGCCACGTCTGCTGCCCACAGCGAGCGCCGCGGCGCCCCTGCCGACCACGCGCATCCTGATCGCGCAGTTCGCCAACAACGGGAGCAACTTCCCGGTGACCGACGAGTGGCGCGCGGGGCTGGAACAGGCCATTGCGCAGCTCCCGCCCGTCGGCGTGAGCGTGCAGGTGCAAACGCATTCTGGGACGATCAACTCCCGCGCCGAGGCGCTCACACTGGCGACGCAGCAAAACGCGGCGTTGGTCGTGTGGGGCAGCGCGCAGCTCGGCAGTATCGACGCGCAGTATGCGATCAACCCGGGCGGGTGCGTGCACTGTGCCGCGCAGCCCGTGGCGATTGCCGAATGCACGCCCGAAAGTCAGGCGCATTTCGTCAGCACACCCGACGATAAAACCTACGCCGTGAGCACGCTGCTCGGGCTGGCGCTGTACCACAGCGACCAGATCAGCGCGGCGGTCTCGCTGCTCAATCAGGCGGCCCGCTCGCGCCCGCTGCGCGCGCCGTCGATCTGAATCTGGCGGCAATCTCACGTATCGCGGATCAGCCCTGCGCGAACGCGGGCTGATCAACGAAGCGATCGGCAGTTACAACCGCGCGCTGGACTTCAGCCCGGACGATCTGTGCGTGCCGGGCTCAGCGCGCCGCGCTGTATGACGCGCTCCAACTGTGGAACGAAGCGATGGCCGACTACGACGCCATTGTGAGCGCCGCGCCGTCCGCCGATTGGGCGTACCGAGCGCGCGCGGTCAGCTTCCGCGCGCAGCAGCTTTACGACTCGGCGGTCAACGATTTGAACAACGCGGCGCAATTGGACGCCGCCGATCCCGCCAACGCATATTGGCGCGGCGCAACCGCCTACGCCATGAATGACTACACCAACGCCGTGACCCAGTTCAGCGAAGCGATTCGGCTGGCACCGACCAGCGCCAATGCCTTCGCGTGGCGCGCCGCCGCCAACCGCGAACAGGGGCAAATCGATGCCGCGTTCACCGACTTCAATGAAGCGATCCGCCTGGCGCCGCAGGCGGGCGCGTACTATTCGTCGGTGGGCGACCTGTACTACAACCAGCAGCGCTACGCGGAAGCGATCGCCAACAAGAACCGCGCGATCACGCTGGAACCGAACAATTCGCGCTACTACACGGATCTCGGCGGCATCTACTACTTCGCGCAGCAGGACTATGCCACCGCCGTCGAAATCTACACGCAGGCGCTGTACGCCGATGGCAATAACGCCACCGCCTACTACTACCGCGGGCTGAGTCAGGTGGAACTGGGACGCCCTGACGCCGCCATTGGTGACTTCAGCGCGGCGATCAATCTCGATCCCGACAACGGCGGCTATGTCGAAGCGCGCGCCCGCGCTCATTCGGACGTGGGGCGGTATGAAGAAGCGCTCGCCGACTTCAACGAGGCGATCCGCTTGCAGCCGGAGAGCGCCACCCTGTATTCGCTGATCGGCGATGTGTACTATGCGCTCGGGCGCTATCAGGAAGCGATAGACAGCGAGACGCGCGATTGCGCTGGACCCGAACAACGCGCGGCGCTATACCGATCTCGCCGGGATCTACCTGTTCGCGCTCAACGATAATGAGATGGCCGCGACGATCTACACCCGGGCGCTCGAAGCCAATCCGCAAGACTCGGTCGCGCTGTTCTATCGCGGGCTGGCGCAGTTCAATGCGGGACGCATCGATCAGGCGCGCGCCGATATTCAGGCCGCTATGCAGATCGACCCGGCGAACACCGATTATCAGACGTGGCTGAGCGAGAATTATCTGGCGCTGGGGCTGAGTCAGCCGAGCTTTTAGGGGCTGGCCTCACCCCCGACCCCTCTCCCAAGGGAGAGGGAAGCAAGATGGTACGCTGGTATAGGGACGCGCAACAGCGCGTCCGTTTCACCCCCAATCCCGCGGACGCCCCGTTGGGCTTGTCCGCAAATCAAACAACCCACCCCACCCCCGGCCCCTCCCCGAATTCGGGGAGGGGAGCCAGCAAAAGCCGCTTTTCTCCCCTCTCCCCGCTTGCGTGGGAGAGGGGCTGGGGGTGAGGGGTAAACTCGAATCACCCTTTCTGAGCCGTTGCGAATGGTGAATCATTTGCGGACAAGCCCCGTTGGGCGTCCCTACTATTCCTCGATTGTTAAACCTGTCTGTCCTCAAGGCTTGGAGAAGGGAGCAATAATCGGCGTGGATGGTGTGCAACGCAGGCTGTGCTATGATCGTCTCAGGAAACAGGATGTTGAGTGAATGACGACGACTTTTACACACCACTGGCAGGTCTACGGGCACGATTGGGCAGTGGCGCACTTACAGCAGAGCATGGCGTATGAACGCATCCGCCACGGCTATCTGTTCGTCGGCCCGGAGTCGGTCGGCAAAGAGACGCTGGCGCGGCAGTTCGCGATGGCGCTCAACTGCACTGACCCCGACCGCAAGCCGTGCGGGCAGTGCTCCGCCTGCCGCCGCATCGCCACCGGCAACCACCCGGATGTGCTGTACACGCAGCGCGACTCCGAGACCAGCCCGCTCAAAATCGAAGAACTGCGCTTGATGATGCAGAAGCTGGCGCTCAAGCCGTTCGAAGCGCGCTACCGTATCGCCGTATTCCGCGACTTCGACACGGCGCAGCCCCGCGCGCAGGACGCGCTGCTCAAAACGCTGGAAGAACCCGCGCCGCACGCCATTCTGATTTTGCTGGCCAAGTCGCTGGAGCCGGTGCTGCCGACCATCACCAGCCGCAGTCAGGTGATCCATCTACGCCCCGCCGCCGTGCAGACGGTCTACGAGACGCTGACGGAACTGTTCAACGCGGACGAGGATCGAGCGCGGCTGCTGGCACACCTGAGCGCCGGGCGCATGGGCTGGGCGATCAACGCGCTCAATAATGAAGAGGTGCTCGGTCAGCGCGGGGGCATTCGATCTGCTGATCAACATCCTCGGCATGACGCGCGTCGAACGCTTCAAGCAGTCCGACGATCTATCGAAGGACAAAGCGGCGCTGATCACGCTGCTGGAACTGTGGCTGTCGTTCTGGCGGGATGTGTTTCTATTGGCGGAGAACAGCGGCCTCGAACCGACTAACATCGATCAAGCGGCGGCGCTCGATCAGCTCAAAGATCGGATGAGCGGGGAAGAAGCGGCGACGGCGGTCAGCACCACGCGCAAGACCATCGGTCTGCTGACGGATACGAACGCCAATGCGCGCCTCGCGCTCGACGTGCTGCTGCTGGATTATCCGGGGATCTAAACCGACCCCACCCCCAGCCCCTACCAGAATTCAGTTCACGCAGGATAGTTTTAAGCTCAACTTCCCTAACGATACGTTGTAGGACGGCCTTCTGGCCGTCCGCTGACTACCCTGTCCTATTGGAGGGGCGATACATTCCCGCCAGCCCGATTTCTTTTTCGTAGGGACGAGGCATGCCTCGCCCTAATTTCGGGAAGAAAACAGAGAGGACAAGGCATGTCTTGTCCCGACAATGGCCTGTCAAGCCAAGGTCTGTGTGCGGTTTAAGGACACGCTCAAAATTGAAACCGCTAGCGGTCGATCAGCGTCAGCTTGCAGCGCCAGATCGAGCAGTTTGGTGGTGGTGTTCCAATTGCGGATGGTCATGAGTTTGTAGGCGGGGTCGGCCATGATTTTGTTGAGGCGGCTTTTGGTACGTTGGGCGCTGAGCCGCTGCGAGTAGATCACGCCGTCGCCCGCCCAGACTTGATCGACCCCCTCACGCGGATTGAAAATCGCCAGCGTGGCCTGCGCGTCGATCCCCATTAAGAAGATGGCATCGCTGTGATATTTGTCGGGTTCCTCGCCGAAGCCGTCCGGCTTATGCTCGATGACCCGCTGCAATTGTTTGCGCGTCAACGCCAGGACTTTGATCTGCGGGCTATCAAGCTTAAATCTGGTTGCCAGGAGGGTTTCAACTTGGGCAGCCAGCGTTGCGGCATCAAGATCAGACTTGAGGATCACGTTACCGCTCTGGATATACGTGGTCACGCGGGCAAAACCATGGGCCTCAAGGTGGCTTTTCAGCTCTGCCATGGGGATCTTGTTCTTGCCGCCGACATTGATCCCGCGGATCAGGATGACATAGGTCGTCATAGCGATTCGCGCGTATGGTTTAGGGGGTAGCGTACCGCGCGGCGCGTTGGCGCAGCTCGGACACAGCCTTCCGGCGGCGTCTCCATGCCGATGCGGACGTCCGGTTTGATGGCCAAACCGTGAAAGTCGGAACCGCCGGTCATGATGAGGCTGAATTCGCGGGCTAAGGCGCGCATCTGGAAGCGCACGCTTTCGAATTGCTCGGATGCGTCACTTCGACGCCATCCAGCCCTGCGGGAGCAAGCGGCGGACCATCGCTTCGGGATCCGGCAGCAGACCGGGATGCGCCAGCACAGCGACGCCCTTGGCGGCATGAATCATTGTACAGCTTCTTCCGGTGACAAGCGCCGCCGCGCGACATACGCGATGCCATCATTGGCGATATAGCGATCAAACGCGTCGCGCACGGTCTCGACGTAGCCCGCTTCGACCATCGCCCGCGCAATATGCGGTCGGCCAATCGAACCGCCATCCGCCAGCGCAGCGATCCGGTTCCAGTCGAGCGGTAGGCCGAGCGCCGCCAGCTTTTCAACCATCCGCTGGCCGCGCGTAAAACGATCTAATCTGGAACTTCGCAGTTCCGGCCTGAAAGGCATCGTCTTGGATATCGATGAAGTAACCCCAGCACATGCACATCGCCCGCGTCATCTTCGGCGCTGAACTCAATGCCGGGAATAATTTGAGGCGACCCGACTTTGCGAGCCGCCTCCTGAGCTTCCGCGATTCCGTCCGTTGTATCGTGATCGGTTATCGCGATGATATCGAATTTCTGTGCAAGCGCAACTAACTCTGATGGCGTATGCTGGCCATCGGACGCGTTCGTATGCAGATGTAAGTCTACACGCATGCGCCTCTACGGACGGGGTTCGACAATAAAGCGTACCGCCGTGCGCTCCTGACCTTCGATGTCAACTTCAGTGAAATATGGAGTGCAAACAATATCGATTTGATCGCCGTTCAAATAACCCCGTGCAATCGCCAGTGCCTTTACCGCCTGGTTGACCGCACCCGCACCAATCGCTTGGACTTCCGCGTACCGATGTTCACGGATAACTGCGGCAATCGCCCCCGCTACCGCTGTGGAACGCGATTTCGCGGACACCTTGATCACGTCCGGCTTGCCTGGCTACCGGCGTCGTCGGTTCGTCCATGTAATCATCCGATTCAGTGTTATAGAAGGTTGCACGATCATCTTGAACGTCTGGCATCGCTCCACCTCGGGTACATTGCAACACGAATTTTAACCTAACGACATTGTACATGTAAAGATTGTGGATGTCTATACCGTCGTACAATGAAAATTGTAATAAAAGTAGATTTCGCCTAGGACATTGGGATTATCTTTGCAAAATACCGGGTTTGACAGGAATTATCCCAATGTTAAAACATTCGCTGGAATCGGGTAGGCGAAAATCTGATCGGTTTTTCCGCTCAATGTTAAAACATTTCAGTGACATTAAATCCCAAGCTTAAACTTTTCAATTTTAAGGTTGATCGTTTGTGTCAGAACAGGAGATCGACTATACTGATTTGTACGTCGCCAAGACCGACGGATGTTGATGACCCGGCATCCCAATGCCGCGCGGTCGGTAAATCACCTCAATAACAATTGACGCTAAGATCTAGCTCGGCGAGAGAGAACTGCTCTCGGACTTATTCGATTTCGTTTTCACCGGATTGGGGCGCAGCCCTCCCCAATAGAGGACAAGGTTTCGTGAACCCGCAAGAGACGTGGAAGTCCGCTTACCATCAACTTGAACT